>JANXEP010000053.1 GCA_025057795.1 Candidatus Bathyarchaeota archaeon | reverse complement strand
GGCATATAGTTGCCGCCTGGAACATAGCGGATAAACTTCCCATGTGCCGTCCTCTACCGTTGGCGGCGAAAGCCACCCATGAAGCCTTAAAGGCTGAAGTGGAACGGATAGTCATAAAAAGTTAACTATCCGACAACGGTTCCATGCCCCATCCAAAAGTCCACATAAACGTTGCCGTCAACATCATAAAGCTTACTCCCTTCTGCCCTAGCCGTGTAGAAGGGATATGGCTCAAAATAGCGGATCCCATAGGAGACCCCAGCAGGAAGAAAATTTTTGGCCCGCTCATATAAGGCCTTAGATTTTTGCGTCTTCTCCATATACTTTTTAAGCATTTAATTTTCCTCCGAGATCGCAGTCTAATCAAATTATTTATTATTTCTGCAAAGCGTTTTTCGCAAGTTCTTAGGCAAAATTTTTAAGGAAAAACTTTTTCGGCGAAATTTTTTAACATGTTTAATGCAATTTTTGAAATTTAGAGCTTAGAAATAGAAAAAGAGTTGATTGATTCGTCAATAGCAACAGGAATGATTTCCCAATTTTTAATAAAAATATAAAATTTCAGTAAAAAATCTCCTTTTGCTTGAGAAAATTGCTTTAAAAAAATAAAAATTAAGCGCTCATCATTTTTGCAGCATTGAGAAGTTTGGCTGGAGGACTATGCTGTTTAATTGAAGGCTTATTGTGTTTTGGAAGAAAGCAGCTACGAGTGCGGGAAAACTTTTAAGGAATTTAAAACTTATTAACCAATAAGTTCTACTGTTGTTCCCAACGCTTGGCCGGGTAATCCCCTTCTGAATCTTACGCGAACCAATCCTTTCTTGCCGTGCAGATCCACAATTTTCCCGATTATTTTGTTCTTGTCTTGTTTCCAAGCCACTTTGCGTCCGATGAGTCTACTGGCTTCGGAGGCGGATTTAACATGGGGGAAATGGATTATGCATTCTTTAGACCTTTGAGTTTTAGGTCCAACTCTATAATTCATTATTATTCCTTGAACTTGCTCCACGACTTTCACCATGCAAATCTGAAATCATAGAAGTAAGTTTTATTTATTTCGCCTAGAACTCGTTCAAAACAACTGTTTTCCATTGTAGGTTTGCTGCGCGTCAAGCGGAACCACTATTTTGGCTTTCACCCGAAACTTCAGTTGTTATAATTTAAAGTTTCCTCTATCCCTTTTTAGGATTCTAGCCTTTTCAGGAAGCTTTCCCTCTTCCCAATCTTTCCATTTAAGCTCCTTGAAAACCCATTTTTTCCCAAGGTGGGCTGCAACCACTGCGTGTTTGAACGGCCTCTCTGTTGGGATGAGTTCATCGAGGAATCTGAAGAGTTTTTCGATTTGCTGTTTTGGGAAATAAGCGTAATAACGGGCGTTTTTAACTTCAAAAGCGTAGACATGCGCGTCTTTTCTTGCTATGACGTCTGGCAGGGGGTTGAGGCTTGGGTTGCTTACCGGAATTCGAACAGCCCTGTAGCCGTTCTTTTGTAAAAGTTTTACAAGGACGTTTTCGCTGTAGAATCCTCTTTTGCGCCATTTTCTAATGGCTTCTTTATCAATTTCTTTACTCATTAAGGGCACTCGATTTTGAATTAAAATAAGGTAAGGGGTTAAAGATTTTCCGATATCCTTTTAGAATTTGGGTTTCTTGCGGGGTTCCATCTGCACGGTTAGTTCCGGTTTTTCCACAAGGCACTCTTTTAGGTAATCATCCAAAGTGGCTGCCGGCACAACCTCAATCTTGTAGTCCCTCACATCAATGGAGTGTTCAAAGTTTTTATGGGGAATTACAACTTTCTTGAAGCCCCAAGCTTCTGCCGCCTTAATTTTTTCGTAGACTCCTCCAACTGCAGTCACTTGGATTTTGTCGCCTACCCCAAGGTTTATTTCGCCCGTAACCGCCACATCCTGCCTAATTGGTTTACCTTCAATAAGGGAGCAAAGAAGTATAGCCATAGTTACGCCTGCTGAAGGGCCGTCCACACCGTAAGACTGGGCGAAATCTATGTGGGTTAAATAGTCCTGGGCTATGTCTATTCCGTACTTTTGAAGGATGACGCTTCTTACTTTTGCTATGCTGTCCGCAATGAAGCTTTGTCCTTTAGCCACACCGGTAACCTTATAGTAGCCCTTAATCGGGTAGTTCCTCGGAAGTTCACTTCTCTTAACCATGTGTGCTTTAACGCATAGAACGCTGCCAGTCATTTCTCCGCTGTAGGGGTCTCTAACTACCGCTAAGCCGTAGATCTGCCCAAGCTTTACTCCTTCAGGTTTTATTTCCAGCAGTTTGCCCCTTTCGCTAATTTCATGCTCAAGGATTTGTCTTTGGATAGTTTTGCAGTGGTTTTCTATGGCTTCGCGGACATGTCTCCTTTCAACAACCTTGCATCCTTCGTTCATGGCGAGAGTTGCTGCGGTTTTAATAATGGAAATTAGGGGTCTGAACCTCGTTGTTAACGCATCTTTCTTGTTGCTTCGCCTTCTGCCCTCTTCAACTATTTCTTCGCAGGCTTCTCTGCTGAAGGGTATAAGGTTGAAACGTTTAACTTCCTGCGCTATGAACTGAACATATTTCCGCCTGTTTTCTACAGTGTTAGGCATGTCATTATTCATCCTCACAACTTTGCCATAACCGTAAATTCTATCCATTAAAGCTGGGTGAATCTGGTTTATGCTGTCAAAGTTTCCCGCGCCCACAAGAAAGGTTACCGCTGGAACTGGTTCGGTTGCGACAGCCATGGCCGCCGTATCTCCGCCGTGCCATCGGCTCCTAAGGGTTACGGGCAACTGTCCTTCTTCTAGCACGGTTAAAAGGGTTACGGCATCCTCGGGGTCAAGGTTTTTTATTTCGTCAATAAACAGTATGCCCATGGAAGCCCTATGGACGTCGCCGGCTGTGACTCTTTGATGCTCCGGAGTGCCTAAGCCGCCCGTTTGATAGGGGTCCCAGGCTATGGAGCCAAATAGTTGCGCGCTTCTGTGGCCTGTTGCGTCAACGAAGGGGGCATGTCCAGAGCTGTTGTCAACTATAAGTTTTGGGACATCGCTTTGCTGGGCTCCGCCAATTCCTTTTAGGACTGCTGAACCGCTGAACCTGGAAAACCACCATATGAAAACTCCGAAGAAGATTAGGCTTCCGCCGGGAATGAAGGTTATGGGCACGATGTCTACAAATTTTTTTATGAAATATTCTTGGAAATTATGTCCGTAATATTCCCGTATTGATTCGCCTAAAAAGAGGGGATTCTCGTTCCATGTTTGCCATGCTTGATACATGAGGTAAAAGCCCACGGACATTAAAAGCAAACCCATTAGTATTAGGAATATTTGTAAGACTTTTAAGCCAACTTTAGTTACAAATTTTCTTTTAAGCTCCTTCAGCTGTTCTTTTTGAATTATCTTCTTTCCAACGCCAGCCTCATGAATGGATATTTTAGGCTGACTTGGCAGAACAGGGTTTTTCCAGCATAAAACGTCGAAAAGTTTTATGCCGTTCTCCTTATAGATTTGGGTGAGTTTCTCAGCTAAAGCCCTTCCAATAAGCGATTTACCCGTTCCAGGGTCTCCTAGGAGGAGAAGATATGGTCCGGGGCTGATTAGGGTTTTAGCTGATGATTTGGGTTTGTCTGGGCTGCTCCAGCTTTCATACCATCTGTTTTGTTCAAGATGCTTAAGTTTGTGAACCCACTCGTCGAGGCAGAGGAAACATTCTTTTAGGGCTTGGTCTTGTCCTATAACCCAGTTTATTAGGCTGTCGTCGACGGGAAAGCCCTTGGTGCTTTCAAAGTTTTTCCAGTCCCATGCAACTCTAACGTTTTTGCCGTTAACTTTTCTTTCAATCACTTCGAAGTCTTTTCCAAAATAATCAACAGACAAACTTAACCCCTTTCTTAAGCCTTCTCCCAACTCCGATGAGCATGATATTAGAGGCTTAACCTATTATAGCGGTTATTTCAAAAATGGGAATATAATAAAGAAAATAACAGGGGATGGACGCGTGATCTTGCAAGTGTTCGATTTGCGACATGCCCTTTTCCTGAAAAACTTTGAAAAAAGGAAGTTTTTTGCGGTAAACGCGGATTTTAAACGTCGAAGCCGACTGAACCAGCATCTAAGCCCTTTCGCCAATTTTTCTCAACAACCATAACAGAACTCTTAGCCTCTATTCAGGCTTAAATTTGCAAAATAAGCCTTTTTAAGCCTTTTTCCCCAAGGCTGTAAACCCTACCTTATGGACTTTTCCGAAACCTCATAAAGAGACTGACAAAAATCTCCATGCCAAACCAGTGGGCGCTGTTTCGCTTAAGCTTCGACGTCTTCTGGACGCGGAGGGTTCTGGGTTTTGTTGCGTGCTATGGAGGGTTTAAGTCTAGCAGCGGAAAAGGTAAACCTCAGAGACAAAGCGTCCTTCTTCTTCCACGAAGGGTTGACTTTGGTTGATGCTTTTGTATACGGCGGTTTTTGGCTTCAGACTGGTGATTGTGGTGATACATAACAATGCGTAGTAATATCTACATTACCAAAATAACTATGATGTAAAAATAATGCTTAAACAAGTCGAAAAAACTCAACATTTAACCTACAATAAATAAAACAAACTTGCGTACTCCCAGAAAATAAGCTCAAAAAAGGCGTTTTTGCAGCCATGCCTTTTTAGGCTTAAACAATGAATTCCTCTAAGTTGTATACAAAAGCATCAACAGGCACCCCACCAAAACGTTCAAAAGGCTTCATGGGGGAGCAGATATCTAAAGCGGGGAAAGCACGCATGGCAAATTTTAAAGTTTTCAACAAAAGTTACACTTTCCAAACCAAAGGAGAAATCGAATTTATAGACTTAACGGACAGGGTTCAAGAAACGGTTTCCCAGTCGGGAATAAAAAATGGCATAGTGCATGTTTTTGCTCCCCATGCAACTGGAGTGCTCATTTTAACGGAAAGCGAATATGGCCTACTAAATGACATCAAAAATTTAATTGAAAAGCTTATTCCCAAACACGGCGCTTACATGCACCCTTCTAACGCTCATTCCCATTTGCGATCCATACTAATGCCTCCAGACAAAACTTTGCCAGTAATCAATGGTAGGGTGGAGTTTGGAACATGGCAATCGCTAATTTTCGTAGAAACCGACGTGCACCCACGAAGGAGAACGGTAATAATTCAAGTGATTGGAGAAACTGGAGAGTAGCAACCAACTGCAACTGCTCAACCATTAAGCCCCTTACTTGCCGTCTGCCCATTCAAAGCGGTTCATGTGCAGTCCACTCAAAAGCGAGAAGTCAATTTTAGCCTTGTTGCTATCTGTTAAAATTGATAGCCCCTCTAGATTTTTGCATTGGAAAATGGAATACCCTCAAAAACTGTTATCGCCTTCCCCTTTAGGGTTTCATGAGGGTGAGAAGTCATGGTTGTGGCTGGTGGGCTTAACAAGTACTCTACCGTCTTTGGATTTCCAGCGCCTATGCATAATAGATAGAACACGGGTACATCAACCATTATGCCTCCCAAATCATATAGTTATCTTTGAATGTTATTCATTTTGTTTGTTGCAGTGAACCTCAACGGGACATCGTCATTTTCTGTATGTGCATAGTTTTGAGCCTATATTCCATATGGGTTCGTCGAGCTGCCACGGAGCTATGCCTATGGTTTTGGCTGCTTTTCGCCATGCTTCTTTCTTGTATTAGGCTTCTTAGTGGGTCGTCGTTGGCGCATCCTTGAAATTTTCCGCTTTTAAGCCTTAAAACGCCTGTGTAAACCGTGAAACGTGTTATCTGCTTGTC
The DNA here is from genome assembly GCA_025057795.1 of Candidatus Bathyarchaeota archaeon. The sequence continues at coordinate 48,496 of JANXEP010000053.1, read as the reverse complement.
GACTAGCATGTTAAGCTCGTTTAGGACTTTGACTTTGAAGAGGCTTGTTTCGCCCATGGCGCGAATATAGAAGTTTGCCAGTTTAGCTCCTCGCAAATAAGGGGAAATCTGAAAGCCTTTCTTTAATCTCCTTAATCGTTAAGGGCTGGGCGGTTATGTTTCTTGGGTCTCCATCATACTTTTCCATGAGAATAGCTGATATTTTCTTCCATGTTTTGGCTGTGTAGGAGCCAAACCTTGCCCAAGCCTTCTCAAAAAGACTTGTAATGTTCTCTCGCTGACAGCCAAAACCTTTTCAGGCGTAAACCTTTCCGGATAAAGCTCAAAACAGTGTAAAAATGACGAAAAGAAGCGGAAACATTAGAAACAGGTATTTTGCTAAAATATACTGGACTACGCAGTACTGTTTATTGCAAAAATATGGCAAGGCAGTTGTTAAGTCGCTTTCCAGGAATATGGGAATGCGCCCCATCTGTTTCCGCTTCTTTTCGCCTTTACAAGCCCACAACGAAAGGGCGGCGGTTTAGCGTCTGTGAATTTTCTGCACAGCACCATTGTTATGGGCTTCAAGCTGTTTTATGAGGTTTTCCGCTTTTCCGTTGTAGGCGATTTCTACGCCGAGATGGAAATACTCTTCAAAACGGCATATCCGGTAAATCCATCCTAAGAAACCCGATGGGCTTTTCGCCTTACTGGGTTATTTTCAGGATTCCATGTTCCTAGTTGAAGCTTACTTCGCGTAATTATTTATTACTCACGGTATGATGGTTGTAAGGATTTTGCAAAAAATTCCATGCTTAAATTATAGATTTCTTTGGTTTTAATCATTTTTATGCCAAAAAGGGTATATTCGTCATTTTTACACTGGTATGAAAAAGACGAATTTTCCTGCGCATTGAAGCTTTCACCATAGATCTTAACATTCAATGTAGTGGCTTTTCAACAGTTTTCCATGTCGAAAGGTGTCGTGGGAGCTTTGTATTTTGGGTTGGCGGCTCTTGGTTTTCTTGTATATAAAAACTTCGTTTATTTTCGGAGAGCCGAAAGCTTTTTATGTTCGCGTGTGAAATTACGAGGTCTCGTAAAGTCATCGAGGTTTGCGCTTTGGCTGGCGAATTTTCGCAGGAGGCTGAAGAATACATTGAGGCAATATACAAGCTTCAAAAGAGGAAAGGGGTTGCAAAAACAATGGAGTTAGCGGAAGAGTTGCAAGTGGTACCTGGGTCTATAACCAACACTATAGCCCATTTAAAAAAGCATGGTTTGATAGAGCACACTCCATATAGGGGTGTGAGGCTTACTGCAGAGGGCGAGAAGATAGCCCTAAACATAATCAGGAGGCATAGGCTTGCGGAGAGGCTGCTCACCGACATTCTGGAGGTTGAATGGTGCGATGTTCACGAAACCGCCTGTAGGCTTGAACACGCGCTAAGCGAGGACATAGCTTCATTGTTGGAGAGGCGCCTCGGCTATCCAAAGTTTTGCCCCCATGGAAACCCCATACCATCGGTGGACGGCGAAGTCAGCGACGTTGAGGGTTACCCGTTAACCGACGTGGAATCCGACCAGACATGCACCGTTGCAAAGATAATCAACGAGAAAAGGGAAACGCTTCTTGCACTAGCAAGGAAGGGAATAAAACCAAACGCCACAGTTCGCGTTTTAAGAAAAATGCGGATGAACGTGGTTGTGTGCGTCGAGGGAAGAAAACAGACATTAAGCCGTAAAGAAGCCGCGAGCGTTTGGGTTAAAAAACAGTAGGGGAAAGCTGATGACAACCAAAAACGAGAGAAACCTCCAAGAACCAAAAGCGTCTGAAGGGGAAGGGATAACAACCTTAATTGATTTACCAGAAGGGGGAAAAGGCATTATTGTAAAAGCCTTAGGCGGCTTCGGATTTGTCAGACGCCTAGCCGAAATGGGGCTAACCCCAGGCGTCGAAGTTAAACTTCTCAAGAAGGGCTCCCTCGGAGGCCCCGTGGAAGTGGAAGTTAGGGGAGTTGCGCTTGCTTTAGGCCGCGGGGTAGCCTCAAAGGTTTTCGTGAAACCGGTTAAGGCAGGACCCCATGACTAGACAGTTAAGGGTGGCGCTTGCCGGAAACGCGAACGTTGGAAAAAGCGCCATATTTAACCAGCTTACAGGCCTGAACCAGGTTGTTGGAAACTGGCCTGGAAAAACTGTTGAACTTGCCGAGGGAACCCTCCATTTTAAAGGTTATACTATCCGCTTGATTGACTTGCCGGGCATATACTCGCTTTCAGCGTTTTCGATGGAGGAAATTGTTTCAAGGGATTATATTGCCACAGAAAAGCCTGACATCATAATTAATGTTGTTGATGCGTCCGCCCTTGAGCGTAACTTGTATTTTACGCTGCAACTTTTCGAGCTTGAAGCGCCGGTAGTTGTTGCCCTAAATCAGGTGGATCTTGCAGCTAAGAAAGGTATAAGGATTGATGTGCGTAGGCTTTCGGAGGCTCTTGGCGTGCCCGTTGTTCCCACAGTAGCCATCACTGGAAGCGGCATAAACGAGCTTCTTTCAACGGTTATTGCAGTCATAAGCGGCGAGAGACGTCTTGAGCCTTTAAGGGTTAGGTATGGCAGCGAGGTTGAAAGGGCAGTGCAGGAGCTTCAGAGGCTTATTGAACGGGAGATCCCGCAACTCTGCCAGCTATACCCGTCAAGATGGATTTCTGTCAAACTTTTAGAAAGAGATGAGGATGTTGCTGAAAAAGTTAAAGGCTGTGAGAAAGGCTATTCCCTTTTACGCCATGCGGATAGGCTTGCAGCCGAACTAGAAAAAATCCACGGCGAACCCTCCCCAGTCATAATTGCCTTTGAGAGATATGCCATCGCAGGCAAAATAGCAAAAGAAGTAACAACCGTTGAGGCTCCGCCAAGAATAAGCATGGAGCAAAGACTTGACGCCATAACAACCCATAAAGTTTTGGGCTACCCAATTTTGGCAGGGATTCTAGCCACAACTTTCACCATAATTTTTATCGGGGGCAATTTTCTCTCGGCAGCTCTTGAATCCGCCCTCAGCACATTGTTCGTACATATTGAAAGTATACTCGTCCATGTCCTGCCAGAAACTGCTGTTGCCTTAATCCATAGGGGGATTTTAAGCGGACTCATCGCTGGGGTAACCATAGCCCTACCATATATCGTGCCTTTCTACATAATTCTCGCCCTGCTTGAGGACAGCGGCTACCTACCTAGAGCAGCATTCCTCATGGACAACTTGATGCATAAGATTGGCTTGCATGGTAAAGCCTTCATCCCCCTTATTCTCGGATATGGCTGCAGCGTTCCCGCTTGTATTGGTTGTAAAATCATGGAAACCGAACGAGAACGTTTCTTAGCCGCTTTTGTCGTCACCCTAATTCCATGCGCCGCCAGAACCGTGGTTATTCTGGGATTGGTTGGAAGATTCGTGGGGTTACACGTAGCCCTAGCCCTTTATGTTTTAGACTTGATCCTCATTTTCATTGTGGGTAGGGTTGCCTTCAAGGCTTTACCCGGAGAGCCTATAGGCCTCATCATGGAGATGCCCCCATACAAAAAGCCTTTACTAGGGAACATATTAACCAAAACATGGGTTAAAACCAAAGACTTCGTTTACATAGCCTTCCCAATAATAGTTGCTGGAAGCCTAACAATTGCAGCCTTAGACATTATGGGCTTGATAGGCTACATTACAGCTGGGGCGCAGCCGCTCATAAGCGGATGGTTGGGACTTCCTACAGAGGCCGGGATCCCCCTGATATTTGGGGTTTTACGCAAAGAACTTGCCCTAATTCTGCTTGCGGGACTCATACCGCTGGGCTCGTTGACGGCTGTGCAGATAATAGTTTTCGCTTTGGTCACCATGATTTATATACCGTGCATTGCAACAATAGCCGCGCTTCTAAGGGAGTTCGGATGGAAGAAAACCTTAGCCATAGCATTTATCAACGTGGCCCTCGCGCTTCTTGCTGGCGGAATTGCCTATAGGCTTTTGTCGGCTTTGATGTAGTTTTTGCAGAGATTTGGGCATGTGTTTAGAGTTTGATTATATATTCGAATCAGAAATATTTATTAATTCGTAATATTCAATATATAATTTGAACATCACGTTAAAGGAGCGAAAGAAAGAATGAAAAGAAATGTTGAAAAAATCGACCCGACGAAACCCCTCTACTACATTGCTTTGGTTCTGAAAGGCACCGAGCAACAGTACCTGGATTTGTTAAGCTACATTGAAAAGCGAAACCGTGCGCAGATAATCTACCAGTGCAAGTCTTTAACGTACCTTTATATAACCCAGGAAAACCCCCAGACGCTTAAAATGGCCTCATCCGCCGCCTCCCCTAAGATAAGCCACGACAAAGGGTTGAGGAGGGGAACGCCTTGAATAAACTCCTTAAGAATTCGTTGGCTCTGGGCACTCCAGTGGCGAACTTGATTATTCTAGTGGTTGCGGTTATGCTTTCCGTTGTTGTAACAACCTTTGCCGTTAGTGTCACGAGTAACCAAGCGCAGAGGGAGTCCCTTTACCTGACAAAATGTCATTTATGGTACATAAACAGCACTTCCTCCCTGGGATGCCTCGTTGTAATAAATAACGGCCCCACAGACGTTGTTTTAAGCAAAATCACAATTAAGGGACAAGAGTGCGTCTGGAACGGAACAGAAACCTACATAGTCTACAACAAAACAAGGGACATTTTATCCGCAGACATGCCATATGTCTCAAATTTCACCAAAACTGGAACAAACACGGTTACAATAGGTGACAAAAGCTACACGTTCCAAGTGGCTGGAGACGACTTTATATTAAAGTCAGGTTGGACAATAATGTTCTACATAGTCAATCCTGGCAACATTATCGTTTACGATGTAGGTACACCCGTACGAATAACAATCTCTACAGCCCAAGGCGTGTACTGTACAGAAACTAATGTGCAATCGGCAACATAGAACTTCCCCTCTTTATGTTTCATTCCAGCATCCATCTGCAGGTTACAAGGAGCCGGGGCTACTCCACTTCGCAGATTCTTCCCCATTTTCAAAGCTGAACTATTTCAGGGAATATTTTTTCTCTAGTTACCTTCAGCAAAGCCACCGTGGGCTTGGCTACAAAAGGCGGCAGGGGATTTGTTGGGCTTCCAGGATTAATAAACAGGATGTCTCCTTCCCATTTTATGTTTGGATGATGCGTATGCCCATAGACAAGAACGTTAAAACCGTTTTGCTTGACTATTTCCCGCATTTTCCCCATTCCGAAAAGGGTTCCAGGGTCGTGTGTAACCCCGATTTTCCATTCTAAAGCTTTAACAGAGGTCATTTTTGGCAATTTTCCACGAACTTCAGGGCCGTCCATGTTTCCATAAACAGCCAAAACGGGTGCAATCTGTTCCAGATTGTCGATGACTGACAGGTCCACCAGGTCGCCTGCATGCACTATGAAATCGACTTTTTCGAAAATTTCAAGAACCCGTTTTGGAAGTTCTCTAGCGCGGACGGGGATATGCGTGTCTGAGATAAGACCAATGTTTTTAACTATGCCCAGTTCCTGACGTGAAACCGTTTCCTGATTGAGCATTTAAAGGCGCCTCTATACCATTTTAGGAACTGTCAGTAAATAAACGTTAAACCAGCAAGGCTAACTTTATAATAACCTTGAACACGCTTTAAAGATGGAGATATAAGGTGGAGACCACTGTTAAACGTATAGCCATGCAGCGCATCCGGACGCTTTTTCTTCTGGCAAGGGAAACCTATCATGAAGACCCCGATTTAGCTCAGCGTTACGTTAATATTGCCCGCAGGATTGCTATGGCTGCCAAAGTTCGCCTTCCCAAGGAGTATAGGCGCCAAGTATGCCGCAATTGTAAAGGGTTTATTTTGCCCGGGGTGAACTGCCGCGTCCGCATAAAACAGCGAAGGGAACCTCACGTTGTGATTACATGCTTGAGATGCGGCAAACATGCACGAATACCGTTAAAGAGGAAGACTAAACCATGAGCAATATTACGGCTGGTATGAGACGCCGCATTAAGAATGAATTTGGCAGAGAAAAGCCCACAGTTTGGGTAGGTAAAAGACAAGTTTCACAGGAATTAATCAGAGAAATCGAAAAGCAGTTGAAAACCAGAGAAGTGGTGAAAATTAAAATTTTGAAAAGCGCCTTGGATGAGGATAAAGCCAGCATAATAGCGTCAACAATTGCAAAGCAAACCGGGGCCACTTTGATTGAAGTTAGGGGACACACTTTTATACTTTATAAACGTCGATAAAAGGATTAAAAAGTGAAAGCCTTTATATTTGGCTTGTTGAATTACTGAAAGGAAACAAGAGGAATGGAGAGAATTGCCAACTCCAAACGATGTTCCAGCGCGGGAGTTCATTCAGAAATTGGCTAGCTACCTAAAGGAAAATGTCGACGAAGTGGCGCCGCCTCCATGGGCAAGCATTGTAAAAACAGGAGCCCATGTCCAGAGGCCTCCTGAAAACCCAGATTGGTGGTATATCCGCTGCGCATCTCTTCTCAGAAAAATTTACGTTAATGGCCCGGTGGGCATGGAAAGGCTTCGCGCCGAGTATGGAGGAAGAAAAGATTACGGGGTTAGACCTGAACACGCTGTTAAGGCTGGTGGGGCTATAATAAGAAAGGCATTGCAGCAACTTGAAGCCGCTGGATTAGTTGAAAAGTTTCAGAATAAGGGAAGAATAATAACGAGGAAAGGAAGGAAACTTCTTGAAGAGGTAGCGGAGGAAGTTAAAAAGGAGTTGCTGAAAGAAATCCCGGGTTTAGCTAAATATCAAGGTGAATAATGTGTCGGAGGAAGAGCTGGAAGAACTGCGGCAAAGAAAACTTTTAGCGTTACAGCGGAGGCTGGCGGAAGAGCAGCAGAAAGCCCAAATGGAGCAGCAACTAGAAATGCAGAAGCAAGCCATACTAAAGAGCATACTGACTCCGGAAGCCCGGCAGAGACTGGCAAACTTAAAACTAGTTAAGCCGGAGTTCACGTCTCAGCTGGAATTGCAGCTAATCCAGCTTGCCCAAAAGGGAAGGCTGCCCATACCATTAACGGATGAGCAGCTCAAACAAATATTGATTCAAATTCAGGCTGGAAGGCGTGAAACAAAAATAAGAAGGGTTTAAAATGGCCAGAAACAAACCCGCAGCTAAAAAGAGAAGGCTTGCGAAGGCGGGAAAACAGAAAAGGGCGGTTCCAACGTGGGTTGTAGTTAAAACGCTTGGGAAGTTCAGAACGCATCCCAAAAGGCGGCATTGGAGAACGCGGAAAATAAAGGCTTAAGGTGAAAATTGATGGAAGAAACAAAAAGCATTGAGGAAACGGATGAAACAAGCGCAAAGGTGGAAAAGACTGAAGAGGCGGAGAAAGAGCCCTTAGAGGAGGTTGCTGAAAAGCAGGCTGTTGAAGAGGTTAAAGAAGCCAAGCCCAAGTTAAAAGAGGAAGCTAAAGAGGAAATTGTTGAGGAAAGATTTTACACCGTCCCATTAGGAAAGGCTTGGCTTATGCCGCCGAACAAAAGGGCTCCCAAAGCCGTGAGGATCTTGAGGGATTTTGTTAAGAAACATATGAAGCTTGAAGCCAAAATAGGAGCGGAGGAAGAGGAAACTGAGCCTAAAAGGCTGATCATAAGTAATGAGGTTAACGAAAAAATTTGGAGCAGAGGCATAGAGAAGCCTCCGCGGAAAATCCGTATAAAAGCCGCAAAGGATAAGGAAGGCAACGTGACAGTTTATTTGGCTGAAGGAGACTGATGTGGCAATTTACCAGACAAGCCTTTTCGGAAGCGCAAGTATAGGCGTTTATTCATTAGCCACAGAGAAAATCCTCATCCTGCCCAAATTTGTCCCTGTTAAAAAAGCTGAAAAGCTGAGTTATTGGCTGGGGGTTAAACTGGTACACACAAACATAGGCGGTTCAATTCTAGTTGGCTCTCTGGCTTGTGCAAACTCTAATGGAATTTTACTCCCCCACTACGTGAGGGAAGAAGAGGTCGAAGCCATAAAATCTTCTTTTGACGGAAACATAGCCATAATGGAAACCAAAAAAACTGCGTATGGAAACATGGTTTTAGCAAACGATTATGGCGCGGTTGTCGACCCAAGGCTTAAGCCCGTCGAGATTAGGAAGATCTCCGAAACTCTTGGCGTTGAAGCCGTCCCATGCGAGATTGCACAGCTGCCTTATGTGGGCTCTTTGGCGGTTGCAACAAATAAGGGTGTTTTGGCGCATCCACTGCTGAGGGATTCTGAACGCAAAATCTTAGAGGACGCCCTAAAGGTTCCCGTTGACGTAGGCACAGTTAACTGTGGAATTCCATACGTGGGAACAGGGCTGGTTTGTAATAGCCGCGCGGCTCTTGTTGGCTCGCTGACAACTGGACCAGAAATGTTTATAATTGGACATGCTTTGGGTGTAATGAAGGAAGATGAGCGAGTTGAAAGTTTTCAGAGTTACCGGAGAAATTCGAAAGCCGAACCTTAAAACCAGCTTCAAAAAAGAAGTAGCTGCGGTTAAACCTCAACATGCCGTTGAAAAGGTCTACGCAGAACTGGGCAGCAAGCACCGTGTTAAAAGGTTTCACATCATAATAAGCAAGGTGGAAGAAATACCGTTTCAAGAAGCTGAAGACACTCTTATAAGAAAATTGGTAGCTGGAGAAGGGGCAGATGGCGCAAAAAGTTGAAGAGGAGCTGAGAAGGCTAAGCGTTGAAATACGCTTGCTCGAGCAGACAGCTGAAGCTTTAAACTCGAGGATAAGAATGGTAGATGCCCTAATAACAGACTTAACCTACACAAGCATGACGTTGGAAGGGCTAGAAAAAGAAAGCGCAAATGCTGAGCTCCTTGTTCCAATAGGAGGCGGCTCTTACATAAAAGCAAGGCTTGAAACTCCAGATAAAGTAACCGTGGGAGTAGGAGCAGGAGTCTCCATTGAGAAAACATTACAAGAAGCCAAGGAGATAATTAAGAAGAGGCTTGAGAACTTGGAAAGGAATAGAGCTGCGCTTCAACAACAATTATCAGAGGTAGTGGGAAGACTCAACGAAGATAGAGAAAGATTTGAGGAGCTGGCAGCCGAACTTACGAAGGAGAAACCTCCAAAGAATGTTTGAAAGACTGAAATCAGGCTTAAGCAGTCTAGTAAACAAAGTTACAACAACGGAGCTAAAAGCGGAAAACCTTCGTCCAATCCTTTCCGAATTCGAACTGAACCTTATTGAAAACGATGTTGCCGTACCAGTGGCAGAGCGCATATGCAGTGAACTGGGAAAACGCCTAAACGGGGTGCAAGTCAAGAGACTCGAAGACAAAAAGAAAATTGTTGAAGAGAACCTTCGCGAAGTTCTTTTGGAAATTATGCTCACAAAAAACAAAATTGACTTGTTCAAGGCTATTGAAGAAAAACGCCGAAAGAAGGAACCATTCGTTATAGTTTTTGTAGGGATAAACGGAACTGGAAAAACCACAACAATCGCTAAAGTTGCCAAGCTGCTAACCGCTAAGGGCTACACCGTTGTGCTTGCGTGCAGCGACACTTATAGGGCGGGATCCATTGAACAGCTGGAAAACCATGCCAAGCGTCTGGGTATACGAATGATAAAGCACAAGTATGGCGCGGATCCCGCGGCGGTGGCATACGACGCTATAAGCCACGCGAAAGCTCAGGGAATCCACGTCGTCTTAATAGATACTGCTGGCAGGATGCAGACAAACCGCAATTTAATGAGCGAGCTTGCAAAAATCAAACGTGTCGTAAACCCCGACATGACCATCTTAACAGTTGATTCCCTAACTGGAAACGATGCAGTGATGCAGGCGGAAGAGTTTCAAAAAAGCGTAGGCATAGACGCTACTATACTGACAAAGGTCGACGCCGACGTTAAAGGAGGCTCAGCTCTAAGCGTAACATATGTTACGCATAAACCCATATTGTTCGTTGGAACCGGACAAAAGTATGATGATCTAGAGGAGTTTCAGCCTGAAAAATTTGTGGACATGATAATGAAATAGGCAGTTTATCGCCGCTGGTCAACCGTGAAACGTAGCCTCTTAAAAACTTCTTCGAAACTCAGCTTTTTAAAAAGCTTTAAAGATGGAGCATTATTGGAGTAAACGTCTGCTTCCACGCATTCCACACCCTTTTTTATAAACCATTCAAGCATAGCCTTGATAAGTGCCTCGCCGATGCTCTGTCTTCTGTAGGATTTTTCGACGAAACAGTCACATATGTAGCCCCTTTTGCCCTTGTAACCCCATGGCCGGCTAATCCAGCCGAGGGAGTATCCAACGATTTTTCCTTCAACTTCAGCGACGAAAACCACCGTGTTTTCGCCTCTCATGTTTTTGAGAATCCATTTTGGGTTTTGAAACTCGCTGGGTAGGGGTGAAATCATAGAATCCATGTTGCTCTCTTCCAGCCCAAGCTTCTCCGAAAGCCTAACGATCTCTTTTAAGTCCTTCTCGTCGGCATGGCGAATCCTCACATTGAAAAGAGCTGTACCTGACGTTTTTAACCTATTATACGGCATGAGATCACTCCCAAAATTTTGGCTAACTTGACGCGTCACCCGTAACTTTTGACTTTGGAAGGGATTTGTGGCGTAGTTTCGGATGGGTTAGATCCTCATGGGGGTCAATGAAAGTTATCCTCAATTTTTTATTTGCCCTAGCTGGGAGTTTTGCCACGCCGAGCAATTCAAACCGGAATAAGGCAGATTTATACCAGTTAACTCCATGGTTTCTGCCTACCTTGAAGCCTAAACTGTAGGCGAATTCCTCGTAATTTGCAGTTTCATAATTCATTGGATAGACAGAAAACCCTTGAATAATGTCTGTAATAACACAGTTCATGCTTGCAAGGAGTTTCTGGACAGCCAGCCACTTCTTCAGCGAAGCCTCGTAACGGGTTAAGCCAAAATATCCAACACCATTCTCTTTAAGGCAGGATACACCCCTCAATATAAAAGCCTTTAACCCAGAAACTGTTTCAAGGGGCTCCGAAGAGAACACGTTAAACCTTCCCATAAGCTCTTTCGGCAGCGGTTCAGCCACATTGTACTCAATAAATTCTATGGTGAAGCCATAGTCCTTATTGACTGATTTCAAGAAATCGCCCAACCTTCTGTCAACATCCAAAACGGTTATGCGGGAGGGCAGACCAGTTAGGGCTAGGGCTACGCTCAGCAGGTCGTCGTCACCTACCAGAACAACGGCTTTTCCGTCCAAGTCCCCGTAGTTGTGCATTAAGGCTACGCGTGAAACCACGTCTTGTTCAAGCATATATCCTTGGAAAAAGTTTAGGGAGGGGCTTGGCCTTTTTGCAGTAATTTGCTTAAACTTTGCCAAAACTTCTTTGAACTTTCCCTCAGCCAGTACCCGCTTGCCTTGACAGGATTGGCAGATTTTCCCTTCAAAGCCCACGCTTCCTGGATTAATTTTTTCCCTGCCTTTTTCAGTTATGCAGAAACCTTCCCCGTCAACGGTTATAAGTCCCTCTACACTAAGCCTCCTAATTGCAGCTACAAAATCAACTAGAGAACTGTCAATTTTCTCTAAAAGCTCCCAGAAGGTTTTCCTTGAAGTTGCAAGTTCACGCAGTATTCTTGCTTCCAGCTTCTCCAACAACATCCCTCCTGATCACGCGTTTCTCAACGCTTTTGGGCTGAAACTCCTTCACCATTAACTCGAAAGCCTTTAAGGCTGAGTCGTCATCTCCGCATGTGAATATGTCCAAAGCCATATACCCATATTCAGGCCATGTGTGAACGCTTAAATGTGACTCACTTAAGAGGTAGATGGCGGAAACCCCATAAGGCTCAAATTGATGAAAACTTGAAGATATAACATGCAAGCCGGATTTAGCAACTACCCTATCCAAAACCGCTCGAAGGTCTTCCACCTTGGAAATCTTCGCGGGATCCACACCTCGAAATTCGGCGATAATGTGGATGCCCATATTGAACACCCAACATCATCGTCGAATTTCGGAAGCATGCTTCGTATACTGTTTTAAGCCAACTATGCATACTTTTTCTATCCTCTGAGATTTTCCCGAAAATTTTTCTTTTATAAACTTTTTGCCGCCGAAAAGGATAAATGTAGATTATCTTGTTGTTAGTCGGTTTATCTGAGAAGTTTGAGAAGTATAGCCTTTGCCGAGTAAAGGCGATTTTCGCTTTGCTCATAAATAATCGAGTTTGGGCTTTCGATAATCTCTGCGCTTATTTCATAACCCCTGTGAATTGGCATGTCGTGCATTATGTATGCGTTGCTTCCCCGCAATAGCTCCTTGTTAATTTGGTAGGGCGTCATAAGTTTGATGCGCTTTTCCTTTTCGGCTGCGAATTTTGGATCTGTGAAAAATTCCATGTCAACCCAAGTGTCTGTGTAAACAAAATCCGCGTCCTTTAAGGCTTCCTTAACATCCAACGTAGTTTCGTACAGTCCGGTTTTCCTCGCTTCTTCGAGTAGTTCATCGTCCCTTGAAGGCTCATTGAATATAGGTGCCACCGTAGTAATTTTCACTCCTGTTTTTGTGCACCCTTCAATGAGGGAATTGCAGACGTTATTGTGCACTCCAATATAGACAAGTTTTAAGCCCTTCAATTTGCCCTTCTTCTCTTTCATAGTCATCAGATCCGCGATTGCCTGGCTTGGATGATACTTTTCATCACAGCCGTTGATTAACGGAACCCTAGAGGCTTGTGCCATAACCTGCAAATCGGAGTTTCGCAGAAGCCGCGCCAAAATGCAGTCAACATTACGCGACAAGTACTGGGTCTCATCATAAAGGTCTGCTATTGTAAGGTTTGTTGTCCTCCAGTCAATGTAAAGGGCGTGGCCGCCCAGCTGAGTCATAGCCACTTCAAAGGAAACCCTTGTCCGCGTGGAAGTTTTCTGGAAAATCATGGCTAAAGACTTGCCTTCCAAGGCCTTCCGATATCTTTTAGGGTTTTGCTTGACCTCTATAGCCTCATCAATTATCTCCATGAGCTGGCGTCCAGACAAATTTTTAAAATTAATCAGATGCATTCTTCCACCATTCTAAACATTAGCTTCAACAACCTTTTAGGCATTATAAAGTTTATGGAAAACTTTTTCTTATAAAGGCGCCTCCTCTAAAGCGGGAATGTAATGATTTTACTTGTTGCCTCTGCAAAGGACGTAGCAAGCGTCAACATTATGAAGCAAATTTTAAAAAATTACCCGTTCAGCGCAACTGGGGAAAAGTTTCATGGAAGCCCAGTTTACGCCTCCGAAATCGACGGAAAACCAGTCAAGATTGCCATGTTTAATGAAGAGCCAGTTTACGCACAAAACATAATTGAATTTTTCCCCCACACCCAACTAGCAATTTTCGTTTCAAAACATAGCAGTGCCAGCGGAACACCAACCCTTTCCGTGCACACCCCTGGAAACCTTGGAGCCGCTGATCTTGGAGGAATCCCGAGGAAGGTTTCGATTTCTCCGGCAAACGCCATGAGAGTTGCATTAAAAGCCTTAAAGGATCTTGCAGAAGAAGAGCGGATAAATTACGAGGTTTCTTATGAATGCACCCATCATGGCCCGTCCCTGGACACGCCAACAATGTTTGTTGAACTGGGGAGCTCCCATAAAAATTGGGAGGATTTAAAGGCGGCGGAGGTTGTTGCCCACGCCGCAATGGAAACTGTTCAAAATTTTGGAAAACATCAGGCTGAAGCTGTGCTCGGTATAGGCGGGCCGCATTACAACGAGAAATTCACCAAAATTGCCTTGGAAAACACTGTAGCCTTCAGCCACATAATTCCCAAATATGCCATTCCCATAGTTGACGAGGAAATCCTGGGACAATGTGTGGAAAGAACCCTTGAAAAAGTTGAGTTGGCAATTCTAGACTGGAAGGGAATGAAAAGCGAGGATAAACAGAAAATCATCAAAATCGTTGAAAAACTCGGCCTCAAATTCCGAAAAGCTTAACATTGGTTATTCCCGTTTTAATCCATAAAACAGAAAAGTTAATAGAAATGCCCGATAATCTATGAAAACGCGATTTGCCGGTATGTGAAATGGGGTTAAGGTCTTTCCTACTGCAATGTTCAAGAACGTTAAAACTGGCGGTAAAACCCAAGAGAAGTGAGCTGTGGCTGTCGATAAAAATATGCTTTATAGGTATAGGCGCCGTGGGACTTGTGGGGTTCGTAATCAAGCTTTTGACAAGCGCTATTCCCATCTAACCTTTTAGGAGGAAAACCATGGAAAAGCAGCCGGTAAAAGTTTTCGCTGTAAGAGTAACCACTGGACAAGAGAGAAACGTGGCTAAGTTCGTCGAGGCGAGAATAGAAATGAATAAGATACCCGTAAAGGCCATCCTCGTGCCGGACACCCTTAGAGGCTACATATTAATAGAGGCGGAAAGCCCACATTTCGTTGAACAAGCTATAGCCGGCATTAAACACGTGAGGTCAAGAGTTCCAGACTTCGTCAACTTTTCAGAAGTTGAAAAGTATATTGTTAGAAAACCCGTCATAGAAGAGTTAAATGAAAACGACATAGTTGAAGTGACAGGCGGGCCTTTCAAGGGAATGCGTGCAAAAATAACCCGCATTGACAAAACAAAAGAGGAAGTCACGCTAGAACTTCTTGAAGCAAGCTTCGTTATGCCCATAACGGTTCATTCAGACTACGTTAAACTTGTAGAGAAATCAAAGGGCGAAGGTGGTGGCGTTTAATGAGCGAAAAAAAGGTTGTTGAACTGCTTGTTAGCGGAGGACAAGCCACGGCAGGTCCGCCCTTGGGACCTGCTTTAGGACCATTGGGCTTAAACGTTATGGCCGTTGTGAACAAAATAAACGAGCTTACACGGGACTATGCTGGAATGAAAGTGCCAGTGAAGGTTATAGTGGACCCGCAGACGAAGGAGTTCGAAGTCAACGTTGGAGTGCCCACAACCTCAGCCTTAATTGTAAGCGAGTTGAAAGTCGAGAAAGGTTCAGGATCGCCAAAGGCGCAGAAAGTTGGAAACTTGTCCATCGAACAGCTTATACGAATAGCAAAGATAAAACGTCCAGAGCTTTTGTCGAAGTCTTTAAAGTCCGCGGCTAAAGAGATTTTAGGAACATGCGTAAGCATGGGCGTCACAGTTGATGGTAAAGATCCCCGAGAAGTCATAAGAGAAATCGACGAGGGAAAGTATGATCAAATATTTGCTAAAAGCGAAGCTTAAAGGAATGTTTTTATAATAGCTTTCTAATCCATCAATGGCACGAGGCCCGTTCGATGCCAATAGAACAAAAAACAATTTTAACAGCTGTGAAAGAGGCTAAAGAGAAGTCCGAAAAAAGAAACTTCACCCAGTCAGTGGAGCTTGTCTTAAACCTGCAAGACATAGATATGAAGTCTCCGGAAGGAAGAATTCAGGAAAACATAGAACTTCCCTATCCCCCTAAAGGAAAAACAAACAAGATATGCGTGTTTGCAACTGGAGAGCTGGCCCTAAAGGCGAAAAAAGCAAATGCAGAATTGGTTGTAGATAGAACTGAACTTGAGGGTTTGGCAGGCAACAAAAAAGAGTTGCGCAAAATAGCCAACGAATATGACTTTTTCTTGGCTGAAGCTTCTCTAATGCCCCTTGTGGGCAAAATTTTCGGCGCTGTCCTCGGCCCAAGGGGAAAAATGCCTATTCCAGTTCCGCCCACAGCTGATATTGAAAGCTTAATCAATAAATATCGCAGAACCGTTGTGGTAAGGATGCGAAACCAGCCGTTGATACAGTGTCGTGTTGGGACAGAAGACATGAAGGAGGAGGAAATAGCCGAAAACATTCAAGCCATATTAAGGGTTGTGGAAGGGAAACTGAAAAAGGGGATTAAAAACATTAAATCCCTATGCGTAAAAACGACCATGGGTGTTCCAGTAAAAATTAAGCTGTAAAGAGGGAGAGCATCTGCCATCCCGACAAGTATTGATGGAAAAGGCGAAAGAAGTTGAAGAAGTTAAGGCGTTTATAAACCAGTATAAAGTGATAGGCATCGCCAGCTTACAAAAGGTTAGAGCCTCGCAGCTTCAAGAGTTAAAGAAAAAGTTAGCGGCAGACGTTTACATGCGGGTTATAAAGAACACTCTGATGGGAAAGGCTATTAAAAACTGCATGGAAAAACGGAACATTGAAAAAATGGAAAGCTACTTGACAGGCTCGAACGTATTTCTATTTACAAACTTAAACCCTTTCAAGTTGGCATTTTTGCTTGAAAAGGGCAAAGTCAAGATGGCGGCAAAAGCAGGCGACATAGCATCCTTCGACGTTATAGTTCCCGCCGGAAACACGGGTCAACCTCCAGGACCAATAATCAGCCAGTTAAACGCTGTTGGCTTGCCCACGAGAATCGAAGCTGGAAGTGTTTGGATAACAAAAGACACACTTGTAGCGCGTAAAGGCGATGTAATCTCAGAGAGACTTGCAAGTGTACTTTCAAAGCTTGGAATAAAGCCCATAGAAGCAGGCCTTATGCTCAAGGCCGTATACGACGATGGCTTGATAATAGAAGGGGAGCAGCTAAAAATAGACATTAACGAAACGAAAAAGCAGATTGAAAACGCCCATGCGGAGGCCTTCAAACTCTCAGTCGGCGCATCTTACCCAACCAAAGAAAACATTCAAATCCTAATACAGCTCGCCCACCAATGGGCATACGCCTTAGCGTTAGGCGCAGCCATACCTTCAAAAGAAACAATAGGAGACCTTATTAGAAGGGCGCATGCTGAGATGCTAAGCTTAAGTATGAGAATACCTAATTTGGAAGGAGAAACTAAACAGGATGAAAAAAGTTAAAATAGTTGGAGGCAGAGGTGAAAAGGTATGGAATACATATATGCTGCAATGCTCCTTCACAAGGCAGGAAAGGAAATAAACGAAGAAAACCTAACACAAGTTCTGACAGCAGCGGGAATAAATGTTGACGCTGTTAGAGTTAAGGCCCTAGTGGCTTCCCTAGCTGAGGTTAACATAGACGAAGTCATCAAGTCTGCACCGACAATGATGGCTGCTCCAGCGGCGCCAGCAGCAGCTGCGGCTCCAGCGCCGGAAATCAAGCCGAAAGAAGAGGAAAAGAAGAAGAAAGAGGAAGAGGAAAAAGCTAGGGAAGAGGCTGCCTTAGAAGGGTTAGGAGCGCTTTTCGGCTAAGAACCCCTCTGTTTTTCAGCCAGCCATCCTGCGAAGACACGTTAATGATAAATCTAACCCTAATCTTTATTGTTAATTGCCATGAAGCTTTGCAGTGCTTGCCTTCTAGGGATAAGGTGTAGGTATAACGGGAAAAGTGCGCTTAACAGAAAAGTTGTTGAGCTATTAAAGACGGAAACGCTGATCCCAGTTTGTCCAGAACAGCTTGGCGGCTTGCCAACCCCAAGGGAACCCGCAGAGATCAGGGGAAAAAGGGTGATTACAAGGTCGGGTAAAGATGTTACAGAAAACTTCAAGCGGGGAGCAGAGCAAGTTTTAAAGCTAGCTAGACTGTTCAACGCCAAAGAGGCTATTCTAAAACAGGGAAGCCCTTCATGTGGCTGTGGAAAAGTTTACGATGGCACCTTCACTGGTAAAGTTGTTGAGGGCTATGGGATCACTGCAGCCCTGCTGAAAAAAAATGGTGTCAGGATTATTCCATCTGACAAGCTATAAGGGCTTCTTCGTTGTTTTTACTTTCCATAGAGCAATGGGTAACCAGCCTAAGATTACAATCAATGTTGCTGGAAAATACCCTTGAAAATAGTTTAACAAGTAAATTTCAAAGATGAAGAAAACAACTGCGATGGCTGCGGCGGACAAAATGGCAGGTTTTCTGCCATACTTCTTTAGGGTTTGTATGGACAGTAACCCTGCAAGGAAAAAGTCGCCAAGCCCCAGCCTTAACAGTCCTATGGCTGACGGGAAGACAGGTGTCGCAACCACCACGGGCAGTTGAAGCGTAACCCCAGCTTCTGCAGCTTCAACCATGGCTCCGGTAACAAAGACTTGGACAACATCCAAAAGGGTTATCAAGACGGCGAAGATCCACGTGGCTTTCCAAGTGAACAAACTTCCAAGATACAATGTAACCAAAACGGCGAATATAATAGCGTAAACATTCACCAGATACAACGACCATATAATTGTGCCTCTCAAAAGAGAGTATAGCAGAACAAAAACTGCCGGCGGCACAACCGCTAAGAAACGCTGCTTATTTAGGGAGACGTACGTGAAGAGGAAGAGAAGCATAGAATATGAAAAGAGAAACAGCGCCATCAACATGTTTACGAAGCCGTAACGTGCACCTAAACCTATCAAAGTAACGGCAATTCCCATTAAAACCACAAGCACAACGGCGTCCTTGCCAGTAAATTGTCTCTCTTCAAAAATTGTCTTTAATTTGCTTTCCACCTTCTCGCTTAACAGCAGAGAAGCCAAAGTAACCGCGAAAAGCGCTGAGGGCATGGCAACATCGAAATACATGAACGCAAATATGGACAAGCAAGCATTTAAACCTTAAAGATTAAGGCAACAGTTAAAAATCGCTAACGTGGCGAGAAGCGCCTCTTCCGTGCGCACAGTCTCCGTCTTCTGCTCGGGAATGGTGTTAACGACGAAGTCGACGATCTCGTCTAGATTGAGGCTTTCCCTTTTGGCTATCTCGTAAAGTCCCTGCGTCGGGGCTCCAAAAGCAACCAAAACTGCCTTTGCTCTTTTCCACCTTTTGGCAATCTCGCCCCTAACATCCGCAAACGGGACGCCATACTTTGACGTGGCAATTTTCAAGTCAAACGGTACATCCTTTACAAACCTTCCAAAAGTGTCTTTCCAAACCCTCACCTTATAGCCCCAATAGCACGGGATTTCTTGGCTTTTCGCCAAATCCGCCACAACCAATTTATCGACACTGGTTATTTTCACCGTCACTCGCTTTTTAATCGGAAGTTGTGCCCCTTTGATTAACGCGGGTTTCTCAACACCTATGTCCACAAGGGTGCCTCCATCCACTTTTGCGACGGTTACTCCCTCACGGTACTCGCCCACTTTCAAGTCTGCCACCCTATTCTTCAACGGGTGGTGCGGCGTTCTCAAGGGCGGAAGAATGCCCGCATACCTCAATTCAGGCCTTAATCTAAACAGTTTTTTCCGCAAGTATTGAGGAGTCTCCATATAACTAAGCAACAAAGCAATCAAGTTCGCGTCAGCTTCCTGATTTATTTCAGGCTCATCCATGTAAATGGTTACATCATCAACTCCAAAGATTGCGGCAGTTCTCCCTATAAGGCCTATTCTCGACGTTTTCTCTCGTAAATGCGGGATATCAGAAACTAGGGATGCAGGTAAGGCGATGCAGAGTTTTCCTCCACACATCTGGTTCACCATAGAAAAATCCCGGCTTTAAAATAAACGTTTAGGAAAAATAATTCACACAACGGCGAAAGTTTTCCATCGAGACAAAACCGAGGATAACAGCGACCAACCTATTGAGGATTGTGTGAGGAACATGGCTGCTGAAAAACTACACAGGGTAGTTAAGCGCAATGCTCTAGGCATCGGCAAAATTATAAATCTAGAGTTATGCTCCGCCGAGGATGAACTCGGCGAAGATTTTTTCAGCCTCTTCAATCGGCGCCGTTTTAGGAGGATGTTTAAAGGCGTAGGCGCATATCGGCAAGATCGCCCCACAAAGCTTCCTGTTTAAAGCTATTTTCACAGCTCTTATCACGTCAAGTAATACGGAGCCAGCATTTGGGGCATCTACTGTTGAAAGCCTTAGGTCTATTTGCACGGGCGCTCCGCAGAAGTACCAACCTTTTATCCAGAAATAGCTATCGCGCCTGTTTTGCAGAAAGTCCACATAGTCCATTGAGCCTGCAACCACCTGAGCCTCATACGGCAGCGCAGCCCTCACAGACTCTGTTTTTATTTTCCGTTTCACTTCACGGGTTCTTTCCAAAGTGTCAAGCGACTCCGTGCCTCCGCCGACATCAAGCTGGTAGGTTTCAGTAACGCGTACTCCTCCTTCAGAGAGAAGCCTAAGTAGAGTTTTATGCAATGCAGTGGCGCCAATCTGGTCGATTAAGTCGT
The DNA here is from genome assembly GCA_025057795.1 of Candidatus Bathyarchaeota archaeon. Next base: position 28,401 of record JANXEP010000053.1, on the reverse strand, counting down.
CTCCGGCGATGGGAAGCCCCGCCTCTTCAAAGCGTCCAGCCCACACCGGGTTGCTTGCGATGAAAACGGGCGTTGCGTTTATGAAGGCGCACCCAGCCTTTAATGACTGGTTCGCGTACCACTCAGAAGCTTTTACGGCGCCGCTTGGAAGGAGATTAAGCACGATTTCAGCACCGCTTTCTTTCAATACCTCTGCAACGTTAACCTCTGGCGCATCATCAACTCGTACGAAACGCCCAGTGTATTCGCCGATACCGTCTAAAACTGGACCTTTATGAACCGTTACCGAGCACGGTTGCACATCCACCATTTTCGGAGCGTTGTTCGGCGGCATAAAAATGGCTTCAGACAGGTCTTTTCCAAGTTTTCTGCTGTCAACGTCGAAAGCCGCAACAATCTTAATGTCTTTTGGGTGAAAACCTCCAAGATAAAGGTTGCGCAAACCAACACATTCTTCGGCGTTCTCAATCTTGCTGTAATATTGGAGGCCTTGAACAAGGGCGGATGCGCAGTTTCCAACGCCAACTATGGCGACTTTTATCTCTGGCAAACAGCACCACCCGTTTGGTTTCTGTATTACCATACGGGTTTATAAAACTCTATGCCTTTCTGGTATGAAGCAGGTGAATGAGGAATGAAGGTTTGGCTTGATGTTTCTATTTTACGCTGCCCAAACTGCGGAAGCCATTATGCGGACGCATCGTGGTATGTGATGGAAATGGAATCAGACATACAATGCGGAAACTGTGGGAAAGAGTTCAACAGCAAGAAAAATGCTACAGACCGTGCACTCCTCCAATTTGAAGTGGAGGATTTCGGAAAAATTAAGGCTGTAGAAGTTGCCAAACACTTAGGGCTTGAATAGCTCCAAACCTTGCATTTTGGCTTCTTTTAAAGTTTTATTATTGAGAAAACTATAAAACTTTCAACGGTTTCAAAACTTGGAAATGTGAAAACGGGGAACAAAATGGAAAAACCAGACAAATTTACCCTGATCAGCGAGTTGGCTAAAAGGAGAGGGTTCTTCTGGCAGTCCTACGAGATTTATGGAGGCGTCGGCGGCTTCGTCACCTACGGGCATCTTGGCGCAAAACTTAAACGGAAAATTGAAGACAAAGTCAGGGAAGTTTTCGTGAACAAGCTTGGAATTATGGAGATTGAAGGCCCGATTATAGCTCCCGGCAAAGTTTTTGAGGCTTCAGGCCACGTTGACAGCTTTAAAGAGCCTATGGTGGAATGCCTAAAGTGCAAGAGGAAGATTCGTGCAGACCATCTTCTTCAAGAAGCCGTGAAGATGAGCGCGTCAGAGTCTGAGAAGCTGGGCTTGAAAGAGATTAGGGAAAGCATCGAAAAATTTGGGGTTCGATGCCCAGACTGCGGAGGGGAACTCGGCGAGCCAAAGTACTTCCTAACAATGTTTGCAACAACCATTGGACCTTATTCTGACGCTATTGGTTATGGGCGTCCAGAGGCAGCCCAAGGAATATTTGTGGAGTTTAGGCGCCTATATGAAATGGCTAGAGAGAAGCTTCCGTTCGGCGTGATGCAAATAGGCCACGCCTTAAGAAACGAAATTTCTCCGAGACAGGGCTTGATAAGGCTTAGGGAATTCACCATAATAGACATTGAGTTTTTCTTCGACCCAGAGGATCCCCAATGCTTCGTGTTGAAGGACTTGGAAAACGAGAAATTGCGGCTGGTTTTGGCTGAAAACAAGCTCAGAGGCTCAGAGGAAGTTGTTGAGGTTACCGTTAAAGAGGCGCTTGAAAAGGGTTACATAAAAGTTCCTTGGCAAGCTGCGTTCATGGCCTTGGCCAAAAGGCTTCTAGTGGATTTGGGGGTTCCAGCGGAAAAGCAGCGTTTCATGGAAAAGCTTCCTTGGGAACGTGCCCACTATTCACGGCAAAGCTTTGACCAAGAAGTCTACGTTGACCGCTGGGGTTGGATTGAGGTTTCTGGTCACGCGTATAGAACAGACTATGATTTGAAAAGGCATATGCAGTTCAGCGGGGTTGACACAAGGGTTTTTAAGGAATATGAAAAGCCCGTTGAAAAGGAAAAAACTTTTGTTAAGCCTTTAATGGCTAAGCTTGGGCCTGTGTTCAAAGATGAAGCTCAAAAAATTGCAGAAATGCTCTTCGCGGCGGATCCGAAGGAGATGGAAGCATCTATGAGGGAAAAGGGGTACTACATGCTTGGGAGCTACAAAATTTTACCTGAATACGTCGAGATTGTTCAGGAGAGGGTTAAAGAAACTGGAAGGCGCTTTATACCCCACGTTGTCGAACCCAGTTTCGGCTCGGACAGGCTGTGCTATGTTGCTCTTGAATACGCTTACCGCGTAAAAGACGATAGGGTAATCCTGAGTTTTCCAAGGGATATTGCACCCGTACAAGTTGGGGTTTATCCCCTCGTGAGCAAGGATGGCTTGCCTGAAAAAGCCATGCAGCTGTACAACATGCTAATTAATGAGGGCTTTAGCGTGGAGTACGATGAGGCTGGCTCCATTGGCAGGCGATATGCCAGAGCCGATGAGGCTGGCATACCTTTAGGAATAACTGTTGACTATGAAACCCTTAAAAACGAAACCGTAACCATCCGCGACCGCGACACATGGAGACAGGTGAGAACCCAAATTAGCGCTCTGGCAGAGCTTTTGAACAAGTACTTTAGCAAAAAGATCGATTTTGAGGATCTAGGTAAACCCGTCTGATTTTCTTTTCGTTAGCTTTTTTAATATTTTCTACACATAGAATGTGGAAAAAACTACGCCGATTTTGCGGCGGGAATAAGTTTGGTGCTTCCAACAGAGACGGAAGAACGCGTTAAACACAGAGCCTTAAGCGCTTGCCAAGAACACCTAAGAAAGGTATTAGACTTGACTCGAAAAGTACCCCAGCTAATTGAACACTTCATAAAAAATGATAAGGCGAAGGCGAGGCAGCTCTACAACGAAATTAAGGTAGGCGAAGCCGACGTTGACAATGCAAGACGACTGGTTTCACAGGAGCTTGCTGAGATAGGGGCTATACTCCTAAGCAGGGAGGACTTCCTCAGATTCACAAACTTGACCGGCGAAATTGCCGACTTCGCGGAGGGAATAGCCTTCCGCGTCATACAATTAATGGAGCACGAGTGGAAAGTTCCGGCGAACATAAAAGAAGACCTGCTAAAGCTTTCAGAATCCATGCTGGAAACCGTGCTCAAGCTTAGGGAGGTTGTGATGGTTTTAAGTTATGGTTCAGCGAAAGCCTTAGAGAAGGCTGGTGAGGTGGAGGTGGCTGAACAAGCAGTGGACGAGTTATACCGCAACCTCGACATAAAACTACTCAACAGCAAACTTGAAATTCCAGCACTGCTGCTTTTAAGGGACATTTTACAACTTTTAGAGGATTCCGCGGATAAAGCCGAAGACGCCGCAGACGCCGCAAGAGTCTTATCCTTCATAATGTAGAGGCAAAATAGATGCCTCGCAAAATACCAGTGGAGCTTATTGAAAACTTCCTTGTTGTGTGGAATCCAAAGAAAGGTTCCGAACTTTACAAAATGGGGTTTTACGGAAAACCCCTTGGAATCCCCAAACCCAAAGTTCCAGAATTTAATGTTCCATTAATCCTCGATTTAATGGAGGGAGTATATTTAACCGAAAAGGGAATCATAAGCGTTTACGAGGGAGCTGAAAAGAGGAAAGTAAGCCTTAAAAAATTGCGGCAGAAAGCTAAAACGCTATATGAAGAGTTCGCAGAGAAATATGCTGTTTACCGCGACCTACGCGACAAAGGCTTTGTTGTCACTCCTGGAATAAAGTTTGGATGCGACTTTGCAGTTTACAAGTTTGGACCAGGATTGGAACATGCGCCTTACATGGTTTCAGTTAAAAGGGCTGAAGCGGAAATAACTGCTACAGAGATTGTGAAGACTGGAAGACTTGCAACAACAGTGCGGAAACGGTTCATAATAGCTCTTCCAGACTTAAAAGCAGGGACGATAAGATACTTGATTTTTAAGTGGTTTAAAGCGTAAACGCTGAAAAGCCTTTTCTGGTTTTCATTTAGGCATTAGGGTTTGGTTTTCAAGTGTCCCCGTTACACGCTGGTGGGGATAAATTTTTGCCGCCGTTAATATGCAGCCCTCTGCGATTGTAACATCGTCGGCTACAACTGAGATTGAACTTATTTTTGTTGGTTTTTGTTTGCTTGAACATATAATCACATGTCTTCCTATAATGCTATCTTTTATCTCCGCATTGTCCCTGATTATCGTCCTATCCATAACTGCAGAATTTTCTATCACAACACCGTTTCCTATCCTTGTATAATTGTCTATGCATGAGTTTACAATTCTCACTCCATCACCTATTTTGCAGTGCCTTCCAATCAGAACAGACCCCTCGACCTCTATCTTCCCCTGCTTTATTTTACGTATAATTTCCCTTCTCCGCCTTAAGGATTCAGAACTTTCGCCCTGAACCCATACTCTTAGGTCTCCCTCTATTTTTCCCCCAAAATCCCTTAGTGAAGAAAACTTTCCTCTAAGCATATCCTTCATGGCTTCTAAATAACGCTTAGGAGTGCCCACGTCATACCAGCATCCCTTTAAAACGTATCCGTACACAGGTCTTCCCGTGCTTATTACGTAGGGAATAAAGTCATATCCAAAGTCTAAGCGTTTTCTTTCTTTCATAAGCTGCTTAACGCCCTTTTCCTTGAATATTTTTCTTATCTCTGGTGAAACCATGTAGAGGCCGGTGTTGGCAAGGTTTGAAGGAGCCTCTTTAGGCGTTGGTTTTTCAACAAATTTGAGGATTCTGTTATCCTTACTCATGTCGGCTATTCCAAAACCCTCAACATCTTCAACCTCTCTCAAGGCAATTGTTATGACGGCCCCCTTCTCGCGGTGAAATTCCATAAACTCTTTTAGGTCTACTTCAAAAATATTGTCGCCTTGTACCGCAAAAACATGATTCTTCACGTTATAGTATTCCATGTTTATTCTTGCGGAGTCAGCGCTTCCCAAGTCGTCAATGTTCGGCTGGTATTTTATGTGGACGCGGGGGCTTATGCCGTAGCGTGCTGAGAATCCATAGCCGGATTCAAAATAGTCATGTAAATCTCTGTAATTTGTGTAGCCTTTAACGCCGAAAATGAAGTTTTTAATTCCTTGACTTGCAAGGGACAAAAGTGAAAACTCTATTAGCGGCCTATTTAATAACCGCAAACAAGCCTTACTGGTTTCAGCTGTTAGCGGCAGAAGTCGCGTTGCTTTTCCCCCAACGGGGATTATCACCATTAGCTTTTCTGGTTCATAGTTATGGCGCAAAAAGGCTCACCTGCCGTTGCAAGTTTTATCCATGTTAAACGTATAAACTTTTCAACAAAACGCGAATTTTATAACGGAAACAAACCTATTTTAGTGCAAAGGTTTGAAGTCGCATGAACCGCTTTGCTAGTTTCATACACATAATGCGCCCCGTAAACTGTTTAATGATGGGTTTTGCGGTTCTGGTTGGAGCCGCCCTTGCAAACTCAAACCTTTTAAGGGTTCACTTGCAAGCTTTAATTTTCGGGTTTTTCACAGGTTTTTTACTTACAGCAGCTTCTATGGTTATAAACGACTATTATGATAGGGAAATAGACGCTGTAAACGAGCCCAGCCGGCCGATTCCAAGCGGCCTAATAAAGCCTAAGGAAGCGTTGATATTCGCTTTTTTATTAACGGCATTGGGCTTGGCAGCAGCATTTCTAACGAGCCCTGCCGCAGTTTCTTGCTTTTTAACAGCCCTAATATTTTGGATTGTTTCTGTGGCTTATGTCACTGCGGGGAAAAGAACAGGCCTTTTTGGAAACTTTTTAGTCAGCGCATGCGTTTCAGCTCCATTTGTTTTCGGAAGCCTAGCAGTAGCCAACGAGATTAGGCTTAAGATTTGGATTTTTGTTTTGATGGTTTTCTTTTCAAACACTGGCAGAGAGATAACTAAAGGAATTGTTGACGTTCAAGGAGACAAAATGCAGAACGTGAAGACTCTGGCTGTGCGTTACGGCGAACGGAAGGCTGCATTTGCAGCGGCGATCTTCTATTTGCTTGCGGTGGCGTTAACTCCGCTTCCGCTGTTTCTGAATCTGGTCACCATATGGTTTGTTCCTCCAGTAGCTGTAACCGATGTGGGGCTTTTAGCCTCTTCAGTTACGCTTTTGAGGGATTATTCGCGGGAAAACGCTAGAAAAGTGAAGAATCATGTTTTGGCGTGGTTCCTCGTGGGGCTAATAGCGTTTGTGGCGGGAAGCATAGCTTGAAGGGTATTAAACATATTTGTAGCTGTTCTAAAAGTTGGAATTATAAAAGGCGTTTTAAATATACTTCAATGAGAAGTGAGTTGTAATTGAATGCTGAAGACGAGTACGAGCTTGAATATGCCCTTCGCGGCAAAGCATGGAAGGTTTATTGGCTTCTTCTAAAAAACGGCCGCCCCATGAGTGTTCGTGAAGTTCAAAAAGCCCTTCATTTCAGCAGTCCAAGCATAGCACAGCATCATCTTGAACAGCTTCGCGAAATAGGGTTGGTTCAGAAGCAGGAAGTGGGCGGCCACTATTTTCTGGTCGGCGAGGTTAAGATTGGTGTGCTACGCCACTTTATTAAGCTGGGCAGACTTCTCTTTCCAAGATACTTCTTTTACGCAGTCTTCTCCACAACCCTCTATTTAATTTACATCCTATGGTTTATGCAGATCTTTACACGGGAAAACTTGTTTATCATCATTTTTGGAGCAGTTGTATCAGCAATATTCTGGTACGAAACGGTGCGCGTTTGGTCTCTTAAACCGTTCTAGTTGCTGAACGGGTTGTACTAAAAATTAGGATAAAATAAGGGAGAATGAAACTTAACAGCATAGGTGAAAGCAATGCAGAGGGAAATTAAGAGGCGCGCGCAGATATATGGGATGGCCGCAGTTCTAACAGCCATAGTGCTAGGCACATTATGCTATAACTTTGCAGCAGTACCCACAGAAACCCAAACAGCCGTTGAGCCCTCCCCTCGGCCTTCGCCAAAATTCCTAAAGACTTTCTCATCCCACGAGGAACTTAGAAGTTTCCTTACGAAAACTCAAGGAGCTTTCCCATTTTATTGGGACACAGCCTTAAGGTGGGGTGAAACGCTTCCAGTACCTGCTCCTGCACCAACAACTCCTGAACCTAAAGCTGGCGGCGATTACTCAATCACAAACGTTCAAGTGGTTGGTGTTGACGAGGCAGATGTGGTGAAGACCGACGGAGAATACATTTATGTGATAGCCAACAGAAGCATCCTCATTCTGAAAGCCTATCCACCTGAAGAGGCAGAGTTAAATTCTAAAATAACATTCGGCGACAATGTCTATCCCTATGGAATCTTCGTAAGTGCCGACGGTAGCAAAATAGCGGTTCTAGGAAGCAAATACGCTCTCCCTCCAGTGCGATATTTTTACGCATACTTTTACACAGACGTTAAAACCTTCGTGTATGTTTATGACGTCTCGAACAAGGCAAACCCCACATTGAAGAGAAACTTCACAATGAGTGGCGGATATTTCAACTCGAGAATGATAGGCGACTACGTGTATGCAGTTATAAGCCAACCAGCCTACGTAATCTATGACACCGTCATTCTTCCAAAAATATACTATGAAAAGGGATTAAAGGAAATTGACCCCTCCAAAATCTATTACGCAAACGCTACAGACGAGTATTATGCGTACACAAGCGTTGTTGCCGTGAACATGGCAAACGACAACGAGGAGCCTGAAACTTTAACGATTATGATGGGAGGAACAAGCAACCTTTACGTCTCAACAAACAACATTTACATAACGTTCCACGAGTTTGACGGACAAACATCAATATATAAAGTGAAAATAGACGGGAAAAACATGACTCCAGAGGCCAAAGGCATCGTGCCCGGGCACGAGCTAAACCAGTTTTCCATGGATGAATACAACAACTACTTCAGAATAGCAACCACAACGTGGAAGGATGAAAAAACCCAAAACAACATTTACGTTTTAGACATGGACTTGCGCATCGTTGGAAGCTTAACCGACATTGCACCAGATGAAGTCATAGACTCAGCCCGGTTTATCGGAGGACGCTGCTATCTAACAACTTCAGTCATGCGTAAAGACCCGTTCTTCGTGATAGACGTTCAAGATCCAACAGCCCCGAAGATTTTGGGCTACTTGAAAATTCCAGGGTTTACCCGGTACCTGCATCCATACGACGAAGATCACTTGATAGGCATAGGTATAAATGAAAACAATGCCGTGAAAATATCAATATTTGACGTAGGCAACGTTAGCAGCCCCACTGAAATAGACAAGTACACCGTTCCTGGAGACTGGTCCACAACCCTTGTTTTAGAAGATCATAAGGCGTTTCTCTTCAGTAAAGAAAAAGAACTGCTAGTCATACCAGTGGCGATAACCCATTACGATAGAGGTTCTACTTGGCAAGGAGCCTACGTCTTCAGAATCGCCTCCAGCTACAGTCTTACTTTGAGGGGAACCATAACGCATCAAGAAGTTGGCGCTGACCAATGGGATTCCACCTATTGGGTGAAGAGGGCTCTTTACATTGAGAAAACCCTATACACAGTGTCTGAGAAGGGAGTGAAAATGAACAGCCTAGAGGATCTTTCACTGATAAAGCAAATAGTCTTTCCCTAAGGCGTATTTTCCTCCTTTTTTGGCTCCATGTGCACGGTAACAACGGTTTCTTTAAACCTTCTTTTTACGTTGTTCTCAATCTTTGACGCGATTTTATGGGCTTCTTCTATTGAGATTTGACCCTTGAAACAGCAGTCTATGTTTATGTAACGTTTTCCGCTGACAACATAAGTTATTATCCTTTCCACTCTGAAGATTTGTTGGAAACTTTCTGCAGTCTTATAAATTGTCCGCTGAATTTCTTCCTCATCGGCAGATGGCCCCCTCTGGAGTCTACCGTCAAAGGGCTCTATGTGAACAGTTATGTTTCCAATGTTGCCTAGTTTCCCTTTTAACTTCTTTTCTATTTCCTCAGCCAATTTGTGAGCTTCTATAACTGACAATGCAGGGTCAACGTCTGCGTGAAGCGTTATGTATAACTTGCCATGCGCATAAACAGCGTTTACTTCGTGGGCTTCTTTCACGCCTTCAACTTCCATTGCCAATTTTTCCACAAGTTTTTCCGTCATCATCTCCTTTTCAAAAGGTTCAACGTGAATTACAACTTCGGCGTTTCTTAATAAACGTTTTAGTTTTTCCTCTATTTTTGAGGCTAACGCGTGAGACTCTTCAAAACCCAAATAATTCGGAACTTGGATGGTAGCTTCAACGAATGTTTTGGATCCAGCCCTCCTAACTCTTAGACTTTCAACCCTTGAAACTCCTTCCGATAACGTAATTTCCTTTCTGATTTTTCCCGCCACATCTTTTGAAACTGCGTCGCTTAGCTCCATTCCGCTTGTCCAAACAAGCTTCATGCTTAAGTAGGTTATTGCAGCGCTTAAAACTAGAGAGGCTAAAGCGTCTGAGAAAGAAAAACCCAGCGTGGCTAATCCGAACCCCAAGAGAGCAATGAACGTTGAACCTAAATCTGCCAAAGCATGGTAGAAGCCTGCTTGGACAGTGACGCTTTCTTTATGTGCTCCATGCAACACTCTAACCCTCAAAATATCGATGCAAAATGTGTAGGCTATAGCTGCAAAGCCTGCAAACTCCAGCTCCTTGACTATAAAGAACTCCTTCCTTAAAAGTCTCAAAACTGACTCTATCATCAAAAAGAAGCCTGTGCCAAGGAGTATGATCCCGCCGGCGAGCCCGCCTAAAGGCTCTATTTTCTCGTGTCCATACATGTGCTCTTCATCTGGAGGTTTTAGAGAGGCTTTCGTTGCCACTAAAAGAATAAGCATAGCCAAAGCGTCAAACAGCGCATGAGCCCCGTCGCTTAAAATGGCTAAACTTCCAACAGCGAAACCCGAGGCAACTTCTACAACAACAACGCTGCATATGGCGGCAAACGAAACCTTTAGGGTTCTGAGCCTCTCTTTTTCGCTACGCATTGCCTTCAAAAAGATTGCTTAATGCGAAGGATTTAAGAGTTGTGAAGCAACATAACCCTTTTATACCATTCAGAAACTTCTAAACAAAAACTTTAAAATCGGATAGGCATATGTTATGTGGGTATTAACGTGCAAGGTGAATGCTTTAACACAGCCTAAAATTGCAACGCCTTCACCAAAACCCATGGGGTTGTCTCCAATGGAATTTTAAGGAAGGGGGCTTGGGCAATGAGTGTAAGCGATATTTTGGACGGAAAATTAGACGGAAGCGAAGTTGAAATAAAAGGCTGGGTTGTAACAAAACGCTCAAGCGGCGGGGTTCAATTCCTCATTGTCAGGGATGGAACAGGACTAATTCAAGCCACCATCCACAAGGATGAGGTCAGCGAAAAAATTTTCCAAGACGCAGACGGGTTAACGCAGGAATCCTCAATTATAGTTAAGGGCGTTGTCAAAGAGGACAAGCGGGCTCCGGGCGGCCGCGAAATAAGAGTGAACCACCTTCAAATAGTTCATCTGGCGGAGAGGGAATATCCCTTGGCGAAAAAGGAGCACGGCATAGATTTCCTAATGAATTTTAGGCAGTTATGGATAAGAAGCCCAAGGCAGACCGCAATATTAAGGATTAGAGCTGAAGTTGTAAAGGCATGCAGGGATTTCCTTGACGGAAGAGGGTTCGTTTTAACAGATGCGCCGATTTTTACGCCTTCTGCAGTTGAAGGAACAACAACCCTTTTTGAAGTTCCGTATTTTGGAGATAGGGCTTTTCTAACTCAGAGCGGCCAGCTTTATGTAGAGGCCACAATAGCCGCTTTTGGAAAAGTCTACTGTTTCGGCCCCACGTTCAGAGCGGAAAAATCTAAGACGCCGCGGCACTTAACCGAGTTCTGGATGGTGGAGCCCGAGATGGCCTTCTGCGACTTTGAAGAAAACTTGAAAATCCAAGAGGAAATGGTAACCTACATCGTTAAAACCGTCTTGGAGAAGAGGCAAAGGGAGTTGGAGACGCTGAAAAGGGACGTAGCACCCCTAAAAAAGGTGGAGCCTCCCTTTGATAGGATAAGCTACACTGAAGCCGTTGAACTCCTACAAAAAGCCGGGTTCCCAATAGAATGGGGAGAGGACCTCGGGGCACCCCATGAAAGGGTTATATCGCTTCAGTTTGAAAAGCCTGTTTTCGTCCACAGATATCCAGCCAAAGCCAAAGCCTTCTACATGCAGCCTGACCCCCAAGACCCAAAGGTTGTGCTGTGCGCAGACTTGATGGCGCCGGAGGGCTACGGCGAAATAATCGGCGGAAGCCAAAGAATCCACGACTTGAAATTGCTTGAGCAGAGAATCGAAGAGTTCGGTTTGCCGAGAGAAGCCTACGAGTGGTATTTAGATTTAAGAAGGTATGGCTCGGTTCCCCATTCAGGTTTTGGGCTGGGAATAGAAAGAACCGTCATGTGGATATGTAAACTTAAACACATACGGGAAGCCATTCCATTTCCAAGAACCATAACTAGAGTGTACCCGTAACTTGGCGCTGGAGCAAACCTTAACCAAAAATGAAAAAAGATAAAGGATAAAGGTTTGGGGTTTAGGTTTTTTGACCAGAAATTGCTGATTTAACTGTTTCGTAAGCTCTCTTCGCCTCTTCAACGGCCACTCCGTCTTCCAATGTGGTGACGTCGCCAAGCGTTGCTCCTTCAACAACAGCCCTCAAAAGTCGCCTCATGATCTTACCGCTTCTTGTTTTGGGAACAGACTCAACAAAGGTTATTATCGCGTCAGAAGCAACCACAGGCCCTATGGTGCTTCTAAGGTACTTCTTCAACTCGTTTTCAAACTCTTGACTTGGCGAAAATCCCTTTTTGAGAACCGTGAATATTACTGGAACCTGTCCCTTTACAGGGTCGCTTTTGCCGACACATGCTGCCTCAGCAACAGCTGGGTGTCTAGCAAGAGCTGACTCAACCTCAGCAGTTCCTATCCTGTGGCCCGCAACCTTAATCACGTCGTCAGCTCTTCCCAAAACCCATATGTACCCATCCGGGTCCTTAACAGCAAAGTCTCCTGTGTAGAAGTACCTTTTACCCTTAAATCTCGACCAATACGCGTCAATGTACCTTTGCGGGTTTTTGTATAGGGTTTCAAGCATTCCAGGCCACGGTGAAGTTATAACGAAATATCCCCTAACCCCTGGCGGACAGGGGTTTCCGTCGTCATCCACTACGTCCACAGTGACTCCTGGTATTGAGTAGCCATTTGTTCCCGGCTTTAGGGGGAAAATCTTGCCGAGACCTGGGAAGTGCCCAGTTATTATATGTCCTGTTTCCGTCATCCACCAAGCGCTTGAGGCGACAATGTTTTCTCTGCCGAGGTTTTTGAAATACCAGAGGAAGGCTTCAGGGTTTATTGGTTCTCCGACCGTGTGGACAACCCTTAAGGTTGACAGGTCGTGTTTTTTGACATAGTCTTCTGGAAACCTCATCAGCATTCTGATGGCTGTTGGCGCGGTGTAAAATAGGGTGACCCCGTACCTTTCGATGATGCTCCACCATCTGTCCGGTTCTGGATAGTCGGGGGACCCTTCATACATTACTGTTGTTAGGCCTGTTATGAGTGGGCCGTAAACAACATAGGAGTGCCCAGTTATCCATCCGACGTCTGCTGTGCACCAGAAGATGTCGTCTTCACGGGCGTCAAACAGCATTTTCATGGTTGCGTATAAGCCAACAGCATATCCGCCTACAGAGTGTTGGACGGCTTTCGGCGTACCCGTCGTGCCTGACGTGTAGAGAATGAAGGCTGCATCTTCCTCTCTTCGTTTTTCAACTGGGACAGAAACGTTTGGCGGTATATTGGCAATAAGCTCGTGATGCCATATGTCTCTCTCCGTGTTCCATGGTATATCGCTTCCTGTTCTTTTAACAACCACTACCTTCTCTATCTTCAAGCCCTCTTTTTCGCATATTTTTATAGCCTCATCAACTATAGGCTTCAAGGCTACAATTTTGCCTCTTCTGTAAAGCCCGTCCGCGGTGACTATTATTCTTGAACCGCTGTCTAAGACTCTGCTGGCTAACGCTTCGGCGCTGAAGCCGCTGAAAACTATGCTGTGCTCCGCGCCAAGCCTTTGGACTGCAAGCATGTAGAATGGGAGCTCTGGAATCATCGGTAAGTAGAAAGTTAAAATTTCGCCCTTTTTGACTTTCAACTTCTCTTTTAAGGCGTAGCTGATGACGTTGGATTCTCTGAACAAATCATAGTAGGTAAACTTTTTAACTTCCTTTGGCTGTTTTAGAGTTTCATCCCAAAGTTCGCCTTCCCATATTAAAGCCAGCTTGTTTTTTCTGCCTTTCTCAATTTGCCAGTCCGTGGCCAAGTAAGCCAAGTTGGTTTCTCCGCCGATAAACCACCTGTAAAAGGGTGGATTGCTGTCGTCCAGCACTTTGCTCCATTTCTTGAACCAGAAAAGCTCGTTAGCCCATTTTTCCCACCATTTTTCTATGGCCTCTTTGCTTGATGATGTGCTCTCGTGAAACTTTTTGAAGCTGCTTTTGTCCCAGACTTTGTCTTTCCAGCTCGGCGGAACTATGTTGTTTTCAAAGAATTCTTTATAAGCCTCTGCACTTTGGGCCATTTACATCACCTTTTTAGAGCAGAGCAGTGTTCAATTTCCATCTAATATACCTTTTCGTGCCAATTCTATGCTAGGATTGATAGAAACACTTCATATAAAGTGTCCCAAAATGTTAGGGCTATGGCAGATTTTGCTGACCTCAGGGTGATTACTTCTGTTTTGGCGGTTTTAACATGACGGCCACAACAAGCCCTAACAGGGCTAGGGCTAGCACGTACTGAAAAACCGTTATGTACGCGCCAAACACGTCTTTAGCTTGCCCTGCCAACAAGTTGCCAATTAAAGCCCCCGCCCCATAAGCGGTGAAGACAAGTCCATAGTTGCGGGCATAGTCTTTAGTGCCGAAGAAATGGGCGGTTGCAGCTGGGGCTATTGCAAGCCAGCCGCCGAGGTTCAGCCATAAAATTGCAAAGGCTATAACGTAAGCCGTTATGGATGCTGGGTTGGTAAGCATCAACATAGAAGCCGTAAGAATAAGGATAAAGGATATTGCCGCAGCCTTTCTCGGGGCAAGTTTGTCGGTTATCCAGCCGAATAAAGGACGGCCGAACCCGTTGCAAAACGCGAAGGGAACTATCAAGGTTGTCAGCAGCGCCGATATTTCTGTTTCGCTTATTCCAGCGTTCGCTGCAACCTCTAACCCAACGGGTTTAGAAACACCTATCGCCATCAACCCGGCGAGGGTTCCAACGGTGTAGCAGATCCACAAGGCGTAGAAGACCCTTGTTTTAACCAGTTCACTCCTCACAATGTCTTTAACTGCAGCCTTTACAGCGCTTTTCTCTTGAGGATTCCATCCTTCGGGTTTCCAGCTGCTTGGGGGAAATCGGAGAGGCAAGGCGAAGAGCACCATTAAAACGAAAAATGTGACTCCTAGGATTTGGAGGGTTTTGGAGATGCCAAAACCTGCCATTAGAAGGTCTGCCGCGGGACCTACGAGGGCTGCGGAGAAGCCGAATCCGAGAAGGGTTAAACCTACGGCTAAGCCCCTCTTGTCAGGGAACCATCTGGTCGAGGTTACTATGGGGCAGTTGTATGTTATTCCAACGCCTAGGCCGCCGATTACGCCGTAAAGGAGCACTAAAGTCGTTGGCGAAGTCGCGAAGGAAGCCAAAAACCATCCGAGGCCGACGAAAACTGCTCCGAGAAGGGCTATCTTTTTCGGACCATATTTTTCGATGTATTTGCCCATCAGAGGCATTGTGAGGGCGAAGACTAGAAGGAAAACTATGAAAGGAATTTGCATTTCAGTAGATGTCACTTTTAAACCGTAACCTTCTGGTGGAGCTGCCTCAAAGAGTTTCCTTAAAGGCACAGCAATTACGCTGTAGGCGTAAATTGCCCCAAGACACAGCATTATTATTAATCCGGATATGACTAAAAACCATCTTCCACTTTCCGCCTTCACTCCTAATATCTTATAGGCTTCTTGCACTTCGGACACCTTAATTGCATTCATGATGGAAAGAGAAATGATGGTGCTACACAACTTCTATAAAAGCCTTTTCTAGAACTTCCAGCGGAGAATTATTAAAATTTTGGCGGCAGAGCATACTGCGGGTTTGCACGCCTCTTTCTGGCGGGGGTGTTGAAACGCGCCTCCTTCTGTGAATGCGAAGCCCATAGCCACAGCCAGCATCTATGCAGTGGCCTACAGGTTTAAGGCGTCAAGTGAAAAGCGGTTGAGTTATGACATAGAGTGTCCCAAAGTCTAACAGAAAATATTGGCAAAACTTCGAGTTAGGGACCTGCGTTGCATGCAAAGTTTAATTTTTAGATTTTGGTTGCAAGAGTCGTTTTATACCTTCAATGCTGAGTATGGTTATAAGGCTTAAACCAGCGATAAGTTCAACTTCAAACAGCCCAAACTGGGTTACTCCAAGTGCCTGCCGCGTAACGGGAATGTTGACTAAGGCTGTTATAAGCAAGGCTTCCCATATCACCGCCAACAAAAGGAGTTTGTGAGGCGGCGCTTCGATTAGGGTGTGTTTCAGCGAGCGACAGTTTAACGCTATGACCAATTCAAAGAAAACTAGGACCAAAAACAGTCTGGTTTGAGCTATTTGCTCGCTTTGTGTCAAGGAGCTTAAGAAAACCCATAGCAAAAGAGGGACCTCTATTAAAACTGCAAGCGAAAGAAAGGACTTAACATCTTTGGTGAAAACTGTTTCTTTTGGGTCTCGAGGAGGCCTTTTCATAATGTCGGGGTCTGGAGGGCTTACACCTAAAGCTATGGCTGGAAGACCATCAGTGGCCAGGTTGATGTAAAGAATCTGTACGGGCAGGAGGGGTAGAACGTCGGGGTAGAGTAGAAACCCAACTGAAAGCACCGCTATTTCTACAAGATTGGCTTGAAGAAGGTATGTGAGATATTTTTTAATGTTGTCATATATCCACCTGCCAAGTTCAATAGCTTTAACTATCGTTGCAAAGTTGTCATCCAGAAGCACCAAATCTGACGCTTCTTTAGCCACATCCGTTCCAGTTATGCCCATTGCCACTCCGATATCCGCATGTTTAAGCGCTGGGGCGTCATTAACGCCGTCTCCAGTCATAGCAACCACGTGCCCTTTGGCTTTCAACGCTTGGACAATTTTCAGCTTATGCGTCGGAGAAACCCGTGCGTATACTGAAACCTTCTCAACGACATTTTTAAGCTCTTCATCAGTCATTTTTTCCAAGTCTTCGCCTGTGAGTACAATGTCTCCCTCTTGGAAAATACCCATCTCCTTGGCTATCGCCACAGCAGTAAGTTTATGGTCGCCTGTTATCATGACCGTTTTTATCTTGATTTGTTTGCAAACTTCCACAGCCCTTTTTGCCTCTTCCCGGGGCGGATCCATCATCCCCAACAAACCCAAAAAAACTAGGTTTTTGTCCAAGGTTTCCTCGTCGAAGTTCGTTAAGTCGGCAGGTATTTTCTTGTAAGCTACGCCTAGAACCCTAAGGGCGTCTTTAGCCATTTCCTCGTTTACTTCGAGGATTTGTTTTCTCCTTTTTTCAGTTAGTTTTTCCACCATTTTCGATTCATACACGTGGGTGCATTTGTCTAAAACTATTTCAGGCGCACCTTTCACGTATACGATTTTATCCCCATCGGGTGTTAAGTGAACAGTTGTCATTCGTTTTCTTTCGGAGCTGAAGGGCAGCTCGCCTACTCGGGGGTATCGCGTTCTTATTTCATTCTGCTGAAAACCGGCTTTCGCGGCAGCCACAAGAAGCGCTCCTTCGGTGGGGTCGCCCTTGATGCGCCATTGTCCCCCTTCAAGGGATAATTCAGAATCGTTACATAAAATAGAACCTTTCATAAGAAGAGAGAAAATTTCGCTTTTGAGAATGCTTTCATCTTCTGTTTGAAATTCTCCTTTAGGCTCGTAACCCGCCCCGCTAACATTTATCATCGTTTTACCCACATAGATTCTGCGAACAGTCATTTCCCCTCTGGTTAATGTGCCTGTTTTATCTGAGCAAATGACAGTGACGGCGCCGAGCGTTTCGACGGCGGGCATTTTCCGGACAAGGGCGTTGCTTCTAGCCATTTTATACATGCCAATCGCTAAACTGCCAGTAACAACGGCGGGTAAAGCTTCTGGGACAGCGGCCACAGCTAGGGCTATGCTAAATAAAATCACCTTTAAGGGTTCCATGCCTTTAAAGATGCCGAGAACCAATACGGAGGCGCTGATAAATAAAGCCACTATGCCCAGCCACTTGCCCAACTCTTTGGTTCGCTTTTCTAAGGGAGTTTCCTCTTTCACGACGACGGTTACTTGCTTTGCAATTTTGCCGAACTCCGTGTTCATTCCAGTAGCTACAACAACGGCTTTTCCCTTTCCACTAATTACTTCAGTGCCGGAAAACACCATGTTTTTCCTGTCGGGAACATGGACATCTGCTGAAAGCACCGTTGTCTCCTTGGATACGGGCATAGATTCCCCGGTTAAAGACGCCTCATTAGTTTGGAGATTTATCACCTCAATTAACCGCGCATCGGCAGGCACTTTATCGCCTTCCCTTAAAACAAGGATGTCGCCGGGCACTATTTCTCGTGTGGGAATCTTTACCTCTTTCCCGTCCCTTATCAACGCGGCTGTTGGACTAAGCATTTTCTTCAATGTTTCCAGTGCTCTTTCAGCACGGTACTCTTGGGTAAAACCAAGCAAGGCGGAGACGAGAACTATGACGAAAATGACTAAAGCGTCAACACCGTGACCCGTGACTAAAGAAATAACTGTGGCACAGATAAGTATCAATATGAGGATGCTTTTAAACTGCCTTAAGAAAGTTATTAAAGGTGAAACTTTACCTACAGCGGCTAACTCGTTAAACCCATATCGCTTCAACCTTTCCGCAGCTTCTTCTTGAGTCAAACCTTGTAGGCTAGTTTTTAATTTTTCCAAGCATTGAATGGTTTCAAGAGCATGCCAATTTTCCTCAACGTTCAAGTAGAACACCGAAACAAAAATAATGTTAAGGGGTTGTTATTAAACGTGACTGCCTAGGTCCACCGCCATATTTTTCTACCATAGAACACTTCTGGCAGTATAAACAATCCGGAAAGTGAAGCGGTTATTGCAATCGCCCATTCCATGGGGTCGTCCAGCCAAACAGTTCCCATGAAACCAAAGTAAGCCACAAGGACTGTTGCTAGGGCTGAGATTACCACGGAGAACAGCAGATACTTGTTTTTGAAGTTTTCCTTGCCCATCCTCCAGACGCTGCGCTGTTCTGACCGGCAGTTCCAGACAACAAACAGTTCCTGGAAGGTTGCCCGAACAAAAGCCATGGTTCTAGCTTGGGCAAGCTTTTCCGCTGTTAATGGGCCTGGAAGGAGGTAATACTGCCAATAGAAGAGGCCACCTGTTAATGCAAACTGCAGGATGAAAGTTGTTATTATGGAAGCAAACCTTCCATGTAATATTCCCTCCTTCGGGTTGCGGGGAGGCCTCTTCATAACGTCTTTTTCAGGCGGGTCCATGGTTAATGCAAGGGCTGGCCCGCCGTCTGTGACCAGGTTAAGCCACAGTATCATAGGCGCGGTTAGCGGTAATTCTAAGCCCAGTAGCGCAAAGGTTCCGATCAAGGCTAGTTCGTCGAAGTTGCATCTCATGAGGAAGAAGGAGAATTTTCGGATATTGTTATATATTGTTCTTCCCCCTTCAACTGCGTTGACAATTGTGGCGAAGTTGTCGTCTGCCAAGACAATGTCAGCAGCTTCCCTTGTAACGTCCGTGCCTGTTATGCCCATTGCAACTCCGATGTCGGACTGCTTAAGGGCGGGGGCGTCGTTGACACCGTCCCCCGTCATTGCCACTATGTGGCCCTTCTTTTTCAAGAATTTAACTATTCTAAGTTTGTGCTCGGGAGAAACTCGCGCGTAGACGGAGACTTTTTCAACAATTTTTTCGAATTCCTCGTCGCCTAAGGCGTCAAGCTCCGCGCCTGTTAACGTCATGCTCGCCTCGTCGCTCTTCAGAATCCCCAATTCTTTTGCCACAGCCACCGCGGTTAGCTTGTGATCTCCAGTTATCATAACCGTTTTAATTCCAGCCTCTTCACATTTTTTAACCGCGATTTTCGCCTCTTCCCTCGGCGGGTCAATCATTCCCGCTAAACCTATAAACACCAAGTCGTTTTCCAAGGTTTCCTCGTCGAATTTTTCAGCTTCTGAGGGGGAAACCTCCTTAAACGCCACGCCTAAAACGCGCAGCGCTTTTCCAGCCATTTCCTCGTTTACTTTTAGGATTTCCTTGCGTTTTCTCTCGCTTAGCTTCATTACTTCTCCGTTGATGATTATGTGGGTGCAGCGTTCGAGGATGACTTCGGGCGCGCCCTTTGTATAAGCGAAAACTTTGCCGTCGGGGGATCTGTGAACGGTTGTCATGCGTTTTCTCTCGGAGGTGAAGGGTACCTCATGGATTCGCGGAAACGTTTTCTCAAGCTCTTCCTTTATTACTCCAGCCTTGGCAGCTGCAACTATTAAGGCGCCTTCCGTCGTGTCTCCAACGATGTTTGCTCCATCATATCGGGCGTTTGTGCAGAGGGTTGATGCTTCAAGGAGTAAAAGCAGGTCGTTATCCGCTTTTACGTCTACGGGTTTCCCATCTAAAAGAAATTCGCCCTTAGCCTCGTATCCAACTCCAGTAACATCGAATTTTTTGTTGCTTGTGTATATTTGGCGGACAGTCATCTCTCCCTTCGTCAAGGTGCCAGTTTTGTCAGAGCATATAACCGTAACCGCTCCTAGGGTCTCGGCGGAGGCAAGCCTTCTGAGGATGGCGTTTCTTTTGGCTAACTCCCTTGCGCCTAAAGCCAAGCATACGGTTACAACAGCGGGTAAGCCTTCAGGAACAGCGGAAACCGCGAGGGCGACTGCTGTCATAAAAACGTCAACAATGTTTTCAAGGTGGTGGCCCTCCCTCATAACTTCGAGAATGAAGATGATTACACATGCAACCACAATTATTATTCCAAGCTTCTTAGCGAAGCGTCCCAGCTTTTGCTGTAGGGGGGTTTCCTCCTCCTCCACTGTTTGAACCATCTCGGCGATTTTGCCGAACTCCGTGTTCATTCCAGTAGCTACAACAACGGCTTTCCCTCTGCCGTAGGTTACATGGGTTCCCATGAAAACCATGTTACTCCTGTCGGAGATGGGCGTTTTCTCCTCGACTGTTTCCACGTCCTTATTGACGGGTGTGGATTCCCCTGTTAACGCGGCTTCCTCGGTTTTTAACTCTATAGCCTCTATGAGCCGGGCGTCGGCGGGTATTCGGTCTCCCGCCTCAAGCAGGATTATGTCGCCGGGCACAACCTCTTTTGCGGGAATAACCACTTCTTTCCCGTCGCGGAGGACCCTGGCTCGGGGGGCTGCAAGTTTTTTCATGGCTTCAATTGCCTTTTCTGAACGGTATTCCTGAACAAAGCCTACGATGGCGTTTAGAGCCACTATTGCGCCGATGGTTATGGCATCCACGTATTCATCGAGGGCGCCGCCCTCAGCCGCAGAGAGGCTTTTATACCATCCTATAGCAACCGAAAGGACCACGGCGATTAAAAGCATAATTACGAAGATGTCTTTAAACTGGTTCAAAAATATCTGGAATGGGGTGACACGTTTTTTCTCCACAAGCTCGTTATAACCATACTTTCGCAACCTTTCAGACGCTTCTTGGCCGGGAAGCCCTTCTCGGCCAACCTTCAACGCGTCCAGAACCTCTTCGGTTCTCATAGCGTGCCAAGGCTTTTCCATATTTAGCGCCTCATAGGCCCGTGTAGATTAACACACATACATACAACCTATTTATAAAATTCACTATGGGTTCGCTGTCTGTGCAATCATGCGTGATGGTTTTAACCAAAAATATGGGAGGGGATGTTAGAGGGTTAACAGGATTATTAGGGGCGCAAACACTTCAGCCACCAGGGACATCACGGTGATCATGGTGTTCAGCGATGGGCCAGCCGTGTCCTTAAAGGGGTCTCCCACGGTGTCGCCTGTAACTGCAGCCTTGTGGGCTTCTGAGCCTTTGCCGCCGTGGGCTCCGGCTTCGATGAATTTTTTAGCATTGTCCCAGAGTCCGCCAGCATTAGCCATAAATAGGGCAAAGATTATGCCCGTGACAATGCTTCCAGCTAAGAATCCCGCTAACGCTTCCTTACCTAAAACCACCATGGTTATAATTGGAACTATTATAGCTAATAGACATGGCAGCATAAGCTCTTTAATTGCACCTTTTGTGGCGATGTCCACACATTTAGCATAATCCGGCTTAGCTTTGCCCTCCATGAGCCCTGGGATTTCCCTGAACTGGCGCCTAACCTCCTCAACCATTCTTTCAGCATTTCGCCCCACAGCCAAAATTAGCAGCGCCGAAAGCAGTGGAGGCATCATGCCGCCGATGAAAATCCCAGCGACAATTTTCGGGTCCATCAAGTTCAGAGTAAGCGTGTAAGGTACGCCTTTAAGGTCGGTAAGCACATGCTCGACAAGCTCCTTATATGCGCCGAAAAGGGCTAAAACGGTCAGGGCAGCGGCGCCAATGGCAAAACCCTTCGTTATAGCCTTCGTAGTGTTACCCGCCGCATCAAGTCTATCTGCAATTTCAATAACCTCCTCGCCCAAACCTGACTGTTCAGCAATGCCTTTTGAGTTGTCCGACACTGGACCGTAGGCGTCGGCGGATATGGTCATGCCAACGGTTGCAAGCATTCCAACAGCCGCTATAGCAATGCCATAAACATGCTCAACGCCGAAGGCGCCAGCTAAACTCCATGCAGCAACAGTAGCAGCGCAAATCCCTATAATTGGTGGAACTATGCTTACAACACCATAGGAAAAGCCGGTGAGGATGTTTATCGCAGCGCCCGTAGTTGACGCCTTTGCCACTTTCTGCGCCGGCGCCCTGTCGATGGACGTAAAGTAGTCAGAGGTTACTCCAATAATCACTCCAGCCACGAGTCCCGCAACTGTTGGCAAAAACACTCCGAGCCATTGATTGTCAGGCAACCCTGAAAAGCGGGTGAGAATAAACAGGAAAACCGCGAAGATTATCCATGTAGCAAAGGATCCGCGGTTCAGCGCCGCTCCGGGATTACTCTTTATGCTTAGCTTAACTATAAAGGCGCCCAATATTGAGGCGAAAAGTCCAACCGCGGCGATCAGGAGGGGAAGCGCTACGAGGCTAGCCATGCCTAAAGTTGCTCCGATAATCATTGCAGCCACAATGCTGGCGATATATGAGTCCACTAGGTCAGCGCCCATCCCAGCAACATCGCCCACGTTATCCCCAACATTGTCCGCGATTACCGCTGGGTTTCGAGGGTCATCTTCTGGAATCCCAAGCTCAACTTTTCCAACAAGATCCGCGCTAATATCTGCAGTTTTTGTATATATGCCGCCGCCTGCTTTTGCGAAAAGCGCCAATGCACTAGCCCCAAAGCTGAAGCCTAAAACCACCTTTGCAGCTTTAATGGGTATTTCTTCGGGCTTCCAGCCTAGTACCGGTGGCAGAACAGTACTGTAAATATAGTAGAGCAGGCTTATTCCTAAAAGAGCTAGCCCCACAATGAACAAGCCCATAACAGCGCCGCCGTAGAAGGCTACGGGAAAAGCCTTTTTTAATCCTTGCCTCGCCGCAGCAGCGGTTCTTACATTGGCTTCAACGGCAGCCATCATGCCGACATACGCAGCAACCGTCGTACACAGCGAACCAAAAAGATACGCGGCAGCCATGCTCAGCCCGAATGGAAAACCTTGCGGAAAACCTTCATAAAACGTGTAGAGCACCCCTAAAATTGCAGCCATTACAAGGACAAAGGCGGCTAAGGTTAAATTCTGCCTCCTTAAATAAGCCTTTGCCCCCTCTTTTATGGCGCCTGCAATTTCCCGCATCCTCTCTGTGCCACTATCCTGACTGGTCACGTAACGGTACAAATATCCAGCCAAAGCAATGGAAGCCAAACCAGCCGCTGGAGCCATCATGAACCATTCCATACGCATCTCACCCCAAGCAACACTTAACTTTGGTAACCCAAACTATGCTGACACCAACCATTTATAAATTTAACGTGGCAGAAGAGACCTCTTTAAACCATAATTCGTACAACATTTGTCCCCAAAATCCCGGGCTAAGGCACTATATGTGGGGCCGAGGCCGGGATTTGAACCCGGGCACCGGGCTCCACAGGCCCGTAGGCTTCCAGGCTACCTCACCTCGGCCACTCGACTGTAGGCCTCGACCATTTTTAATCATAGGCTTCCTATTTTCTTTTTCTGAAAAGCGTTGTTAATTTTTAGTGGATATCAATTAACAGCGACCAGTAGCAAAGGGTGAGAACAAACTGTCTCGCCTTTATGGGAAAAGTTCTATCTCCTTTTTTGCTCCGCACTTTTCGCAAACAAGCTTGACGTGAGACTTGTCTTCTGTTAGCCCTTCAGCCTTCCACTTATGCTCGCACTCAGCCTTATCCTCTTTTGTTCTGTTCATCTGCCTCATCGACATTAACTTGTAATGTTAAAGAATTTAAATTTATTTTTCGACGCACACAGCTTTTGAATTAGCATTCACATCTTTGGTTATAAAGTTGCATAAGAAAACCTTGAAAACGCAAAACGGTTAAGTTAATTTATTCACATAGAAACATGGATGAATAGAGTCACGGTGATTATCCGTCAACGGGAAATAAACAAGTTTTACCTCAAGCCGTTCAACTAACCCTAAAAGATGAAGCCTCTATAATAGACGTCCTCAAGGCTGTGGATGAGGAAATAAAAAGTAAGGCCAACGTATTTCCAGTTGGGAGATGCAAAAGCTTGCTTCAGATGGTCTATCACCCAATTGAAAAGAGACTTTACAAGCAAGTGGCAATACACACTGACAAAAAGTCTAAACCCATAAATAATAAGAGAAAAACCCACAGCACCGTTAGCAGAATTCTTTTAATGGTTACTTATTGCGTTTTCTGAGAGTTTGAACGCTGTCCACGTTGTTGCGTATTCAGGTCTTGCTTCTGATACACTACCCCCTCTGGATTTCAGCGCGGGTTTACGTGGAACGGGCGAGTTTCAACATCCACCACATTCACCAAGAGCCTGCAAATAAATGGGATGAGAAAATACAATAAAAGGTCCAAAGAGTGCTAAAAAGAAAAACGGTTTAATCATTTATTTCCTATGTTACTTATCATCGTTGCTCTAAATTTTGCGCATATTAGTCATTCAAATTTTAATCTGACACTTGCAGAACTCTTATATTTCAACTTGAGCACTACAAAAATAGAGGGAGGTGGAATTTTGGCTAAAAAGGGCGAGAAATATAAGTGTGAGAAATGTGGGCTTGTGGTTGTTGTGGATGAAGCTTGTGGGTGTGCTGAATGTGACTTGATTTGTTGCGAAGTTCCGATGAAACCAGTTAAAACAAAGGCTAAAAAATAAAGGTTCTAAGCCTTTTTACATTGAACTTTCGTTACTGTTTAGTTGTAGATTTTCTTTTCTGTTTGTATCTTTCAGCGCAGTTTTGGCAGCAGAAGAGGTGCTCTTTCCCATCAATAGTCGTGTGATAGGTTGCAAGTTGGCATGTTTCTAACGGGATTTTTATGTTGCAGAATTCGCATCGAATAAACTCTTTTTTCATTTTGTCGCCTCCTTACCTTTCTGTTTTTTGTGGTAATCTTCTATTGCGGCTTTTAAGGCGTCTGCCGCCAAGTTTGAGCAATGCATTTTGACCGGTGGAAGCCCTTCTAAAGCGTCTGCCACATCCTTTCTTGTGATTTTCAGGGCTTCTTCTAGGGTTTTTCCTTTCGCTAGCTCGGTTACCATGCTGCTTGTGGCTATGGCTGCGCCGCACCCAAAAGTTTTAAACTTTATATCCTCAATGCGGTTGTCTTTAACCTTTATGTATATGGTCATCATGTCTCCGCAAACGGGGTTTCCAGCGGTGCCCACGCCATCAGCGTCTTTAATTTCTCCCATGTTGCGCGGGTTTCGGAAATGTTCCATAACTTTCTCGCTATACACTACTTATCAGCTCCTTAGGGGTTAGTGGCGAAATAGCCCTCAATCTTTTAACGATGTCAGGCATGATGCTTATAACATAGTCTACCTCTTCTTCTGTGTTTTGCTTCCCAAGGGTGAAGAGCACTGAACCGTGGGCTTCTTCATGCTTAAGACCCGTCGCCATCAAAACGTGAGATGGCTCCAAAGTTTTCGCGGTGCAAGCTGAACCGGAAGAGGCTGCTACACCCATCATGTCTAGGCTTAAAAGGATGGATTCTCCTTCAATAAAGTTGAACCGTAATGCAGCGTTGTCTGGCAATCGCCTAACTGGATGCCCGTTCAAATAAGAGTAGGGCACAGACTCAAGCAGACCCTTGATAAGCCTGTCTCTAAGCCTACTCAGTCTTTCGCTTTCTTCCAGCATTTCCTTTCGGGCTATTTCTGCTGCTTTACCAAAACCAACTATGCCTGGCACGTTCTCTGTTCCGGAACGCAACCCGCGTTCTTGACCTCCACCGTGAAGAATGGGTTCCAATCGGACGCCATCGCGTATGTAAAGGGCGCCCACGCCTTTAGGTCCATACATGTCGTTAGAAGAAAGGGTGAGTAAATCAATTCCATCCTTTCTCACATCTATCGGAATTAACCCGTTGGCTGCTGTTGCATCTACATGCAGATAAGCGTTTTTTCTGTGGACTATCTGGCTTATTTCTTTTATAGGCTGGATTGTCCCAATCTCTCCGTTAGCATACTGAATGGAAACAAGAATCGTGTCGTCTTTTAATTCGTTCTCTAGGCTTTCAAGGCTTACAACGCCATAGCTGTCAACGGGCAGAAAGGTAACGTTGAATCCTTTTGTTTTAAGAAACTTGCACGGATTCAAGACTGACATGTGTTCAATGCTTGAGGTTATTACGTGTTTACCCCGATCGACGTTACGGTTAGCCACGCCTTTTATAGCCAGATTGTTGCTTTCAGTGGCGCCGGAGGTGAAAATTATAGACTCTTTCCTTTCAGCGTTGATCAGCTCTGCGATTTTGGTCCGCGCCTCTTCTAAAGCCTTCCTCGGCGATTCTCCGAAGGAATGGATGGAAAATGGGTTGCCGTATAGAGATTTCATGTATGGAAGCATAGCCTCTAAGACGCGAGCGTCAACGGGCTTTCCGGCCGTGTGGTCCATGTAAATTTTTCTTGAAACAGACATATGCATCAGCTTCTAGAAGCAGATGATCGCGTCTGCGTTAATTGCCAAATCGTTTAGGGTTGCCGCGCCTACAATCTTGGCTTCAGGCGTAAAGTCTCCGCGGGGAATACCCAACAATATGCAGCTTTGCTCACATACCATTAGCTTTACCCCAGCCTTTACCGCTTGATCCATAACTTCCTTAAGAGATGGAAAACCTCCAATCCTAATCTTTTCAGCCTCGCCTTTCTTAATAACAGTCACTCCCTTTATTAGGAAGTAAATGGTGGCTTCCATACCCATCATAGCCGCTGTCGTCGCCAAGACAAATGGAGCGTAAGCGCGTTCCGGCGCATCAACACCGCTTGTCTGAATATACAAAAGTTTCTTCTTTCCCTCTGGCATGTATTTCCCTCCTCAAAGGTTACCTTACCTTTCTAATCAGAATCTTAACCTTATCTCCATTTCTAGTTACGCCTACTATTTCATGTCCAAGATTTTTAACAAGGCTTCTGATATCGTCCTCAGCAGCCGGATCATCCGCCAAAACCTCAAGGATTTCCCCGGCTTTCATCTCATCCAACTCCATTCTAGTTCGAAAAACCGGCTCTGGACAATACAGTCCTAGGCAGTCCAGTTTTCTGTCAGGCTCAACTTTCATAAAAACATCTCCAGAAACAAATTGGTTGAAAGGAAATAAAAATTTTGTCCAATGACTACAAGACATCAATCGAGTGTTCTTCGTCGGCGGGTTATAATTCCTTTAATTTTATAGTCCACGCGACAAGGCTTTCTAACAATTCTTGAATCTTTGCACGGGTTTTCGCATCGATTAGTCTTCCTTTATCGTCAAACTTTTCAGCTGCTAGGGGCACTATGACTTCAGGCTTGTTTATTGGATACATGTTTAATGCTGCTAAAACCTGTCTTAGATGATATTGGGCGCGGGCGCCTCCCAACATTCCAATGGATGCGCTCATTATTGCCGCTGGTTTTCCATCGAAGGAGTTGTCTCCAGGCGGCCTAGAAGCCCAGTCAATGGCGTTCTTCAAAACTCCTGGAAAAGAATAGTTGTATTCTGGGGTTGCGATAAGAATGGCGTCTGCCCTCCTTATTTTTTCTTTAAACTCCCTAACTTTAGCGGGCATGTTGTTTTCGAGGTCTTGATTAAAAGAGGGAATTCCATCGAGGTCAAAAATTTCCAGTTCAGCATTTTTTGGCATCAGCTCAGCGGCAGCACGTAACAGCGCCTTATTATATGACCCCTGTCTCAAACTTCCAGAAAAACCCAAAATTACAATTTGTTCCGCTACCATCCCTACTTCACCCCAAATTACACCAACTTAACTTTAGAAATAACCAAACTTTATTTGCGTTTTCCACTGTTAACTTAAGCATGTTTAACGATCGCAGGAAATCTATAGACAATTTTGTGCTGAATAACCATACCAACGCATAAATTGGTTTATTTTGTTGAAATACGCTTTCATAGGGCTTTATTTGGTGCGGGGGGTGGGATTTGAACCCACGAACCCCTACGGGACAAGGTCCTAAGCCTTGCGCCTTTGACCAGGCTTGGCGACCCCCGCGCTTTCCCATTAACATTCTGCATGAGTATCATAACAAATAAATTTATTTGCTTTCAGCCATCTTGCAATGCGAAATCCTTTAAAAAAGACGAGGCGTTGTATATATGCTGCGGCACGCCTCGGTAGCCTAGCCTGGTGGGGCACCGCCTTGGTAAGGCGGTGGTCGCGGGTTCAAATCCCGCCCGAGAAGGGAGTGAATCCCTCGGGAAGCTCCAATTTAACCCCGCGTCACCGCCTGAAGCGTTATTTAATACTGTTTTTATGTTTAGGTTGGATAGGTAGGCGATTGCTTGTTTTAAAGCGTTTTCCGTGAACTGAGAAACGTTTATTCCCAGTTCTTGAGCTTGTTTCAGAATTGCGTCTTCTATTAGGATGCTTGTTCTGACTTTCATATGCGTTCACGGTATATACTTGTATGCAGCAGAATATTTAACTT
>JANXEP010000049.1 GCA_025057795.1 Candidatus Bathyarchaeota archaeon | reverse complement strand
ATCAAGAAACTGCTGGAAGACCTAATGCCCGGCGGCGGACTAATACTTGCATCTTCAACAGCCATACCCGCAGAAACCCCACCTGAAAACGTAAAAACCGTAATAAAAGCCGTAGAAAAATACGGCACCCCACGCCGTTAGTTCATGTGGAGGTGATGAAAATGGGTTTGCTAGATGACCTTGTAGATGCTTTCGCCAATCTCGATGAGGAGAAAACTATAAGCCTCGTTAAAGAAAGCCTTGAGAAGTATGACCCAGCTGAAATTTTTGAAGCTTGTAGGAAAGCCACAGACATAATTGGCGAGAAATTTGAAAAAGGAGAGTACTTCCTATCAGAGCTCGTCATGGCTGGCTACATATTTAACAAAACCATGGAGTTGGTGTTGCCCAAATTTCAAAAGGAAGGAGCAAAGCCTATTGGAACTATTGTTCTAGGCACCGTAGAGGGGGATATCCATGACATCGGTAAGAACATTTTCAAGGCGTTTGCTGAAGCAGCTGGCTTCAAGGTAATAGACATAGGGGTGGACATGCCCCCTGAAAAATTTGTCGAAGCGGTAAAGGAGCATAAGCCAGACATCGTAGGTTTGAGCGGATTGCTAACACTGGCCATTGACGCAATGAGAAGGACTATCGAGGCATTAAAAGCGGCAGGCCTCAGGGATAAAGTCAAAGTAATAATCGGCGGTGGTAGAGTGGATGAAAATGCTAGGCAGTATACAGGCGCAGACGCTTGGGCGGACTCAGCTACTAAAGGAGTAAAGTTATGCAAAGAACTCATTGGGATACAGTAACCGTGAGGTTAAAGAAGTTCAGCAGCCTGCTATTAGTTCCGTCTTTAATAGCCTTATTTTTTCTTTAATCATGATTGTTAAATAAATAATTCATTTAGTTGTTTGCCTTCTAAATTTGTAATGTTGTAAAGGCAGAATGGTATAAGTTTTCCATCTGTAGTCAATTCATGAACACAACATTTTTTCACCCTTTTTAGGTCGATGTTCCATATATCCTGGAGGCCGTGGCAGGCTATGCTAAAATATTGCCCTCTAAGCTCATCTAGCAAAGTACTGCAGCACAGAGCCTCATTTTCCTTCCCATTACAGAGTGCGTCATTTACCGTTTTTAAAAGTTCATCGAAATCGGCAAGTTCAGAGTAGTAGTCAATAACTTTTTCGACGACAACCAACCTGTTTATCGGTGTGATTTTTCCATTTTTAATGATCGTATAGGTGATTGCGGCGCAGCGGTTGTCCTGGCAGGGTATGGGTATGAAATCCTCAATTTTTAATTGTCCTCCACTTTGAGCTTGAATTTCTTTAACTATGTCGGGAATGGTTACTCTTTCCATAGGATTGAACAAGATTGGAGGAAAATTGCCAGATGCTGTGAACGTTTGAAAATTGACGCCCTTTAGATCCCTTTTGATCGCGTATTTTATAATGTCCCAAAGTTGGTCATCATTAACTCCTTTAACAATCGTTGCTGCTAGTGTAACCTCTAAACCAGCTCTTTTCGCTCTTTCAATAGCCATTTCTTTTAAGGGCAAAAGGTCCGGATATGCACCTCTAAGAAGCATGTTGGTTTCAGGGATTAATCCATCAAATTGGAGGTATATGCCCCCAAGCCCAGCATCGAACAATTCCCTTGCTAACTTCTGGTCTCTGCCAAGTTTGATTCCATTAGTATTAACTTCGATTTTTTTAAATCCAAGGCTAACAGCCGTCTGAACTATTTCAACAATATCTTTTCGAATTGTTGGCTCGCCACCGCTTATTTGAAGCGAAGTTTCTCTCCCTTCATATCCTAAAAGTTTCTTAAGCGCGTATTCTATCTGGTTTAGTTCAGGGTCGTTCCTTTTGCTAGAAGATGCAAGACACACTGGGCAGTTTAAGTTGCACTTGTCTGTAACCTCTAATATGGCTAGGCAGGTGTGCTGTTTATGTTCTGGGCAAAGACCGCAATCGTAAGGGCAACCCTCGTTAATTGACGTAGCCCAGTTTTCCGGCAATCTCCCAGGCCTCGCGAATTTAAAAGATCTTTGGTAGATTTGGTAATCGTTCCAAATTAACCCCTGGAAGACGCCGTGTTTCAAACATTCTTTTTGCATGAAAACCCTTTTACCATCAGTGAAGATCTCGGCCGGGATAATTTGCATACACTTTGGGCATAAGCTATTGGTTCTATCTAAAAGCCGCTTGCGAAGCATGCTAACTCACCGTTTATTAGTCTTCTTTCTTAGCATGCCGCTACAAATTTCCGTCCGTTTTATATTTGCCTTTTTAATTTATGCAGAAAGATTAGCGAAACATACATAAAAGAATGTTGCCTTACATCATGATCGATCAAAGTGAAGTTAAATGATCGCTATGCCATGGAGACCTAAGGGAAAAGCAGAACCTAAATGCGATGTAATAATCAGCGAAGTGAAGTTCATTAAAGGCTTACCAAAACAAGTAGAAATCAATGTTAAAAATGATGGCGACGCGGGTTGCAACCTAAAAAACATTGTCCTGATTAAGCCTTCATCCAACCAGAACTGGACGGAGATACAAGTTATCTGGAATTTGTCGACTTTACCCCCCGGAGGAACTTCAAAAACCAGTTTTAGATATGAATGGACAAGCGGCGTAAACTATTTTATAAAAGTTGTAACTGATAAGGAAATTGAAACTATAGCTCTTGAACAAGCCCCAGAGTAGAATTGTATGGTTACTTTTGCGTTAAGTTTTGAGATAGTCTACCTTAATTTACATTCTTTCTGGGGCAACAATCCCAAGCAGGCTTAAGGCATTTCTTAAAACTATTCTTGTTGCGTCGACTAAGCCGAGCCTTGCATCGCTAAGCTCTTTCGGTTCAGCCTTTATTACTGGAAAGGCATTGTAAAAAGTGTTAAATTTATCTGCAAGGGCGTTAGCAAAGTCAGCTATCAAGTTCGGCTTAAGCGTTTCTGTTGCCTCAATGAAAATTTCTGGAAAACTGGCCAAGGTCAAAACAAGCTCATGTTCAAGTTTTTCTTTTAACAGGTCATAAGAGGGGTTCTCAGGTTTTCTGGAGGCTTTGCGCAGTATACTGCATGCTCTAGCATGAGAGTATTGAATATATGGTGCACTATTTTTCTCGAAGTTTAGCACTCTGTCCCAGTTGAATTCAACGGGCTTAGAAGGGTCAACCTCAACAAGTGCATAGCGCACTGCGCCGATACCAACAAACTCTGCAGCCTCTCTTTTAATTTCTTCCGGTAGCTGTGGCGAGCGCTTCGAAACCTCTTCGTATGCTCTTCTAACGGCTTCGTCCATGACCTCGTCTAAGGTTATGTACCGTCCCCTTCGGCTGGACATTTTGTATCCTGGCAAAGTTACTAAGTTGTAGGCGAAGTGAGTTAGGTTGCTAGCGCATTCCCCATAGCCCAAAGCGTATAGGGCTACTTTCAGCTGCATCTGCGCCAATGATTGCTCCATGCCTATAACGTTAATACACTTGTCGGCTTTTCTGAATTTCCACAAAGTGTAGGCTATGTCTCTAGTTGTGTAAAGTGTTGTGCCATCAGCCCGCACCAGCGTTAAGGATGGTACAACCTGATCTTTTCTTAGGCCTAACCGCTCCCACAAGTTTAGCTCTCTTACAACACTTTCAGCGTCAAATTCGAGAACGCCTCCTTTAAGGAAAACATAGGGTGTCTGTTTCAGCTGTTGGAGCACCTCTTTCACCAGCCCACTCCATACAAGATCGCTTTCCCAGTCCCATGAATCGTAGAAAACTCCAGCACGGCTTAGGGTTTCCCTAAACCCATTTAAACATAATTCGCTGACTTCCCTCACAAGATTTTTGGCCCTTTCATCTCCAGCTTCATAAGCCCTATTCAGCGCATTAATCGTTTTTTCAGGGTCCTCATCTTCGCTTATTCTCTGCAGAAGCTCTTCAAAAAGCTCTGGGTATTTAGCCTTTAATTCATAAGCCACCGACACCCAATCATCCAATTCCCTATTAATCTTTGTAATTTTTTCTTCCGCTGAGACAGCCTTCGCGTTTTCAAGCTCCTTTTTGAGACGGTTTATTTCAACGAGGCAGCTGGTTATTGTGTATATTTTTCCAATGTAATGGTCAGGTTTTTCCGCCAATTTGGGCTTGCCCAACTTTTCATATCCGTAGGCAATTACTGCTGTCTGCCGGCCAACATCATCTACATAATAGTGACGGAAGACAATGTGACCCCTTGAGGAAAGCATGCGGGCAAGTGCGTCCCCAAGCATCGGATTTCTTGCTTGCCCTATATGAATTGGGTGGAGGGGATTTACACTTGTATGTTCCACAATAATTTTCAAGGGCTTATCAGCTTTAACGAAGCCGTAGATGTTGTCCAAACGTCTTACAGACTCTATTGTTAAAGCAGAAAGCTTGGCAAAGTTCGCATGGAAATTTATATAACCTCCTCCGGCCGCAGTCACATTCTCTACTAGCGAAAACTTCGATCTGCCTATTGCTTTGACCAAGCGCTCAGCAAGTTCCAGGGGTTTTTCTCCACTTTTCTTGGCCAACTCAAAACATATAGAGGAAGCCAACTGCCCAAACTCCAAAACGGGGGGTCTTTCAAGAATAATCTGCTTAAAGGTTTTTTCTGGGAAAACCTTTTCTAGGGCATTCTTTAGAATTGCTTTGCATTCTCTTCTAAATTCTTTAAATGGGTTCTCTGAAATCATTAAACGTCAACCTGTGGGACTAAACACTGTTAAAGTGCCAACACTGATATATGTAGGTTAAGTATAGCAATAAGCTTAAAGGCTGGGTTGCCATCATGAAGCCTAAAATTATTTTCTCTGGAAAATGCTTGGAATACGGATATGGGCATATAGAAAGTCCAGAGAGGGTTAGGAGAGCATACGAAATCTTGAAAGAGAAGGGATATGAATTCATAGAACCAAAGCTAGCCGATGAACAGGACCTCCTTAGGGTTCACGAACCTGAATACATACAATTGCTTAAAAGGGGAGCCGTAGAGGATGTTGACACCCCAGCATACGAGAACATTTATGAGTATGCTAGGCTTGCGGCGGGCGGTGCGATTTTGGCAGCAGAAACAGACGGCTTTTCCTTAATGAGGCCTCCGGGACACCATGTGGGCAAATACGGCGCGGCGCTCGGCGCATACACTAAAGGCTTTTGTTACATAAACAACATTGCGGTGGCCGTGAAACACCTCAATAAGCCTACATTGATTCTAGACATAGATGGCCATCACGGTAATGGAACCCAAGAAATATTCTTTGGAGACGAGAAGGTCACATTCATTTCTTTACACAGGTACCCGCATTACCCCGGCACAGGATACTATTCAGAGGCTAACTGTCTAAACTATCCGTTAAGCGCAGACTGCGGAGAAGAGGTTTACCTAAAAACTTTGAGAGACGCGCTTAACAAAGTTGATGTGGAGAGGTTCGAAGTTATAGCTGTTTCAGCAGGATTTGACGCTTTCAAAGGAGATTTAGCCTCTTTAGGGCTAACTGAGAAAAGTTACGGCGAGATAGGGAAAATAATTGCGTCTCTTGAAAAACCAACCTTTTTCGTTTTAGAAGGGGGATATATAGGAGAGAACGTTGGAAAATCCATCGATGCTATGCTTCAAAACTTTCAGCATTAAGTAATAGTTAGTTTCAGCAGCATTTAAGGAAAGAAAAGCTAGTTTGAATTTGTAAAGCCTTGAATTAGGCTGGAGAAGACACGGCTTATTATCGGGTGGGTTTTCACGTAGCCGGATGCAAATTTCAAATTAGGATCTCTCTCCATAAGCTTTTCCATAATGAAATCCATGCTTTCACCGTTTTTAAGGCACTCGCGGATTGTTGAGGCCCAAATGCTAATTTGCCTAATGTAAGCCTTTAACATTTCAGAAGCATTATGGGCTAAGCCGAAATGCGTGTAACATAACATTTTTGGGTTAAGCCTAACCAATTTCTCCAAAGATTCAAAAAGTTTGTCCAGCATCATTGGCGGTGGGGTCGCAGGCAAGGTTACCTTTAAGTTTTCAATGTAAACCCCCGCAGTTTCGCCGGGGAATAGAATCCCGCATTCGCGTTCATAGTAACTCACGTGATGGGGAGCATGTCCCAATGTCTCTATAACTTGAATTTCAAACCCATTACCCAAGCATATTATCATGCCATTTTTGGCCGGCACCATACGTTCAACCGGAACCGGAGCAGGCTGCCCGAAAATTTCGGCAACCTCGCCCAAAACCTGCTTGGACTGTAACCAGAGTTTTTGGGGATTAGCCAAATGGGAGAGCCCCATCGGGTGTACAACAAGTTTAGCTTTTGGCAAATGTTTCAGTAATGTGCCTGCGCTTCCCCAGTGGTCTATATGAGCATGCGAAACCATTACGTAATCAACCTTTTCGGGGCATAACTCCAGTTCTTTTAAGCCCTTAAGCAAATTCTCCACAGCAGAGGCAGGCCCGCATTCTATAATGGCGTTTTTCTCACCTCTGAAAACATATGAAGCGGAAAAGCTCTCAATACCAGCCGGCCTCAAATCTATCATAAAAAGGCAGTCATTAACTTTTCGCACGGTCATAGTTAAACCTCGATTTAAGAAGAGGTCTAAGTTTTGATCATACTTACTAAAAGTTTTCGCCGTGGATTTTCCTAAACGCGCATTTCAGGGAAACAATAGCAATGGGCGAACATTGCGAAAAGTTTTGGCGGGCCCGCTGGGATTTGAACCCAGGATCTCCGGCTCCGCAGGCCAGCGTCCTAATCCATTCTAGACTACGGGCCCAAGTTTTCTCTTCAACATTCACATATATAATCCACATGTATTTCTTTTTTGATGGGCGGATGGAGGATTATTAAAAAGTTCAGGCAAATTATGCCTTTAATTAATGGGCTTGACTGAAGCTTGCGACTGTATAAACTTAATAATAATAAGCTTGTATACTCAATTCAAGCTTCATAAAGGGTGACAGATTATGGAACGTGGCTCTCAAAGTTTTTTCGAGAATTATCTAGACAAGATGCGCAGAAGTAAGGGTCCATTGCACGGCATAAGGGTGCTTGAGGTAGCCACCTACATACTTGGCCCAGGGGTTTCCATGCTTTACGCTGACATGGGTGCCCAGGTCATAAAAGTAGAGGTCCCAGAAGAGGGGGATAACATGAGGAGAACCCCGATTGGAGGGAAATGGTGGAGAGACAGTTCAGCGTCTTTTGTACATATGGCCAGAAACAAGTACAGCCTAGGTTTAGACTTACATGTCAAGGAGGGGCGCGAAGTTTTCCTGAAGTTGGCGGCTAAGTCAGACATTGTTGTTGATAATCTTAGACCAGGAGTCATGGAAAGGAGGTTTGGAGTGGGATATAGACAGATAAGAGAAATTAATCCGCGAATAATATACATAGCACTTAACGGTTATGGCCAATGGGGTCCGTGGGCTGAGGAAAATAGGCCGTCGTTTGATGGTGTAGGTCAAGCAGCAAGCGGTTTAGCGTCCATCACCAGATTTCAAGGTAGACCGCCCCTCAAAAACTATTTATATATAGCTGATATCCTAGGCTCTTTGATAGGCTGGATAGCCACATTAGCCGCTTTATATCATCGGGAAAAAACAGGCAGGGGACAATTCATCGAGCTTTCTCAGGTGGAAACCATGTTAAGAATGCTGGATTGGACTTGGCTTTGGGTGCATTTCACGGGTAAAAACAGAGAGACCACTGGAAATGTGGACGCAGCTGTCGTTCCTATGGGAGTTTTCAAGGCGGTTGATGGTTATGTTGCCATAGCGGCGCCGGCTCCAGATGAGTTTAGAGGACTTTGCGCTGCTATGGGCATGCCTGAAATGGCTGAAAATCCAAAATTCAAAGACTACTTAAGCAGACTTAAAGAGGAAAATCAAAAGGAGCTTTACAGTATTATTGCAAGTTGGTGCGAAAAACAGAAAACAAGCCGTATAGTGGAACTTGCTGAAAAATACGGTTTCGCAGCTGAACCGGCGAGAACAGTTAAGGAGTTCTATAACGACGAACACTGGCTTGAAAGGGGACACTTATGGGACATGGATAGCTGCGAGATCGGAATCCACAGAGACTCCACCTATCCGGTTAAAATGTCTGAGACCCCTCCGCCCCCGCTTAGATGGGGATGCAGACCTGTAGGCTTGGACAACGAGTTTATATTAACCACGGTGCTTGGCATGAGCATGGATGAAATAAAGAGGCTCTATGAAGTTAAAGCCTTAGGCAAATGGGTTGAGGTGCCGGGACAGAGGCCAACGCCTACTCTCAAGCAACATCCTGAGGCCGAGTGGCTTGCACATAACATGGAAGGTGGAACTTATGGATGATGAAACCTTAGAGAAGAAGATCAAAGAGGTTTTGGAGAAAAAGTACGATGAACGTTGGGAGGATTGGATAAGAGAACGGGATGATCCGGCTAAAGCAGGTACAAAACCCGAAGCTTTAGATGACATACTGGTGCTTGACCTCAGCTATAAAAACTTTGCAGGCATATTTTGCTCGTCAATTCTTGCCGAGTGGGGTGCTGAAGTGATCAGAATTGAACCGCCATCAGGCGACATAGCCAGACTTTGGACGCCGTACGGTTTCACGCACAAGGATACCGGTTTGGCCTATCTTAACGAAGGCAGAAACAAGTACCATATAACGTTGAACTTGGAAACGCAAGAAGGCCGCGAAATATTCAAGGACCTGGCTGCAAAAGCTGACGTGATTATAGAAACCTTCAAGCCTGGAACTATGGACAACTGGGGCATAGGCTATAGGGATCTTAAGGAGGTAAATCCACGCCTAATATATGCGGCGATAACAGCCTATGGGCAGTTTGGCCCTAAATCGAAAAGCAACATGCCAGACTACGACGTTACAGCCCAAGCATATTCGGGAATTCTTTCAGTAAATGGCGAGCCCTTTGACCCGAGCAAACCCTCCGAAGAACAGCCGTGGGCAGCTCCAACAAAAACGGGGAATTGGATGGCATGGTATACTGCTGGAGCATTTACCGCCGGAGCCATACTTTGCGCATTACTCTATAGAAAATTAACTGGTAAAGGGCAGATGCTTGACTGTTCGACAGCCGAGGCGTATCACAGGCTTGATATAGGACATTTGATATCGCTGTGGGAAGAGTATGGTGAAGTTCACCCGCGAACCGGAAGGTTAGACTACACCATATGGCTTTACGGTTTCTTTAACTGCAAAGACCGTCCGGTGTTTCTAGGGGCTATAAGTATTGATATGTGGTATGCTTTTGCAGACGCCATGGGAAAATGGGATGAGTGGGGGCCGTCCGTGTACAAAGAGATATCCCAACTGATTCCTTGGGATGTCCAGCAAAAAATGGTACAGGAAGTTGAAAAGGAAACAAGAAAATACACTTTTGAGGAGCTTCTTAGGAAATCTGTGGAGTATGCTAAATCTGGAAGATTAGCTCCAAGAACCTTCGCAATTGGACCAGTACAAGACCCGCTAGAGGTGCTTGAGCAGGATAATTGGTGGATAAGGGGTGTTTTTCAACGAATAAGGGACCCCGCATACGGTGAAGTTGTCATAGCGAGACAAGCACCCCTAATGACTGAGACGCCTCCGCGGGTAAAGTGGGTTTGCAGACCTGTAGGCTATGATAATCAATACATATACTCGAAATATCTTAGCTTTGGTCCGAAAAAGTTGAAGGAGCTTAAAGAAAAGGGAGTAATTTGAAATGAATGAAAACTGCTAGACTTGGAGGTATGAGTCTAATGGAGGAGAAATGGTGGCTTTGGAGACTTCCTGAAAACGCCAAGTATGTTGGCAGAAGGGGAATAGTGAGGAAGGATGCTAGGGAGAAAGCTTCTGGAAAGGCTGTTTATTGTAGGGATATATCCCTGCCCGGAATGGTTTACGCAAAACACCTCAATTCGCCATATGCCAATGCAAGGATCAAAAGATTGGATGTTGAAAAGGCTGAGAAGCTGCCCGGAATAATTGCCATTTTAAAGTGGGATGATCCGGAATTCAGGGATAAATGGCCAAAATGGGCGCCTTACGACGCCATATGTCCAATATTTTTGCCGTGGCTTTCGGACAGAGTTTATTTCCACGGACAGCCCGTTGGCGTGATTGTGGTTGCTGAAAGCGAAGAGGCTTGCGATGAAGCCTTGAAACTTATAAGCGAGAGCGTAGAGTGGGAGGAGTTGCCGTTTAATCTAGACTGGGATGAATACGATAAAATTGCGCCTGTTTGGCCGGGATACGAGAAGTTTTCTCCAGTTGTTAGGGGAAACATTGAACTTGAAAGTGTCAGCTATGATTTTGGCGATGTTGATAAGGGCTTTGAAGAAGCAGACAGAGTGATTGAGTTTACTGTCCGCAAAAGCGAGGAGGACGTTTGGGCTGGCGTTGAAGCAAGCGCCGCAGTTGCGAGATGGCAGGGAGACTATCTAGAAGTGTGGACTAACAACCAGGATGCTTATGGGCAGGTTAGATGGCGCCTAGCGAGGGATTTAGGTCTTCCCGAAAGCAGCGTTGAGGTTTATGCGCCCTTTAGGGGGGCGCATTTCGGCGGCCAGTCATGGCTTATTCAAGGCGCAATAGAGGCTATGGCCGCTTTACTGGCTAAAAGGGTTGGCAGACCCGTCAAATATTTAGACGATTATGCAAATTTCCGCGGTGCAGAACACCATCTTGGAACCTACAAGTTTAAGGTTGGGTTTAAAAACGACGGAACAATCACAGCGGTTAAGGTTGACACGATTTACGCATGCCGGGGCTTTGGAAGGTTTATGCTGGATCCCATCAGCAAACTTTTAGAGAGCACCAAAATTCCAAACGTTTCCATGCACAGCGTTTACCCGCTGGTTAACAGAAGCCCTACCATTTGCTATAAGCATGGCGCCCCCGCATGCACTGTCGTCACCATGGTTATTAATCGTGTGGCGGCGGAGTTGGGCATGGATCCGACAGAAGTAGCTCTAAAAAATGACGGTTGGCACGGACACAGCATGGAATGGATTATGGAAAACATTGCAAAGGAGCAGGGGTTTGACGTGTCCCGGTGGAGCTTAAAAGAGGTTGTTGAGGTGGGCAAGAAGGCGATTGGCTGGGAAGCCAAGTGGCATCCGCCGGGAGCCAGGAGGCTGCCCAACGGAAAATACCATGGAATAGGGTTCACAGCCATGGAGCAGTGGTCCCACAGTCCCGGCTCAAGGGTGGGTATTCCAATTTTCACTCAGACACCTGTTTCTGCTGGTATAAGGGTGAATTCGGATGGAACTGTTTCAATTTATGGATGGCGCAGTGAAGGAGGCGTTGCTTCAGACACAACCTACTGTCAAGTGGTAGCGGACGAAATGGGAATGCGGTATGAAGATGTTATGCATAGGCCCTTCATTGACAAAGGTTATGTTTTGTTCCGCATGGGAGGCTCCACGGGCATGATATCAAATCTTATTCCACTGGTTAAGGCTGCCAGACAGGCGAAAAGAATGATCCTTGAATATGCCGCGCAGCTCATAGACGAGTTTAGGGGCAAAAAACCAGAAGAGCTAGACATTCAAGACAGCACAATTTTTGAAAAGGCTAATCGCTCGAATAGAGTTCCAGTGTCGAAAGTTGCCGCTTTATGCAACATAAACACTTGGGCTGACTCCCGCCTTATGACCCCGCCAAAAGAAGCGCCCGTTATGGTTAGGCAAGCCTACTTTGTTGAGGTTGAGGTTGATCCTGAAACCGGCGAGGTTGACATCACAAATGTTGTGTGCGTTAATGATGTGGGCAGGGCTGTTAATCCAGATGCTATTAATGGTCAGCAGTATGGCGGAGCCTACATGGGTTTGGGCAGAGCCTTC
>JANXEP010000047.1 GCA_025057795.1 Candidatus Bathyarchaeota archaeon | reverse complement strand
GAAGGCTCTGCCCAAACCCATGTAGGCTCCGCCATACTGCTGACCATTAATAGCATCTGGATTAACAGCCCTGCCCACATCATTAACGCACACAACATTTGTGATGTCAACCTCGCCGGTTTCAGGATCAACCTCAACCTCGACAAAGTAGGCTTGCCTAACCATGACGGCTCTTTCCTCCCTTGGCAGTGTTTGGGAATCCTGCGAGGTTTCGTCCCACGCTACGATTGTGTGGCGCCTTGAAACCTCGGCCACCGGCACCCTGTTTGCTGGGTTTGCTTTTTCGAAGATCATGCTGTCTTCGATGCATAGTTCTTCGGGTTTTTTGCCTTTGAAGTTGGGCAGCAAGGTGGCATATTCTAAAAGCATTTTTCTCGCTTTTCTGGCAGCCCTAACTATTGGTATGAGGTTGGAGATTGTGCCGAAGGAGCCTGACATCTGCGTAAGATAATGACCCTTATCAAACATGTGTACAAGAACAACATTTTCAGGACGTATTCCCATCTCGTCTGCTGCAACGTTAGCGTAAGTGGTTCCAACAGCCAAGCCTGAGTCGGAGCGCATTCCATAAATCGAAACAGTCCCGTCAGCATTCACCCTTATACAGGCGCTGACGAAGGATTTGCCCTCAGGCCCAACCATGCTGAAGGGAGCGGAAGCCCATTGTTCCATGGCTGTGAACCCTATTCCATGGTATTTTCCGTTGGGCAGTTTTTTAGCTCCTGGCGGATGCCACTTCGCCTCCCAACCAATCGCCCTCTTTCCGGTTTCAATACACTCTTTAAGACTCCAACGCGAAGTGTCAAAACCCTGCTTCTTCGCGATGTTTTCGTAAACCCATTCCATGCTGTGTCCGTGCCATCCATCGTTTTTTAAGGCGACTTCTGTGGGATCCATGCCTAGTTCTGCGGCGACACGGTTAATAATCATGGTGACGACGGTGCATGCGGGGGCGCCATGCCTATAACAGATGGTGGGGTTTCTGTTGACCAGCGGATAAACGCTATGTAGGGAAATGTTTGGAATTTTTGTGCTTTCTAGAAGCTTGCTGATGGGGTCCAGCATCATGCCGAAGCCGCGACACGCGTATATGGTGTTCACATTCACCGCAGTTATTGTTCCATCATTTTTGAATCCAACCTTAAACTTGTAGGTTCCAATATGATGCTCCGCGCCTCGGAAGATCGAGTAGTCGTCTATGTACTTTACAGGTCTTCCAATTTTCTTAGCCAGCAATGCGCATGTAGCCTCAATTACTCCGGCCTGAAGCCATGTTATGCCTCCGAAAAGCCCGCCAGTATAGGGGGCGAAAACTTCAACATCGCATTCCTTTATCCCCACGGCGGGTAAGGCCACCTGCTTTACCAACACGTGGGCGCTTCCATGGTTTGTCCACAGTTCGAGGCGGTTATCCTGCCACCGTGCGATGGCAACGCTTGCCTCTACCCCTGCCCACACATCCTCTTCGCTTTTACGTATTGTGAACTCTATTATTTTGTCTGCTTCCTTAAACCCCTTCTCCACATCGCCGAATTCGTAATGGAAGTCTCCGAACTCACGTTTTCCCTTAACTATGGGCGAGTACCTCTCGTATCCAGGCCATGCTGGCGGATGCTCATCATACTCGTCCCAGTTAAGGTTGAACGGCATTTCCTCCCACTCCATATCCTTCAGTAGAAGCCTCAACGCTTTATCGCATGTTTCCTCGCTTTCAGCAACGACGATTGCTCCAACCGGCTGTCCATAAAAGTAGGCAGTGTCTGAAATTATTGGTAGAAAGTTTGGGCATGGCGTGATGCTTCCAAACCTAGGCCACTTATCCTTAAACTCGGGGTCGTCCCATCTTATAACGGCAACCACGCCTGGCAGTTTCTCCACTTTGCTCGTATCCATCTTCTTGATTCTAGCATGGGCGAAGGGCGAATTGAGGTGTTTTGCATAAACCATCCCTGGCAGGGACATGTCGCTGCAGTAAACGGCTTTTCCGCTTGCCTTTTCTTTGGCATCCTTTCGTGGCAAACCACGCCTACCTATGCATTTTGCCCCTTCAGGAACCTTCCAAAGCCACCATCTGCGCTCCGTCTCCATCATTTTCCCCTTCCTGCGCTGTAATATCGAAAAGTCCTTTGAGGTGATGCTGAGGACTGTTCAGTTTATGGGCTTAAAAATTCTTTTAAGAGTTTATCTCGTCCAACGGGGCAGTAGACTAGGCATCTGCCGCAAAGATATGTGGGTATGTCTGTGAATAAGCCTCCCCCGCGGGGTGCCAGCTGGCGGAGCTTGTTGAGATCCTCCCATGTGGGGTGCTCTGGGAGGGGTATGCCAAGCTCCTTTAACCCTTCACAGGCAATGGCGCATTTCGCCGGATCAATCCTTGCATATTCAAAGATGCGGCCTTCGATGACGACCTTTTTTGACTCTTTTTCGGGTATGGCGTGGGTTGGGCAGACTTTAATGCATATGTTGCATTTGCTTCTGTCACACAGTTTTGGGCCGTCGTAAAGGGGGTCTGGCTCAAGCTCAGCCCTTGTTATAACCGAAACCCATCTCTGTTTGGGTCCATATTCTGGTGTTAAGACTATCCCCGACCAGCCGAACTCGCCTAGGCCTGCTGCCACTGCTGCATGCCTGTGGCTGATGGTTAAGCCTCCAAGGGGGCCGGACGGCAAGGGCATGGTTATGTACCCCTTCTTCTCAAGGAACTTCGCAAGGGCGTTTGCCGCGAAAAGCAGCTTAAGATTTGGCACAACCTGGTAGGCGTGAACTCCGTAAATCTGAGGAGCGTGTTTAAGCCCTTCATAACCCCTTTTGGCAGCTTCGAGGGCCCCGAGGGGTAGCCTAAAACCCATCACAATCACGGATTTAGCCTTTGGAAGCAGATCCATGGGCCTATGGCCCGAAGGCGCATTCGCAAACCTTTCCACATTGGCTATTCCCACCAAATCAATGTCTTGGCTGGAAGCAAATTCTTTAATTTCAGAAGCTAAAGTCATTGTCACCACACTCGTTGAAAGTGCAAACCGATTATACTTAAATTTTGCGTACTCGCTCACGCTTATGTGTTGACTAGTTTTAGAAACATTCATTAACGAATGTTTGAAATAATTTTGCAATGCCTAGTTTGCACTGTTATGGAGCGTAAAGGTGTGAAGTATAGAAAGTTTGGAAGGCTAAATTGGATGGTTTCTGTGCTTGGTTTCGGCGCTATGAGGCTTCCAACGATCAACGGGGATCCAAGCAAGATAAACGAGCTTGAAGCCATCAAAATGATAAGGTACGCCATAGACCACGGCGTAAACTACATCGACACTGCCTACATGTACCACGGCGGGAACAGTGAGGTTCTCGTCGGAAAAGCCTTGAAAAATGGTTATAGGGAAAAAGCGAAGGTGGCGACAAAGATGCCCATCGGCATGTTTGTCAACACAAAAGAAGATTTAGACAGAATCTTTAACCAACAACTGAAGCGGTTGCAGTTCGACTATGTAGACTTTTACCTATTACATGGGCTTAACAGGGATAGCTGGCTTAAAACCCAAAATTTAAATGTCCTCGACTGGGCTGAGAGGCAAATGGCTGATGGCAAGATAAAGTATTTTGGCTTCAGCTTCCACGACGAGTTTGAGGTGTTAAAGGAGATTATTGACAGCTATAATAAGTGGACTTTTTGCCAAATCCAACTTAACTACGTGGACACTGAAAGCAGCCCGCGCACGCCCGGAATAAAGGGGCTTAGATACGCCCATTCCAAGGGGCTTGCAGTGGT
This sequence comes from Candidatus Bathyarchaeota archaeon, assembly GCA_025057795.1. The sequence goes on along the minus strand of JANXEP010000047.1, from coordinate 24,455 downwards.
AATTATGGAACCCTTAAGGGGAGGCATGCTTGCCACAAAGCCTCCAAAAGAAGTGCAAGAAATATGGGAACAAGCAGAAATTAAAAGGTCTCCTGCTGAATGGGGCTTGCGCTGGGTTTGGAACCATCCGGAAGTTTCAGTTGTCCTAAGCGGCATGAGCACCATGGAGCAAGTTATGGAGAACGTCAGCATCGCCGACCGTTCAGATCCAAACACGCTCACCCCTAAAGAGTTGGAGATCATTTCCAAAGTGAGGGAGAAGTATCTCCAGTACGGCTTTATAGGATGCACCCGATGCCAATACTGCATGCCCTGCCCTCAAGGCGTAAAAATACCCGAAATTCTGGCTTTTTACAACGAGTTTCTGAGAAGCCCAGGCGGCGAGGCTAAACGCCGCGAAATTATGGAGAAGTATCACGCGGCGGTTCCGCCTGAGAACAGGGCTAACGCCTGCATCAAGTGCGGCACATGCGAAGAAAAGTGTCCCCAAAGCCTGCCTATACGCAAATTCCTATCGGAAGTCCTGTTCTTTTTAGGGATGCCTCCTCCCCCTCCGCCTCCGCAGCCTCCAGCTAATATAGCGAGGAGTGAAAAGGCATGACTGGGAAAGTTGCCCTAATCTACCAGAGGAAACTGTTAGAACACGATTTTGGACCTGAACATCCCTTTAGGAAGGAGCGTTTCACCCTATACTTTGACAAATTGAAGGAGAAGGGCATACTGGATTTGCCGCAGCTTCAAGTGGTGGACCCGCCGCTGGAAGCAACGGAAGAAGACGTACTTCTGGTGCATGAACCCTCGCTATTAAACCTAATAAAAACCCTAAGCAAGACGGGTGGGAGACTTGACGCCGACACGCCAGTTCCCATGGGAACCTATGAGCGGGCGCTTGTCCAGGCGGGAGGAATAATATATGCGGGTAGAGCGGTAGTGAAGGGAGAATTTAACAGGGCTATTCAATGTGTGGCTTTTGGGGGGCATCACGCCACAAGGGCGCATTACGGCTTCTCGTTCGGTTTCTGCTATTTCAACGACGACTCCATAGTGATTAGACACCTCCAGAAACACGGGTACATCAAAAGAGCCTTCATATTAGACTGTGACGCGCATCATGGAAACGGAATTCAAGAAATATTCTATGAAGATCCAACAGTGGTTTACATGTCGATGCATCAAGACCCGAGAACCCTCTATCCTGGAACGGGGTACATTCACGAGGTTGGCTCTGGGGCTGGCGAGGGGTACACTGTTAATGTTCCGCTGCCTCCGGGCGTTGACAACGAAAACTATTTGAGGGCTCTCCGCGAGGTTTTCCCACCCATCATGCGGGAGTTTAAGCCCGACATCCTCCTGTTTATCGCTGGGGCGGATAACTATTTTGCCGATCCCTTGACAAACTACAATTTGACTATGGCATTTTATCCAGAATTGACGAGGGAGGTGCTGAAAACCGCGGACGAGGTTTGCGGGGGAAAAGTGCTGATTAGGCTTGGCGGAGGATACAATGTTAAAGCGGCTGTGCACGCGTTCTATTTAGTTACGGCGTGCGCAGTCGGCGCGGAAAAGTTAGACGTTAATGATATAGCTCCTCCCCCCGCCGAGAAAGCAGAGCCATGGATAACCAAGCGAGTTGACACAACGCTGGCTGAGCTTAAGCGCACCCTCTCCAAATACTGGAAATGCTTTAGATGACCACAACTTCCTCCACCTCCACGTCCTCCTCTTTTCTGACATAGGCGCAGAACCCTCCCGTTTTCAGCGAAACTATCAGGTATGAGTATCCCACCCAATGTTTGCTCCCCATTTCGTCAGCTTCAGACCAGAACGCATCCCAAAAAGGATGACTATGGTAAAATCCGACAACATCTAAACCCTCAAGCTCCGCCTCCTCAAACACCTTCAATTGTTCCAATGGGTCGATTTGGTACGCAGAGGGGGAAGCAACCAAGTTCCTTGTATGATAGACTTTTCTAACAATCTTTTCAGCCCCGCTCTTTTCGCCTGCCAAAATTCCGCAAGCTTCAATTGGATAATTTTCCTTAGCGTGCATGAATATTTCGTCTAAATGTTTCCTTGAAATCTTTAAAACCAAACTTTCACCGCCCGGAATTAAGGGGTGGTGTCGCCTTCTTCCCTCTTTTCAGGCCTCGTGTAAATGACTTTGTACTTGTCGCTGTCTCTGCACATTAAACACTTTCTACACATTTCAGGCGCCTCGTCAAAGGCGGCTGGTTCCAATCTAACCTCATAGCCGAGGGATTTGTAAAGTTCCACAGCTTCGCTTAGCCTCGGCTCATCAGCTACAAACCGTCTCGTCCAGCCTTGCCTCTTTAGTTCAGCTTCCTTGCTCTTGTCGTTTGGGCATTTTGTTTCCATGTCAGCAAAATATGTTGTTAAAACCGCTTTATAAATGCGTTTTTAGGCGGCTAGTAAAGTTCTTCCTCAATTTCTATGTTTTGTTCAGGCATTTTTCCATGTCTCCTAATGTACTGTTGGAGCAGTTCGCTCTCCCTCATGGTGTACATTTTTGCCTCTTCAAAGATAAAGTATCTTGCTTTCTTATTGGTTGCGAACTGCTGTTCAAGCTCCCCCCTCAGGTTTGCCGTCCCCTTTATGTAAATGATTTCCTTCTCGCCGTTTAGCAGTTGGTACACGCCTTCTGTTTCCGGCACAAGTTTAAGATTTTCCTCCCTGAATGGCAGCCACTTCTCCGGCGGCTGCGGAGCCTGCCTGATTTTTAATCTTAAATCGCATCTTAAGCATCTACTTGCCTCCTCGCGGGCCATTTTTGCGTCATACCCGAGCTCAACGGGTGAAAAGTTCGCCTTTCGTTTTTCGACGGGTAAACGGGGCATTTGAACCTGCCTTTTGTAGGCAAATTCCTCAACTTTACCAAGCCATGGATCAGGCTTAAATTCGATGAACCCGTCTTCTAGTTCTCCTTCCCCGCCGAGATACTTATGGATGGCAAAGGCAACACTCCTACCTGAAGCCACAGCCTCAACAATTGAGGATGGACCCTTCACAATGTCTCCACATGCAAAGACGCCTTCAACACCTGTTTTGCCATCCTCATCCACCACTATTGTTCCCCTTTCGGTAAATTGAAGACCTTCAGTGTTAAATTGAATTATTGTGTTGGGTGCTTGCCCAATGGCTACTATAACCATGTCTGCGTCTATAAGAAACTCTGAACCCTTAACCTGAACTGGTCTACGCCTGCCTGACTCGTCTGAAAACCCGAACTCCACGCGGGCGCATTCCACCTTTCTAACCCGTCCCTTATCATCGCCGATGAACCGTGTCGGAATTGTCATAAATTCAAATTTAACCCCTTCCTCTTCCGCGTCTTCTATTTCCTCTCTAAGCGCAGGCATTTCCTCCCTTGACCGGCGGTAAATTATGTAGGCCTCTTCTGCGCCCAGACGTAAAGCAGTGCGCGCGGAGTCTATGGCGACGTTTCCGCCTCCAATCACCAAAACCCTGCCCCTTACGCTCTTAATTTTTCCAAGCCTAACATCTCTCAAAAAGTCGAGTCCGCCAAGCACACCTGCCAATTCAGCTCCATTAACTTCCAATTTTCTGCCATGCTGCAGGCCAGCAGCGATGAGGATAGCGTCAAAACCCTCTTTCCTCAAGGTTTCAATTGTTAAATCTTTTCCAAAAACAATATTTGTCTTTATTTCCACACCTAGTTTGATTATTTCTCTCAAGTCTTTTTCAACTATTTCCTTTGGTAGACGGTACTCCTGAGCCCCGTAGCGCATCATCCCACCGGGCTCAGGCTTTTCTTCAAACACTGTAACCGAATGCCCCAGCCTAATCAAGTAGTATGCTGCGCTTAGACCAGCAGGGCCGGATCCTATTATGGCAACTTTTCTCCCCGAAGGCTTTGCAACCCAAAGTTTTTGTTTCCATATTCCAGCGTCATTCTCCATTGCAAAGCGTTTTAAGCCGCGGATTGAAATGGCCTCGTTGATTTCTTTACGCCTACAAGATTTTTCGCATGGACGGGGGCAGGCGTAGGCCAAAACATGGGGCAGGGGAAGTTTTTCCCTCACGGCAGCAGCTGCTTCAGAAAACTTTCCAGCGGAGATTAACGAAATAAACTTTGGAACATCAACCCCTGCTGGACACGCATGCTTGCATGGGACCAGGTCAACTTCTCGTTTTGCAGCCTTTAACTCCTTGTCCCTTAGGGCTCCGGTTGGGCAAACCTCTATACATGCGCCGCAAAATCTACAATTGGAATCTATTAATGTCGGCGCAACTGTTCCGACGATGACATCCCCATTTTTGTAGACAAACCCTAGGGCTCCCACTCCTCGAAGCTCTCGGCATGCCCTAACACAGCGGGTGCAGCCAATACATAAGTTGAAGTCCCTAAGGAATAAGGGTTCATTTTCTACTATGGGCAGGTTTCGCGGAACATAGCGTGGAGTATCTTCCCTAATTCCAATGTAGTCTACAACCCTTTCAAGTTCACAGTTTCCAAACTTTGGGCAGCACCTCTCCTTTTTAGGCACGTTTGTCGAGCAAGGTTCTGTGGTGCACCCATCTTTTTGGGCGCATGTGAGGCATGAGTGGGGATGCTTGACTAGTATGCGCGTCAACTCCGCCTTTCTCGCATTTTTCACCCTCTCATTTTCCGTGTAAACTCTCATTCCATCATAAACAGGCGTGCAACACGAAAGAACAAGCTCTTCACGCCCCACAACCTCCACAACGCACAGTTTACAGCCTTCAAACTCCCTTTCAGAAGCTTCATTCACAATTTTCTCGTCGCTGCAGTAAACAAATTCAACGGGTTTAACCCTGCTTGGCGGCGGCAAATCTGGATGGTGACAGAGGGTTGGAACATAAATTTCCGCTTTTCTCGCCACTTCTAGAATTGTAGCGCCTTCTTCAACCTCAACCTCAACATTGTTAATGGAAACCCTAATCTTTCTGAGGATGGTTTCTCCCTACCAGGAATGGGTTATTGCACTAAGGTCGCACGCTGAGACGCATGGAGGTTTTCTTTCGCCGCTAATAGGCTTGCATGGAGCACAGCTATACTTGATCTTCTTACGATGCTCCTCAGATACCGCCGCCATCTTCCCCCCTTCAACGTCAAAATCGTTTTCGACAAGCTCAAGAACTCCATATGGACACGCGTTAACACATTTCCCACAACCGTTACATTTGTCAGTGTCAATGATTATGAAGTAGTCGCCGGAACCGTCTTTATACCCATAATGCGCCTTCATCGCCTTTCTCCTTAACGTAAGCCTATCTGCTTCTCATAAAGCGCCTTAGCGAACAGCGCAGCGCCTATTGCTCCAGCCAATATCGGGTCCACTTTCGGCTCGAGGGGTTTAATTCCAAGATTCTTTTCAAGTCTGGAAACTATACCTATGTTTTTTGCAACTCCCCCTGTGATTGCGAAGTCTTTTTCAATTCCAACCTTCGTAAGCAGGTCAATTATCCTATCAACCATGGCGAGGTGGTAGGCTGCCGCAACTTTTTCTTTGGGCCACCCTTGACGCAGTAGGGCAAGAGCCTCAGCCTTGGCGAAAATCACGCATGTGTTGCTCACTGGCGGAGGCTCCTCTGTGACGTTCAGCGAAATTCTTCCCAACTCTTCTATTGGAATTCCAATTAAGTCGGCGAAAACCTCGAGGCCCCTTCCAGTTCCAGCCGCACACTTGTCATTCATGAGGAAGGATAAAACCTTGCCCTTCTCGTCGCATCTGATGGCCTTGCAGTCCTGTCCCCCAACGTCAAGCACGGTTCGCACCGTCGGCCCATAAACGTAATGGGCTCCCCTCGCGTGGCACGCAATTTCCGTTATTGTCTTATGCGCAAATGGAACGTTCACTCTGCCATAGCCTGTGCCGACAACACAATGTATATTCTCAATTTTTAAGCCTGTTCCTTCAAGGGCCCAGTTCATGACTCTGACGGCTGCTTCTTCGCTTACGCCCCCAGTTCTTGTGACAGCATACGCGTATAGTTCCCCGTCAAGCATCACGGCGGCTTTGCTGCCCACCGACCCTATATCAACCCCAGCCGTTATTATTTCCGCGTTACGCCCATCCATACCGGGCATCGTGTGTCTATATTCTTTCCATCTCCAAAATTCACCCAACGTTTCACTCATCATGCTTTCCCCATTTCAAATGCTATTAAGGCGGCGCCCAACGCGCCAACATATTCGGGATACTCTGGGACAAGTATTTCCGTGTTCAACTCCTTCTTAAGCGGCGGTAGGAACCCTGGATTTTTCGCCACTCCACCAATCAGGGCTACATCTTTTTCTACACCTATTCTTAGAACCATTGAGGCTATTCTGCCCGCCATCGCGTCGTGAATTGCCTTCGCTATGTCTTCCTTTGCAACCTTTGAATGTATAAGGGTAACAACTTCTGATTCTGCGAAAACGCAGCATTGAGCGTTCATTGGTATGACCTTCGTTGATTTTAACGCAAGCGCGCCCATGTCTTCAATGTGCACCTCTAAAGCTCTAGCCATGGTTTCAATGAAGGTTCCAGCTCCGGCGGCGCACCTTTCGTTAATTACGAAGTCTTTTACTCCTCCTTTCTCGCCAACCCTTACGCCTCTTCCCTCCTCAGCTCCAACATCAATAACCGTTTTAACCGTTGGAATTAAGTGGTATGCCCCCTTAGCGTCGGCGACAACCTCTGGAACAGCTTCCACGGCGTTTATCAGAGGCTTCATTTTAATGGTCTCCCTTCCCATTCCCGTGGCGACAACTTGAGATATTTGCTCGCGTTTCAAGCTAGCTTCAAGTAGTGCCTTCTCAAAGACTTCGGTTGCGGATTTTAAAACGTCGAACCCAACAACTCCGCAAGCTCTTTTCAAAACATTTTTCCCATTCTCAAGGACTACAACCTTAACGTATTTTGCTCCCACATCCACTCCAGCAGTTATCATATGCTAGCCCTCCTAATCCCTCAGTTTTTTAAGCCCCATACTTGCAAAGAAGGCTGTTAAACGCGCCAAAGTTCCGGGAAGATCAAATTCCCGCTCGTCGCCCATGTTTCCTTCGAAGGAGAAAACGGGCACCCTTGCCTTCTGCAAGCCTAAGCGATTCTCAGCTATGTGGAGGCTTAAGCCCTCGCAGCCCCGGTTGTAATGAAGCAAAGCCGCGTTGACGCCCCACTGTTTTACGATGCTAAGCATCATTTGTGTTTTTGCTTCTGGCAAGTAGAAATGTGCCCACTCAGGCCTGTAGGCAGTCCACTCGACAATCATTCGCAAGGCTTCTTCCCTTGTCCTAGGCTTTCTCGGCGGGAGTTCCTTTGGAACAAGTTTTCCGTCTGGGGTGTATTGCCACATGCCGACAAGTCCAAAAGTGTAAAGGGAGCCAACTGAGACAACGCCGTATTTTTCCATCTCCCTGAAAATCTGCAGAAAACCCCACGGAGGCTGAGTGTCGGTGATAACCCTGAACCTTTCATCTGGAACCGCCGCTATCCCCCGCCTCACCCTCTCCTCAACTTCGGCTTTTAACTTCTCATAGAACACAACGCACTCTGGGCGATGTCTCATGAGGGTTCCTAGAACATAAAGTGAGTACATGGACTTCTCGTCCAGGGGAGCGGGAACAGCCTGGTTTAACTCGCAAATTTCAGCCCAAAGCCTAGTTGCCCTCACCTCGTTCCAAACAGCCTCGCATAGCATTTTATCATCGTATCTTCTCCCAGTAACTTTCTCTAACCATTCGATCCCGTCGTTAAGCTGTTGGACAATGTAGTTTATCTTGTACTCTTCAAGGGGTTCATAGAATGGGTAGCCAACAGATACATCCACGCAGTAAATCGGCACTTTTTTGCCCTTTTTCTCTTCAAGCCACCTTACGATTTGATACCATTTTCCATGGCTGCAGCAGATATGGTTTTGCCATATAAAGTCGGGGGCAGGGTGTCCATCAACAACGGTTCCGTCTGCAAGAATGTACTTGTCAAGTAAGATGGAGCCCCAATAATTTCTCATGTAAGCGCAGAGTGTGCGTGGAAAGCCGGCAGCCTCAGCGGCGTCGTGACATTTAGCTGCGAAGTCTTTAAAGAAGGCTATTGTAGCCCCGTAGGGTTCTCCGGTTAAACAGTAAACGTCTTCGCCTAAACCAGCAGGTATCGCCGTGTATGACCAAACGCCTCCAGCCCAGCGGATACCTCCCCTCTCATGGGCATTTAAATAGTCCTCGTAGTATTTCTGCCTAAGCCGTTTTGCCTCTTCCCAGACTTTGAGTGGTTCTGTGGGATAATCTTTAACTTGAGCCATATATGGGCCTCCTTAAAATAGTTCTTCCAGCCCCGTCAACGTTTCAAGGAAAGCCTCCACGCGGGTTCTGAACTGCCCCCATGGAACAGTAACGTCAAATTCTAGGGGGTATGTTTCAACACCCGCTGATTTCAGCGCCTCCCTTAATGGTGGAATTTCGATTCCATGGGGGTCGCAGAACTTGTTTTGAATGACGAATGCTCCTTGTGCCTTAAACTCCCTTGCAAGGCTGACGGCATGCCTAATCCTTATGAACTCTGGGGCGTCCTTGCTTGGGCATGGAATTCTGTTCACATATCGGGAAGCTATGGCAAATAGCCTATCCTCATTGGGGGCCACGTCATCCCATATGTACCTTGAACCCGTGCAGTGTTCATCAATTACAAATGTCGCGCCCAAATCCTCAACATTTTTCATAAAAACTCTATCGTCGTCCTCGCTGCCTATTATCATTAGCCTAATTCCAGAGTTGCGGTCAAGCCTCCTGTTTGGCAACTCTTGTAGGAGTTTCTCAAGCTTTTTGCTGTGCTCCTCCTTGTCAACCATTTGGCTTGAAAGAACCATTTCCATGGCTTCTAAACCGGTGATTTTCGGGTTGTCCAGTTTCCTATAGTCATAAATCTTCCGCATTAACTCCCTATTCCTGTTAACTATTTTTATCCCCTTGTCTAAGTCTCCGTCGGTTATTCTCCTTCCAGTCCATTTTTCAACTGCTTTTTTAAATTTGGCAAACTCTTGAGTAAGATATGGAATCGCATGGGGATTTTGGACAGCGTGGGGTACATGAATATAATATGCAAAGTCTATAGGAATGTGAAGTCTCCAAGCATTAAAAGTTTGCCTCAAATGCAGACATGATTGCCCCTCAACAATCCCGTCCAAATAACTGAATTTTCCTCTAAGCCCTTGGGCTAAACAATCTCTGCAAAGGTGACAGAACATGGCAAAAATGTAGGGTTCTGTAACTGTTGGGGGTTCATGGCTGCCTAAAATTCTGACGGGTAAAATGTTAGCTGCATACAATATTTCCTCCGGCACGTAGGTACAGAAATAACCGACAACTTTGTTTCCAGTGCTTTCCTTCCAAGCCCGTGCATATTCATGCCTGTTATCTATCCACCCTCTGAAGGTTTCAAATACCTCTTCAGTCAAAGGGCACCCGCTCTATATTAAGTATATATTTTTGTTTTTTTGAATATAAGTATTTTTGTTTTTTATATTTTCTAGGAAGCCATCATGGAGGACCTAAGATTCTGTTCATGGCGTCGTCGGCTATAGCAACCGAGTGTCCTGCAATTCTCCTTAAGTCGCGGGCTATGTAGCTTAGGACAACCGCGAGTTTTGTGTCTTTAACTATTTCTTGGATGGTTGTCAAAAGTGTTTCCTCTTTTTTCCTCACAGCATTCATTCTCTCCATTGTTGATATCGCAAGCATAATGTCCCTTTTTAGAAAGGATTGAACGGCATCCCTTTGCATCCCATGAACTATACCTGACAAGTCCTCTATCATACTCAATATTTGTGGGTTTATTTTCGCCTTTTCGTCAAGGGAGAGAAAATGCCTCGCGATGGAATATGAATGGTAAATGAGTCTGCTCAAGTCACGTGCAACCAAAGCGAATATGACGCATTCGCGGCAGCCCTTAACACCGACTTTCCACGCGATGGTTTTACTGTAGCTTGAAAGTGCAACCTGCCTTATTGTCATTCTGTAATATCGCATGGCCTCTATGGCTCTTTCAATAACCTCGCGGGCAAGCTGAAAATCGTCCGTAAGAATAGACTTTATAGAATCCTCCTGCAATTGAAGCGAGAAAGAGGATGTCTTCTCTATGAGGGATTCCAATAAAAAGACAGCTGGGTCTATTATAACGTAGAAGCTTATTGCGTCAGCCCTTTCATCAGCCACCTCTATTCCAGGCAATTCCATGCGCAGAAGCTTTAACCGTTTCTTAATCTCCACCGGAATATTCTTCTTTGATTTTATGCTTATCTTGTTGATTCCCTGCGTGTAGTATGTTTTGACGCAATATTCAACGGCTCTAATTTCCGGGTAATTTTCCAACGCCAAAACAACTTCTAAGGGCTTCTCCTGTTCCATTTTTGTAGGATAAAGCCTCAATGAGCCGTCTTCCTCTTCGAAAACAGCTATCTCTTCACCGCGTCCCAGTCCCATTTTTTCAATCCACTCTCTGGGCAGGGATAAAATGAAGTTTCCGCCCTTTGTTTGCTGAAGTTTTCTTATCTCCATAAGCACCAAAAATATTATCATAAAAGTCTAAGTATCTAAAATTTACCAATCTCTGTTTTCCATAAGTAGCAACGCATAAATCGCGATAAGGTTAAAAATGACTTTGTGGAAATATGCCTCTAAGCCCCTTTAGAGAAAATTTGGTAACCCATTAAGGCGTGACGGCTCATGACGAACAGCTTTTCAGGTGAAAAATCAAGTGAATTTTTGAGGGAGATAACGAAACTTAAAGTGAGGCTTAATGACTTCTTGAAAGAAGAAGAATTTTTCATAGAAAAACTGAAAAATTTTATAGAAAAACTTGAAAAGGCACATGGTAAAATTGAAAAGTTAAGGGATAAACCCGAAGAATCAGCTGCGTTAAGGCTAGAAATTGTCCAAACCTTCAACGAAGTTTTAAAAAGCGATGGAGAAACTCAGCATGAGCGAAGCCATCTACTGGAATCTTATGGCGCCTTAATTCTGGCTTTGGAAAAGGAACTTCAAAAGGCACAGCTAAAACGTTGATTAAGTATTCTCTAGTTATGTCTCCAGTCAGTTAAAATTTCGATAATTTCTTAGGGGCAAGTTTTAAATGCAAACCCGGACAAATAAGCGTCGTCGGGGATTATTTATGGCTAAGGATGAAGAGATTTTGCAAGTTCTTAAGGAGATAAAGGCGTTGTTGGAGCATAAACCGACGCCTCCACCGCCTCCGCCGAAAAAGGGCCTATGGAACGAGTTTATAGACTTCATCTCCAAGTATAAGGTGTTAGGGCTCGCCGTGGCCTTCATCATGGGCATCTACGTAGGCCAAGTTGTCCAGTCCCTCGTCAAAGACCTGTTAATGCCCCTAATAGGCCTTCTAATACCGGGTATTGGAAACCTATCAACTTTCAAAATTGCCGTGCCGCCAACAGCTTTAGATGCTGAAGGGAAACCCATAGACCCAAACTGGACAGGCCAACTGTTTGGCATTGGAAATTTCCTAGTAGCCATAATAACCTTCATAATAGTAGCTTTCGTCATATTCCTAATTGTGAAAATTACCAAAAGATGGGGAATAGAGTAGGGCGCGTCTTCAGCCTACGTCAGCCTTAGAAGCCATGATCCGTCGCATGTTGCCGTGTTTAGGCCCCTAAAGCCTTCCCTGCAAACGCCAAATTTCACCCCATATTTTTTCGCCATCAAAGCCAGATTCTCCAAAAGCCTTAGCCTTAGATCCTTTGGCAGATACAAGTATCCCCCAATTCTCTCGCCTTTCTCAAAATACAAAGGTTTAAGTTTTTTGGCTATTTCCGGCATGGCGGCGCTTAGTCTCTGCCAATTGTCCATCTTAACCTTGTAAGTCGAACACGTAACATGCCTAACGCCTATGGAAACAAGCTTTCTAACAAGGCTTTCAAGGTTCTCATTAACATGGGGGATTAATGGGTCTATGCGAACAGATGTTGGTATGTCTGCCTCAACAAGCCTTTCCACGGCCTTGAGCCTCTCAGATGGAGGCGGCGCGTTAGGCTCCAAAACCCTTGCGAGGCTATCATCGTCCGTAGTGATTGTTAAGGCCACCGTGGACGGCGCCCTCCTTAAAAGGTCAACATCCCTAACCACCAAATCAGACTTTGTAATTATCTGAATCTTGCATTTAGAACGCGAAAGAATTTCAAGACACTGCCTTGTCAAACGCTTTTCCGCTTCCATGGTTGGGTATGGGTCGGAAGAGTTGGATATGGATATTATTTCACCATCCAATTTCGCCGCCTCCCGCCTAAGCCTTGAAAGAACGTCTTTCTTTGGGCGGCAAACGAAAAATTTCGGTATGTAGCTTGAAGCATAACAATAGACACATGCATGATCGCATCCAGTGTAAGGGTTAAATGTCCACTTAGGCGGGCAAGTGCAAAGCCTAGAACGCCAAGGATCAAACCTAGCCAACAGAGCCAAACCCTTTTCCCACCAAAATAGGGGCAACTCCAACAAAAAGCCTATTCGCTTTCTAGCCATGCAGAAGTGAAAAATCTAGAGGATGAAAAGCCTATTACAATCCAGAAAACAGGAGACCACAAGTTTCTCTCAGTGAATTTTTAAAGTTTTGGAAACTGTTAATTATCAAAGATAAAATATGACGTAGTGAGAGGGATGCCTACGCTTTTAGCTTCTGAACTAAACAAGCGTGTGAAAAAGTTCTTTGATAGGGAGGCACAGTATGCCAAAGGCTAAGGCCCGCGCACTGAAGTACCATAATTTTGTCAAAGCAATTCCGTTCATGAACTTTGAGGAGGGTGGATTTCGCCGCGGCGCCATCCTTGATAAGAACTGGCTTGGCTTTGATGTCCACATTAAATACGGAAGCTATTGGCTTGCCGGACGCATGGGAAAGGAACCCTACGTCGCCCACATGCATGACTTTGATCAAGTGCTGCTTTTTGCCGGCTCAGACATGAACGATATTGGGGACCTCGGAGCGGAGGTCGAGTTCTGCATAGGCGAAGAGCTGGAGAGACATATTATTACCACAACTACTGCTATTGCAATTCCAAAAGGCACGCCGCATTTTCCAGCGACCATCCACGTCCTAAACCGCCCGTTCTTTTATTATGAGATATCTCTAACTGCTGAATACCACGAAAAACCGGTCCCAACCAGAAAAGAGCCGGGTCCGATTGCGGTTTTCCGTTCGGCTACAAAGAAATACATCATGCCACTCGCCTTCATAAGGAAGGGGGCATGGCACTACGGTCCAACCAACCGCGATGATAGCGGCGGGTATCTTGCCTTCGTTCAGACAAAGGAAGCGGCAGGGTTCGACTTTGTGATGCTTTATGAAAGCATAAAACGCGGACCCTACCGCATTGGCCCCGACCCGGACAAACCCCATGCACACCCCACCACCCAGATCATGCTTTTCCTCAGCACCGACCCCTACAACATGGAGGACTTGGGGGCAGAATTTGAGATTTGTCTCGGCAAGGAAATGGAAAGACATAAATTCACCAAGTCGACCGCCGTACTCACTCCGCCCTTCCTGCCTCACTGGCCTGGCGGAGTTGTCAAGTTGGAAAGGCCGATAATCATGTGTGATATTCATCCCTTCGGTAACGAGCGCTAGACGGAAAGGTAAGCTGGAACAAATCGTACGAGATCTCCATTAGAATGGAGAAAATGTGAAAGATTAACCTCTCATTTCAAGCACGTTGATCACGTCGCCGTTGATGTTTTATCCAAAATAATGGTGCGGCCGCCGGGATTCGAACCCGGGATCGCAGGCTTGGAAGGCTTCCACACGCTTTTTAGGGTTCTGTGTCCTAACCAGACTAGACGACGGCCGCGCTTCACGCATAATATACTATTTCGTCATATATTTTAATGAAGGTAATAAAATTTCTTTTCAGTTTTGCTGAAGCTTTCCGTTTGGCTTAAATGTTCTTTTCTCGTGGGCTGGTTTTGGCTTGAAGCTTCCCCGAAGCTTTGGCTGAGCAGACCTTTGCCTTTCGATGTTTTTCAGCCTTGCATAAAGCTTTGAAATTTTCGTTTTAGAGGGTTTCCGCCTCGTAAAAATTCTTGAGGGGGCTGGTGTGAAGGGTTTTTCCAGTTTGCTTCCAGTTTTCCCCTTAAAACTTGCAGCTGAAAAGCCTTTAATCTTTTGGAAGACCACGTAGCCTTCTTTTAGGTTTACTTCGCTGGTTTTCCATCCTGCTTCAAGCCAAGCCTTTGCATGGGCATTGTTTTGGGAGTTTTCCCACCAGCTTTCATAGCGGAAAGCGTTCATGGGCAAGTTGTCGCCTATTATTCCGTCAATTTGGGCGAAGGAAAGCTTAACGGTATCTGTGAAGGCGGCTCTAAACTTCAAATAGCTCGTAAGCGCCCCATACTTGGTTTTAGTTTTTGGAGAGACCGTGCGCCTTGCACAGTTTAGGCAAAACATTTTCTGCGTGTCGCCAGTGGAAACCTCTGGAACCATGCAGTCTAGGCAGAAAAGCTTTCCACATTTCCAACATCGCCTAAGATAACCGTATGGCAGAACTCTGCCGCACATTTTACACTCGTCTTTGAAGGGCATACAACCCCTTCTGACACGTGGGAACAATAATGTGTTTGTGCATGGTTTGGTATAGCTGTTTCTAAACAGCCCACTGTAAAACATCTGTGCGGCATGCTGGACGGGAGCGCCTAAACGAAAATTCAAAAAGAGACTTTACCTAACCTAATAATTGGTTGGCAAACATGGCGGGTTAAAAATGTTTTTAGGCGTACTTTTCATGTTTTCCAGCATCATCTTCGGCGCCGCTTTTTCAAAGATTCTAAAAATGAAGTTCACGTTAGAAGAGAGGATTTGCTTTTCCATACTTTTCGGTATTTCAGTGTCAACCATACTTGTATACGCGTTCTCTTTTATGCAAAAACGCCTTGACTTAACCAGCATAACTGCTGGAACAGCCTTAATCCTCGTCGCCTCGTTCTTAATGATCAAATGGAGAAACATTTTCGGAGGCTCGCCTTTAAGCAAAGAGTTAAACTTTGAAAATGCTGTCGTGGCGATGGCTGGAACTGCGGCTTTTATCGCTTTGAACCTTATATGCGTCTTAAGAGAGGAGTTTAACTCCATCTATGGTTCGCTGTACGTATGTGGGGATTATAGCTTCCACGTGTCTTTGACAAGTTCTTTCGTTTACAGAAACAATTTCCCTCCACATTACCCGATAATAGTTGATACGCCTATGGGTTATCCGGTCATAGTGGACTTTTTGTCGGCGATTCTCATGAAAACAGGCTTCGACCTTCAAAGCAGCATGATTATTCCAAACGTGCTCTTTCAAGCGTCAACGCTCTGCCTCATATCCGCCTTAGCCAACAGAATCTTCAAGAGAAAGTATGTGGGCGCACTTTCCGCATTCTTATTTTTCTTTGCGGGAAACATGGGCATAATCTACGCAGTTCAAGACATGTTGAAGCATGGAGATCTAGTCGGATGGATAACGAATCTGCCAACGGATTATTCGGGTTCAGGCATTTCAGATCTTCCGGAAATACGGTTTGGAAACCCTGTGGCTGTTATGCTTCTGCCTCAAAGGGCTAGCCCTCTGGGGATAGGCTTATCTCTGCTTGTCTATATCCTGGTTTTTTTCGCTCTTCAAAGTGAAGAAAACTTTAGAGAGCTTATATTTGCAGGCATTCTTGTGGGGCTACTTCCAGCAATCCATTCGCATTCCTTTATAGCCGTGGTTATCGCGACTTTCTTCATTATCCTCAAGTTTAAGAGGGGACTAAGGTTTTTTGCTGCAATTTTTGTTCCAGCAGCGGTTTTGGCGCTTCCTCAAATTCTCATTATTCAAGCCCACATGGAAGGGGGATTCATTGGCTTAACCATAGGTTGGCTAGGGTTAAACGCTGAAAGAATCATGTCCTTAAACTGGAGCACACCATTAAACGTTTTATTGTCAGCTGTTCAAAGCGTTTTGTTGCTGCTTAGGTTCTGGCTTATGAATATAGGCGTTGTGATCCTACCTTTCATTTTCGGATATAAAAAATCCGATCAAGCGATTAGGGGTTTCTATCCGCCATTCCTTATGCTGTTTATTGCGGGCAACTTTGTAAGGTTTCAGCCTTGGGACTGGGACAACTATAAAATTTTCCTACACTGGTACATTGTAACGCTGATTTTTGCCTCTTTTGGCATTGTTAAAATCGCCGATTTTGCCTTTAAAGATTTCAAATTAACCTTCAAGCTTAGAAAGCCCAGCAAGCAATTTTTAAGGCCGCCTTTTGGGGTTGCAGCCTTAGCCGCCATACTTTTTTTCGCCACCGCCACGGGTTTCCTAAGCTGCGCTAAAATGGTTCAAGAAAGCTACCTAATTTGGTCTGAGGCTGACTTGGCTTTTGCAAGCTGGATAAGAGAGAACACTCCTCCAGAATCAATTTTCTTAACGAGCACGCACTATTCGCACCCTGTGGTCAGTGTGGGTGGAAGACAGATCGTTTTAGGATACGAGGGGTGGCTTTGGAGCCACGGAATAAGCCTAAAACGCATACAAGAGGTTAGGAGTGACATAATTGAAATGTTTAAGGGAAACTATACCCTCATCAGAAAGTATGGCGTAAACTTCATCGCCGTAACACCGTACGAAAGGGATTTCGCCGCATATAACGGCTTCAAAATAAACCTTGACTTCTTTGATAAATCCGAATATTTTAAGAAGGCTTATAATGAAATACTTGATGGCAAAGAATACATAATATTCAAAGTCCTAAGCTAAAAGTGCGGCCACATTGAACAAACGAAAATCCCTCTCACGCTCAATTAAACCATCTTCTCGTACATAAAACTAAACTTCTCCGTCAAAAAGGAACCTATTATTTTGCGCCAAAACCATAAACAAAGTTTTAAAATATAACATTAATTCAAATGTTCCGTTTGGAGTGAGAATTTGTCTTATAGAGTTAGACCGACGGGAGTAACCGTTTATGAGAAGGGAAAAGCCTACGAAGGATACACGTTATTCGCTCCGATGGGCGTAGACACCATATACCTTGTTGACATTGAAGGCAAGGTGGTTCATTCGTGGAAAATTCCGTATCCTGCTCATACGGCGAGGCTACTAAACACTGGAAATATTCTCTATATGTGCCGCACAGAGAAAGGCCCGATTAAAGCTGGAGGTAAAACAGGCATCGTTATAGAGGCCACGTGGGAGGGGGAAATTGTCTGGAAATACGAGGATGATACACTCCATCATGATTGCTTTAGAAGCCGTAATGGGAACACTCTACTGATGTGTTGGGAGAAAGTGCCCGAAGAAATAGCCAACCGAGTCAAGGGAGGACTACCTTTCGAGGGGCAATCTGAGGGGAAAATAGAGGATAAGACTATGTGGGGTGACAAGATTATCGAGGTGAATAAGGATGGAAAAATTGTTTGGGAATGGCATGCTTACGAACACTTGGATCCCGAAAAAGATTATATTTGCCCACTTTGTGGGAGACTTGAATGGACTCACGGTAATGCCATATTTGAAACAAAAAGTGGAGATGTGCTTACGAGTTTTAGGCAAACGAATACCGTTGGGATCATTGATAAGAAATCTGGAGATTGGAAATGGAAGTGGGGTAGAGGCGTAATATACCATCAGCATGATCCGACTGAACTGCCAAATGGGAATATACTAATATTTGACAATGGAGCACATAGACCCGAGCCTCCGCTTCCAGGATCCAGAGTGGTAGAGGTCGATCCTAAAGAAAATAAGATAGTTTGGGAATACTCAGACCCGAACTATCTAGGGTTCTACTCGCACGTAATAAGCGGTGCCCAGCGTCTGCCAAACGGAAACACCCTTATATGTGAAGGAAACCGCGGCAGAATATTTGAAGTGACACCAGAGAAAGAGATAGTATGGGAATATTATAGCCCATTTGAAAGTCGTAGAGTAACGGTGCATGAGGGGAGAAGAGGAACTTCCTACGATTTATTCAGAGCATATAAATATGGAAAAGAATATCCCGGACTGGCAAACTTATGATAATTCCCTCAACTCTTATTGCAAATCTAGAAATGCTTGAAGGCGAGAAAACATAAAACACGGTCTTGTGCATAACAGTAGGCAGCTTAAACTATCTTAAGGTTGTTTAATCTTGCAAAAGCAAGTTTATGGACGTTTTCATCAGCTGTTTACACAGCAGAAAATCAGCGCATTTTAGTAGCAGTCAACCTTTAACTACGGCTAGGGGTATAAGCCTCGCCACTTTTGTGGCTATGCCCACCTTGTCGCTTACATCCGCCACAATATCCACGTTCTTGTAGGCTGGATCTGCCTCCTCAGCTAAAACCACGGCGCTTGCAGCTCTTACGGCGATGCCTCGCTGTTCCAAGCTTCGCCTTACATCACCTCCGAAGAACCTCTTTTTAGCAGCCGCTCGGCTGAGCATTCTGCCCGCCCCATGGGCTGTGGAGCCGAAGCTTATTTCCATAGCCTTCTCAGTGCCCACCAGAAGCCACGAGCTTGTTCCCATACTTCCTGGGATTATAACGGGTTGACCTACACTCCTGTAGTCTTGCGGTATTTCTGGATGCCCCGGCGGGAAAGCCCTTGTTGCGCCTTTTCTGTGAACCCAGACCTTTTTGCGTTCGCCGTTGACTTTGTGAGTCTCGATTTTCGCGATGTTGTGAGCTACATCGTAAACGAGGTTTAGCCCAAACTTTTCAGGGTCTTGTTTGAAAACCTGTTGGAAGCTTTGCCTAACCCAGTGCATTATGGCTTGGCGGTTTGCGAAGGCATAGTTGACGGCGCATGCCATAGCCTCATAATAGTCCTCTGCCTCGTTGCTGTTTCCAGGAGCGCATGCAAGCTCCCTGTCGGGCAAGGCGATTTTATATTTGTGAACAGCTCTCTCCATGACCCGCAGATAGTCTGAGCAGATCTGATGTCCGAAACCCCTAGAGCCGCAGTGAATCATAACCGTTACTTGGCCTGCCTGCTCTATTCCAAAGGTTCTAGCTGTTTTCTCGTCATAGATTTTGTCAACTTTTTGGATTTCGAGGAAGTGGTTCCCAGAGCCCAACGTGCCTATCTGGGCTAAGCCCCTGTTCTTGGCTGTTGTTGAAACCTTGTCCGGGTTAGCGTTCTTCATGCATCCGCGTTCTTCGCAGTGCTCCGCGTCTTCAGGCCAGCCTAAGCCTTGGTCGATAACCCACTGGACGCCTTCCATGGCCAGCCTGTCCAAGTCGTGGATGGAGACTTTGAAATCTTTCCTTCGGCTTCCAAGCCCGCTTGGCACGTTCTCGAAAATGGCGCTTGCCAGATTGGCGAGTTTAGGTTTAAGGTCTTGTTCTGTAAGGTTTGTTGTCAGGAGGCGAACCCCACAGTTTATGTCGTAGCCAACTCCGCCCGGGCTGATCACGCCCTCTTCAAAGTCTGTGGCTGCCACTCCTCCTATTGGGAAACCGTAACCTTCATGCCCGTCAGGCAATGTTATGGAATACTTGTATATGCCGGGCAAATGGGCAACGTTTGCACATTGCTCAAGGGTTCGGTCTGTCTGCATTTTTTCCAATAGGGCCTCGTTGGCGAAAACTATTCCGGGAACCCTCATGCCAGGCTTATATTTGGGAATGCGCCAAGTGTAATCGTTTATCTTTTCTAGGGGAACTTTTTCTGAAGGGGGACGCCCTTCTCCCTCCTCACCCATTGTATCACCTAAGCCTCCCTAAAGGAGAACGCCTCATAAAAAGGATTTTGGTGTATACGCTTTTACCAGTTAAAACGTAGCTGGCTATAAAATTTCTTATTCCGCCTGTTTCAAGATCAACTAGGTAGATATTTTCTCTAATCTTTTTACGCTCATCTTCGCATTACCCGTTTATGGGGGTACGCCAGCCTATAGGTAAGGTTTCAGTAATATTTAATTATAAATTGTTGGATTCTCTTACCTAAACTAGTTTGGAAAGGAGAGAAAGCGTGTGGTTAACCTAATAATTTTTGGTGCGCCTGGTTCTGGCAAGGGAACTTACGCCTCACGGTTGAGGGTTAGGCTTGACGTGGAAGTGATTGCGACAGGGGATATTTTTAGGGAGATAATTAAGGAGGACACGCCGCTTGGAAGGACTGTTAAGGGTTATGTTGAGGGGGGGCTGCTTGTTCCGGATAATATTACATTGGAAGTTTTGAAGCAGAATTTGGCTAAAATTCCAAAAGGTAAGGGCTTCATTTTGGACGGCTATCCAAGAACCATTGAGCAAGCTAAAGCTTTGGACGGGTTAACCAAAATAGACGCCATAATCCACCTTATAGTGCCTGACTGGATAATTATTGAGCGTTTATCCTCAAGGAGAATATGCAAAAACTGCGGCGCCATATACAACATACTCTATCTGAAGCCGAAAAAGGACATGCTATGCGACAACTGCGGCGGCCCTTTATACCAACGCCCAGACGATACTCGTGAAGTGATTAAAAAACGCATAGAAGTCTACGAAAAACAGACACAGCCCATCCTACAGTATTATAGAGGGAAAGGGGTTCCCTTCATAGAAGCTAAGTGTGATAAGCTTGAAACTCCCCCGGAGACCGTTGTTGAGGAAATAATGAAAGGTTTAAGAATACTGGGCCTTACTTAGAGACGCTAACCAAACATACATCAAAAGCTATTTGAGTTTTCATCAGCGGCAATGTTTTCCTCCTAAAACTTCGCCTGTGTAAAAGTCCAACCATACTTCAAAGTAATGGTCTGGCCTGCGGGCTTGTTCAAACCGAATAATCCAGCAGAGCCTCGACTCATGTATATCTGATTTTTCCAATCGGCTAAAGTCGTGCCAGTAAAAGTTGGGGATTCTCCATTCAAGCTCAGCCTCGTTATCAAGTTTGGCTCTGAAAATGAATCCGCGCAACCAGAGAACACCCGAAATAAACAACCCTAGAACTACCGCTAAAAATAATAGCCCACCCGAGACACATCACCATCACTAACATAAGAAAAACGTTTAACTTAAAAACCTACATTTTAGAACGAAAGCCAAAAACCTTAATAATAAATCTTCAAAAACCCTAGTTTTCCTATTAATAAGGTTTAAATTACAAATAATAAAATAGGTGAGTGGGGTGTTAATGGCGAAAATTCTGGTTGTTTATGACTCAAAAACGGGGAATACTGAGAAAATGGCTTTTGCAGTAGCTGAAGGCGTAAAACAAGTTAAAGGCGTCGATGTAACTGTTAAAAAAGTTGACCAAACAAGCTTGGATGATTTGCTTGAGGCTGATGGCATCATAATGGGCTCCCCAACATATTACGGGCAGATGTCAGCCAAACTTAAAGCTTTATTAGATGATTCTGTGAAAATCCACGGGAAACTTGAAGGCAAAGTAGGCGCGGCTTTCACAAGCTCCGGCGGAACAGCCACAGGCGCCGAAACAACACTGCTGTCCATATTAAACGCCATGCTAATTCATGGAATGATAGTTCAAGGAAGACCAGACGACAAACATTATGGTGCGGCAGCTGTAGAAAAGCCGGATAAAGAAGCGCTTAATTACTGCCGCGAACTTGGAAGAAGAACAGCAAGTTTAGTTGTAAAGTTAAAGGCTTAAAGGAGGCTTATAAGGGCTTCAAAATGGGCCCGGGGCGATTTGAACGCCCGACCAACAGGTTATGAGCCTGTCGCTCTAACCTAGCTGAGCTACGGGCCCGACTTTCTTTCTGAAAAGAAAGTCGATTAAGAAATTTAGAGCTTTCGGTTTCAAGGTTTGGAGCTTCTACATAATTTAATATTGAATTTAGAGCTTCCTCAAGGATTTTTGAAAGGTTTAACCCGTTTTTCTTAGCTTTTTCCACCAAATTTTTAGAGAGGTAAACTGAAACCGTGGTTTTGGTTTCTGTTTTATTGTGGTGTTTTCCACGTGGAATTTCCGCATTTTTCCACGTGGAATTTAGGTTCAAATCCGCCTCACTCATTATTTATCCCCTTCCTTTCACATTCTTTACAATATTGTGGTATGGAAACTTCTAAGAAACTTTTTGCCAAAATTACTTCATTACATTTTGGGTTATCGCATGGAATATGAAGCAGAAAGGGATTTTCCTTTAAAGAATCCGCATATTTCTTAAGTTTTTCTCCTCGAAGCACGTATAACCATTTGCTTTCCATCTGCATCTTGAAATATAGGAAAATGAAATCTCTGTGTTCTGATTTCTCCATTAACTCAGCATTCTTTTTAAATAGCTTGTCTAATTCTTCACGTTCTTCCTTTGCTAATAACTCTATGTTAAAAAAGGCATCTTCAAAAACCTCAGAGATAAAACTATCCATATCCATTCCTTTAGGCAAAAACTTCACTTTCCGCATAGAAAAATCTAAAATGTTAAGCAAAACTTGTGAGGGATAATTCGTGAATAAAGCTTCAAGGAAAAACCGTTTTAATGGATTAGACTCATTTTCATAAACTTCTCGAAGAGCTTCCTCTAAGAGCTTTTCATCACTATTCATGTATGCACATACCATTTTCCCGACAGATGTTAAACCATAGATTTCAGTTTTTCCTCTTCCAGCGGATTTTTTCTCTCCGACTTTTACAATTAACCCCTTCTTCTCGAAATCATCCAACAGAGGATAAAGAACAGAAGAAGGTATTCCCATATTCTTAACTATTTCACCGCCAGTAAATTCCTTCCTTCTTCCTATGAAATCGAAAATTTTTTTGAGATTTTGAACAGTTCTTCTATCAACTTTGTATTTTCCTATTAAACGGATTATAACCTTACGCTTCTCCTTTTCTCTAACCTTCTGAATAATTCGGTTTTGATTATCTGAGTTTGAATTGTTCACGCTTTAAACCTCATATTCGAATTATACGAATTGTTCACCTATAACTTATTATCCTTCAGTAGCTACATAAAAACCTTGTGGTTGCTACATGAAAACCATCATGTTAAGAATCAGAGTAGAACCAGAATTCAAAACAAAACTCCAAAAAGCAATAGCTGAAGGCAAAGCAAACACCATGAGCGAACTAATCCGCAAAGCAGTTACCCAATTTTTGGAGTGTGAGACACAGAAGGTTTAAACAAAAAGAAAAAGTCGAGAGGCATCTAAATGAAAAACACACAATCTAAACATAAAACACTTTCGCAAACCCAAAACAAACACACAAAAAAACAAACCGATAGTAGTGCTGGAAGCATGCTTTTTGATGGATTTTTAGAGGAGCAGTTTTCTGAGTTGTTTGGTGGAAAGATTGTTCATTTGAGTTTTGATTGTCCAGAAAAGCTTAGAAACGCTTTTAATCAGGCGGTTAAGGCGAAAGGAGAATCCGCTTGTAAAATACTTCAAAAATACATGGCTTTACACGTGTTGAAAGCAACATTGGAAAAGCATGCTTACGGCAATACTTTGAGTCGTGTTGTTGATGTGCCTTTGTGTGTTGGTGAGGTTAGGTTTGAGCAGTATGTTCAGAGTCGTCCTCGTAGGTTTGGGGGGAATGTTAGGGTTGAGGGTGTTGAGTCTGGGCGGTTTTACTGTGCGTTGAAGGATGTGCATGTGCCTCGTGGTGGTTTGCCTTTGTTTGATTGTGGTGGTTGTCCTAATGTTAGGTGTAGGGAGTTTGTCCTGTGCGGGGTGGAAGCGGTTGAGTGATGAGGATTTGCGGATTTTCTTAGAGGATTTCTGTGATTTTGTGAGTGGTGTGGAAGCTTGTTGTGTTAAGCTTAGGAAGCAGATTGGGAAGCTTTTGGGTTCTGAGGTTAAGGCAAAGCTTTCAGAGGAAACCTTCCTAATTTTGAAGTGGCAAAGCGAGAAGGGTTCACGTCTAGGAGATTATGAGGTAGCGTATAAAAGTCAGAATGTTTTGGAGAATTGGCAACATTGTTTTAACATTCTTAAGCAGAATAATGCGGTTATTGGTAATCCTTTCCATGAAGAAGGTTATCGGTTTCGTTATTGGATTTATCCTGAAAAGTATGGTGATAGGATTTTCCGTAAAAAGCTTAGTGAGGTTAAGGGTTAATGGTTCAATTTGTTGTGGAGAAGGGGCGTAAAAGTGAGGGTGATTTTGTTATCAAGGTTTATAGTTATGGTGAGGTTTGGAGTTTAGAGCATGTTTTAAGACTTCTCAAAATTATTTTTGAAAGTGAAAAATGTAATTATCCGATTGAGAAGGGGTTTAGGGGTTCTGCTTATTTGCTTAATGCTATAACGGAAATTGCGTTTGGCAGGGATGTTGAGCTTGTTTTAGCGGATTATCAGCTAAGGCGGAAAAGCGGAAGCAAGGTTCACATTATTGAGAGGTTGGATTCCGCTAAGACTGTTCAGAAATTGCATGAGGTTTTGGAGTGAGGTGTTTAAGTTATGCCTCAACCGTGGTTGGTTGGTAAGAGAAGGCGAACCTTGAATGATGTTTATTTTATGCGTCCTAACGAAATTTATGAGCTTATAACAAGTAAAACATATCCTTAC
>JANXEP010000050.1 GCA_025057795.1 Candidatus Bathyarchaeota archaeon | reverse complement strand
GCCCTGAGGAGTCGAAGGAGAAAAGTTTTAAGCCCTTATAGGTATTCTCGCAACTCATAGCCTACAGCGCCCTGTTTGCTGGCGGATTCCGGTTTTAAGCCCTTATAGGTATTCTCGCAACCCCCGTTGGATCTGAACCTTCCGCAGCATAACTTCGTTTTAAGCCCTTATAGGTATTCTCGCAACCCTCGGTAAATTTTGGTTATTCTCCGTTTTATAGCCTTTTTGTGGCTTTTTGGAATAGTTATTTCCGTCGACGTAGGATAAAGCTTTAGCAATGTTAGATCGACAACCCAATCACAATATTATCGCACGTTCCCCTTTCACTACTCCTAGATTTTCCTTCTTCATATACGCTGTTGTTCGTAGTATATAGAAAGTTATAGCGTCATGTTCTTTGTCTATCACCTTAGAAAGTTTGTCTTTTAGCCTTACAAAATTGGCATCACTTATTTCACCTTCAAAAACTGAATTTTGGATCCGCGTGAGGTATCTCCTTCCTATGCTTAGGACTTTGGGCAACCGCTCTTCTCCCACGTCATAAACCATTATTACAAACATGTTTTTCTACCATTGCGCAGTGAATGGTTCATACATTTTCTCTCCAATCAGATGTTTTTCAAGTTTGTAAAGCTCAAGTCTTATTATTCTCTGATAAGAGGCTCTCATTCTTTTTCCATAACTTATAGTTTGTTTGAGCTTATTTTCATATTGCTCCACAAACACCTTTCGACCATTTTCATTCAAATATACGCCTTCTAACTCCTTCATGAAGCATGAAGGATCAAGCATTTTCTTATTTGTAAGAGTAAATATGACCCTGTCAACTATCACCGGCTTAAACACCTCAGCTACATCCAAGTTTAATGAAAACTTCCTATAATTAGTGGTATGAAGAAAGCCTATCCTCGGATCTAAATGCGTTTTATAAATTTCCCCCAAGATGGTAACATAAAGGAGACTGTTACCAAAACTTAATAACGTATCTAATCGGCTTTTGGGCGGCCTTCTCTCCCTTTTTTCATAATGATAAGTTGCATCATCAATAATTATGTTAAAAGAACTATAGTATTGCTCTTTAGACCGGCCTTCAATGGCCATCAACTCCTCTACAGAGTTAACCTCGTCAAGTTTACGCAAAGCCTCTTCAAGAAAGTTCATAGTTGATAGAAGCCCACCTTTCCTATTGTGGTAATAGGTAACGTTTTTTAACATATTCTTCAAGCTGCCTTCGACGAACTTGCGGGCAAGGGCAAGTCTTTTGGCAGAGTCTAGATAATGCTCACACTGCTTTAATGTCATGAACCCCGAGTTGTAGTGAGTCCTCGGGTAGAAGCTTCCAACATAATAACCATAATAATTGAAGATGTGGAGGGTTATTTCATTGGATGATAGGAACTCTAGAAGCCTCTTATTAAATGTGGTTTCGCCAAAAATCATCAAAGAGGAAACTTCAGATACCGGTAAGTATTTTTTCTTGCCATCAACTCCCACAAGACATAATGTGTTTCCCTTTCGCTTCAGTGCACCTGGACTGAAAACGTAAATTGTTTTCTTCATCATTACGCCCAACAGAATTCCTTATAAGCACACTTCCTGCAAAAAGGAACTTTCATAGGAGGGGGTGGACGTTCCATCTCAACTATTTTTTTGATTTCATCGAAAACTTTTAAAAGTTCGCGTTCAGCATCCTCGCTCAATTTTACTGCTATTTTCCGCTTTTCCGTTGGAACAAGAACCCAACCAGTACAGTCAACGCCATACTCTTTTAGCCGGAAAATATAATAGAGAAGCTGGAAACGTGCTGCCTCAACAAATTTGGAGGAGGTTTTAACCTCACATATTACCCGTTCAGCCCTTCGGAATAAGTCAATTTTCACACCTTCCATGGAAATTTCCCTAAGCATTTTACGATAAAAAATCTCGTGAACAGCCCTTCCCATATCCAAAACTTGCGAGTCTTCGTCGGGAGTAATTTCATGGCTCATCAACCAAACTTCACGTTTACAGATAAAATAGTACCAGACCAGTGTGCCTGTGATCGGCTTGCCGCATCGAAGCATATAACTTTGCGCCATAATCCCTCACTTATAAAAAAATAAAACTTGATTCTTCATCTTTTGCGGTCCTGAACCCTGTTTCACGGTCATAATATGCAGGTAAATCCTGGGAAGATACGTGAAGCACGTTGACTTGACCCATTATGGGTTTAAGACCTCTAAGACAAGGCTCGTTCTCATAAACTTCGACAATGTAATTTTCCATTTCAGCCCTTATCTTTCTTAAGGTCGCCTTAAGTTCAAGCATTTTTTCCAATGGTTCCTCTTTTTCTACGGCTTCCGCGACTGCCGTAAAAGTTGCCTTGAATTCTTGTATTAGACGTTTTGCATGGGCGTCGTATTCTATATAAACAGGCAATTTTGGTTCTTCCTTAATAAGTGTGAAGCCGGCCAACCCTTGAAAATCTAATGATTTTATTTTATCCAATATTTCCATACACTTTGGGTCGTTCTCAACGTCCATTCTAGAGGATACGTCATTGAAGTATTTTTCCATAAGCTCTAAAAGTTCAAGTTCC
>JANXEP010000068.1 GCA_025057795.1 Candidatus Bathyarchaeota archaeon | reverse complement strand
TTTTCTTGCCTTGGCTATCATGGTTTCCACGAAGTTTCCGCCTTTTCCGCTGGCTCCTGCCACGCCGAAGAGGCTTGCAACCCTTACAATGTAATGTTTTGGATTTTGCCTCGTGTAACATTCGCCAGCCAACTTTGAAATTCCATAAGTGTTAATAGGGTTTGGAATGTCTTCCTCGGTGTACGGCTCGTTTTTTAACCCGTCAAACACGTAGTCTGTGCTGATGTAAACTGTTGTCGCCCCGATTTCCAATGATATGTCAGCTATGTTTTTTGCGCCCAAGGCGTTTACGGCGAAAGTTTTTAGGGGTTCTTCTTCGCATTGGTCGGTTTTGTGGAACGCCGCCGTATTTATAATTACTTCGGGGCTGTGCTCTTTTAAGACTAGGCAGCTGCGGTAGTCGGTGACCTCTATGTCCTTGTGGGTGAATCCTAAAACTTCATGCTGAGCTTTAAACGCCTTTACAAGGTCTGTGCCAAGCTGTCCGTTTGACCCTATTATGGCCACTTTCATTTCTACAACAGAACTCCCTTGATTTCAATGTTTTTTATTAGAGCGTGCATCTCTAAAAGGCGTTTGTACCATTGGACCGTTATTGTTTTCGGGTCGTCAGCGTTTAACCTTCCTTCTTTAAGGGCTTCAAAAACTTCTCTTGCCCCTTCTTTCGGGGTGTATTTTGCTTCGAATTTCAAGGTTTTCCTGATTTTGTCAAAGTTTACGCGGTAGCTTCTGTGGTCTGGAGAGCCGTACCATTCAAAGTTGAAAGGCATGTTTATGGATTCCGCCACGAGTTTTGCCAAGTCAAATATTTGGAAGTTTTGCTCGTTGCTGCCCACGTTGAAAGTTTGGCCGTTAACAAGTTCTTGTTCGGCTTCCAAGACTTTTATGAAAGCGCTTGCCGTGTCCTTTACGTGAATGAAGGGACGCCATTGTTTCCCATCCTTCATTATTGGAACTTTACCATTTTTATAAAAACCTAGTACCATGCCGTTTATTGCAAGGTCAAACCTCATTCTCGGCGAATATCCATACACCGTGGCTTGTCTTAAGGTTGTTACGCTAAAGGATTTGTCGCTTAACGGCAGTACTTCTTTTTCAGCCAGCGAGTTCGCCTTGGCATATGTGGTAAGAGGGTTTAGGCTTGACTCTTCCGTCAATATTCCTTCTTGAAAGCCGTAAACGCTGCATGTGCTTGCCAAGACATACTTTTTGACGCCTTTTTTCTTTGAGAGCTTGGCCACCCTAACTCTTCCCTTATAGTTTATTTCCAAAGTTTTTTGGGGGTCAAGTTCCCCGCTTGGGTCATTTGAAAGCGAGGCCAAATCAAAAACGGCGTCTATTCCCCTCAAAATATCAGGTTTAAACCATCTAATGTCATCCTTGAATATGGTTATTTTGTCTACGATTTCCTTTAACGGATCTATTCCAAAAAATAATCTGTCTAGACATGCCACGGTGTAACCTTTCTCCACAAGGAGCCTGCAAAGGACAGAGCCAATATAGCCTGCTCCGCCTGTAACTAAAACTTTCATGTTGTTACCCCATTATTTGTGAGGAGGCGCAAACCAGTCCCAAGGCTTTCCAACACGGGGATCATCTTTTCTCCCATTTATCTCGGTAGGCACTACTGCTGGGTCGTTCCAAGGCCTTCGGATTTCATCCGGAATTTTGTAGTCATAAAGTCTTGTGACGAAGTAGACCGTTAGGGAAGGCGTGCTGCTTACAGTTTTTGTTCCGTGTAAATATTTTCCCGGTATCCTCACTATTGAGGGCTTTTCTCCGCTGGCTATTATCTCGACCATTTTTCCAGTTTCTTCTTCGTAGGCGCAGATTTTCATGGCGCCTTTCAGGACCAAGAAATAGTCTACTTGCCCCCTTTCATGTTTATGCCATGCCCTGACTATCCCTGGGTAACTGTAGCTTATGTTGGCTTGCACTATCCACTCTTCTTCAATTAGGTCTCTCCAATCCTGCCTTAAAGCTTCTGCGAAGAAACCCCTCTCGTCGGGTAGTAGGTTTATTTCTTGAACCTTCACGCCTTTAAGGGGATACTCCCTCATATTTCTACCTCTGAATAGTCGCCTATGTTCAATTTTATGGTTCTGTGCTTTTGATTTTTTATAATTTTGCTGTTTCTTCCTATGAGGCTTTCTTCTAGGCGGTCTACGCCTTTTATCGTGGCGCTTTCTAGGATTACACAGTATTCAATAGTGCTTTCTACTATGGTGGTGTTGTCCCCTACGCTTGTATATGGTCCTATAAAGCTGTTTTCTATATGGCAATTTTGGCCTATTACGGCTGGGCCTCGGACAATACTGTTTATTATTTTTGTGTTTTTCTGGATGGTGACTCTTCCCTCTATTTTCGTGTTTATTGTTTCACCATTTATTTCCTGTTTTATGTACTCGTCGAGGACTTTGGCATTAGCGTATAGTATGTCGTCTTTTTTGCCCGTGTCCAACCACCATGTTTCGAGTTTTTCAGCTTTCACTTTGCAGCCCATGTTTATCATTTCTTGTATAGCGTCCGTTATTTCTAGTTCCCCGCGCCATGAAGGTTTGATGTGTTCTATGGCTGTATGAATTTTATTTGAGAACAAGTATACGCCCACTAGGGCCAGATTACTTGGAGGGATTTTCGGTTTTTCAACGAGCTTTACGACGTTGTTTTTTCCGTCTAGTACAGCTACGCCGAATCTGGTTGGGTCCTCAACTTCCTTCAGCAGTATTAACGCGTCTAAACTTTCACTTTCAAACTTTTCTATTAACGTGTTGAAACCCTTTCCTATGAGATTGTCGCCAAGGCACATTATGAAGGTATCTTTGCCGAGAAAATCTTGCGCGGTCTTCACGGCGTGGGCTAAGCCTAAGGGTTCTTGAAGTATATATGTGACGTTAATATTCCAAGCCTCACCATTCTTAACATAGTTTTTAACCTCTTGCCCTGTTTCTGGGGCTATTATAACGCCCACGTCTTTAACGCCTGTCCGGGCCACATGATCTAAGACATAACCCAAAATTGGTCTGTTAGCCACTGGAATAAGCTGTTTCGCGGTGGTAAAAGTCAAGGGTCTAAGCCTAGTGCCTTTGCCACCACTAAGAACAAGTGCTTTCATAACATTACCTTATAGAGGAGGTATATTCTTTTCTGTTATAACTTTTAACTCTTTGCAATGTATAATCATGTTTTTCTCAGCGGGTTCTGAGACTGAGCTTATGATTCTTTAGCCACTTCTTTTAGGTGCTTGGCAATTTTTAGTTCAGCAATTTTGCTCAATAGTTCTTCATCGGACGTGTAGAATTTGGTTTTCATTATAGTACATAATGCCAAGTAACTCGCATCATATATGGTTAGATCGTATTTGTTTGCTATTTTTATGGTTTCATCCTTCAGTTTACCCTTAAGTCTCCAGTATTCGAAACCATACTTATTTAGAGAACGTGCGACATCCATGAGCTCTAGTTCTGAGTATGCTCCGCTGTATTTTAGGGCGTTTAATACTTCATATTCCAGCAATGCTGGAACAGCTATGGCTATGCGTCCTGAAACGTATTCATCGCGAAGTTTTAATGCTTGCTCGCTGTATTTCTCTCTAAGGTACCATTTTGCTACTACGCTTGCATCTAGAACTACCTTTTCAGACGCCACTCCCTGATCACCTTGGCGCTATCCCATCCATCAGGTGCTGCCCTCCTAAGTCTTTCATTAATTAAGACCGCCTCTGCAATGTTGCGACCATTTTCCTCTTCAATCTTCTTTCTGATAGCCTCCCTTATTACTTCGCTCCAGTTCACATGCCTTAGCTTCTTCATTTGTTCTCTGAGCTCTTCATCTACCTTAACCGTTAAAGTTTTCATGGTAACATCAAATCTAGTATGTAAAAGTATTTACGTATATACCTTTCTATAAAAAACAAATGGATGGAAAGCACACAGGTTCACCGTTAAAATTATAATTTCTGATTTTTGGCGGTTGTTAGGCAAGTTTGTGAAAACTCGATGTCTCCGTAATTTGGTTAAATCGCAGCATCTTTTGGCAGGTTTTTCCTATGGCTTGCGGGGATATATTGTATCTAGTAGAAGTTTCAGCTTTCTGGGATTTCATCTCCTTCCTAAAGAGACCCAGATGGGTCGCCGATAAAAGCTAATTAATGCTTGCTAATGAGCAGAAAGCTCATAAC
Organism: Candidatus Bathyarchaeota archaeon; assembly: GCA_025057795.1. The sequence continues at coordinate 207,972 of JANXEP010000068.1, read as the reverse complement.
CCTAATCAAGTTAAATATGCATCTTAAACTGTGGCATTAGGCACTTTAACAAGGTGAACGTTTGGCAAAAGGCGAGATCAGGCTTCGGTATTCGGGATTTGTTATTTTTACCGCAAATATACTTAGTATGGCTACGGGGTTAGCTTTTCAACTGATGATAGCCCGCTCAGCCACCACACAAGAGTACGGGATATGGTTCAACATAGGCGATGTAACTGCCTATTTCATAATTTTGGCAGGTGTTTTTCCATTTTGGGCTTTAAGGTTTACAGCAAGGGCCAAACAAGGCGCCATCAAAACAGCATTTTCTGCAAACATGGCAATATCCATGATGGCGGCAATGTTTTACCTTTTGTTTGTTCCGTTCATAACTTCTACACTTGGTATTGGCCAAAAATACTTCTTGTTGTATTTGTTGGCTTCGGCGCAAATAGTTGAGGTTTATGTTCTTAACGCTTTAGAGGCATGCCTCCAAGCGAGGATGCCGCACACTTTGGGTTATGGACTATTGCTGGGCGAAATATGCAAAATCACTTTGGGCTACATGCTAATAATGGGGCTTCAGCTTTCGCTTTTTGGTGCTCTTATCAGCATAATAATGGGCGTTGCGGTTCAACTAGCGTATTACTTGAAACTTCTTATGGGGGATTTGAGAGAGAAAGTTGAATGGGCTTATGTAAAGGAGTGGTTGAAAGGCTCAGTTGCAAACATCTATAACGTTGTAGGCAACCAGATAGCCGCCTTTATATTTATATTATTGTTTACTTACGGCGGAGAAGTAGCAAGAGGCTATTATGGTGCTGCAGCCCAAATTGCAAGTATGGTGACGTACTCTTCATTTTTGGCTTTTGCTTTATACCCAAAACTTCTAGCTGAAAAAAATAGTCGCGACATAACCATATCGTTGAAAACAGTTTTGATGTTTGCGATACCTATGACAGCTGGAGCTTTAGCTTTGAACGACTCTTACCTCACAATATTAAGAATCGAGTATAGAGAAGCTTGGCCTATTCTGATAGTTTTGGCGGTTGACGCGCTTATCGCGACAATCTCCACAGTCTTCAGCTATGTTCTCTACGGATTTGAGAGGGTGGACGAGGAGGCTAAGATATCCTTCAAGGATCTTGTTAAAAGCCGGCTTTTCGCAGCCTTTTCCTTGCCTTACATTCATTCAGCAATAACCCTTCCAACAACATTTTACGTTTTAACAAATTATACAAGAGAACAGCCTTTGCAGTCGGCCTTGTCTGTTGCCATTATAAATTCAGCTGCTCGTTTCGCCATGTTCCTTATACTATATGCTATGGTTCGTGGAATGACGGAGGTAAAGGTTCCATGGAGCAACATTGCAAAATACGTTTTCGCCGCTGCCGTCATGGGTTTTGTTCTGTACGTGATCCCCCATCCAACCAGAATCTCCCTAACATTGGCGGTAACCGCCTCAGGTGGAATATTATATTTTGCGTTGCTTTCGGCGATAGATGAAGAAGCAAGGATGCTGATTAAGGCGGTTTGGCGGGAGATAAAGTCAAAGTTAGCGGGGTTGGCCTAAGCGTTGTCATCCCACAATTTATTGAAGAGTGTTCCCAGGGCTTTTATAAAAGCGTCGTAATTGGTCCACAGGGCTGCAACCTTCTTTTTTCCGTTCTCCTTCCTAATTAGCAGAAGCAGCTGCGCGTTATCTGCGAGTAGAAAGGTTGGCAACTCTCCTGAACTTGAACGCAAGTACCTGCTTTTTTTGAGTTTGGTTTTTTCTATGAAGAAACATGTTTTGGGGGAGTAAAATGTTAAAAGTTGCACGTTCACGCCGTTTTTTGAAACTCTTTCCAGCGTGTCTAGGAACCCGGAATGGTAAAAGTTTGTAATGTCGCATTCTGATATGAAAACCAGTATTTCTCTTTCAGCCTTGTCCAATATTTCGTCCGCTTTAAGACTTATTTGTTCTTCGCCTTCTAGTATTTGGAAAACTTCTTTTCTTTCAAGCTCCACTTCCGGCTTTGGAAGAGACAGCCAGAGGTTAATTAGGCTTTCTCTTTTTTTCTCTAAAAGGTTTAGTTTCATCCTTTTTGTTTCTATGAGTATGTCTAAAGCTCTCTCAAAAGATGTGGCTATAAACTTTAAGGGTTTTTCAAAAACGGATGAAACTAGTCCGCGTTTCTCCAAATCCCTCAAAATTCTGTAGGTTTCGGTTCTGTGGAGGGATAATGCCTCGGAAATCTCGCTTGCTTTGTGTTCTCCTGTTCTGGCGAGGTAAACGTAAACTTTCACTTCATTTTTTGACAACCCAAGTCCGCGGAGCGCCCTTTCTATAATTTCTATTGATTTAGCCGATCCCCTATCGGTTTTTACAAATTTCCATAATCCGCTTTTTTCGTCATAAAGTTTCATTATGCTTTCAGGCTTTTCGATGGATAACTCCAATTCAAATCCCTTTTGAGCAGCAGCTTTTTCTGCTTCGAAACCTAATTCTGATTCTGTGTATTTTATACTTCTGAATTCAGAATATGAACTTGAAATACAGAAACATGGTTTAAGTTCGTTACATTTCAATAGTGTTGGATCTTTTAGTACGTAACATTTTGTCACATACTAACTCTATTATCTTTTAATGCCTTTGTTAGCTGGTTAGACTATGCAAGTATTTGGTGTTCCATTTATGGAAAGTGAAGATGCAAAAGTTTATGAGGATGTGGAGCCACGCGAAAGCCATGTTGGAGAAGAATTCGTTTTTGACTTGGCGAATTTCCCTGAAGGCGAGATCGGAGAGAAGCAACTTCAAGAACTTTTAAAAAGTGTTAGTGAGGAAGCTTTGCAATTAAGCAAGTTTTTAGCGGAAGAGGACAATTTGATTAAAGAGGTTTGTATTTCTCTAAAGCAAATTTTGAAAAAAATTAACGCGCATCTCGATATTCAGCCAGGAAAAGTTCCCATAAAAGCAAATTTGAAAAAGGCAATGTTGGATGAGAAATGTCATTTAGTGCTTGTCAACGAAAAAGGTGAAGTGCACTCCGCATTTTTAGCTGAATATCCCCCTGAAATTGTAATGTCCACTTTGTTAGCCATAATGCCAGAACTTATCAAGGCAATAACTGCCTACAGAAGGAAAATAACGGTTCGTATTGAACTCTTCGAGAATATAAAAAAGGAACTAAAAAACATTCTGAAAGCGATTATTAGAAGTTAAGAGAGGATGGTTGAAAGAATTGGATGGGCCTTTGACGGAAATTAGAACATTTAACTCCGTCAAAGAGATTCGTGAAATGGTTGAAGAGGAAATAAATAATTACAAGACGCTTTTGGAGGACTATAGCCAGTGGTTGGGGACACTGTTAAGGAACCCTGAAACCTTGAAGAATCAAGAGTGGAGCAAGAAGGCTGCTGAAATACAGAAGGTGTTAAAGTCCGGGGGAAGGAAAGGAGGGGCTAAAAAAGAGGAGAAAACGGCTACTTCGTCTGGGTGGGTTGAGTTTAGGGGTTTGATGATTTGTGCTGACGATTTCGGAGAGGTGGAAATAATTTTTGAGGCTGTGGAGGATTTAAAAAGCAAGGTGGATAAGCTGGAGAAAATTAAAAGCGCCTTAATAGAGCTTGAACGTTACGGCTTAGGAAAAAACGTTATTTACACAACATACATACGTGATGGGGTTCCAGAAAAGATAGCTTTTAAACTGAAGAAGGGTTTGGAAGCGGAGAAAAAGTTTCAGTTTGCGGCGGATTTTTCAGTGGTTAAAAAACTGTGAAATCGTCCTTCATTAGGCGTGATCTCTACAGGTTGGTAAAAGTTGCGAGGCTGCGAATAGTTTTATGTTTCCACAGCTATGTTGCTTGCTTCTATAAAGATTCTAGAAAACTGTTTTGTTAAATCACGCAGAGTGAATGCTGAACAGTGTGATTTGAAGTATGTGGCTATGCGTGTGCTTTTAGCCCCTATCCCAACTGGGTAGATATCTCTGCTCTTAAGGGTGCCGACTGTTTCAGTTAAAGCTGCTTCTATGTCTTGATAGCCGTAGGGCCATCCGTCTGAAATTACCGTGATAAGTCTTAGTTTGTCATTTCTAGTCTTCATGACTTCGCCTGTCACCTTTAAAGCGTCAGGGATATACGTTGAGCCATTGAATCTTACGCCTCCAATTCTTGATTTTACTCGCATATTATACCGTTCTTTTAAATCCTTAATTACGAAGAAGCGGTCGTTAAACGCGTATAATGCCCATGAAGTTGGGTCGAGGAGAAGCTCATTTGCGGCTTCAGCCATGATTAAGAAAATTTCCATGGCGAAGTCTGAAACGCTTTTCATGCTTTCGCTTGCATCTAGCAGAACAATCCATGAATAACTCTTGCTTATGTTTTCGTCTAACATGAAAACATCTGTTCTTGGGCTTCTTCCTGCAACCACCTGTATTACTTCTTGTAAGTCCAAAACACCGTAAAGTTTTCTGGGATCTTCGTCTAACGCGTCTCTGGCAACTAGGAGGCTTTCTATGAGTCTATGGGCCTCGCTTTTGCATCGTGCCTTAATTTTTAAAAATTCTGTGTAATCTTGTTCAGGTATTTCAACGCCCTTGAACTTCGTGAGGGGGAGAATCTCCTGATATTGTGAAAGGATTTTTTCGTCCTTTTCTTTTTGGTGTTTCCATGTGTCAATGAGTTGTAAAGCCTCATTTTCAGCTATTTTCCGCCATTTTTGATTTGAGTCTTGAAAAGTTTCATGGTTTATGCCGAGAAATTCTAGGCATTTTTTAAAGTCTTCATCTAGTGTCACGTCGAAGTCTACGTATAGGTTTGGACGGAAAATGGAGCAATGTCCTAACTCTTGGGTATGCGGCAGAAACGGTGTTTCTGTAATCGCCCCTGAGTCTTTAATAATCTGGTAAATTTCATCAGCTAGTTTTAATCTCTCCTCTTTAAGGTTCCGACTCTTCTCCGCGAAAGATGATGCAGCTTTTTCTTTAAAACGTTGAACGAGAACAAATAGGTTCTCTACAACTTCCCTCTCGGTTTTGGATTGAATAGGGTTTATTCCCGTGTAAGCCTTTATCAAAAAACCAGCCATAATTTTGGTCGCCGGATTTACATAGCCGTCCATTTTACCGAGTCTGCGTAAGGCAAGGGTGTTTGCGATGGCTAAGTCCAGAAGTTTGTTCTGATGTTTCAAAGAAATGTAGTTGATGGCTTTAACTCCCTCAATGATTGAGGTAATAAAATTTACGAGACGTTGATTTTTTCCCCTCGACCATTTTAAATAATCTTCGAAATTTGCGTTTAAACTAAGGGAACTCAGATAGTAAACTGATGCCCTGAAGAGACTGGCAAGCTGTGCTTGGCCGAGGGGGTCTATGGGAAAAATGTATCCCATTAGTGAGAGAGCCTTTTCCTCCCCTTCAATGGGGGTTGGTTCTGGGAGTATGCAAATTGACCCCTCTTCGTTTTTTCGGAATTGTGGAAACCTGTATTTTTGAGAAATTAGGACCTTATTTTTCATCCAGTCTTTGTCGAAGAATAAAGACTGCGCATATTCGAGAAAACCCAAAGGGAAACACCGCTAAAGGCTTTAACTCTTGAATACTGACTCGACCAGTCTCCGAACATCGGCTTGCACCTCTGCGCTATCGCTTGTTAAGGCGACTATGGTTTCTTCTGCGGCGGTTATAGGGTCAGAGCCGTCTTTTATAAGCACGGCCCAGTGGATTAGGTCGCCGATGGACGGCCCGTAGGGAAGATCGCCAGCTTTATATTGTCTTCTCATTTCAGCCCCAACCCTTAAGATTTTGTAGGCTGTGTCTTCGTCTATTTGCGTTCTTTTTATTAGAAGCTCCAGTTCTTTCTGTGAGATCCTTTCTCCGACGCTTTCATAGTCAAAGTTTATCCAAACGCTCATTCTTCGCCTAAATGCGGCGTTTAGGGGCTTTGTGCCAGCAAATTCAGCTGAGAAGGGGTTCATGCTTATGATTAGGTACGCGTAGGGGTGGCGTACGACTATTTCGTTGTCCTTTTCGTTTAGGACGAGATGCCCTCTCGTGTCCAGAACGGGGTTTAATCTTGTGGCTACATCCTGTTTCATCATGTTTGCTTCGTCGAGGTATAGGAGGCCGCCGTATCTTAGCCAGCTGGTTACTTGGCCGTCCACCCAGTTTTCCTTTCCAAGGCCGATGAATCTTCCAATAAGGTCGTAGGATGACGTTTGCAGTCCACAGTTCACCTCCCAGATGGGTAAGCCTGTCAACTCGGCGACAAGATATGTCACGTGGGTTTTTCCTGTTCCGGATGGGCCGATGAGGGCGCATTGCTTGAAGTAGTAGAGGGCTCGGACTATTCGCTCCACGTATCTTTGGCCGCTGTCTACATATTCGGGAGTGCCGCGGGGTATTAGGGGTTGTAGAAATTCTGGAAACTCGTATCCTGGGTGAAGATCGTATTTTGCTATATCGTACAGGTGGTAAAGGGGAGAGCGAGACATTTCTTTCCTTTTGGTTACGCCGACTGTTACTTTTGAGTTGCCTCTTTTGAGGGAGAAAGACTCTGTTTTGAGTCCGTACTTGCCAGCCGTTTTTATGGCGTCTGTTCCATAGCCGAAGGCTGCGAGTTTGGTTTCCTGGGTCATTTCTTCTCTCCCCCAATTAAAAGATAGGTTGTAGGGGTTTGATAAAAAGCTTATGATGTCTTACTATACAATATGTTCTGTATGTAAACACTGTTACAGACTAAGGTTATTATCGCCTATTAAGCGAAAGTTTAGGTTGGGTGTGGTTCTTGGCGGAGGAAAAGGTAGAGGCTGGTCAGATGGCTGAATCCCAAACAGTGAATGTTGCTGTTATTGATGGCGGCGAAAAGTCTATTGGGGAGGAGGCTTTAGAGCGGCTTAAGGCGGTTTTGGAGAATGTTGGGCACATGTTTGAGCTTTCTAAGGAGGAGTCAAGCCTAATTAATGAGTTTTTCAGCGCTCTGGCGGTTGTTATGAGGCCTTTTTGTGAGGTTTTAGAGGTTTCAGTTTCTTCTCTTCCAAAAAGCTTTCAAGCTAAGGCGGGCAGGGCTTTTTTGGATGGGAATGGGCAGCTGATTGTTGTCAAGAAGAATGGCGGGGTTGAAATCCTTAACCTTGTGGAGCGCAAAAACCGTGAGGTTGTTGTTCAGATTATCGACGATGTTATGGCTAAGCTGGGGGATATGATAATCGAGTATAAGTCGAGGGTGGAGAAGAGGGTTAAGGTTTTGTTGTCTGTGACGAAGGAGTTGCAGAGTGTTGCGAAGATTTTCGAAGAGCTGTAGCCGTTTTAGGTTAGGAGTTCGGACAGGACGCTTAGCAGAGTGTTTTTGTCTTTTACGTTTTTAACAAGCATTTTGCCGCTTGTGTAGATTCGTAGGGATACTCCCTTAAATGTAGCTTCGAAGATTATGGAGGCGATTGACTTTTCTATCCTCGCCTTCTTAAGGATTTTTGCAATGGCCTCGTCTTTATGTTCGTATTTTAGGAGCACTATGAAATGTTTTTCTTCTCCACATGTTTCCTCTATTCTCGTAATGTAGTTTTCAACATTGGCCATTAAAGTTGCTCCATCTCCTTTAAAACTTCGATGAAGTGATCAATTTCCTCTTTTGTGTTGTATATGTAGAAGCTTGCCCTTGCTGTGGATGGCAGTTTCAGCCTTTGGTGGAGGGGTTGAGCGCAGTGGAACCCGCTTCTTATCATTATGCCATAGCTGTCGAGGAATAGTGCGACATCGTGGGAGTCTAAGCCTTCAACGTTGAAGGGGATTATTCCGCATCTTGCCGAGGAGTTTTCCGGCCCGTAAACTTTTACTTTTTGGCATTCTCGGAGGCGTTTTAGGGCGTATTGGGTTAGGGCACATTCGTGGGAAAGCACGTTTTCCATTCCAAGCCTTTTTAGGTATTTTATAGCGGTCATGAGGCCTACTCCGCCGCTTATGTTGGGTGTGCCTGCTTCAAACTTCCACGGCAGAGTGTTCCATGAAATTGTGCTGCGTCCAGCTGCGGGGTTGTAGGAGACTTCGCGTATCATTTCTCCGCCTCCGTGGAAGGGCTCCATGTTTTCGAGGATTTCACGTTTTGCGTAGAGCACGCCTATGCCCGTTGGCCCGAGCATTTTATGGCCGGAAAAGGCTAGGAAATCGGCGTCTATGGCTTTTACGTCTACGGGCGTGTGGGGAACAGATTGAGCGCCGTCGACGAGCACTATGGCGTTGTGGTCGTGGGCTGTTTTTGCGATTCTTTTTATGTTGTTTATGGCGCCTGTCACGTTTGAGACGTGGGTTAGGGCGACTAGTTTTGTTTTTTTGGTTATGGCTTGTTCTAGGGCTTCATGGTTTAGGGTGCCGTTTTCGTTGATGTCCGCGTATCTTATTTTGAATCCTTTTATTTTCGAGAGGATTTCCCATGGAACGATGTTGCTGTGGTGCTCCATAAGCGTTAACAGCACTTCGTCTTCGGGGTTTAGGTTTCTGAGTCCCCATGAGTAGGCGACAAGGTTTATAGCTTCTGTTGTGCCCCTTGTGAAGATTATTTCTTCTGGGCTTTCAGCGTTGATGAATTTTGCAGTTTCTTCGTGAGCTTCCTCATAAAGTTCTGTAGCTTCTTGGGAAAGCGTGTGTACGGCTCTGTGGACGTTGGCATTGTGTTTTTCGTAGAATTCTTTTATGGCTTGTATGACTTGTTTTGGTTTTTGGGATGTTGCAGCGTTGTCAAAATAGATGAGCGGATGATTGTTTATTTTCCGTTTGAGTATTGGGAAGTCTTCCCTCACTTTGTAAGGGTCGAACATCAGGCGCCCTCTTCGGGAAGCTTCATTCTTTTTTCCAATCTTTTTGCGAGTTCTTCCTCTTCTAGGGCTTGTTTTTCTTCGAAGGTTAGGTCTTGGGGCAGCCATTCCGGCGTGGTTTGTTTGTTTTTGTAGTATGCGCGTATGGCTCTTCTTAGGGCTCCTACGGCTAGGACGCCGCAGTGGAATTTTACGGCTGGGAGTCCGCCTACTTCTTCGGCCACGGTTTTCCATGATATTTTCCATGCGTCTTCAAGTTTCATTCCCTTGATTTTTTCGGTTAGTATGCTTGAGGTGGCTATGTTTGCGGCGCAGCCGTAGCTTTCGAAGGTGGCTTTTTCGATTATGTCTTGACTGTTTATTTTTAGGTAGAAGGTTATCATGTCTCCGCACATGGGGTTTCCAGCTACGGCGGACACTGTGGCGTCTTCCATTTTTCCAAGGTTTTTGGGGTTTCTAAACAGTTCTAGGATTTTTGGGTTGTAGGGCAGGGGTGCGCGGGACATTTTATTCCACTCCCGTTGAGCCTGTTATCCTCCTTATTCTTTCAACGGCTTTGGGTATGGCCTCCAAAGCGTAGTCTATGTCGTCATCTTTGTGTTGGCGAGTTACCTTCATGAGGATGCTCCCGTGAGCTTCTTCAAATTTTCTCCCAATGGCGACGAGCACGTGGCTTGGCTGGAGAACCCGCCTTGTGCATGCGCTTCCGCTGGACACGTATACGCCGTTTAGGCTTAGTTCTATGGTTAGGGCTTCGCCTTCACAGCGTAGGAAGCTTATGTTTATGTTGTCTGGGGCGCGTTTTTGGCCTTTAGGCCCGTTTAGGCGTACGTCTGGAACTTTTTCGAATATGCCGTTCATAAGCTTGTCTCGGAGTTTACGCATGCGGCTTACGTTTTCCTCAAAGTTTTGAAACGCCAACTCGGAGGCTTTTGCAAACCCGACGATTAGGGGGGTATTTTCCACGCCCGGCCAAAGTCTTTGGGTTCCAATCTGGCCTTCGAGGATTCGCTCCACGTTTACGCCTTCCCTTGTGTATAGGGCGGCGGTTCCGCGGGGGCCTAAAATTTTGCTGCCGCTGATGGTGGCTAGGTCCACGTTTAGGGTTTGGACGTTGAAGGGGATTTTTCCGTAGGCGTCTGAGGCGTCTGTGTGGAATACCGCGTCTGGGTTTCGGCTTTTCACTATTTCCACCGCCTCTTTTAAGGGTTGGATGGTGCCTATTTCATGGTTTACGGCTGATAAGCTTACCAGCACGGTTTCTTTGTCTATGGCTTGGTCGAGTTTTTCAAGGTTTATGAAGCCTTCGCCGTCCACTGGGATTTTTGCCACCGAAAATCCGTACTTCGTGAGCATTTCAGCCACGTGGATTACGCTTAGGGGTTCAATTTCGGATATAACGATTTTTTTGCCCTTATCCCTTTTTTGGAAGGTTGTGCCTAGTAGGGCGAGGTTGTTTGCTTCTGTTTCGCCCGGAGTAAAATTGACGTCTTCGGGATTTTTGCAGCCTAGGAAGCGGGCTATTTTTTGGGCTGACTCCATTATGGCTTCGAAGGCTTCCCATCCCGGCTTATGCGTCAATGTGGGGTTGCCGTAGGCGCGCTGGTTGAAGTATGGCAGCATAGCCTCTAAAACTTCTTGGGAAACTATGCCACCGTTTTCAATGTCTAGGTAGACTTCCCGTTTTAAGCCTTCATGGGCTTTCAGGAGTTCTCTAACGTTTTCAACCATACCCTTTCAAGTCCTCTAATAGGCAATAATAGGCTTAAGCTTATAAAAAGGTCTTTGGCCATGCGTGCGGCGCTAAGTCGTATTTGGTGGGGCGTTTCTCTTAACAAATACAATACCCCTTATAGAATTTAGGCTGTTTTCAAGCTTTATTTTCCCTACCCCCCTCCCCTCTAGACTTTAAATTGGGGCGGGTTGGGCTTGTTTTGAAAGCTGAATGTTTGTTCGGGTAATTTAGATGGATGTTATGTTTAGGATTTCCATGGCGGCGATTTCAACCTTTTGAGTCGCCTATGCCCCCTAATTTTTTCCCATAAACTTGTATAGAAGGCTGTTCTTATATAGCCTGTTTTAGAGCTTTGTTTCCCTAAACCTTAGATGTTAAAGGTTTTTAATTTATGCACCCAAGTTTAAGATGGGTGGGTAAGGTGATAGTGGATTTTTCAACCCATCTTATATCGCCGGAGGTTGGAAAGATTTTGGTGAAGAAGCCCTATTATGCTCCTTCAACTGAAACGCGGGGAAAGTATCAGGTTAGATATCCGCCCGAGCAGGCGGATCTGAAGGTTAGGCTTGGCGTGATGGAGAGGAATAACATTGACATGCAGTTGTTGAGTCAAACAACCCCGGTCCTTTTGGGTTTTGATGCTGGGGAAGCAGCAACGATATGCAGGTTATCAAATGATTCCATAGCTGAAATGTGCAGTGCGTGTCCGGATAGGTTTGTTGGATGTGCCATAGTTTCGCTTTTAGACGTTGACAGCGCTTTAGAGGAGTTGGATAGAACCGTTCTAGAGCTGGGTTTCCGATGTGTAACCATAAGCACAAACCAGAATGGAAGGGGTTTAGATTCCCCAGAATACTATCCTTTTTACGAGAGAGTCGCTAAGCTTGACATTCCAATATTTCTGCAGCCCACAAACTGGGAGGGGTACCCCCTGGTGGATGTGGAGACGGGAAACCTTATGGGGGTTTTCGGCTGGCCCTTCGACACAAGCCAAGCGGTTTGGAGGCTGATTTTTGGGGGAGTTTTAGACAAGTTTCCCACGTTGAAGGTTGTTACCCACCATTTGGGCGGGATGTTCCCATACTATAAAAACAGGGTGCTAAGCTACTCAAGACTTTCAGAAAGGCTTTCTAGAAGCCTAACATCGTACTTTGAACAAATTTATGGGGACACGGCGATAAATGGCGGTCCGATGGAAAGTTTTATGTGTGGCTATGCTTTCTTCGGAGCAGACCGCATGCTTTTCGGCTCCGACTATCCCTTCGGACGAGAATCAACCATAATCGGAGACAACGTTCAATGCATCAAAAACATGCCCATACCAGAGGGAGAAAAGGAAAAGATCCTTGGCGGAAACGCCAAAAGAATCCTAAAGCTACGCTAACACTCCTACATTGAATTTAGCCTATTCTTCAACCTTATTTTGCCTACCCCCTCTAGGTTTTTGCCGGAGGCCAAAGTTGATTTTGCGAGATAAAGAGGCTGCAAAATTTGAGGTTTCGGGGCATACGGTTTTATAGAGGGTGTTCTTTTCATGGTTGTCATGGCTAACGCGCTAATCGGCAAGGGTTTCGCTGGGTCTTTGAGGTTTCTGCTGGCTTCGTGTTTTATGGTGCAGATGCTTGTTGGTTTTGTTGGTTTAGCCGTGCCCATTTACGCCGCAAACATGGGGGCTTCGCCTCTTCTTGTGGGGGTTATTGGCGCTGTGGGCGGTTTAACATACTCTTACATGCCCCTTGTCGCAGGTTTTCTGTCTGACAGGGTTCGGCGGAAAAGTCTTTTGTTGGCGGCCATGCTTGTTTATGGTTTCGCATGCATAATGTATCTTCTAACACAAACCCCAAGCATGCTTATCCCCGTAAAGGTGGTGGAGTGGGTTGCCGTAGCCACCTTTTGGCCTTCAGCCGAAGCCCTGTTGACGGAGCTGAGCCAAGGCAGGATTGAGCATAACCTTCGCAAGTTTAACCTTTCATGGGGCTCAGCAACCATAATCGGCCCCATAGTTGGCGGCGCCATCATCAGCCTCTTAGGCGTTAAAACTCCTTTCGCCCTGTCCTCAGCGGGCTCCTTCATCCTAGCCCTAGCCGCAGCTGCAAAAATTAAAGAGCCGCCAAAGGGTGGACGGAGCCTAAAACATGAAAGCGCTCAGCCCGAAGCCCAAGGCGGCAAAGAATCCTTAGCCCCAGCAGTGGTCGCGGTAATCCTCTTCTCCTTCATAGGCGGCGTGATATACAACTTGTTTCCAGCCCAAGCTACAAGCCTAAGCATACCAGCCTACGAAATAGGCCTAATAATGTTTGCTAATGGGCTTTTTAGGCTGGCAGCCTTCACCCAAGCTTATAAGATTGAGGCGAAAATTGGCAGAACCCGCGTTTTTCTGGCGGGCGCTTTGACGCTTGCCGCGGCTTCAGCCTTAACCGCAGCCAGCTCCACAACGCTCCTTTTCGCCTTAGCCTTCGCGGTTTTCGGCTTTGGAATGGGCATTTTGTACGCTTCTTCCATAGCCCACATACTGAAAAGCCGAAGCCACGCGAGGGGCTACGCAGCTGGCCTCTTCGAAAGCCTTCTCGGCGTGGGAACCTTAATAGGCTCGTCCACGGGCGGTTTAGCCTCAGAATACTACACCCATAACGCCCCGTACATCCTATGCCTGCTCCTAAGCCTAGCCGTAGCCCTTTACCAAGGCATCCGCCTGCTCAAACAAAAATCCGATCAAAACAGCGCCCACGCAACACTTTAAATTTGCCCCACGCTATTTTGCAGTAGTTAACCCGAACAGGCGTGTAAAAGGGTGAAGATAACAGAGCTGCGGGTTCCAGAACCCGTAAAAGAAGTGCTGATCAAGTCTGGGATTATGGAGCTTTACCCGCCCCAAGAGGAGGCCATAAAAGCCGGAGCCCTAGAGGGGCGAAACCTCGTTTTGGCAAGCCCCACAGCCTCGGGAAAAACGCTGGTCGCCGAACTCTGCGCCCTAAAACACGTCCTAGAAAAGGATGGAAAAGTCATTTATTTGACGCCTTTAAGGGCTTTAGCCAGCGAAAAGTACGAAGAGTTCAAAAAGTATTCGGCCATAACAAAGCCCGACGGAAAACGCGTAAGCGTAGGCATATCCACAGGCGACTATGACAGTTCAGACCCGTGGCTTGAACGCTACGACATAATTGTGGCTACAAACGAGAAGGTGGACTCGCTTTTGAGGCACAAGGCCAAATGGTTGGACGATATTTCGCTTGTGGTCGCGGACGAGGTGCACCTTCTCAACGAAGCCGAAAGGGGCCCAACGCTGGAAGTCGTATTAGCAAGGCTTATGCAGACAAACCCAGACATCCAAATTTTGGCTTTAAGCGCAACAATAAACAACGTTGAGGAAATAGCAGGCTGGATTAAGGCAGACCACATAACCACAGAGTGGCGGCCCATAACCCTAAAAGAGGGCGTGCTCTTCCACAACGAAATCCAGTTCAAAGACGGAGAAGCCAAAAAAATAGAGAAGGAAACCAGTAATCCAGCTTTAAATCTAGCCCTAAACACGGTTAAGACTGGCGGACAAGCCCTCATATTCACTTCAACGAGGAAAAACGCGGTTACAGCTGCAAAAAAGGCTGCTCCTAAAATCGCAGAAGCCCTGTCCAAGCCTCTAAAACGGGCTCTGGAACGGGAAGCTGAAAAAATTTTGGCTGCAGGCGAAAAAACAAGGATAAGCGAAGCCCTAGCAGAGCTTGTAAGAAGTGGGGTGGCGTTCCACCATGCAGGCTTAGGCGGAGCTCATAGAAAAATTATAGAAGACGCGTTCAGAGGGGGCAAAATCAAGGTTTTAACAGCCACGCCCACGCTGGCTTTCGGCGTAAACTTGCCCGCGAGAACCGTAATAATTCAGGATTACCGCCGCTACGAGCCGGGTTACGGCTACTACCCCATAAGCGTCTTGGAGTACAAGCAGATGTGCGGGCGCGCTGGAAGACCAAAATACGACAAGATTGGCGAGGCGGTGCTCGTGGCTAGAACCGCCGACGAAGCCGACTACCTCATGGAGAGCTACGTGCTTTCAAAACCCGAGCGCATCTGGTCTAGGCTTGCTGTAGAACGCATTTTAAGGACGCATGTTCTTGCCACCATAGCGGCGGACTACGCCCACACCGAGCTAGGCATATACGAGTTTTTCGGCAAAACCTTCTACGCTTACCAATATGACATAAGCGCCATAAAAAACGTGATAGCGCGGATTCTGAAATACCTCTACAACGAGGAAATGATAGATGTTATGGGCGAAAAGATTTACGCCACAAGATTTGGAAAACGCGTAAGCGAACTCTACATAGACCCCGTTTCGGCTGTGGTAATCCGCGACGCGTTAAGGCAGAAGCCCGCCAGCCTAACCGACCTAAGCCTCCTCCACATGATCAGCCACACGCCTGACATGCGCCCCATAATGAGGCCTTCATCGCGGGAACTTGACGAAATAGCCGTTTTCACGGAGGAACACCGGGAGGAGTTTTTAACACCGGTTCCCAACGAGTGGGAAGACCGCATAAGCTATGAGGAGTTCCTCGCTGAAGTGAAAACAGCTATGGTGCTTAAGGCTTGGATTGAGGAAGCCAGCGAAGACGAAATCATAGAACGCTTCAGAGTTCAGCCGGGCGACCTATACAGAACCGTGGAAAACGCAAAGTGGCTTCTGTACGCAACAAACGAGCTGGCAGCGCTTTTCGGAAACATAGAAGTGCAGCCCCTAACCCTGGAGCTTATGGAAAGAGTTGAAAAAGGCGTTAAAAAAGAGCTTCTACCCATAGTGAGGCTGGAGGGCGTGGGCAGAGTCCGAGGCCGTATACTATATAACGCGGGATACAAAACCATAGAAGACCTAAAACACGTTCAAATCGAAGACTTGATGAACCTGCCGCTGATAGGGCCGAAGCTGGCCAAGAAAATTAAGGAGCAGGTGGGCGGCCTCGTCAAAAAGGAAGTGTGGGAAAAACTCGAGAAAGGCGAGGAATGGAAACAAAAAGCCCTAACCGAATACTGAATTTAGGCGACACCCCTCCTTCTGCGCTCTTCCCTGGTTTTCTCCACCATAAGCTCCACCTGCTTTATGGCTGTGCCCAAATAGTTCCGCGGGTTCAAAGCCTCATCAACCTCCCTTTCGCTTAGGTGGCGGCGTATTAGAGAGTCTTCCAAAAGCACCTGTTTAAAGGGCCGTTTTTCGGATTCGCTTTTAATTGCTAGCTTCCGCAGAAGTTCGTGGGCTTCTTGGCGGCTAACCCCTTTTCGGGTTAAAGCCAACATGACGGCTTCGGACATGGCTCGGCCTTGGGTTATCTCCACGTTTTTAAGCATACGTTCCTCGTCAACGTGCAAACCTGCTAGAATGTTACCCGTCAAGAAAAGCATATAATCCACAAGGATGCATGCTTCTGGAAAAATGAAACGTTCCGCCGAAGACTGGGTTAAGTCCCTCTCATGCCAAGTCACAACGTTCTCTAAGGCGGGAACCACAAGGCTTCGCACTATCCGGGCTAGGCCGCAGATTCTTTCGCAGGTTTCAGGGTTCCGCTTGTGGGGCATGGTGGAGCTGCCCACCTGTTTTTCGGCTTCGAAGGGCTCTGCAAGCTCGCCTATTTCAGGCCTTTGAAGCTCGCGGATTTCTGTGGCGAAGTTTTCCAGGCTTGAGGCTATTAGGGCTAGGAGGCATATGAGCTCGGCGTGGCGGTCTCTTTGGACAATCTGTGTGGAGATGTCTGCGGGTTTAAGCTTTAATTTTTCCATGACGAGTTCTTGAATGTGCATGGCGTTCTCGCCTAAACCTGCTTGCGTGCCGACGGCGCCGCTCATTTTGCCGGTGCAGACGCGTTCTTTGCACTGTCTGAGGCGTTCAATGTGCCGCGAGATTTCCCTCATCCAAACAGCGAACTTGAAGCCTAAGGTTGTCGGCAGCGCGTGTTGTCCATGGGTTCTGCCCATCATCAAAGTCTCCTTGTAACGCAAAGCCT
Organism: Candidatus Bathyarchaeota archaeon; assembly: GCA_025057795.1. The sequence continues at coordinate 191,477 of JANXEP010000068.1, read as the reverse complement.
TCTCCATCAAAATCTCCTCAAGGACGTTCAGCCTTTTCTCGATGAGCTCAAGCGCCTCTTTAAGCTGCAGCGCGTTCGCCGTGTCCACAATGTCATAGCTTGTTGCTCCCATGTGGACGTAGGCGCCGCTTGGACCGCTTGCTTCGGCTAGAGCCCTAACAAGCGCCATAACATCGTGTTTAATCTCTTTTTCAATTTCCTTCACGCGGCTAAGCTTGACGTGTTTCAGCGAAGCAGCAGCCATAATTCGCTCGGCGTCTTCGCGGGGTATGTTGCCAACCTCAGCATGCGCCCAAGCTAGGGCAGCCTCCACATCCAACATCTTCTGAAGACGGTTTTCCTCCTCGAAAATCCTGCGCATTTCCAACGTGCCGTAACGTCCAGTATCAATTGGAAGTATGGGCAAGCCTAAAGCCTCCGCAGAAAGTTAAAGAACAATTAAGATTAATGCTTTTCCACTTAAAAGCAGCGCGCCACGAGTTTACTGGGCAAAACGTGCATGGTTCCCGCTTTAAACCCTTGCTGCGCATTTTCTCTCCTCCAAAGCCCTTCAAAAGGAAGCCTTGAAAGAAACATACGCCGAGAAGAAAGTTGCCCCGGACAAAATAAACGCGTACATGAAACCAAAAGTTTGGGCAACAAGTGGGCCTAGATAGGCTCCAGCGGCGCTGCCCAAGCCTAGTAGGGCGTCAAATAATCCCGCCTTCCCCGCCGGAATAAGCTCCATTGAAAGGGAAATGGCGTAAATATGGTATAGGGCGTATGCGAAACCCATTAAGGTTAAGACCAGAGCAAAAACGGCTGCCGTTTGAACGCTGGTGGTGGCAAATACGGATAAGAGGAAGGCTAGGATGCTTCTGAATACGACAATCCTCTGCAGACGCATTTTCTCTTCATACAGTTCAAGCCTTTTACCCGCCAGAAAATAGCCTATCGCCGCTGCGGTGGAGTTTAAAACGTAGATGGCGTAGACGGTGCTTACTTCTAAGCGTAAGTTTTGAACTAAAAATATCGGTAACGGCGTGAACAGCGTGCTTGTGGCAAACGCGAAAAGCGCTAGGCCTCCGCAGAAAAGCGCAACGTTTTCCCCTTCTAGGCTTTCGGAAACATGCAGCCCGTCCAAAACCTTTGAGGCCACCGCTATGCCTCTGCAGGCAAAATCTATGCTTCGCTCTATGCGCACCAGTCCCCGCTCAAAAATCAGCGGTGGATCCGTAACCAAGAACAGGGAGGCGGCAAAGGCTGAGAAGTTTAATCCGCTGCATATAAGCAATGTTGTTGTTGAGTTGAAGCCCAGAAAGGAGACAAACAACCCCAAAGCCAGCCCTATAAGCCAGCCTATTTCGGTAAATCCCTCATAGGAGGCGAAGGATTCCTCCCACTCCTCACGAGAGTAAAGCTCGGCTATCAGCACGTTTTTAGGGGGCTCATGGGCAATGTGGAAAACGGCCATAATCACGTAAAGAACAATAAACAAGCCTATGCCCCTTGCAAGCGTGAAAAGATACAGCAGGGCTGATGACGCAAGAAACGAGATTAGAATGTAACGCTTGCATTTCCCTGTTTTGTCGCATATATATCCCCAGAAAAAGGATGCAGGAATAGCCACAAGCGTGGCGGCGGAGGCCATCAATCCTACGTCAAGCAAAGAACCGCCAATACTAACAACGTACAGTGGAAGAAAAACAGAAAGCAGCCCAAAGGCCATCTCATGGAAGAAGAACCCTACCCGCCACATGTCCAAAAACCACCTTAACGCAAAATTAAAAACTTTTCCTTAAATCTCTGCATTCACCACCACGTAAAATCTGCCAACCTTCAGCTTTCTCAACACAACGCTTAAAAACGCGTCTAAAATATATTTTTCTAAACTTCCGCGTTCCAGTCCACTTCTACATCCACTGGAACCGCATGGGTTAATGCTATGGTTATGTGGGTTGCATTTCTAAAGCTTACATAAACGCCAGCGGCAGCCTCGCTTCTTCCCGTTACAACAACAGTTCTTGGGACACTAACAAGCGAATGCACCAAGGTTACGCTTGTGCTTCCAGCAGATATCGTAGCGGTTCCGCTGTTTCGGCTTTTCTGCCCATTCTTAGTGTTAATAATCATGTAAGTGTCGTCGGGATTTAACATCCCTGCTATGGTGGTGTCCTCCCACATGTGGAGTTCGTAGCGGTTTATTCGGCCGTTCACCAAACGCAGTCCCGCTTTGTCCGCGGGATGCCCCAAAGTTTTCCCTCGAATATAGCATCCGGCTGGGGAGCGCGTTTCATCACCCATTTCGATTCCATAATGGCCGTTCCCAAAGAAAACGCCGTCCAAATAGACATCGTTGTGTAAGACTATGACGCCGCTTTGATGGTTGCTTTCAGACACGATGTTCGTGAATGTGACTTGGGCGTCTATGTAGAAGCCTGCCTCCCCGTTCCCGTAGGCATGCAGGTTTGTTCCTTGACATGAGCCCCCTCCCCAACATGCGAAACCCACAAGCCCATTGCAGTAGAGCAGAATGTCCGTCAAATAGCTGTCATGGGGTCCAAGCATCCGCCAGCCTCTGCCATCATTAAAGCATAAGCGCACGTTTGAGAAAATTCCCTCCATAGCCTCGTCTGGACTGCCTACAGCCGGGCTGGTGCTCCACTCAGTCCACAAGCCGTCCTCCTTAAAATTGTAGACGGTGACGTCTTTTAGGGTTATTCGCTTTCCATAAAGTTTTAATCCGAAACCCCTTGTCTGTTTGGCTTTGTTTCCATCAAGCACCAACCCCAAAATCTCAACGTCCGTAACTCCGCCCGTGGAGTCGGTGCCAGCTAACTCGTCAAACCCTTCAGATTTTATAGCTGCATCTATGTTGGCGTAGTCGCCGACGGTTACTTTGCCTTGAAACTCTAGAATAGTGTAGGATTTGACAATAATGGTGTTGAAGATGACAAAGTCGCCCTTCAAAAAGATTTTTTCCTTCCACGTTCTCCCCTCAGTTAGAGAGTTTATGGCTGACTGGATAACCCAGCTGGCGTTTGTTCCGCTGAACCGAATTCCCGAATCATCTGCAGCATAGTAATAAGGGCCTTCACGCCAAACTATAAATCGCGCAGATGCTGCTGGAAAACTTCTCTGTTTAGAAAGAGTGTAGAGGAGGAACGTTGCCAAAAAACCAATTATTATAAGCTGGACGAAAATGGCGACAAGAAATATTTTGTTCATTTTCTCCATCCGGCAATCAACCCCCTTTTTCATTACGCGTCAAATAAAAGCTGTTCATTTTAATCTTTAAACCTGTTGCTCCCTTTTGCTTCCGCCCTCATAATACGCCTTCGGTTGAAGTCTGAAGGTAAAGGTTCAAAAGGCATATATTAGGCGAGACTTCACAGAGGAGATTGCGGGGTTCGTTATGAACGAAACAATTAGGGTTATCAAGAGTAGGAGAAGCATCAGAAAGTTCAAGCATGCACAGATACCCGATTCTGAACTTCAGGAAATAATGGAATGCGCCGTGCATGCGCCAAACGCTAGAAATCAGCAAAGGTGGTATTTCACCGTTATCCAAAACCGAAACGTGCTTGATGAAATGGTCAACATAATGAAGGAGAACATGCTTAATTCAGGCATAGAATTTTTTGCAAGCAGAGCTAAAGACCCAAGTTTTGACCCCTTCGGCGGCGCCCCAACCGTTGTTTTGGTTACTGGAGATAAAACAGCCCGTTTCGTCGAAGTTGACTGCGCGCTGGCCGCTGAAAATATTCTGCTGGCAGCTGAATCTCTGGGTTTAGGCTCCCACATCATGACATCCACAGAGCTAATTTTCGCATCGGAAAAAGGCAGGAAATTGAAGGACGAGTTAGGGGTTCCTGAAGGATACGAGCACATATGCACAATCGCTTTAGGATATAAGGACGAAGAGCCTGAAGCAAAACCTAGGAGAAGGGACGTAATTAGCTTCATAAAGTAGTCCATGCGATGGGCTTAACGCTTCAGACTCAAAGGAGTCTGCGAAAGTTTAAGCCATGAAGGTGTTGATAGCGGTTTTAAACCGAAGGGGGGAACCCGCCGCAAAAACTGCAGAAGCCATGCTTAAAGCCCTAGCCGCCAGAGGCGCCGAAACCTTCGGCCTCGCATCGTCAACCCGCTTGGAGATAAAAGCCTCATTGGAGCAGCTTCAGCTTCAAGAGTTTAAGTCGCCAGCGCTGGTCGGGCATGTATTCTCGAAGATTTTAGCCCACGACAAGCCCCAGCCGGTCATGCTGGAAAACGCCGCCCTAGTCTTTGAGGGAAGAGCCTACAAGCGTTCAAGCCTCCTAAGCCTAGACTCCATCGTCGGCATGCTTGAGGGCGCTGAAATGTTAAGGGCTGAAACCTTTTTTGGGGAAGTGGACGGATGCTTTGCCTTCGCCATAGCCAAGCCTGAAGGGCTTGTTGTAGGCAGAGACCCTTTGGGCTTACACCCCCTCTACTACGGCGAAAACGAGCATTTATGCGCCGTGGCTTCTGAACGCAAAATCCTTTGGAAGGTTGGGATAAGGGAGGCACAGTCCTTTCCGCCGGGGCACATAGCCCTAATAAGGCGAAAGGGCTTCGAAATAAAGCCTGTTAAGCCCCTAAAAAGGCATCGTGTACGCCGCGTCGGCATGAGAGAGGCTGTTGAAAAGCTGCAGGGGCTCCTTGGGCAGTCCGCCTTAGAAAAGGTTTCAGGGCTGGGGGAGGTTGCCGTAGCCTTTTCCGGCGGACTTGACAGCAGCCTAACCGCTTGGCTGGCTGAAAGGGCTGGTGTTAGAGTGCATCTAGTTCATGTAAGCCTAGAAAATCAACGGGAAACAAAGCATGCAGAAGAGGCTGCTGAAATGCTTAACCTTCCCCTCCACGTTTACACCTACAGCGAAAGAGATGTGGAGGAAACCCTCCCAAAAGTTTTGTGGACTGTGGAGTGCGCCGACGCGGTTAAGGCAAGCATAGGGATACCTGTTTATTGGGCTGCGGAGAAAACCGCCGAGCTGGGGTTTAGGGTTCTGCTAGCGGGGCAAGGTGCAGACGAGCTTTTCGGCGGTTATAAGCGGTACGTCGACACCTATTTGCGCCTTGGTGGGAGAAGCGCGCATAAAGCCATGCAAAGCGACGTTCTAAAATTGTATGAAACCAACTTCGAGAGAGACTTTAAGCTGTGCAACTTCCACAATGTAGAACTTCGCCTGCCCTTCGCAACATATCAGTTGGCTGAATTCGCCTTAAGTCTGCCTTTAAGGCTGAAAATATGCCTAAAAAACGACATGCTGCGAAAGGTTGTGTTAAGGAAAACCGCTCAAAAATTTGGGCTGCCACCCCAGATAACAAACAGGCCGAAAAAGGCTGTACAGTATGCCACTGGAGTAAGCAAAACCTTGGAGAGGCTTGCGAAACGCGAGAGTTTGCCGTTGAACGAGTACGTTCAGAAAATTTTTTCAAAAGTTTTCCCAGCTGGATGAATTAGGCGTTTTGGAAAAGGGGCTTTTAGGATATAAAAATTTGGAGGGTTACTCGATAACTTGGATGGCGCCTTCTGGGCATTGAGCTTCGCATGCTCTACACACGAGGCATTCTTCAACCTTTACTGGGACGGATTTGTTTTCTTTTAGCTCGTAAACTCCTACGGGACACGTGTCCACACATGTGCCGCATCCGGTGCACTTGTGGTTGTCAACCACTATCTTCACCATGTATTGTTCCTCCCTTAACAGATTTCCTTCAAGAAGAATTGTAAAATAAAAATCTTTAGGTTTGCCTTTGCAATTATTCACGGAGTCTCACAAGGATTCCGCTTATTTTTGCTTCAGCGCTTTCCTTCTTGTGTTCGTACTCGCCTAAAAGTTTGCGGTAAGCCTCAAGGGAAAGCTCCCCCTTGCTATGGCGGGCTTCAATACTTCTCATGTTTGCTTCAGCATCGTCAATTTCAGCCTCAGCCCTATCAAGCTGGTTCATCAGGTCGGCGTATCGACCGCCAGCCGCCCGCAATTTTTGCTTCAAATCGTCCAAGGTTCTGGACAAACTATTGAGGCGGACTTCTAAGGATTTCCTCTGCACCTTGTACCTTCGCCTTGGAATTCTGCCGCGGCGCACTCCAGCCTCAAGGGTCTTTATCTCCGAAATTATTTTCCTCTTCTCCTCGTAAGAGTCTACGAAGGATTTAACCATCTCTGGGGTAAGCCTCACCGCTACCGTGGGAACGGGCAAAGCAACAGATACCGGCACCTTAGGCCTTTTCACCAAAGCGATAATGACGCATCCGAGAACCGCCACCGTCCAAACCCACAACGTGGGACGGAAAGACAGCCATAGAGGGTTATACTGGTATGCGATTTTCACGGTGAAGCCTTCTAAGGAAAATATTCCCCGCACGCTTAAAGCCGCCTTCTCGTGGAAAACGTCTCTTGTCAAGTCAAATGTTATGGGGGCAGAATGGTTGTGGCTAACTGTTGTGACTCTTGCGCCTTCAGGCAAAATAAACGTTATGGAGGCTTTTTCCACGTAATAGTCCATGTTTTTAAATGCTGGTAAAGCAAACTCTACGCCTGATCCGTCGGACTTCATGTAAACCTCTTTGGGCAAGGTGTATTTTACAAAGAAAATTGTGGCTCTGCCGCTTTCCACGGGCAAAACCAAGCTTATTTTGTAGCGGTTTGTTTCGGCGTCAACCAAAGACGGCGACGTTTTGGCTTTCCTTCCAAACTCATCCTCAGCCGTTACGGCAGAAGCGTTAAGTGGTAAAACAACATTAACGGAGGCGATGTCTCTAGTTGATAAACTCCTTATATAATATCGGTCTGACCCTTCTATTTCGCCGGCACCGCCTATGCGGATTTCACGCTCCAACCCTTCCACCACAAACAATTGGATATCCTCTCCAGCCAGTCTGAAAGTCACATTTGCTGGTTCATAGGCGAAAGCAGGCAGTTCAACATTTTCCGCATAATTAAAACTAGTTATTGTGCCGTTAACGTACTCCGCGCCTTTAGGCAAAACAATATAGGCGTTACACGAGAGCGCAGTTTTTGTAAGACTTGGGTAAGCTGGAAAATCAAGGGTAAAAAAGCTTGCGTTTTGGTCGTCCTGCCTTAGAAGGCTGTTTGAAAGTACAAACCCAACCGTGAAGACCTGCGGTGAATCTTGCTGAGAGAGTTCAACCTTGACGCTGTAAAAGCCCAAACGACCATCCAAAGGCACGTTGGATGTTACAGTGTATCTTTGACTTGGATCCACATTGTTATAGGCTATACATTGGAGGACATGAAAGCCATACTGGTAAGGAAAACCCATATAAAATTCTGCGGGAACCGCGCCGCTTAACTTCACGGTATCATTTATGAAAATGTAGCCGTTGTATAAGACCTCAACTTTATGGCTAACCCACTCTATGGTGTATGCGCCGCCAGCCCCCTCTGCTTTGGCGTATCTGAAGCTGAGAAGGTTTAAGGAAAGAATTAACAATGCAACCGTCAAGGTCGCATGGACGGTTTTCTTTTTCAAGCCTTTTCCTCCGCGCACCTTGTGAATTCTGGCTTTCTAATAGTAAAGACTTCTATTTATTTAACTTTTGAATTGTGCGCGCAAAATTGGATCAGGCTTTGTTTACTGATAGAAGCGTTTTTCCCTTTTTCAAGAAGCAAAATTAACGCTGCTTTAGAAGCCTCCATGCTTTAGATAGTAGTTCTCCTCTTTTTTAGGGCCGAAACTTCTCACGCCTTTCTCTTTAAGCTGCTTTCTTAATTTTGAAGCGTATTCCTTTCCTATTTCTCCCCTTTTCTCCATGTAGGCTATTATTTCTTCCGCCTGCTCTTCCGTGTCACAACGCCTTATAAAGTCGATAACGTCTGGGTCATAATGGGTGAAACGTTTTGAGGCAGCTTTTTCGCCAGCTTGAACGCTGGTTCTCACAGAGTTTATGGTGGCCTTGTTTTCGCCAGACTCCATTTCTCGGGCTAAGTTGGGGAACAGCTTTCTGAAAGTTTCTTTATCAAACTCCACAAAGGCGCCTCATCAAGTTTCTGACAGACAAAAGGGAAATTCCAGTATTTAAGGAATTGTGCTGGCAGCCTGATTTTGGAGGAAAAGCGAGTTTAGGCTAACTGCAGATTCAAATTCTAGCGCTTAATCACCCGTTCATATAACTCAATCGTTTTTTCGGCAATCTTCTCCCATGTAAATTCTTTTAACACTCGTCGTCTCCCATTTTTTCCAAGCCACCGTCTTTTTTCGGGACTTTCTAAAGCGCTATTTATTCCCCAAGCAATGTCAGCGGGGTTGGCGGGGTTTATGTGAAAACCGCATTGTTCTTCTCCGCAGCACACGACGACTTCTCGCATTCCGCTGACGCCCGCCGCGCCCACAACAACCGGGCGCTCCATGCTCATTGCTTCTAGGGCTACTATTCCAAAAGGCTCGTATAGGCTTGGGAAAACAGCCACATCGCATGCGGCATAATGCAATATTCGATCTTCCTCGGAGATGAAGTTGAAGTTTAATTTTACAGCGTTCTGCAGCCTCATTACGTCGACTAAGTTTTTCAGGTAATCTTGCATGTCGCCGACTCCAACAATAACCAGCTTCGCCTTCGGATATTTTTGCAGAACATGGGGCATGGCCATAACAAGCTTGTCAACGCCCTTAACGCCTACAAGCCTTCCGAGGAAAAGAATCATAGGCTCATCCTCTTTTATGCCATAAGACTCCCTTAATCTCCGAACGTCTTCAGATTTCACTGTTTCAGGATTATACTTCTGCGGGTCAACGCCGTTATGGCATACCTCTATTTTCTCGCTTGGGAAGCCAAGTTTTATGAGTTCGTCTTTCATGGCGTATGAAACTGTAATAACCATGTCGGCTGCCTTGGCACCTCGAAGTTCGATGCTGCTTACTACTTCTGAGCCGTTTCCAAGGGTTCTGCCCTTCTCCGTTGAGTGGACGTGAAAAACCAGCGGCAGCCCGGTTTCCTTTTTAATGGTTACCCCAGAAATAGCTGAAAGCCAGTCGTGGGCAACCACAAGGTCATACTTGAAATTTTCCTTTTTAATCAGTTCGTTGACGAGTTTTGAGGCGCTTAAATAGTTGTAGACTAGGATTTTTGAGAAAAGCTGTATTCCCCTGCCCCACTTTTTAACGTCGTCGGCGACCACGTCTGGAAGGGAGTCTGACACGTCAATGTGGAGGGGACGGTGGATTTCAATGCCGCGCCAAATCTCCCTCGTCGGAAGGGTTCCCTGATCATCATTCATGGTGAACACTGTGACATCGTGTTCCATTAAAACAAACCTTCTCGTGATCTCCGCTGCGTAGGTTCCCAAGCCGCCTACAATTTTAGGCGGGTACTCGTAAACAAGCACAACCATCTTCATCGCAGTCGCCTCATCATTTTGATGTTTTGGGGCTTATCTTGGCGAAGGCCTTTATTTGCGTTATTCCCTAAATTTAACTTCCCGTGAATCTTCGTTTGGGGTATGCGGACTAACGCTTTACTAGACAGGCTTAAACCTCTTCTTAAGCTTTTCCAGAACCTGCGGCAAGGTTGTGTATTCCATAGCCTCGGTGTTTAATCGGGCGGGTTCAAACTCGCCCATACGCCTAAGCATTGAAGCATATCGTAAGGTTTCTTTCCTTGCCAAGTTGAACGCTGGGTCGCTAAACAAATCCGCCACTAAAGGCTTTCCATCGTCATCTTCCGCCAATGCGCCGTTGGCAACCTGAAAGCCTAAGGCAACAACCCTTGGAGGGCCATCAAAAAGTGTGCACCGGGCATCTTTTAACCCGACGGGCATTAGTGGACCCCAGTGGCTTCCCCGCATCCACCCAGCCACCAAATACGAGTGCATGAAGGGTGCAAGGATTTCCCCCACCGCTGGGAGGCCGTGCTGTGCACGCGCTATCATCACTGGGTCGTCTTTGCCAACGTATTTTTCAGCAATAAGGGATAAACGTGTAACACTGCTTGAGGCACATATCAAGTCGTCTCTAGCACGCCAAACCCTTGAAACTATGTAGCGCTCCACAGTTCCTATTAAAGCAATTAACTCGTACATTTCCTCTGGACACTTGAGAACCACGCTTTGGCTTTCCTTGGCGTCTAAAACCTCAAACTTGAAGCCGCCAGCCATGTTTGGGTCAATAACAAGCCCAGCCGTGTTCATGGGGTCGGCGAATATTCGGAAGAGGGGTAGATTAAAGCTGCCAGCGGAAGTCTTGTCCGCTGCAAAAACAACTATGGGGTCTGACGCCCTCTCCTCAATCTCCATTTCAGCCACTCCAGGGCCTAGTCCGCGAACCGTGCCGCTGAAGGCGTTTTTAAGCAAATCTTGCCCAGCGCCGTAGAGTTTCAATTCCATAGCTTTCTGGGCAGCTTCCTGAAAAGTTTCCCAAGCAAGTTTGTGAACCTCGGGGTTTGACTCGCCCATTTCGTGAACCATAAGAAGTTCAAGGTCGTCTCCAACGTTAAAGACATAATAGCTGTTTATTAACCCGTTCTCCTTAGCCTCTTTAAGGTTTTTCTCAGCTATATTAAGTAGGGGTTTGGGGACAACATGATGCCCAGCTAAGGAGCCCACATCACATTTTATTAATGAAATCGTGGTTTTTCTAGGCATATACATCACTTAAACGGATAAGCGACTAAAAATTAGCCCCATGGCTTTTTAAAATTTCCGAAAGAAATAGAAATAATTCAACAATAAATATATGTGGAGGCCTCTCGTGGACGAGTTGAAGGTCATCTCAGTAAAAATACCTGAAGAAGTTTACAAGGAAATGGTTCTCCGGGTTCCAGAGGGCGAAAGAAGCGATTTCATAAGAGAAGCTATAATTGAGAAGCTTCAGAAAACCCCTAAGCCGGATAAAATCCTTGAGCTGGAGCGGCGAATAGAAAAGTTGGAGGAGGAATTTTCAAAAATAAGGAAATATCTGGCAGATTTGGAACTACTCACATATGCCCGGGGAGAAACAAACCCCTATACCTTTTGCAGAGATGCAATAGACCAGAAAATACTCGAGTATTTGATGCATTACAAAGGTGCTACAACACCGGAGCTAGCCGCATATCTAAAAACAAACAGGTGGTTGGTGCTAAACAGGCTTCGGAGGATGGAGAAAGCCTCCAGCAAAAAGCTTGGAAAACCCCTAATAGAATACTATCCCGCCGAAAGAGCTGGTAAAAAGAAAGCCTGGTGGATAAACGAAGAGCTTATGGAAGGCGTGTAAATCCGAGCAAGAAATCAAAACAGCGCGCGTTGCCACCGATGCGCCAACACACAGACCCCTACACAGCAAATATGCATAATCGTGTTGTATTAATCCTCATAATCTCAGTTATCGGCTACAGTCGCGGTAAGGGCTAGAAAAGCCGAGAGAATGAAGCATAACATCTATCATTTCTATTCAAAGGTTTTCTGCACACGGAGTGTTTTTAAGCTTTTAAAAGTGAAAAAGAGTTAGCCCGGTTGATCCCGGGCAGAGAGGGGAATGCCGCTTTAAAAGCACGTTTATTTGCCGAGGATTTGTTCTATGGCTTCCAGTTCGCTTTCATGGGGCATTGGGATTCCGGTGACGTTTGAAGCTCTTTCCGTCAAGGCCATGAGGTCTTTTCTGTTTATTAGTTCAAGCTTGAACTTTCTTGAGCCGGCTAAAAGCTGTTGTAGGCTTACCCCGATCTTGTCGTAGAGGTAACCGTATAAGCCCACGGCGCCCCAAGGCACTTTTTTGAACTTTTCGCCTAGCTTGGCTTTGAGTTCAGATGTGCAGCGGAAGAACTTTTCAGGGGTTTCGCCGTAATCTTCGGCGAATCTTGCCGGAAGCTTGCCCTGTTTAGCTAACTCTACAAAGTAGTTTGCTTTCATCACGGCTGTTAGGGGAGATCTGCCCATGACAACCGCCTTTACCATTGGTCCGTCGCCGAAGTTGCTGAGCGCTATAGCCTTGTAGATTTGGGTTTCCTCTATGAAACCTCCAGCCATGACGATGTCAGGTACATATTTTCTTTTCTTTTTGAGGATTTGGGCGCATTTCAGCACTATGGCTTCAAGGTACACTGTGGGTATGCCCATTTCATCCATCATGGGTACAGGGCTCATGCCTGTTCCGCCGCCGGCGCCGTCGAAGGTTATATAGTCGAATTTGGCTTCAGAGGCAACTTTCATTGTGAAGGCTACGTCGGCAGGCCTGTAGGCTCCGGTTTTTAGGGAGACTTTCTTTGCGCCTTGGCTTCTAAGCCATTCAACATCCTCAATTACGCCTTTTTCCGTGGGCATACCAACACGGCTGTGTCTCTCAAAGGAGTCAAATATTTTCTGTTTGAATGCTTCTTGAACTTCCGGGTCTTCTGGGTCTGGAATCACTATGTAGCCCCGCTTTTTCAGCTGTATAGCCCTTTGAAGGTCTCTGACTCTAATTTCTCCACCTATAGCCTTGGCCCCTTGCCCCCACTTTCTTTCGATGCAGTTTACTTCAAGTTTTGATATTGCGTAAACGTCTACGCCGAGCCTTTGGTCTTCAACGTTTGTCTGCACTATTATGTCCCCGTATTTTCCATCCCAAAATTCTCGGAAAGTTTTAACTCTGCGTTCAAGCTCTTTTGAATATGTAACTTTCCCCTTTGTTATCTGCGACTCAGGATCAACACCGCAAACGTTTTCGCCTACGATTATTCCTATGCCGGATATTGCTGCCCCAGCGGCAAGCCCCTCCCAATTCAGTCTGGCTACGTCGGTTGATCCGTAAGCCCCTATCAAAATTGGCAGTTTTAGGGGTATACCCCCCACAATGGTCTCCGTTGAGGCTGCGGGAAAGATAGCCTTGTCAGGTTCTGGCTCGATTCCTTCTGCCCCGCGGAGGCTTGCGTGAATGTTGAAATGGGACCAGTCTAAGCCAAAGTCTTTTAATGCTCCGGCGGTGCTGTATCCGAAGTATTTTGGCACTGGGTAGATGGCTTCTCTGCCGCGGAATGCCGCAAGGCTTATCTGGCATAGAACTGGGCAGTCGTAGAGGCATATGGGACACATGCCGCTTGTGCTGCTGGCGTCCTTAACCCTTGTTGTAGTGCCGGTGGTTGATTTCCCATCGAGGTATGAAGAGTTCAACATCTCATTTCACCTAGGAAATAGCTTACCTAGTTCCCAGCAAATCACCATCAAGAAATATATAAAATTTTTCACCATCCCCATTGTAAAATTTTACAATTCCTCTATATGCGTCATTTCTTCAAAATTAACCAGACAATCTATGGCTTTTGTTTCTATGGGTATTCCCGCCTCGCTGACTCCCGCAAGGGGGTTTGTTCCTCCAATAAAGGCTATCCCGACCTTGTTAATTCCCACAGGAACGCCTAGCACGGGCATGTTCGGTTCCCCAAACACCATAAGTCCACAGATTCCCGCTTCTTTGGCCTTCTTCAGCGTCTCTACAGCCGCGGATAATGCGTCCATGGGGATTTCCCGTAGGTTCGCTAGGACATATCCATTTCCGGTTCGAACAACGTTTAGAACGGAGTTTAATCCCTTAGCTGAAAAAAGCTCCAGCGGATCCAGTGTTGAACCTGAGTAGGAGATTAACTCCGTGAACCGCATTGGTTTGTTGTTTGCAACCTGAACTACGCCGCCGAACCTTGGGGCGACGGGAACTCCTGAATGGTGAAGGATGCCGTCAAGGGTTATGCTGCACATGGTTGCAACCATAGCTTTTCCCTCGGGCACGGTGTGGCTTCCAAGATGCTCGCCTTCATCTGCAATTTTCACGTAGGGACTTACGCAGTAACCTGCCGAAATAACTTTTTTCATTAGCTGTAAGGCTTTCTTTAAATGCTCACGGTTTAATGTTGCAACATTTGCTATAACCTTCCCCTTTCTCTTCTCCAAGCTGAAATCCATCTTAAAAATTAGGGATTCAATTTTTGTAATGATAAACCCCACACGGTCCGTGACAAGGGCGTTTTTTACCTCCTCAAGCCCCTTTTCCGTTATCATCCTCCCAGCATAGCCAAGATTCTTTGTAAACCCCCTCTCGTCAAGAATCCTCAAGTGATACCGCACCGTTCGCTCATCTAAAATGTAGCCCCGCTCCCTAAGCTTTTTAGCAATAACCCTCGCGCCTACTGGAGCGCTCTGCTCATTAAGAATCCTTAAAATTTCAATTAATTTTCTGTCAACTTTACCGTGCAAACCGTGCAACACAATATAGGAAAAGCCTTTCCTACATATTAATATTTTACGTGCAAACGTTTAGCGAAAACGAAAAATAACCCACTCACTTTTGAGTCAAGTATTCTTCAAATTGTTCTGCATACTTGTATCCACTGTCTGGGAAAATTAGAACGTATACTCCGTTTTCCTCTGCAATTTTTGAAAAAGCGTGTACCACCGCGCCTGCACTTAACCCTATTAGCAAGCCCTCTTTCCTTGCAACCTTCAACGCACCCTCAACAGCCTCAGCCCGTTTAACATCTATAACATCGTCGAAATGAACCTGATGGAACCATTTCATGCCTGTCTCCACCCTTCTTATGCCAGGTATAACTTCGTTTACTGCTGGCTGGACGCCGACTATTTTGACGCTGTCCTTGTATTTGCTTTTAAAGTATAGGGATACGGCGCTCATATGGCCTGAAGTGCCTAAACCGCCAATTATGCATGTGGGCTTAAGGTTTAGACTTTCTAGTTGTTCGTCGATTTCCCTCGCCGTGTATTTCAGGTGCACTTTGAAGTTGGCGTCGTTTTCAAACTGGTTCAAATGAGCAGCATTGTGGGCTTTTGCCTCGGAATCCACTTGGCCTATGGCCTCCACAGTCAAGCCCACTGGAAGCCTCACAACATCCGCTCCTAAAACATCTAGGTATACGTCGCTGACCCTCTGCACAGTCTTGGGAATGAAAAGTTTAGATTTTATCCCAAGAATGTTCGCTATGGATGCTAGGGCTATTCCAGTGTTTGTGGAGGTCGCCTCATACAAAGCCTCTTTAAGCTCGCCCCTTTCCAAGGCCTCAAATATCATCGCCCAGCCAATTCTATCCTTTATGCTGTTGCTGAAGGGGTTGTAGCTTTCAAGCTTGGCCCAAACGCTCCTTTTTTCCGTTGAAAAAGAGCTCATCCTGACAAGGGGTGTTGGCCAACCCTCATAAAGCAGTTCAAGGGTACTGTGGAAAACCCTGAAAACTTTCTTATCTATTTTTTTAGGTCCTTTTAAATGCTTCATTGGCAAATTTATCTTAAAGGATTCCATTCTAATCTTGAAACTTCTAGGCGGAAGTTTCGGCCCTTTAAGCCCCGCCTCTATTATGACTTCCTTAGTAACTTGGCGGTCGCTCCGTAGCTGTTGTATATCTAAATCTTTAATGTTAACCTTAAAACATGGGACTTTTTGAGCTGAAAGTAGGTCAAGCGCATAAAAAGCTTCGTAACCTTCCAGTATGACACCAGTCCCTTTATCAACAATTATGGGGGTGTCCACGGTTCCAGTTTCTAAAAATTTGGTGTAAAAAGGCAGCACGTCTTTAAATTCAACGTGCATTGCGCTTTTGACAGCGCTTATGTCTATAATTTTAAGTTCGCTTTTCAGCAAACCCAAAGGAACATCAACCTTTTTCTCAACAGCTGAAATGTGCGAGAATGTGTCGCTGCACCGAATTAAATGCTTTGTGGTTTTAGGCGGAAATTTTTTGCCGCTCAAGCCAGCTTCTATAATATCCCTTTTTGTTATGTGGAGGTTGTTTTTCCATGTTTGAACTTGAATATTTGGGGAGGCATAGTTAACGTAAACCACAGGGATTCTTTTACACCCCAGGTTTTTGAGGGCGGCGTAGCGGTGTTCTCCATCAATTATAACATTTGTGGCTTCGTCAACGGCTATTGCGTATTTCAGAATTTTGTCGGAAGCTATTTCTTCTGTTAACTCTTTCAGGTGAGTTAAGTCCACGTCTTCATGTTGTAAAAGTTTATCTAACTCGACAAGGTGCACCTCATCTCTATAGATCTTCTTCGGCGTTTTGGGATCCGAAGACAATTTTTAACACCGTTAAACAAATTTAACACCGTTAAAAATATATAAACTTACCGCTATAAATAATTAGGGAACAAAAGTGAAACCCCCATGCGTAGTCGTGGTTAAATATCTTCTCCCAGCCATAAGAGTCTTGGTGACAAAAGAGCTTATCGAGAAACACAAAATGCGCAAGATTGACGCTTCAGAAAAAATGGAATTAACGCCAGCCGCAATAACCCAATACTTTAAAGGTGAAAGGGGAATGGCTTTAGCCAGCGAAATAGCCCAGTCAAAGGAAGCTATGGAAAGGATTGCAAAGTTTGCGGAAATCTTAGCGAGGGACAACGTTCCCCCAGAAGAAATTATTGAAAAACTATGTGAAATATGCGCAACCGTAAGGCATGAAAAAGTAATATGCAAGCTGCACCAAAAAGACTTGCCAAAGCTCGACGAGGGCAAATGCGCTACGTGTCAGTCAGCGTTATAGGCTGGGTCTGTCCTAGGGATTCAGCCAAATTTTATCTGCTACTTCACCTTTACCAACGCCTTCGCCTTACATTCTTTATCGAGCCGCACTATTTTTATCATAACATTGCCAAACAACCCCTTTGCGGCTTTTTCAGCTGCTTTCCTTGTTTCATAGTTTCCTTCAAGTTCCAGCCATGGCAAAGCATCGTCAACCTTAACCCACAATGCGTACAACCATCACCACCCTAACATGTGAAGAGTTAGAATTTCAGTAACTAAAACGGTTATGAATCCTAAATAATGATTACTGCTAACGTTTACGCTTTGAAAATTAATTAAGGGGTTCTTCAACATTGTTAGGCTTAGAAACGCCATAATAAGTTGAGGAGACATGCTTAAGAGGTGCCTAAAGGGTGGGTGAAACCCGAGAAAACGCAGAAGGCGAACAAGATGAAGCAAACCAACAGCCTAAACAGGAATGCCAGTCCTCCCCAGTCTACACCTATCCATGAAACTTACGCCTCAAACTTTCTCGGCATCCCATGTCAGAGTTTCCTTCCATATTTTCGTCCTCCAGAAACTTCAGGAGGGTTCAGCATATGGCCTTAAACGCCAAAAAGTTTGGCGCAACCGTGAAGCAGTCTTTAATGGCTTACGCATTTAACATGTTTGGGATAGTTGCTGGAACCATAGTCGCCTACAACGCAGGGCTTTTTGAAAGAATCCCGTGGGCAGTTGCCATATACCCTCCAATTTTAAGCGCAAGAGGAGTTATTGGGGGTCTGTTTTGCGGGCGCCTAAGCACCGCATTACACCTTGGAACCATTCAACCTCGTTGGTTTGGCAACACTAAAAGCTTCTATCTACTAACAAAGGCTATTGTTGTAATGACCCTAGAGACCAGCATCATAATGAGTTTTATTGCAGTTTTATTCAAGGGTATTTACGCTGGCATAACGTTAGACGACCTAATAAACATTGTAAACATGGTTGTAGCAACAATGGCCTTAGCCGTTGTTGTCATATCTCCATTAACATTAACCGTGTCTTTCCTTTCCTTCAAGCATGGTCTAGACCCCGACATAATTTTGTACCCAATAGAGTCCACGGTGGCCGACCTGCTCATAACGACGATTTACATTTCAATGTTAAACCTTTTCCTACTCTACAACTCTTTTTCCAAGTATTTCCTAACCTTAGTAAGCCTCATTTCCATATCCGCCGCCCTCTACCTCCTCATCAAAAACAAGGAAGAAGATGAATTCATAAAAACACTCAAGGAATCATTCCTAACAATCATTTTTGTCTCCTTCATAATTAATGTGGCTGGCGCCGTCTTAGGCAAGATTGATGAAACCTTGAGGGAAAGCCGGGAACTTTATAGAGGCTATCCGGTCTACGTGGTTTATCCAGCCTTGATCGACACCATTGGCGACATCGGAGCCACGGTTGGTTCCACAGCTACTACAAAGCTTGCCCTTGGCACGCTTAAATCATCCTTTTCCTCGTTGAAAAATCATTTAGCCGAAATTTCAGGCGCATGGATTGCCTCTTTAATCATGTATCTGGTCTATTCTATTTTATCGTTGCTGATTCAGGGAATATTTAATCCGCTAAACTTTATGAAGTTTACAGCTGTTCTTTTCACAGCCAACATCGTTGCCGCGTCATGCATAATTTTAATTTCGTATACTGTTGCTATTTTAACTTATAAAAAGGGTTTAGATCCAGACAATTTTGAAATTCCCATCGAAAGTTCTTTTGCGGACAGCATGACAACCCTTTCTCTGCTTGTTGCACTTGTTTTATTGGCTGGAATCTAGCTTCCGAGGATAAGGATTAAAATATCTGTTTTTAATATTTTGGTTGGGGAGCTCCTAAAGCTATGCCTAGGTTTGAAAAAATAGAGTATAAGCCTGTGCCTGTTAGAGAGCTCCTATTGGAAATGAAAAACCTCTCTGAACTTATGATTGATTTGGCTTACTCCGCTGCTCTATTCAACGATAAAGAGCTTGCAGAGGACGTTTTAGAACTTGAAAAACGTGTAGACATGTTGGCCTATCTATTAGACATAATGACGATGGTGGCTGCAAGAGACGCTAAAGACGCAGAGGCCCTTGTAGGCGTTTCCACAGTAGCCGCAGCAACAGATAAAATTTCAGACGCTGCCGCCGACATAGCCGCAATAGTCACCCAAGACATTGGCATACATCCCATAGTGAGCGAAGTTTTCGAAAGAGTATTGAAGCGTTTAATCAACGTCAAGGTGAACGGAAATTCCGTCTTGGTTGGAAAGCGTATAGAAGAGCTTAAATTGGCTCCAAGGATGGGTATTAACATAATTGCCATCTTCCGAAACAAAGACTGGATAATTAATCCAAAGGATGACGAACAAATAAAAGCTGAAGACATCCT
Organism: Candidatus Bathyarchaeota archaeon; assembly: GCA_025057795.1. The sequence goes on along the minus strand of JANXEP010000068.1, from coordinate 172,613 downwards.
CATCACCCGCGGCGCCCCTGAAGGTTTAAAAGAGTTTAAGGAATTGTGCGAAGGAAAACGTGATAGGCTGGAGGGGTATCGTGTCGAAAAAGCTTGATCAAAAGTTTGAGGAAATAGTCGAAAAATTCGCTGAACTCAAGGACACTTCAGAGCTTATGATCGACTTGGCTTATTCTTCACTCCTACTTAACAACAAAGATTTAGCTGAAGAAGTTCAAAAACTTGAAGAATATGTTGATAAATTGCATACAGACTTTGAATTGCTTGTTCTTTCAAGCGGATTTAAAAAAGAAGAAGCAAAGGGTTTCTTGGGGCTAATAAGGCTAGGGGTTGCAGCAGAAAAAATAGCTGATGCAGCAGCCGAAATAGCCGAGGTGGTTTTAAGAGGCATAGAACCCCACCAAGTGCTAAAGTTAACCATAGAAGAAGCAGAGGAGACAATTACGTATGCACCTGTAACCGAAAATTCTCCGCTGGTGGATAAGACTCTAAGAGAGGCTCGAATTCCTGAAAAAACCGGAATGTGGGTTTTAGCCATAAAAAGAGGAGAAAAATGCATTAGGCCAAAAACAGAAACAAAAATCCAAGCAGGGGATGTTCTTATAGCCTCGGGCTATGCTGAAGGTGTTGAAGACCTTAAAAAGTTGGCTTCACCATAGTTCGCTTGTAATAAATATCTGGGATATTTATTCTGAATTCATCAATACTATAAACTCAGAATCTGAATCTATGTCAAGGGAGGAACCAACTACGAAACAGAATGGGAAATTCATAGAAAATTACTCTAGCGAGAATGGGAAGCAAGACCTTTAGGTTGGTCGCTTATGACACGCGCTTCATTAAGCTGTTAATACCCTTAAAATGAAAAGGAGAAAGCATTGTTGTCGAAGGCATTGCAGGAAGGGTCTGCAAGTATCATAAGCCCCCCTTCAATTTCGCAGGAAGAGAAGCTAAACGCGGAAACTGTTACGGTTATAGCTACAGGTTTCCTTAAAAGAATTGGGAACAGAGGGGTCTTAATGCCTAAAAGGGTTTCTTTGGAGGAAGGAACCTACATAGTTGAAGTGGAGATGAAGAAGCTAACGGCTATCGTTCGAGTTGATGCAGAGACTAAAGAAATTAAAGAGTATGAAATTCAAAAGAAAGGCGAAGAAACATCAGTTACATTCATTTCTCCAAAAATAATTATGGTTATGTTGGGCATTTCTGCAGCCCTGTATGTTGCCCTACATTTCGCCTTCAAACTGTTTGGATTATAACCAAGCTACTTTTTGTTTTTCCCTTTTTTCTCAAGCTTCTCTGTTTTCTCCTCTGCAGCCTCTTGAGCTGTTTCAGTCTCCTCCTTCTTCTCTTCCTCTAACTCTTTTGTAATCTCTTCTATGGGCTTTGGCGGAGGCGTTGTCGCCATAGTCCAACCTATCCACGCGCCTATCCCCATAACAGCAATAAACGCTATGAACACGGGGATGGCTATAACCCAAAACTGAATGGCACCAGTATCTTTTGCCCACCCTATGTCCACCAACCACCGGGGATAAAACAGTGTCACAACGTAGAGAATGGCTATTACAACGCAGACGATGAATATGGCTCCTCCTATGGACTGGTCTTTACTAACCATTTTAACACATCACCACGAATAACCCATGTTATTAGATTATCCTTTTAAATTTTATCATGCTTCTTGATTTGTTGTTAGGTTGTTCCCATCTCCCATGTTGCCAAATATTTTCTCTGCTCCTCCGTCAAAGTGTCTATTTTAACCCCCATGGCGTCAAGCTTGAGTTTTGCCACAGTCTCGTCGATTTCCCTTGGCACAGGGTAAACTTTTGGAGACATTTTCTCAGATTTCATTAAATATTCTACGCTTAAGGCTTGGTTTGCAAAGGACATGTCCATAACTTCTGATGGGTGCCCTTCCGCTGCTGCGAGGTTTACAAGTCTGCCCTCTGCCAAAAGGTAAAGTTTTCTGCCGTCTTTCAAAGTAAACTCTTCCAAGTTGGGTCTCAACGTTTTTCTTGAAACTGCGAGTTCTTCAAGGTCCTTTAGGTTTATTTCCACATTGAAGTGGCCGCTGTTGGCTAAGATTGCTCCGTCTTTCATTTTTTGCATATGCTCTTTTCTTATCACGCTTATGTCGCCTGTTGTCGTTACGAAAATATCGCCTAAGGATGCCGCTTCTCCTATGGGCATCACACGGTAACCGTCCATTACGGCTTCAAGGGCTTTTAAGGGGTTAACCTCAGTTATTATCACGTTTGCGCCCATGCCTCTGGCTCTCATGGCTACTCCCCTCCCGCACCAACCGTATCCGCACACCACAAAATTTTTTCCCGCAAAAAGAACGTTTGTGGCTCTTAGAATGCCGTCTATGGTGCTTTGTCCAGTGCCATAACGGTTATCAAAGAGGTATTTTGTGTAAGCATCGTTTACGGCTATTATTGCGTATTTCAAGGCTCCTGTCTTTTCCATGGCTCTAAGCCTCAAAACTCCTGTCGTTGTCTCTTCCGTGCCGCCCTTCACGTTGGAAAGCGCGTCTATTCTTTTGCTGTGGAGAGTACTCACAAGATCTGCTCCATCGTCCAGCGTTATAGTCGGCTTACACTCTATAACTTTTTCAATACACCAGTAATACTCCTCTGTCGTTTGCCCCCGCCACGCAAACACGTGAACACCGCGTTCTGCCAAGGCTGCTGCAACCTCGTCTTGCGTTGAAAGGGGGTTTGAACCGCAAAGCGCAACTTCCGCTCCACCGGCCAAAAAAGCCTCAATTAAAACAGCTGTTTCTTTTGTAACATGCAAGCATGCGCCAAGCGTTGCGCCTTCAAAAGGTTTTTCTTCGCTGAACCTTTTCTTAATTTGGCTTAAAACGGGCATATGCTTTGAAGCCCACTCCATCTGCAAAAACCCTTTTTGGGCTAAGCCTTCATCCCTAACCTTATAATCCCTCAAAGGATCACTTCCTCAATGCAATTTTATAGCCTAACTATTTAATATTGCGCTTAAGCCGTTCCAAAAGGAGATTTTTTGCTTTTTCCGCCTTTTCCATAACTTTTTCAACGTTTACGGTTTTTAATTTCCGATTTTCCATAACTATTCTGCCGTTCACAATAACAGTCTCAACATCCGCAGATCTGGCAGCATAAACTAAGTGGCTTATCTCGTCATAGACTGGGCAGAGATGCGGCTTAGCAAAGTTGACTATGGCAAGGTCTGCCTTTTTCCCAACTTCTATGGAGCCTATCTCCCTATCCAGAGAGAGGGCTTTTGCGCCGTTTATGGTTGCCATTTCCAAAACCTGCCGGGCGGGCATTAATGTTGGATTCTTGTTCACCCCTTTGTGGAGTATAGCAGCGGTCTTCATCGCTTCAAACATGTCAGCAGTGTTGTTTGAGCATGGGCTGTCTGTGCCCAAGGAAACCGTTACGCCGCGGCTCAGCATTTCTGGAACGGGGCTTATGCCTGAAGCAAGCTTAAGGTTTGATACGGGATTATGTGAAACCTTCACTTCCTTATCCTTCAAGACGGCTATGTCTCTTTCTGTTAAGGCAACGCAGTGCGCCGCAATGACATGCTTGTCTAAAACGTTTAAAGAGTTCAAGTATTCAAAGACACCGCCTTTTAACTCGACTTTAAAAGCCTTTTGAATTTTTTCAATTTCGTCGCTTGTTTCCGCAACGTGTATGTGCCATATTATCGGCGCCCTTTCCGAACCATACTTTTCGTTAAGTTCAGCCTGCAGCTGCTTTAGCTCCTTCAAGTATTCGGGATCAACGGTGTAGGGCGCGTGGGGGTCAACGCTTACGCGGATAAGCCCATTCGCCGCGTTATGCCAGTTTCTAGCTAAATCTACAAGGGCTTCCACGTCCTCCTTTTTACGCCATGAAAAACAGACGTGACCAACAACGCCTCTTAGGCCAGCTTCTGCGAAAGCTTTCGCCTCGTTTTCTTCCCGCGTGTAATGATACATTGTGTTAACAGTTGTTGTGCCGCCCATTATGGATTCAACCGCCGTTAACAGTGCGCCCGTGTAAATGTCACCGGCGGTCATGTGCCCTTCTATGGGCCATATCCATTTTTCAAGCCACTCTTGAAGCGGTAAATCGTCTGCATACCCCCTCAGCAAGCTCATGGCGGCGTGCTGATGCGTATTAATAAGCCCAGGAATGATCATTTTGCCTTTAGCGTCTATTTTTTCATAACCATTGCTGTACTTTCTTTTTATATCTCGGGCTTTTCCAACATCAAGTATGATGCCGTTTTCGATGATAACTGCCCCGTCGCGGATGACCTCGCCATACCGCATTGTGACAATGGTTCCGTTGAGAATTTTAATGTTCATTTTTAGGCCCTTCTTGCTTTGTTGAAACCTTTTGGTGTAAGTACGGTTATGCTTGTTGTGGATAAAATGGTTTTGAAGAATTCATGGTGCATTATGTCGGCGGCATCGAAAAGTCTCTGCCAAAATAAGAGATGGTGAACCACGAGAAAAACTTTTAAAGGGGTTAAAAATACGCTTCTAGTTCTCGCCTTGTCCATGGCTTCCACTTATGATATCCAGTTCAGTCTAATTTGATGTTTCTCAAAGTTTTAAGTTTTCTCTAAACTGGTTTTTCGCTAAACTTATAACAAGTTTCTCTATGTCTTTTGTATTGTCGGGGGAAAGTTTTGTCTGTCAAAAAATTTCGTGTAATTAAGCCTGAAATCCGTGTCCTCGGGGTTGATGATGGAGTTTTCAAACCCCACACAAGAGGTTCTGTACCTGTCGTTGGGGTGGTTTTCAGAGGCGGATACTGGCTTGACGGGGTGATGCATACAAAGGTTAGGGTTGACGGGTTTGAAGCCACAGATAAAATTGCCTCCATGATTCTCAACTCTTCTCACCATAAACAATTGAGGGTTATAATGCTTGACGGAATAACCTTTGCAGGATTCAACATCGTAGATATTAGACGGCTTAATGCCGAAACAGGACTTCCCGTTATAACCGTGACACGGGAGAAACCAAACCTTGAAGAAATTCGTAACGCCTTAAAAAATCTTCCAAGAAGCGAAGAACGGTGGAAAGCGGTCTTGAATGCTGGGGAAATGTTCGAGGTGTTGGTAGGAGATAAAGAGAAGAAGATTTACATACAAACGGCAGGAATATGCAAAGAAGACGCGGAGAAAATTCTAAAAATAACATCCACTAGAAGCCACATCCCAGAAGCACTTCGAGTGGCACATATAATTGCCTCTGGGCTTTGCGCTATGCAGTCCAAATATTAATCTTTCACAAGAAAAGTTTAAAAGCCACAATGCTAAGGGAAAACAAACGAAGGCCCGGAGCAAAAACCATGGAATTTTGTCCAAAATGTGGCACTCGTCTTGTGCCCAAGAAGGGAAAGTCGGATAAAAAGGAAAAAGAGTCTTTAACCCTAACTTGTCCGAAATGCGGCTATAAAAAGGAAATTGTAGAAGGTGAGGCAGCACCCAAAGTTGCAAAAGTCATACGGCACAATCCCCAACAACTCGTGGCGGTCATAGGCAAAGAGGAACAGAAACTGCGGACGCTTCCCACAGTTCGGGTTGAATGCCCAAAATGTGGAAACAACACTGCCTATGTTTGGCAGGTTCAGACAAGAGGCGCCGACGAATCTTCAACCCAGTTTCTGCGATGCACAAAATGCGGATACACGTTTAGAGAATACAGCTAAAAGACGCATAATTTCAAGTCATTTTGAATGTGAAAGTTTTATAACAGCAAAAGCATACCCATTAGGAGGGAGAAGCATGTTTAAGCTTAAAGTTGCAGATGCAAAACTTTTAAGGGACATGGCGACAGCTATATCCATCCTCGTTGATGAAGCCACGTTCCAAATCACGCCAGAAAACATAAAACTTCGGGCAATGGATCCGTCGCGCGTCGCCATGGTGGATTTCGAATGGCCTAAAACTGTTTTTGACGAATACGTCTGCACAGAGCCAACGAAAATGTGCATAAACATAGGAGAATTCCTTAAACTTTTAAAGAGAGTGGGCAAGGACGAGGTTGTGGAGCTAGCCCTAGACGAGAAAACGGGACGCTTACAATTGAAGATTACGGGAAAATACGTGCGAAACTTTACAATGCCAACCCTTGAAGCTTCAGAAGAGGATGTGCCCACGCCAAAAATACCCTTTAACGTTAGGGCTAAGGCTACAACGAATGGACTGCGCCAAGCCATAGAGGACGCTGAACTCGTAAGCGACCATGTACGGATAGAAGCGGACTTGGAAAAACTGGTCTTCCAAGCAGCAGGCGACCTCATGGGGGCAACCATAGAAATGAGGAAGGGAAGCGATGCCCTGCTGGACTTGGAGGTGAAAGAACCTTCAAGGGCCACTTTCAGCCTAAGCTATCTCTCAGAAATTATTAAGGCTGCATCCGCAACATCAGATATAGCAACATTGGAATTTTCAACAGACATGCCCATAAAACTGGACTTTCAACAGGCAAGGGAGGGAAAACTGGCTTTCTATCTTGCACCTAGAATAGAAACCGCATAGTGGAAAAATGCAGCGCACAACAATAAAATTCACAAAAAATGATTTGGCGAAGTACCCCTTCCTAAAAGAGGCAGCAGAATACGTAAAAACTCTGGACTTAAAGATTGAAGACCTGGCAAAGGCGGAATACACCGAAATTTTGAACCGCGCCGAAGAAAGGGTAAATGAAGCAATTCTAAAAGTAACGGTAACCCGAAAACTTGGGAATGAAGAGATAGAAATCTTATCCTTCCCAACGGCGATAATCCTTGCAGCGGCCACCGAGAACCCGTTCATAAAGAAGCGATATGCGCTGGCGGAGGCAAAACAGGCATATAACGACTTAAAACTTGAACCTATAGAAAAAATCTTGGCTGTTGCAAAAAACTTCAACTGGAAAATTGCCCCAGTAGACATGGAAGAAGTAAATGCGCCGTACATTTTTAAACTGCACTTCACAGACTACCTTAAAAATACCGCGAACCTTAGGGAAAGAAGATGGAAGCTGGTGAACAAGCCGTTGGCAAGCGGAAACGTCTACTTAACAAAAAATGAGACCGTTAGGCTGCTAAGCGAAGAGGTTAGAAGATACATAGAGAAACGCCTAGAGATAGACGAACCCCTTAAACTGCCGCAAAAAATAACGGAAAAGGCTGAAAAACTGAGGAGTTTAACCCTTGAAAGAATGGGCAAAGCCGAAATAGAGGGAATCCCGAAGACGATAAAGATGGAAGCTTTCCCGCCATGCATAAAAGCCCTATATGAAGCTGCGTATAAAGGGCATCATTTATCCCACATTGGGAGATTCACCCTAACCTCCTTCCTAATAAACATAGGCATGCCAATGGAAAACATAATTGAACTTTTCAAGGGAACATCAGACTTTAAAGAGCGCTTAACCCGTTACCAAGTGGAGCATATAGCTGGTGAAAGGGGGTCGAGGACACGCTACAATCCGCCGAGATGCGAAACATTAAAAACTCACGGGGTCTGCCTTAACCAGAACGAATTATGCAAAACAATAAACCATCCGCTAAAATTTTACAAACGCAGCCTAAAAATTAAAACATCAACTGCCCATGCCTAGGCTAAGGCAAAAGCCCGCTAAAAGCCTAAGGGCTTCAACCAGCATGGTGACGGGTGGACGATGAACCTAAAATCTCAAATCTTTGTCCAAAACTTGTTTAAAGATTATTATAAGCATGGTTACGACCCCAAAGTTTTTCCTGAAATAGAAAGACGCGAGTTCGGTTTCCTTTCTTTTGAAGGTTTTATGCTCCGTCACAAAAGTTTCAGCCGAATTGACGATTTGAAAAGGTTTTTGGAGAGTTCCACCCCTATGGACGCTTATTATTCTTGCGCTTACTACGAAAACCCTGAGGCTGAAATGGATAAGAAAGGATGGCTAGGCGCGGACTTAATATTTGACATAGATGCAGACCACATACCCACAAGCTGCAATAAAATTCACGACGAGTGGACCTGCGGCGACTGCAACTTTTCTGGAAAAGGGTTAACCCCTGAAAAATGTCCCATCTGCAACGGTGAAAAGTTCAGTGTAGTCACATGGCCTTGCGAAATCTGTCTGAATGCCGCAAAAATGGAAATCATAAAGCTTTTAGACATGCTTATGAGCGATTTTGGTTTCTCTGATAAAGAGGTTCAGGTATTTTTTTCGGGGCATCGGGGTTACCACGTTCAGATTGAGAGCGAAACTGTGAAAGGTCTTGATGCTAATGCGCGGAAGGAGATAGTTGATTATGTGACGTGCTTAGGTTTTGAGGTTATGCCCCGTCATAAAAGCAAAGGAAGAATGGAAACACGGATAATTTTCGAACGAAACACTTATGGATGGAGCAGACGCCTAAACACGGAGCTAAAAAACTTAATCCTCAAGGCAGACGAGGAGGATTTTAGAAAAATCGGGCTTAAGCAGAATATTGCCAGAAAATTGGCGCAGAACAAGGACAGGCTTTTAAAAAATTGGATAGATTCTGGGGCGTGGGGAGGCGTCGCCGGCGTCGGCCTGGAGACGTTTAGGAAAATAGCTGAATACGCGGTGCAAATGAAGTCCGCGAAAATCGATTCTGTAGTTACAACAGATATTCATCGTTTGATTAGACTGCCTGAAACATTGCATGGTAAAACAGGTTTCAAGAAGACATGGCTTTCAACAAAGGAGATCGAAGACTTTGATCCTTTCACAAAAGCTACAGCTTTTAAGAAAGGCACAGTAATTTTACAAGTGTCTGACGCCCCAAGGTTTAGGCTAAACGGCGAAACCTTTGGCCCATTCAAAAATCAAAAAGTTGAACTCCCAATATCCGCGGCTGTGCTGCTTATCTGCAAAAATAAAGCAGAGGTTCTGGAATAATGTATGAAGAACTCTATAACGTCTGGAAAAAGGAAGTAGCGAGCAGAGAACTTGATGAACTTCCCAGAGATTTTGTTTCAAGGATTGCGGAATACCTTAAAAAACTTGCAGAAGAGCACAGGATGCTTGACAAGAAGACAGCGAAAGCCCATCTCCTAAAAATTGAAGAGCAAAATGTTAAGCGCATGCTCAGCGACTTGGCGAGAATACGTTACAGAAAACTTGTTGCGAAAGCTGCCGATGACATAAAACTTTTAGCATCTCTAACAGAGGTTAAGGAAGAAGACTTCTTGAAGCTGTTATCCTTAACGGAATCCTATCAAAGCTTTGTTAAATCGACATTCAAAGAGCCCGCTGCAAACTCGAAGGTTAGCCACAAAATGGTTGTTTTACGCTTTCTGGGAGAAATTCCGGAAATAGTCGGCTTAGACATGAAAATCTACGGTCCCTACAAGCCCCAAGATGTCGCCTCAATACCCGTTGAAAACGCCAAAATTCTTATAAAACAAGGTTTAGCTGAAAAAGTTGAAATCAGCTAGCGATTTAAACGCTTTAAACCTTTTCGGTCAACAGTTTAACAACTTTTAAAGCCTTTTAAGCCCAAAATGTGAATTCTGCTATTAGAAAAAGTATAAGTGTGCGTTCGCTTTCTTAATGGAAAGCTAAGAGAGTGGTTCAAAGTGAATGTGCCTAAGGAAATCAGAACCTACTGCCCCCGTTGCAAAACCCATCAAATCCATACAGTTTCCCTATACAAGGCTGGGAAGCGGAGGGCCTTGGCTAAAGGAGAAAGACACCATGAACGGGAAAAGAAGGGCTACGGAGGACAGAAATATCCCCTTCAGCGGAAGTTTGCCAAAACCACAAAAAAGCAGACTTTAAAGCTAAAATGCAAGGTTTGCGGTTATACGAGACATAAGGAGGGTATTAGGCTAAGGAAACTCGTCATCGCTTAGAAGGGATAGGGGTGCATTTATGTCTGAATGGGAGAGGCTTATTCCAAGACCGAGAAGCAACTTCCTAAGAATTAAATGTTTAAAATGCGGCAACGAGCAGATGGTTTTCAGCCACGCCGTGAACAGGGTTAACTGTAACGTTTGCGGAGCTGAACTGGCCGAACCCTCCGGCGGAAAGGCGGTGATAAAGGGCGAAGTGGTTGCAACCTTTGAGTGAAGTGAAAAGATATGGCTTTCAAAAAACCCGAGTGGCCTGAAGTCGGCGATTTGGTCATATGTACAGTGGAAACTGTTGCCGATTACGGCGCTTACGTGAAACTAGACGAATATGACAAAAGGGGCCTCCTGCATGTTTCTGAAGTGGCATCTTCATGGATTAGAAATATTCGGGATTTTGTTCGGGAAGGCCAAAAAGTTGTTTTAAAAGTTTTACGCGTTGACCCTGAAAAGGGGCATATAGACCTATCCCTGAGAAGGGTTACACAGAGGGAGAAAATAGAGAAGATGCTTTCATGGAAAAGGGAGAGAAAGGGCGAAGCGCTACTGCACATCGTGGCGGAAAAAGCCGGCTTGCCGCTGGAAGAAGTTTACGAAAAGGCCGGAGCGCTCGTCGAGAAAGAATATGGGTTGTACGAGGGCTTTGAAAAAGTTGCGAAGGAAGGTGTGGAAGTTTTAACAAAAATTGGTGTACCAGAAGAACTGGCAAATGTTTTCGCTGAAGTTGCAAAGGAGAGAATACGCCCACCCATGGTTAAAGTTACGGGCATAGTGGAACTTCGTTGCCTAAAGCCGGATGGAGTGAGAGTTATAAAGGAAGCCTTTCTAAACGCCAAGAAATCTGAGAAAATGAAAGGGTCGAAGGTTAGGTTCTACGTTGTTGCGGCTCCAAAATACTGCATCGAGGTTTTAGACGAAAACTATAAACGTGCAGAGGCGCTTCTGCAAAGAATTGCTGAAACAGTCATTTCAAACGTTGTTAAAGCCGGCGGTCAGGGAGTTTTCAGGAGGGAAAAATAACGGTTTGGCTTTTAAGAGTCTGCATAAAGTGTGGAAATTACACGTTAAAGAAGGATAAATGTCCCTATTGTGGGGAGACGGTTCGCGTGCCCCACCCGCCAAAATTTTCCCCAGATGATAAATACTTAAAGTATAGGATGGCCTTAAAAAGAGGTAAATAGAATTGAAAACCTTCATTAAAGAACTCGTGAGGGTTGAGTTAAATAACCCCGTTATGATTGAAGGGCTGCCCGGCCTTGGACTTGTTGGCAAGATTGCCACTCGATACCTGATTAAACAGTTAAAAGCTCAAAAGTTTGCACACCTTTATTCACCCCACTTCCCGTACTTTGTACTTGTAAATCGTAAAGGAAGCGTTAGGCTTCTACGCGGCGCCTTCTATTATTGGAGAAACGATAAGGGCCAAAGCGACTTGATCCTTTTCACTGGTGACAGCCAAGCACAGACCATTGAGGGACAATATGAAATTTCCAACAGCATATTGGATTTGGCTGAACGGCACGGCGTAAAGCTAATCATAACATTGGGCGGCTATAGAATGGAAACGAAAGACAAGCCTAAGGTTGTAGCCGCCGCCAACAACCGAAATCTCTTAGAACAAGCCTTAAAAGTCAATGCCATAATAAGTCCCATGGGAAGCCCCATAGTCGGCACCGCCGGACTGATTTTAGGTTTGGCGTCTTTCCGGAGAATCGACGCCCTTTGCCTTTTAGGCGAAACACGGGGATACCTGCCGGATCCAAAGGCAGCTAAAAGCGTTTTAGAGGTTCTCATCAAATTTTTGAAAATCAACGTTGACCTTTCAGGTTTAGATGAAGAAATCGCCAAGGCGGAAAGCATGGTTGCCCGTTTACAGAAAATTGAGGAGAAAAGAGCCATGCAAGCTGTGGAAATGCGTAAAAGCGAGGAAAAGAAAATCACCTATATTTCTTAAGTCCCAACATAATCCTTGGCAAAATGCAAGTTGCCAGAAAATTTAGTTCTGTAATATTCTAAAAAAATTCTTAATTCGGATAAACGGTTAGAATAAAAATTTTTAGATTGCTTATCTCTTGTGACGTACAAATGATATTAAATATTTTTCATCATTTAAGTGACGGATAAACTCGTGTTGGGGACAAGTCTATGCAGCTGCCTCTCTTTAAAGGCAGAAGAGGTTTAAGTGTCGTAGTTTCCACCCTTATAATTCTTGTAGTTTCAGTGCTCCTTGCGACTGTTGTCACATTTTACGCCATAAACGTTACCTCAACTAGGGTTCAAGAAGAATCCTTACTCATCAACAAGCAGCACATATGGTATAACTCTACTGGTCGCTGGTCCGCCGCAGGACTGGTTATTTTGAACACTGGTGGGAGAGATGTTGTTATTGATAAGATTGCGGTCAGAGGCCAAGAATGCTCATGGTCAAATGTTTACTACTGGAAAACGTCAAGCGTCACGGTTCAAGCTGACCTAAACGCCACAGCGGTTCCTGTTACCAGCATGACGGATGATATGTGGAGGGAAACATTCAGATATCTTGGCCCTTCAGAGAATTTTACACAAGCCAACAATGACTTAACCTTGAAATCAGGTTGGACCTTAGTTGTGTACATTCACAATCCTGACAGCATATCCTCCAACGATGTTGGCAGGACTATAGGTATAACTGTGTTCACCGTTAATGCCCAGTATTATGTGGAAGTTAACGTTGAAGCGTCTGGCTGACGAATGCTTTTCGCGAGTTTTTTAAGTCTTTTTTATGTAGCCGTCCCTAGGCTCATAAACGGTTCCTTCACGTTGAAGCTGGCTGATCAGTCGTTCCGCTTCATTCCTTGGAATCTTGTATTCCATTTCTAACCTGTTCAAAAGCGCCGCTTTTTCAACATATCCCGTTTCTTTCTCCATTTCAGTTAACAGCGAGAGCACTGCGTGAAGTTTATCACGTAGGCTCTTAGATTTCCCAGTCATTATTATGTCAATGTCGAACTTGTAAGAGGAAAGGTCTATCCCAACCTCCTCTAGAGACCTCTTCATTATGTTTATAGCGGCTTCCGCGTCTTCTGCCAGTACCTCCTTTCTTAGGCATGCACGCGCTCTGGCTTCAGCTATACGTATGAGGGATTCAAGTTGACGGGCTGTTATGGCTATTGGGGAGCCCTCTGTTTCGCTGACCGAGCGCATAGTCAAATAGAAATCCTTTATGCGGCGCAGCGCATCGTTGGTTAAGACAGGCTCTATTCCCTTAGCATAGCTTACATATTTGCGTAGAAGTTCGACGGGTATTGGGGGCTCTTCGGGACTTATTCCTTTCCTGTGTATTTCAAGAATGTGCTCCGACATTTTGCTGTCTAGCTCTTTGTTCGGGACATCCCTTAAAACAAATATTAAATCAAACCTTGAAAGGATGGTTACTGGCAGCGAAATGTTTTCAGCCACAGTGCGGTGGGGCTCGTATCTTCCAAGGGACGGGTTTGCAGCCGCAAGGATAGCTGTCCTCGCGTTAAGTGTCGCCACAATGCCGCCTTTAGCCACGGAAACTGTGTGCTGCTCCATGGCTTCGTGAATTGCAACTCGGTCTTCAGGGCGCATCTTATCAATTTCGTCGATGCAAGCGATTCCCTTGTCTGCGAGCACCAGAGCCCCAGCTTCAAGGCTCATTCCGCCGCCTTTTTCGCGGATAACCGCCGCGGTTAAACCAGCCGCTGTTGTTCCCCTTCCAGAAGTGTACAATCCCCTCGGGGCTATTCTTGCCACATATTGCAGAAGCTGAGATTTTGCGGTTCCAGGATCACCTATCAAAAGAACGTTCAACTCCCCCCTTATTGTTATATCCGGGAGGGTTTTTTGAACTCCGCCAAAGAGGAGATACATTATAGCCTCTTTTATGTGATCATACCCGTAGATTGAGGGCGCAATGGAATTTATTATCTTCCTATGTATCCACGGATCCTTTGCAAGCTCAAGAATTTGTTTTTCCTCTTCAGGGGATGGAAGCGCTGCTTCAGGCTCCTTACCCAAAACTTCAATGGAGTTCGCATCCAAATGCAGAACAAAAGTGCGAAGCTTTCCCACCCTCGGAAGGGAAGGGGCAGCTGCACGGGCTATCCCAACGATGGAGACATGGTCTCCGGGCCTAGCTACATCCACTATCTCGCTTCCGACAAGTTTAACATGCAACGTTCTTGGAAGTTGACCCGGCGGAAGGTCTTCAGGCCTTTCCTGAATCCGAAGGTCTTGAGAGTCCACGAAAGCCGATTCTTCCTGTACAAAGTCGAAGGAGCCTTTCCTTCTGCAAGAAGGATCTGAACACGCGAAAGGCGCCTTCAGAAAAGAACCTGTCTGATCCACGTAGGTTATGTTCCCGCATCCCCGACATTTAAAAGCTGCTTTCATAACCATGGGGCGGACAGGCGTGGAACGCACAACAATGCCCTCAACCATCACCAGTTTTCCTATGTGAGCCGCACCGAGTTTCCGCAGGGGGGCTGCCTCTAATAGCCTCACAATTCTGACGGTTACTTTCTGCTTCTCCGCATATTCGGGCGCCTCTATGCTCAGCTGATTCTGCGCGGCGTTATCCGCATGCCTCAGGTAGGTTTCAGGCTTTTCTAAAAGTTCATTGGCAAGTCTGTGGTCAAAGGTGAGAATGTCCTCAAACTCAACTATAAGGGACGTTTTTCCAGAAATGGCCAACTGCGAAATTCTTTGGCGATACTTTTCAGTTTTAAAGAGTTCTAAGAAGCGTTCTTGGGGATCTATAGCCTCCAATTCCGTCATGATGGTTCAACCTCATGCTCCAGTAGCTGAGTCCTCCACTTACTTATTAGCTTGAAAATCTTTTCGTAGAGAAATCTTTCCTCGCTTGTAAAGTTTTTTAGAACTTGTCCCGTCTGGGCTGGGGCGGATGCGATTGAAACAATTTTTTTCATCCGCAAGTTTATAATGTCTAATGCTAGGTACTTCGCTTTTTCGTACTCCCTCATTTTTTCAGGATTTTTAACAACTTCCTTCTTTAAGTCTGCAAGGTATCTGCGAAGTTTTGGATAAAAGCTGTCTGGAAGTTCAGACATTTGCCCGACGGTTTGAACCCGCTCCTTCCAGTGGATTTTGTAAAGTTTTGAGACGTCCAGAAGTTCTTCATTTCGTAAACGAACTATTCCGAATTTTTCAAGCTCACGGGCAACCCAAAAATACACCTCATACTCGTTTCCTTCCTCAAAAGGCCCTACGGTTAACCCTCCAAGCCTAACTTCGGGATAATTCCTGTTAGCTATAACTTTAACCGTTGAATTTTCAAACATGAAGTCTAAAACTTTAATCACGCCCGATGCTCCACGTTGCAAGGTTCCTTCCCCTCCCAAACGGTTTATCCCTCTCCACAGTATAAAAAGCTGTAGTATAAAAAATGCGATGGAAAAGTTCAGTAATTTAAAGTTTATTGAACAAGAGGGGTTTCCCGCGAAGTCTGAACATAATTGGGTGTTTAGGGAAAGTAAGCTTTTATTAACATGCCCTCCTATGAAGCTATGGGAGGATTACCGTTTGAGTTTTGAAATGTGGGCTGAGAAATATAGGCCGAAAACGTTGAACGACATGGTGGACCAGAAAGAAATTGTTGAGCGATTGAAAAGTTTTGTTAGGTCAAAAAACGTGCCCCACTGCATTTTTGCCGGTCCGCCTGGAACTGGGAAAACAACAGCGGCCCTATGTTTAGCGCGGGATCTTTATGGTGAGGGCTACCGTGAACATATTATGGAGTTAAACGCCAGCGACGAGCGTGGAATAGACGTTGTGCGCGAAACTGTAAAAACTTTTGCGAGGGTTAGATCCATAGGTGAAATTCCCTTCAAGATTCTTATTTTGGATGAGGCAGACAACATGACCGCCGACGCTCAACAGGCCTTGCGGCGAACCATGGAGCGTTACACAGAAACATGCAGATTTATCTTGTGCGCAAATTACAGCGGCAAAATAATAGAGCCTATACAGTCGCGTTGTGCGCCCTTTCGGTTTACCCACTTGCCCAGAGAGGAGCATGACAAATACTTGAGATACATAGCCGAAAATGAAGGGGTAAAACTTTTGGATGAAGGATTAGACGCCATCTTCGAAGTTTGCGGTGGAGACCTAAGGAAGGCGATAAATACTCTGCAGGCTGCGGCTTCGCTGGGCAGACCAGTAGACGCAAAGGTTGTTTATTCCATAGCTGGAAAAGCCAACCCTGCGGATGTGCAGAAAATGATTGAAACAGCCATGAAGGGAGACTTCCTAGAAGCGCGAAAACAGCTTCGCGACATGATTCAGAAATATGGGGTGGCAGGAAGCGACATAATACGTCAAATTCACACGGAAATTTTCAGGGTGAATATTCCGGAGCATTGGAAAATAAAGCTTGCCGCCATAATAGGTGAAATAGATTTTAGGCTTGTGGAAGGGGCGGACGAGGAAGTCCAGCTAAGCGCATTGTTGGCTAAGATTGTCGAGGCAGCGTACGAAATGAAAATAGCCAAAAAGGTGTAAGGATGTACTCCGCTTGGGCCCTCAAACATAAGCCGAAAACCCTGAGGGAGGTCGTTGGAAACAGGGAGGCAATACAGAAACTCGTTGAGTGGATAAAGTCTTGGGATAAGGGCGTTCCCCCAAAAAGAGCAGCCTTCATATATGGTCCTCCAGGGGTTGGAAAAACGGTTTCCGTTGAAGCCTTGGCGAACGATTTTAAGATGGAGCTTGTGGAGAAAAACGCCAGCGATTATAGGACGGAGGAGGCGATAAAACGTTTCGCAGGGTTAGCCTCACACTACGGGTCGCTCTTTGGCACGAGAAGAATAATTCTTTTAGACGAGCTTGACGGGATAACCGGGACAGCTGACAAGGGCGGGGTTGCAGCAATAACGGAAATAGTTAAAACTGCCCATTGTCCAATAGTTTTGATAGCCAACAACGCTTATGACCCGAGATTCACAAATTTGCGAAACCATTGTCTGCTAATAGAGTTTAAAAAGCCTAAAGCCAGCGAGGTTTTGAGTTATTTAAAGGCTATATGCCTAAAAGAGGGAATACAGGCGGAGGAAAACGCCTTAAAGTTTATTGCAAACCGTTCCGAAGGCGATGTCCGCTCCGCGGTAAATGACCTCCAAGCCTTGGCGCAGGGGAAGAAAAAACTAACATATGATGATGTTTCATGGCTTGGTTATAGGGATAGACAGGAAACAATTTTCACAGTTCTACGGATGATTGTTTACGCTAAGACGTGTGAAGGGGCGAAACGCGCGGTTGATATGGCTGACGTTGACGTGGACATGCTTTTCGAGTGGATATACGAGAACGTTCCAGCCCATTTAACCGACCCCCATGACCTAGCAAGGGCTATGGATGCTTTGTCGCTTGCCGACGTTTATAGGGGTAGGATAAGGAGCACCCAGGATTGGAGCTTTATGAGGTACGTGGTTGACCTCATGGCTGGAGGCGTTGCCATGTCCAGAATTAACACTAAACCTTCAGGGTGGACACCGTTTCACTTCCCCCAGCGTATACAGATGCTTTCAAAGTCTAAGGCGGAAAGGGCAATGCAGTTGGAAATAGGGCGCAAAATCAAACGTAGATGCCATATCTCAGCGGCAAGAGCCTCAAAAGAAATGCTGCCATATCTACGGATAATCTTCAAAAACAATGCTGAGATGGCGGCTGGACTCGCAAAGTGGTTTGACCTAAGCCCTGAGATGATTGAATATTTGGCTGAAAGCAGGGAAAAAGCTGAGGCTATAAAAGAGCTTTTAGGCTAAGATCTCAGTGGATTCTGCTTCCTTCGCCTATGTCCTTTTCAGGTTGTATGGCTACAACGTTTCCTTTTCCATCCTCAGCAGCCAGTATCATGCATTGGGATTCCACGCCCATGAACTTTCTCTTCTGAAGGTTCAACACGAAGGCGTACTTTTTACCCACAAGCTCTTCAGGCTTATACCATTGGAGAAGCCCAGCCACAGCCTGCCTTTTTTCCGTCCCAAAATCCACAATCATTCTTATAAGGTTCCGTGAGCCTGGAATCTGGTTTGCCTCTATAACCTTTCCCACCCGCATGTCTAGCTTTTGGAACTCCTCGAACGTTATCTCCATTTTCAAGCACCACCGTCACATTCAAATGGGAAATCTTTTAAGCTTTACGTCGCTCCCTTCTCCGTTTTATTTTCTCAACGGTTTTCGCTGCAGCCTCCCAGCCTTCGGCGACCTTCGATTGGATTATTTCGAAGGCTTCCTTCGCCGTTAAGCCCTGTATCTCCTCGCCGACAGCCTTTCTGGCAATATATGCGGCAGCGTTTAGGATTTCTCCGTTTAACCGTGAGTCCATCTGGTCTGCTAAATGGCAAATTAAAGCCTCCACCGTGTGCGGTTTTATTGGACCATAATCTCCATGATGGGCTGAAACCACATGCACTAGTTCGAGGGGGAACCCCCTTCGAACAAGTTCCGAAATGATAAGCGATAAATGGTCCATGTAGTCAGCCAAGCTTGTGGAGCGATAACCTCCCTCATTATTTACGGCGTAGGTGAGGGGCTTGAAAAGGTCATGCAGTAGTACGCCAGCTATTACAAGGTCGCGGTTAACCTTCCCACGGTAAACTTTCTCCACAGAATTGCACAGCGCCAAAGCTAAATTAGCCGCGGAGACAACGTGTTCAATGTAGCCGCCTGCATAGCAGTGGTGATGCGACAAGCCGGCTGGCGAAGAGTCCAAGGGTAAACCAGAATAAACTTTTCCATCAATCTCAAAAACAGGATTTTCAAGCAACTCAACAACTTTCTTTCGAACATTTTCGTCGCGGATCTTACGGGTTAAAGCCTCAATTTTAGGATGAAGCACATTTTCACGCCCTTTTTATCTGCATATCATATTAAGGGTTTAAAGTTATTACGTTTTCACAAACGCTTTTAAGCGGCTTATTCCATTTTTTGCTTCCGCTGCTGTTTGATGGGCTTTTATCAAAGGCTCGGGGATGTTACTGCGGCGTGTGCAATGCCTAACTATCTTGACGGCTGTTTCCAGCGAAACCATATGCCCTACGCTGACGTAAACTGGCTTATGGCCACGTATAGTTTTTAACACAGCGCCAACTATTTCGCCTTCATGTTTCAGGCGGGCAAAATCCCCGTCTTTGGAATCTTCGATTTCGCCGATTAGCCTATGTTTTGCAACCCCTATTGTTGGTCTCCTTAGAACCACGCCTAAATGGCTTGCAAAGCCGCAATGGTATGGGTGGGCAAAACCGTGTCCGTCAACGAGGAAAACGTCTGGCTGCGTCTTCAATTTCCTAATGCATAAAACTGAAGGCGGAACCTCTCTAAAGGAGAGAAGTGTTGGGATGTAGGGGAAAGCGATTTTGCAGATGGCTGTTTGCGATTCAACAAGGTTCAAGGTGGAATATTCTAAAACAGCAACCGCCCCAATGGCGGATTCGCCGTTATACGCCACGTCAACACCAGCGATGTAGCGGATTTTTCTAGGCAGCAAATCCCTCAAAACTATTTGCTTTGACAAATGTAGCTGCGCTTTGCGAGCCTTTTCAATGGAGAAGTTAGCGCCCAATTTTGTGATGCTCATTTGGCTACCTTTTGGCGCTTATGCCTTTTTTCAAAGCTTTTCAAGTACTTTTCAAGCCTTTGCCTTTGCACTTCATGGGTTACGTCTCCACGGGTGGTTTCAATAATTTTTCTCGCAACGTCGCATTTCCGCCTTAACCCTGGAACCAGCATGTAGGCTTCATCCATAGCCATAAGTTCTGTGTAAATTTCATCCATCAACTGTAAGCATTTTTCGCTTTTCTCCACATCTCCCTCCCGCAAGGCATCTAACGCCAAACGCCTGCACTCGCCAATAACATCCGCCAGTCCTAACACATAATCTACTGGAGGCACGTTGATTTCCTCAGGGGTGATAAAACGTGACTCCTCGACGAGTTTGAGAAATATGTTTGCTTCGGAATATTCCTGAAGCGCCATGTTGAATAAGCCGCCGTGAATTATGTCTGAATTTTCTTTTGCAGCTTCATTAAGCCTCGCAATAATTTCCTTAACTTTCACCAGAAGCTTTCTAGCTTCATTCAGTCTTTTTTGGTGTATGAAAAGTATCGCTTGTTTTGAAAGACTTGTAACTTTTCGCATGTCGGCTTGAGCTTTTTCCCGCGCTTTCTCTTTCCCCCTAAGCCCTTTTTGAATGTTCTTCAAAATTGTCCTTAAAGAGCTCATATGCTCGGCACTTCTCTCATTTAAAGTGGTTAACCTACTATTTTATCGTTTACCAAAGAAAGGTGAAAAAGAAAGCGGCAAATGGTTGAAGGCCTTGGCAGCTCACTCTTTTCCTACCGGCTCTGGCCACCGCTCTATGGTTAGTTTATCGTCGCCTATTTTGAAGCTTACCTTAACGAACATCGAGTCGGCAACCTTGAAGGGGAACATGCTGTCTTCAGCCAAGTCCTTGGGCAAATATATTAGGAATTTGCCGTCTTTCCTTCTGAAAAGTCTTCCTCTTCCTTCGCTAACCATGTTCGAACACCTCGATGGAACCTTAGTTTTGCAAGAACTTTAAGGGCATTCTATTTAACCTTTACCCTCACGAGCGGTGAAAAGTCAAAGTCATATTGGTTGAAAACGTAAGGGTTTTTCTAGGCGACTTAACAGCACAACCCTGCTTTCTTCCGACTCGTCAACAACGTTGTAGCCTGTTTCAGCTGCCAGTTTTAGTGCAAAGTTGCGTATTTCCCTGTGGCTTGGCATGTTTTCATAACTTAGACGAAGCCTTGAAAAGCCTACATGCATGTAAGCTTTAGGCTCAACGTATGTCGGATTAGCCTTCTCTATAAGTTTAGCGTATCCCTCAACGTTTTCCATGTTTAAACCGCGTGCGGCGGTTATGCGAATCACCGTGGGACATTTGAAACTTTGCAGGAGTTCTAATGTTTCGTTGATTTTCTCCCACGCGTCTTTGACAATTGGGCGGCAAACCCTCTCGTAAGTTTCTTTGTTTGGAGCGCAGACAGAAATGTAAAGTTGTGTGGGCTCATGGCTTATTTTTGCAAGCGCTGTTGGAAGCGTGCCGTTAGAAACAAGAAACGTTGTGAAACCCCGCTTGTGAAAGGCTTGAATAAGCTCGCCTAAAGGCTCGTAGAGGGCGGGTTCACCGGTTAAACTTATTGCCGCGTGTCTAGGCCTTAAGGCTTCCCGAAACTTTTGGGGGTCAGCCTTGGGGTTTCCTTTATACCCGCTTAAAATTTCAAGCTGCGCCCTTATGCTTTCCTCAACAATCTCCTCTGGCAAATCCCACCTTGGCAGCTTTGTCTCTTCCCAAGATATTTGAAGGTCGCCGCTTTGGGCTCTCCAACAAAAGAGGCATCTCTGCGTGCAATAAAAAAGGGAGGGAGTCATCTGTATGCATTGATGGGATTTTATCCCGTAAAACCTCTGTTTGTAGCAGGGCCTATTATGAACTAAGGCCTCATAAAGCCATCTGCACCTTTTTACGGCGGAATGTCTGCCTACGATGTGGTACTTATGTTTCTTCAACGCTCCGATTAGCTGCTCTGGCACAAGGCCCATCTGAATCCCATGGTGAGGGGCTGGTTACTGAGATTTTCGCTTTAGGAATAGCGAGAGAAGTTATAAAAAGGTTCATCACCCTTCAAAACAGTATTCAACCTTTTGAAAATTCAGGCAAAGTTTTGCAACCTCTTCCTTAACAACCTCTGGATTTTCCCCATCTACGGTTCTTTTGATTAATTCGGCAATTTTCAGCATCTCCCCCTCCTTCATTCCGCGCCTTGTAACTTCACATGTTCCAATCCTTATAGCGCGGTCAACAATAATGTTTGCACGCTGAAGCTTCTCCGCTATTCTTATGCTTTGTTCGCGGTCTCCGAAGTCTAAAATGACTTGATGAGAACTTGTAAAACCTAAATTTGGGCATTTAACTGGGAAACCATAATCGTACAGTGTTTTGGCTAAAGCCCTAGAGTTGCGGATCACTTGCTCCGCGTAAGCTTCACCAAACTTCTTCATTTCAGCAAGCGCCAAAGTTAGCGCGGCTATGCGGTTCCAGTGGGCGTTATCCACGAACCTTGGAAAGATTTTCTCTTTCATGACTTCCCCGTGTTCTTTATCAGCCAAAATTATGCCCCCTTGAGGGCCGAAGAAGGATTTATGTGTTGAACCAAACAGTGCATGCGCGCCCTCCCTTAGGGGATCTTGAAACCGTTTTCCAGCAATAAGCCCTAAAACGTGGGATCCGTCAAAACCCACAATCGCTCCAACCTCCAGGGCATCATCAGCCAACTCCTTCACCGGGTGAGGGAAAAGGATGTAGCTAGCCCCAAACATGACGACTTTGGGCTTCATGCGCCTAATGGCTTCCCGAGCATTTCCAACATCAATATTCATTACATCCTTTAGAAAGGGGAAAGGCACCGCCTTCAAACCAAGAAGCCCAGCCAAACCAGGTTCGCCTAGCCCAGGATAACCGCCGTTTTCTTCAGAAACACACGTTAACAGGTCGCCGGGTTTTGTGAAGCTTGCCAGAAAAATTAGGTCGGCTACATGCCCAGAAAGGGGGCGTAAATCGGCAGTTTCAGCTCTGAAAACGTCTTTAGCCAGCTCTTCACCGTAATGTTCAAGCTCGTCTATTAACTTTGTACCCATGTAAAATCGGTCTCTTGAAGTGTAACGGTGTCCAAGTTCAGACGAGAGTAGAGCGCGCACAGCAGGGCTCATAACATTTTCCGAAGGAATAAGGTTTAAACATTCTTTGCCCCGCCACTGCTCATGCGCCCTAACCATGTTTAAAATTTCATCAAGCATCCATTTTCACTCAATGCCAATTGATACCTTACAGAATTTAAAAAATTCCGTCAAAAATGCCAGTTTATGTTTAGCCTTAAACTGTGATAGAGGGAAAAGTAAATTTTAAAATGTCCGTGTATTAGAAGATTTCACATCCAGACGGGACTGGGTGGCAACCTTTGCATCCATTAATCACAAAAATTAAGCCCTTAACCATAGTTTTAGTTATTTTGACATCTGTCGTAGCGACGTTGACGCCCTTATCCCATGTTAGTGCTGAAACAACAATAATTTCCTTAAAACCTTCTTCAGGACACGTGGGAGCTACCGTCCAAGTGATAGCCAATATAACAACGGAAAATGGATCCTACAGGTTGAAATTTGGCCAAACAGAGCTCGGTGTTGGAAACGCTGTTGGTCGTACTGTAAATGTCTCATTCACCGTTCCCCACACACCCCATGGCATATATGACGTGACCATAATTGACGTTGAAACTGGTGAAAGCAGCACCACTGCCTTCACGGTGTTAACCGCCTGTTCCGTTGAACCGCTTCTTCCGGAACCGCCAGTCCAAGTTGAACAGGGAGGAAAAATTGAGATTTTGGTAAAAATAACCGGGGGTAAGGCAAACTTTGAGTACCCAAAAATTAAGGTTCAGACGCCCGCTGTGAACTTAGAATATGAGGTGAAAGGTAAAAGAATTTTCACGGATAATTTTGGGGATTTCCAAGGTGTTTTCACGTATCCAACAGACTTTTCCAACGGCGCAAACACCAACTTTACAGGAGAGTACAAAATACTCTTCAATGGAACTGTGGTGGGCACATTCTTTGTAGGGTTAACCGATCGAAGCGAATATCATAGGGGAGATCCTGTGAAGGTTAGGGCGGTGGACTATTCAGCATATGACAGTGTTAACATCACAATAAAACTTGGAAATGAAAACGTAGCCTCTTTCAACTGGCCAGTAACCGGCGGCGTTGTGGATGCGCGTTGGAGGGTTCCAGACAACGCCCTTGTTGGAAACTATACTGTAAGCATTACGCCTGTTCCAGCGTCCAAGCGAAGCGCTCCAGATACGCAGACCTTTGAAGTTCCTGGATTCAGAACTGAGATTTTCCCGCGAAACCTGGCCGGCGAAGCTGTGGCCGGCGTTCTCGTTAAGATTTTTGATGGGAGAGTGAATACAACTTATGAGGTTGAAAGCAGCGATGAGGGTGTTGCAAGCGTTTGGCTTGAGCGAGGAGAATACAATGCTAAAGCGTATTTTAAAGGGGTCAGCGTTGGCAGTTTAACTTTCAATCTTACGGGTGAAGGGAGGTTAAGTCTTCCTTGCCTGCTTACAAACTTGAACATAACCGTGGTTAACGCGCAGAACGGAAACATGGGAATCCCATTTATCTTGCTAAACTTAACCTGCAGCTACGTCTCAGATTTAAATGGGGAGAGAGTGACGGAGCCGCCAACCCTATATCAGACGGGCATAACGGGAACACTGCAGCTTCGTTCAATGCTTTTAAACGCCATGTATGTGGTAAATGCTTCTCGTTACGGCAGAGTCTTCAACGAAGGGAATAATAGCTTCTCAAATTTGCAAGCGACAGCGTGGAACAACATTGCAATAGTCTGTCCCGTTAAAAACCTCCAAATCAATGTTGTTGACGCAAAAAATCAACCCATAGCCGACGCCTTTGTAGAGGCTCAGGAATTGACGGGCGGGCTTCACTACAGCGGTTTCACAGACCAGAACGGTCGAATACCATTAAACTGTGTTTTCGGAGTCTATCGCGTAAAGGTCTATTATCGCGGGGAACTCTTAAACGAGGCTGAAGTCGGTCTGTTTGAAAATCAAACCCTAACGATTAGGTGTTCACGCTACAACCTGCCAATTCACTTCAAAATCGTTGACTATTTTGGCCAGCCGATACCCAACGTGAATGTAACTTTAGAGAGAAATAACATGGTGCTGGGTTCAAAATTAACCGAATCGGATGGCACGGCAAAGTTTGTAGAAAGCGGCGGCGCATTAACCGTAAAAGTGTATTTTTATGGCCAAAATCAGCCGGTTACGAGTTCCACGATTTTTGTGGATGGCGAGAGAAACGAAACAAACCCCATCGAAATTAGAATGGTGAAGTATGTTATTTTAGCTGGCTTCCCTATTGAAACTGCCCAGTTCGCAGCGACTTTGTTGGTTTTAGCGGTTGTGATGGTGATTCTTGCGTTAGAAGTCCATGGTGTAAGGCGGCTAAAGCCGAAGAAAAGCGCGGGTTGAAGTTTGAATATAGAGTTTAGTGGGGAAAAATTTATATCAAATTTAGTGAACAACTCTCACAGAGAAGTAAAGGTTAAAGTGAAAGTTTTATATATTGAAGGTTGTATCAGCCTTGTCGCAAGCAAAAATGTGTTCTCCAACATGTGAACTGTTCAAATGTGGCAGAAACGCCGCAGTTCGCCGCCGAGACATCGTATGGTGCGCTTGGACCGAGGACAAGTGTAACGTGACAAACTGCTCCTACGCCCTATGCATCAAAAGGCGACTCCTTCCAAGAGGAGTATGCGGAGAAACCGTTAAACGAAAAACAGCTGAAAAACAGCCTGAGGAAGTTGTCGGACCCGCAATAAAACTTCGGGGAAGAGCCCTTCGCAAGATAGGGGAAAAGGAGCTCTTCTAAACCGGCATCAAAAACCTTTGACAAATGTGTCTTCCATTAAATAAGCTACTTTGGCATCTTTATATTGCCCGTACGCGTTTTACAACCGGCGGCCTTATTTTTTTCAAAACTCTGTAGCCGCAGACGGTGCATTTTATTTCTCCACCCCTAAGCTCCAGTTCTTCCGTGGAAACCTTAGCCCCACATCTTACGCATTCGTAGACTATTCCAGGAGATGCGTTTTCCATTTATTTCCCTCTCTTTACACATGAACCTATTTGCTTTTAAGCATTTCCAACGGTTATTCCATAAGTGGTGGGCTTGAAAAGACGCTTAAGGAAAATTCTTGCAGAGGTTTTGCCCCGTGAAGAACTGGTGCATGTTTACAATTCCTACGATATTGTGGGAGACATAGCCATTATACGCTTAAACGAAAAATCTCGGAGATACGTTGAGCGGATTGCTGAGGCCGTAATGAACGGGCATAAGAATGTTAAAACTGTTCTAGCTCAAACAAGCCCTGTGCATGGGGAGTTTAGGCTTCGAAAACTGGAATACGTTGCCGGCGAGAATAAAACGACAACGATTCACAGGGAATCTGGATGCGTCTTCTCCGTTGACGTAGAAAAGTGCTATTTCACTCCAAGACTCTCTTATGAAAGATTGCGCGTTGCAAAGCAAGTTGGAAGCGGAGAAAAAATTGTAAACATGTTCGCGGGGGTGGGATGCTTTTCAATAGTCATAGCGAAACATTCAAGCGCAGAAAAAATTTATTCTATTGACATCAACCCAGTTGCAGTAAAATACATGCATGAAAACGTCAGACTGAATAGGGTTTACGGAAGAGTAATCCCCATAGAAGGCGATGCTGGGGAAATAACCCGGAAAAGCCTTGTTCAAAAAGCTGACAGGGTTCTTATGCCGCTGCCTGAAAAAGCTTTCCAATACCTAGATTATGCTGTCTCCGCGCTTCAAAAAGGCGGCGGATACATACACTATTATGATTTTGAATACGCCTGCAAGGGCGAAGATGTTGTGGAAAAGGTTAAGGAGAAGGTTGCTGGAAAACTTGAAAATTTAAACGTTAAATTTGAGGTTCCCTTTGGCCGTGTTGTCAGAACCACAGGCCCAAACTGGTACCAGATTGTTCTCGATATCCTTGTTAAGCCGTAGCGCTGACAAATTTAATAAGCTTGCACAGCCATTTTTGTAAAACTGTGGGGGTGCAAATGAAGAGGAAGCTGATGGAAATACTTGCCTGTCCAATTGACAAACATCACCCGCTTGAACTGTATGTTTTTGAGGAAAAGGAGGAAATTATTGAGGGGTTGATTATTTGTCCTAAGTGTTTGAGGTGGTATCCGATACGCGACGAAATCCCAGAAATGCTGCCTGACGAGTTGCGAAAAGAAAGCGAAGACTTGCCCTTCCTGAAGAAGTGGAAGGAGAGAGTTCCTGAGAGGATTCTGCTTGAGGGCAAGCCCTTCAATTTAGGAAAGAAGTGACTTCACCTTAACAAGTTTTCCCGTTTTTGAGGATTTCAGTGCTGCCTCAGCGATTTTAATAGCCTTTAAACCGTCCATCCCTGTTATGAGAGGTTTATCCTTTCCCAAGATGCAGTTTGCAAAATGTTGGAGCTCAAGTTTAAGGGGTTCCTGCCATGGGATTCTGGGCTGGATAGTTTCTTTGGCATTTTCTATGATAAGCTCCTGCGTTATGTAGTCAAGTTTCACTATGGCTTCGCTTCCAGTAACCACGAGCACCCGTGTCTTGTATGGCGTCAGCCAATTGGATTCTATGAACGCGTTTCTGTCCCCTTCGAAAGTAAGCATTATGTGGGCGTAATCTTCAAACCTTCTATGCTTCATGTTTCCAGTTTTTGCATAGACCGCTAATGGATCACCGCCAAAAAGGTACCTCATTATGTCTATGTCGTGAATTGCCAAATCTTTTACAACTCCCACGTCGCCTATTCTTTCCGGCCACTGGGAAACGCGTTTTGCAGTTGCACATACAAGCTGACCTATGGTTCCTTTTTCCAAAGACTTTTTAATGAACTGGATTCCTGGAATGAACCGCATTAAAAAGCCCACGGTGAGATGTAATCCTTCTTTTTCCGCGGTTTTCAACATTTTTTCCGCTTGTTTTGAGTTAGCCGCCATAGGCTTTTCCACTAGGACATGTTTCCCAGCGTTTAGCGCTTTTAACGCAACGTTTGCTAGGCTTGTGGACCATGTGCAGACACTGACAGCTTCAATATCGGATCTTCTCAGCATTTTTCCAACGCTTGTGTAGGCTTCCACATTGAATTGTTTCGCAATGTTTTCAGCCTTTTCCGAGTTTATGTCGCAGACAGCTATAAGCTCCGTTTCCCCTAACTCCTTGAAGACCCTGGCGTGGTTTCTCCCCCAGAATCCTGCCCCGATAACGGCGACTCCAAGCTTTTTCATTTGGTTGAAACCCCCCTTCCCAAGCCGCGGTATATGAAACCTTCCGCTTCAGCCTTCACGGGGTCTATGACGCCTTCAAAGTCAACTATTGCCGCGGGCATCCTCGCCGTTAACTTCAGCTTTTTTAGATTTAACCGTTTGAACTGGTCGTGGCCTGCAGACACTATTATGCAGTCCGCCCCTTCCACGGCTTCTGCCAAATTATTCTTCAAGATTTTTAGCTCAAAATCAGCTGCTGGTTTGCCTGAAAAATATGGGTCGTAGAGGCTTATTTTTGCGCCTTTAACTGAAAGGATCTCAACAATCTTTTTTAGCGCCTCTCTAGGGGTGTCCATCATGTTGGGGGTTTGGGATAGTCCAAGGATGGAAACTTTTGCTCTGCGCAGGGTTTTTCCACACTCTTTTAACGCTTCACGAACTACGTTAACCGCGTGTTTTAAGACTTCCTCGTTTGAAAATGCTGAAAATGCGGAAATTCTAAGTTTCAAGTTTAGGTTTTCCGCCTCTTCCAGCAGAATGGCCACTGCTTCTTGATGGTTTTCGCATGCTACTGCTAATGGGGGAAGTCCGTCGGCTAGGCTTTCCTTTGCCAAGTTTTGGATGGCGACATAGTCTAAACCCGTCTTTTCACAAAAGAGGGCAAGTTCGTTGGCAAGAGCAAAGCTGGCCTGTCTATGTACTGCTTCAAGGAGAATAAGCGCTTCAGCCATCTTGACGTTAGAGGTTTTTACAACGCCGGATTCGGTTACTGTTCCTAAAATTTTTGAGGCGAGTTCCAGGCTGCTCTTGTCGGGTGCTGCAACAATCCGCTTGCAGTTGGACAATGTTTTTAGAGTTTGTTGTTCCATTAAAGCGGGAGGGCTGTAAGCCATATAGAAGTCTGTTCTGGCTTTAAGTCCAGAGGCTCCCTCAAGAACTTCTTTAATGAGTCCCTCTGTTACGCCGACTCCAACGACGCTTGCAATAATTATTAGTGTTCCTTTGCGAAAGCTTGAACCTACATGTCTTAGTGATCTTTCAAGGTTGGAGTAGTCTGTTTTGCCCTTCTCGTCCAATTCAACTGGAACCGCAACCAAAATTATTTGGCTGTTTGCCGCGGCTGACTTCAGGTCGGTTGTGGCTTTTAATCTTTCTTCCTTCAAATGTTTCCTTAGGAGAGGCTCTATTTCATTTTTTAGAAATGTAACCTTACCCTTTGATAAATTGTCCACCACGGCTTGATTTGTGTCGGCGCATATGACTTTAAAGCCTGCACTCGCAAATAGACATGCGTGCAATACGCCGATCCGTCCGCAGCCGACAATGTTTACCGTGTATTTTTCACGCGGTTCAAGATTTTCCAGCGTTATTGAGGCGGTGCTTGTTGATGTTGACATTTGATCTTCTCCTAGTTTGTAAAAATTAGTCGTTTTTCTTGCCTCTTAAATTCGTCGATTATCCCTTTAAGCTTTGAGAAGTATTCTTTGATTAGGGCTTTTGCTTTTTTCTCCGTTTTCGCTTCTGCATAAATCCTGTAAATGGGCTCTGTTCCGCTTGGCCTCATTAGGATGGAGCTTTTGTCTTCAAACCAGACTTTAACCCCGTCAATCGTGTTTATTTCTAAGCCTTTTGTCCCCTCAATCAACTTTTCTAGGACTTTCTCTTTAAGCTCGTTGGGGCACTCTATTTTGTCCTTCTCAATGAAGTATTTGGGAAGCTCTTCCATCATTTTTGAGAGTTTAGCGTTTTCTTCAACCATTATGCTTAAAATTAGGGCTGTGGCCATGGCTCCGTCTCTAACTGGTTGATGGGGTCCATAGAAGATTCCTCCGTTTTCTTCACCGCCTAGTTTTGCATTAAGTTTTTTCATTGTGTGGGATACCGTCACGCTTCCAACCTTGGTCCACACAATTTTTCCCCCGTAAGCGTCTGCGATGTCTTTAACTAGTGTTGAAGAGCTTACGGGTGTGACTATTTTTTCGCCGCGGTGGCTTTTCAGGAAGTTTTTCGCCACAAGAGCGAAAGTTTTGTCTCCCCAGTGGACTTCGCCCCTTTCGTCCACGAATATGGCGCGATCTGCGTCGCCGTCAAAGGCTACTCCGAGGTCTGCGCCAACAGCCCTAACAGTTAAAGCTAACTCTTTGAGGTTTTCCGGGCGGGGTTCTGGGGGTCTCCCGGGAAAGGTTCCGTTAATGTCCGCGTTTATGGTTGTTACTTTGCAGCCTAAACCTCTAAGAAGTTTGGGGACAGCTTGAGCGGCCACGCTGTTTGCCGCGTCAACCACCACGTGGAAATTTGCGCTTGCTATTTTGGCCGCGTCTACCTGTTTTTTTACCGCTTCTATATATTCCTCGATTACGTTTGGGATGGTTTCAATCTTCCCTATTTTATCCCATTTCGCATAGCTTGCCTTTTTATCAAAGAATATGTTTTCAACTTCTATTTCCTGCTCCCTTGATATTTCTATTCCATCGTTCCAGACAACTTTTATCCCATTGTATTCTGGCGGGTTGTGGGATGCCGTAATTATTACGGCGCCATCTGCCCCGCGGCTTTTAACCGCGTGTTGCAGTGCTGGTGTGGGCGCCATGCCCGCGAATAAAACGTTGCAGCCCGTGCTTGTTAAACCTGAAATAACGGCCTTCGCAAGCATGGGGCTGCTGGTCCTAGCGTCATGTCCAACTATTAAGTTTCCATGCTGAAAGAATGTTCCAATGGCGCTTCCAATTTCCACAGTCATTTCGGGGGTTAACTCTTTGTTGACTACTCCCCGAATTCCATTTGTTCCGAAAAGCCTTCTTGAACCTAGCATTGGGATTTTCCCCTCACATAACCCGTTTTGAGACTAATATGCTTTCAAAAATTCCTGCGGCGAATCCCACGGTTAGGGTTGAAGTTTTCAATAAGGTTCACCGTTTAAACCGCAAGCTTATATTCAAACAGCCTTATTA
Organism: Candidatus Bathyarchaeota archaeon; assembly: GCA_025057795.1. The sequence goes on along the minus strand of JANXEP010000068.1, from coordinate 141,919 downwards.
ATAAAACAGTTTCGCGGAGGGCGATTTGCCCATGAAGGTTTTGCTTCATGAAATGAGTTGGGTGGAGGCAAAAGAATATTTTGGCAGAAGCGACATTGCCATAATCCCTGTAGGCTCAAACGAGCAGCATGGCCCCCACAACCCTCTTGGAACAGATTATCTTGTTGCTAAGGCTATTGCTGAAAAAGCGGCTGAACGCACCGGGGTTGTTTGTTTGCAGGTTATCCCCTTTGGCGTAAGCGTGCACCACAAGCAGTTCTGGGGGACCATCGACATTTCACCCAAAATGTTTAAAGGCTACTTGAGGGATGTTTGCCTATCGCTGAACTATTTCGGTGTTAGGAAAATTGTTGTGGTTAATGGGCACGGCGGCAACTTGTACGCCCTTAACGAGTTGGCATTGGAGTTGAGGGAGAAAGGCATCTTTGTCTCTGTTTTTCAGTGGTGGACGGCGGCCAGAAAACTCTTGCCAGACATCTTCAAGCCTGAAGAGAGGGAACACGCCTGCGCAGAGGAAACCTCGGTTATTTTGGCTTTGCATCCAACCCTAGTGGATATGGAAAAAGCTGTTGACGAGGAAACCCGAAGACATGTTGCAGAGTCCAAAGGCGTGTCGCTTCCGTTGGGATCTGCAGACTTCACGAGTTATGGGGTTTGGGGCAAGTCTTCAACGGCTTCAGCTGAGAAGGGCAGAAAAGTGTTTGAGGCTGTTGTAGAGGAACTCGTTAGGCACATTAACAGGGTTAGGGAGGCTAAAAGCGAGGATTTGGCATTAAAGCCTAAAGCTTAGGCGGAAATCTTCAAAACAGCTTTGTGGCTATTTAGGCTTAGCAAATAGGCTACACCCCATATTTTTCCGTGGGCTGCGTCAATTTTATGAGGCTGGGAAGGGCTAAATTGGATACCCCCTCTAGATTTTGCACGGGGAAATGTGCTGTCTTTACGACTTATTTACCTTCTCCCCTAGATTTCAAGCATAGGGCTTTGTGTTAGTATCCAAGGTTTTTGTTCACAACGTTTATTAGGGGTTCGTTGCGGATGAACCTCCTTAAATTTTCGCAGAAAATGTTTGTTGCGCGTTCAAGATACCGCGGGGTTGCCCCAGCCACATGCGGGGTTATTATCACGTTTTTCATACCCCAAAGCTCAGAGTCTTGGGGTAAGGGTTCTTTTTCAAAAGTGTCAAGCCCCGCCCCGGCAATCCATTCCTCTTTTAACGCTTGGACTAATTTATCCTCTTGAACTATTTTTCCCCTGCTTATGTTGATTAAGTAGCTTGTTCTTTTCATGCTTCTGAGTTCTGCCTCGCCTATCATCCCTTCAGTTTCTTTGGTGAGGGGTACCGCGATGATTACGAAGTCGGATTCAGCCAGCAGCGCTTTCAGATCTTTGCGAGAGACCAGCTTATCAACATAATCTGGTTTTTGAGCGTTTGGTTTTCTTCTAGTGGCGATTACCCGCATTCCAAGGGCTTTTGCTTTTTTGGCTATTTCTCCGCCTATTCGGCCGAGGCCCACTATTCCCACAGTTTTTCCGGATAACTCCTCAATCTGCTCTATTAGGCTGGTTCCAAAACCCTCCCACCTTCTTTCCAGCTGATTTCTGATGAATATGTGCAGTTTTCGACAGAAGCAAAGCATCATGCCAATGACGTGTTCTGTTATGGGGATGGAGTGGACGCCGCTGGCGTTTGTAATTATGACTGGGCTTTGCACGACTTCTGGGATGAGAAATCGTTCAACTCCCGCAGAAATGGTCTGTATCCACTTCAGTTTATTTGCCGTTAGGAAAAGTTTGCGTGTGAAAATTCCCGCGAACAAAATGTCAGTATCCTTAATGAGACTCAACAACTCTTCTTCTTTTTCGCTTTTACACATTTCTAGACTGGCAGAAACACCCTCAATCTTCCTTACATAAACATCTGGCAGATTAAATGAAATCAATACTTTTATTTTAACCACTCCCAGAAAAATTGAGTTTAACCAAACTTTAAAATCTTATAGGCGAGGCGGGGGAAAGGAAATATTTTGGAGTGTTGTGCTTGTCTAAGGAGGAAGCCCTCGAAGCTGTGGCTTCAGAAGTTAAGGTTTGCAAGAAATGTGGTCTTTGGAAAACTCGTAGGAATGCTGTTCCAGGCGAGGGCAACCCCAACGCAAAGGTCATGTTTGTAGGTGAGGCGCCGGGCTACTGGGAAGACGTTAAAGGCCGACCGTTTGTCGGCGCTGCTGGAAAACTATTGGACGCGCTTTTGGCCGAGGCTGGCCTTTCAAGGGATGGGGTCTTCATTGGAAATGTTTTGAAGTGTAGGCCGCCTGGAAACCGCGACCCGCTGCCCGCTGAAATCCAAGCCTGCACACCTTACTTGGATAGGCAAATAGAGGCCATAAGGCCAAGGCTCATGGTTACGCTTGGAAATCACTCCACGGCTTACATTTTCGTTAGGTCTGGGCTGCAGTTCAATGGCATAACAAGTGCTAGGGGGAAATTCTATCGGGCTGATTTTTTGGGTTTGGCGGTTACGGTTTTTCCAACCTTTCACCCAGCAGCCGGGCTTTACAGTGCCAAATACAAGCAGTTTTTAACCGCTGATTTTAAAATGCTTGGGGCTAAAATTTCTGGGATGAAACTTGTTTAGGGCTATAATTTTTGGCGGCTTTCAACTCGTTAATGAGTTCGTCTGCGTTTTTGAAAGTTTTGGATGGCAGTTCAGCCAGCAACTCCTCAAGCCTAACCTGTTTACCCTCTTCAATCTCGACAATTCTCCACCCAACCTTCTTGATAAGCATACTTTTAGGCGCAGGGTAACGGGTCTTTGCAACGACGCTTTTCACCGACTCTAAGCCCACAGAGCCTGTGATTTTTGGAAACTTCCCCTTGGCAAGATACTCCATAAAACGTAAGCCGTCCTCGAACATGGAGAGGTTGTTGAAAAGCACGTAAACCATCCGGCCTCCGCCTTCAAAAGGCTTCACAAGCTCCCAAAGCTTTCGCAATTCCTCGTCGCTGTACTGGTAATAGTAAAGCTCCCTGCCCAATCCGTGAAGCCTGAAATAGGCTATTTCCCCGGCATAGGCTGGCAAAACCCTAAATGGGTCTGTGACATGCGTAACATCTAGGCTTTTTAAGACTTGGCCGAGCTTTTCGTAAACCTCCGGCTTTTCCCATTCTGGCCCGCGGGTTTCCCAAGCCAAAACCAAGTCCTCGCGGTCTACAGCTTTGAAGAATTTTTCCGCGTCGCCAAGTTTGTCCGGCTTGAAGGAGCCTGGCGTTTGGATAAGCATTATTTTAGCCTTTAGGGCTTTACAGATTTGCTTCATGTCTTGGAAGGCTTTTAGGCTTGTTTCGCCGGCCTTCATTTTTGATTTGTGGCTTATGTCTTGGTGGGCTTTAACCGTGAATTCAAAGTTTTCCGGCGCTTTTTCCCTCCAGCCTTTGACGGTTTCAAGGCGTGGATACTGGTAGAAGGTGCTGTTCAACTCCACAAGCCCATAGTTTTCGAAATAGCGTTTCATTGAGGTTGGAAAGCCGCAGCATCCAACTTTAATCATGTTTTCACCGCCTAAGTGCTCACTTTCGGGGGCGGTTGGACTGGTTTTCCAAGTTTTTTGCGGAGGGCTATACGGTAAAGCTTTCTCAAAGACTTTATGAGTTGTTCAACGCTGGGCAAAGCTGAATAGATTAGGGGTATGCTGTCGTATTCTGCTAGGCGGATTGAGTATTCGTCGGGTTTCACGCCGTGGAACACAACCACGCTTGGTTTTAGGCTGCTCATCCGCACAAGCATCATAGGCGAATTTTCGTTTCCAACGTTTGTGAAAACCAGAGCCCTCTCGGTTGTGGCTCCAAAAAGCTGGGAATACTCATAGCCCGAAAGCGTCTCGATGGTTTTCTTGCCGTCAACAACGGTGTAACCGCGGACCTCCTTAACATGGAGGTTGGAGCACGCCATAACCTCGCCTTTAATGGCCTTGCACAAATGTTCAACGCGGACGGGAATCGGAAATTCGCGTAGGTCTAAAACAGCCATGCTGGGGGAGCTTGTAAGTTTTGCGAATTCCCTTATGAAGCGGCCTCCCTTTTCCTCGTCTATCTTTAGCAAAGCCCAGACAAACCTTCTCACGAACCTTGTGCCTGGGCTTTTCCTTCTCCCGCTTTCATAATCGCTTATCACGGAAGGGGAAAGCAGCATTTTATCCGAAAGGGTTGTCTGGGAAACTGCGAAAAGCTCCCGCCACTTCCGCATGGTTGCTCCAGGCTTATTTGAAAGGATGATTTCTCCGGCAATTCTCCTCGCGAGAACTTCACGAATGCTTGGAGACACAGACATGTAAGCGTCCTTCCAACCCGCAAGTTTCACCCTAAAGCATGGAAGTATAAAACTGTACCGCTTAAACTACAAAAATCAAGAAAATCCCAAACACGACCATAACGGAGCCTAGGGCAACCTTTGCGGTTACCTCCTCATGAAGGAAGAGGATTCCCAGCAAAGTTGAAAAAAGCGGCGTTGTTGATGAAACGGGAACCGCCCGCGACTCGGGAATATAGGAGAAACTTAACGTTAGAAAGAGCCATCCCAGCCCCAACGCAACTATGCCCCCGGCCAGCAGCATAAAAACAGTTCTCCTCTTCATTTTTAAAAAGCCGAATCCCTTGTGGATTGTGGGTGTTAAGACGAGTAAAAAGGCTGCAAGCGCCGCCACTCTGAGGGTGTTTATTGCAAGGGCGTTTTCAAAACCAGGATTTCTCCTTATGGCTAAATTTATCATTGAAATGCTTATGGACCAGACTATGGCTGTTAGCAAGGCAACGAAAACGCCTTTAACCAGCGTATTTCTCTTCATTTCTGTCGTGTCAGCTTTTTCCCCGCGGCTTATCAGCCAAATTCCCAAAACAATAACCACGGCGGCGAAAACAACTAGCGGTTTAACGTCCTCTCCAGCCAGCAGCACAGCCCAAACGAGGCTGAAAAGCGGGTACGTGCAAGTTATTGGGACAGCCCGCGCCACCCCCAAGATTTTTAGGCTGAAAAGGTATAGGGTGTCGCCTAACCCTAAGCCGACCAGCCCGCTTAAGCAGGCGAGTAAAAACGCGTGGGAAGGCAAACCCGCCAGAACTCCAATCTTGCCCGCCAGAGCCAAACCTAAAACCAATAATATGCTTGTTCCCAGACAGCGCACTGTATTAGCCTGCAGAGGCTTAGTTTCCGCCAAAGCCTCTTTATACAGGACTGCAGAAAATGTCCAGCAGAGGGCAGCGCCTAAAGCCGCAAGCTCGCCAATCATTGTTTTCCCCGCGAACCTTCCCTCAGCCTTTTGTGAAACTTTTGATTGGAGAATGCTGGAGTTGTTAAATATTTAATGTTTTATAAATTAATCCTTAGGATGCGTATGCAACTCTCTGTTTACTGGTGTGCTGAAGTTGCCGAACGGTTCCCGCAACTTGCGGTGGGCGTGGGCTTAATCACAAACGTGGTTGTGGAGAGGGGAAACGAGAAAATTAAGAAGTTGAAAAGGACTGTTTACGCCGAAGTCAAAGCCCGATACGGAGACGCGGAAAAGCTTAAGGACAACCCCGTAGTGAGGGCTTACAGGGATTTCTACTGGAAGCTGGACATAGACCCGACGAAAACAAGGCCTTCAGGTGAAGCCCTCCTAAGGCGGGTTTTGCACGGCAACGAGCTTCCCACCATATCCACGGCGGTGGACGCCTACAATCTGGCTTCGATGAAGACTATAATTCCCATAAGCGGCTTTGACGCTGAAAAGCTTAACCCGCCCCTTAACGTGCGCTTTGCAGAAAACGGGGAGGAATTCACCGGAATCGGAATGGAAAAGCCCATAGCCCTAACGGATAAAATGCTTGTTTTGGCTGACAGCAAACGCGTTTTGTGCATTTACCCGCACAGAGATGCGGACCATTCAAAAATCACAGAGAAAACTAGAAACGTTCTCATAGTTGGGTACGGCGTTCCGGGAATAAGCGCCCAGCAGCTAGAAGAAGCCGTGAAAACAGCCCTAGAATACATCAAAGCGGCTTGCGGCGGAGAAATTCAGACGGTTAAAGTTTTCAACTCCGCAAAATCCCAAAGCGTTTGAGGTGCTGTGACGTTGTCCTTCATTGAAAAAATGCGGCAAAACGCAAAGAACAAGGAATCCAACATTGTTTTGGCTTTGGATTTGCCCTTTGAAAAGCCCGAAAACCGCGAAGCCCTGTACAAAAAAGCTGAAAGCATTTTGGATGCTGTGCATCCCTACATCTGCGCTGTAAAAATAAACCATCACCTTGTTCTGCCCCTCGGCCTCTTTCAAGGCGTGGAAAAACTCGTGGAAAAGGCGCATGAAAAAGGGTTGATGGCGATAATGGACTGCAAGGTCAACGACATAGGCTCCACAAACCAGATAATCGCCGAATATTATTACGCGGCGGGATTCGACGCCTTAATAGCCAACCCCTTCGTGGGCTGGGAGGAAGGCCTAAAACCCGTTTTCGAAGTCGCGAGAAAAATGCAGAGGGGCGTAATCCTCCTAGTATACATGAGCCACAAAGGAGCCGCCGAAGGCTACGGCCAAACAGTTTTCAACACGGAAACTCAAGAAAAAACGCCTCAGTACATCATTTTCGCAAGAAAGGCCCTAAAATGGGGCGCCGACGGCCTCGTGGTAGGCGCAACATATCCAGAAAAAATACGGGAAGTGCACAGGGCAGTTGGGGGGAAAATTCCAATTTATTCGCCGGGCGTGGGCTTTCAAGGAGGCGAAATAGAAGCCGCACTCCACGCGGGCGCAAGCTACCTAATTGTAGGCCGAGCCATAGCCTCCGCGGAAAACCCAGCTGAATCCGCCGCCAAGGTTAGAGATGTTGCAAAAAGTTGGGCTTTTAAAGGCTAAGAGGGGCTATCTTTCCCTCCTCTCCCAAAGCTCCTTTTTAAGCAGATCCCTAACGGCTGATCTTATGGCGGCGCTCCTGCTCGGATACATGTTAGCCCTTACAAGCTCATCTAACCCTTCAAGGTAAGCTTCAGGCAGTAAAACCGTTACAAGCTTCAAGTCTTCTCACCCCGAACATGTTATGATTATAATATGCTTCAAATATAAAACTTTAAAAAAGCTTATGGTTAATGTTCTCCCCCGCCGCCTGCAATTCCTTCAAAACTTCCTGAAAAGTTTTGGGTATGTCCTCCACGTGCAAGGCGCATCGGCGGATTCCCTTCTGAACCATTCCTGCGGCGATGAGGAGTCCTCCAACCAAGTCGCTTATTGTTGGATCTGGAAACGCTAGCAGAGCTAAGCCAATTTTAATAAGCCAAGAGTTTTCCCCGTTGTTCCATAGTTTTTTAGCTGTTTTCACCTCCCTTATCGTCCCCTTAAGGGAATTCAATAAATCCGCATAACTTTCACCCAGCTCATTTAACGCGTTAACAACGGTTTTCATCTCGTCCGCGCCCATTCCAATCCGCCTCCGACTTGAAGGTATTAAACACCTTAGTAAGAAAAACTTTAACCCCCTAAAGCTCCCGTATGCGCGGCTCTTCGAGCACCTAGCCAATGCACATTTTTAAAAGTTTCTTCAAAACTTTAAGGAACTGCTCCTATGGTTTTATTTTGTAAGTGGAAATTTTGAGGGTTCACGGTTCTAGAGAGCTGCGCTAAAACAACGTTTCGAGAAACTAGTACTCTATAACTGCGTATGCGCTGGACTTTGGGCGTCTCTTCTCTCTGGAGCAAAAACATAAATCTGAAACGGTGAATCAGTTAACTGGTTTAGGAGGCTATTCATCGTGGAAAGTTTCGACCCGAAGAGCTTTGTTGAGAGTCAAGTTGAAGATATACGTAGAAAAATAGGCGACGAGAGGGCTCTCGTAGCCGTTTCAGGCGGCGTTGACAGCACCACATGCGCTGTTTTGACGCGCAAGGCCATAGGCGAAAAACTGGTGTGCGTATTCTTGGACGACGCTTTCATGCGGGAAGGCGAGCCTGAAAAAGTGGCGGAAATCCTTTCCAGGAAACCCTTCAACGTGCCAGTTAAAGTGGTTGATGTCCGTGAACACTTCCTAAACGCCATGAAAGGCTTAAGGGATGCTGAAGAAAAACGAAAAAAGTTCCGCGAAACCTTCTACACTGTTTTAAGCGAAACAGCCAAGAAGGAAAACTGCCGCGTTTTGGTGCAAGGCACAATACGCGCTGACATTGTGGAAACTGTTGGCGGCGTTAAAACCCAGCACAACGTTCTGGAACAGATAGGCATAAACCCCATGGAAAAGTTCGGCTTCAAGGTTGTCGAGCCCCTAATAGCGCTTTATAAGGAGCAAGTGCGAATGGTGGCGAGGTATCTTGGTTTGCCCCCGGAAGTTTCTGAAAGGCAGCCCTTCCCAGGGCCGGGACTTTCAGTGCGCGTGGTCGGCGAAATCCGCTTAGACAAGCTGAACGCGTTGAAGAAGGCAACCGCCATAGTTGAAGGCGCCCTTGCAGAGCATAGGCCAAGCCAGTACTTCGCCGCAATAATCGACAACGAGGAGGCCCTTGCAGAATCTTCTATAACGCATCTACGTGAGACCGTGGCGCGTTTCTTAAACGTTCCATCGAGAAACGTAAGCGTGAAAGTTTTCAGGGACAGAGCTACAGGGTTAAAAGGCGGTGAAAGACGTTACGGCAAAATTGTAGGCGTAAAAGTTGAAACCGTGAACGGCAAAGTCTATCAAGCTGATGTAAAAAGCCTAGTTTCTGCACAGACATGGATAGTCAGCGAAAACCCAGATGTAACGAGGGTTCTCTACGCCGTGAGGGACACGCCTCAAAAGAAGCCCTACGTGATAAGCATAAGAGCTGTCGAAACAAAAGACTTTCTGACAGCACAGGTTTCCGCAATACCCTGGAAAACGCTGGATAAGGCTGCTGCGGAAATTCTTGAAAAATGTCCAAACGTTTCAACAGTGTACTACGACGTTACGCCGAAGCCGCCGGCAACCATCGAAATGGAATAAAACGATGCATGTTAAACGACTATGCTTAAACTCTAAATAGGCGTTTTTCCCTTTCTCTGTGGGAAACCCCTATGTTCCGTGTAAGAGTAAACAAAATCGAGTCTATACGCGATATTGATGGAAACCTTGGGAAACGGATTGAGCTGGTTGAGGAGCGTCAAGTACCCCAGTTTGCCATTAGGCCCCAAAGCGAGGAGGCTAGGGTTGTGCAAGAGGTTTTTCAAGCCTTACAACAGCAGCTGCCCATTTTCCCGTCAAGGGCGCAGTTCACAATTCCAAAGATAATCCTTTTCCTAACCGAGCAAGAGTATGAGAGCCTAGGCATAGCCTTCGACGTAAACCAAGTTTACGAGATAACCCTTGAAAACCAGACGATAAAATTCAGAAAAACTGTCTGACCCCTTATAATTTCCTTAAGCTGCATAATAATTTTGAATGTTGTCTTAGGCTTGGATTCCATAGTAGTTTCTATTCAAGTTGGGTTAAATTTATAAATTAAAAACAACAGTTCTCCGTAATTCAAAAGAGTTTAACGTTAACCAACAGAGGAAATTTGATGAAAAAAGACTTCGGGGCCTCCGCTCATCAAAGAGTAACGGCAATGGGGCAAGAAAAAATTTCAAAACTATTGTTCCGATTTTCCACACCGTCAATAATTGCCGTTGAAGCGGGGGCTGCTTATGAAATTTTTGATGCCCTTTGGACTGGGCGGCTCGGCGCTGAAGCCCTTGCAGCTTTATCCGTTGCTGGCCCGTTGATGGCTATATACAGGGCCATAGGCGCCGGGATAGGTGTTGGAGGCTCCTCTTTAATCGCTAGGCATCTCGGCGCTAAAAGGAAGGAAGAAGCTGACAGAGCAGCATGTAACAGCATATCCCTCTTCTTCATCGTGAGCGGTTTAGTTGCCCTCATCTGCGTAATAAACCTGGAATTTTTGCTTAGACTCTTTGGCGCCAACGAATCAGTTATGCCTTTTGCCTACAGTTACATGCTTATTGAAACTTTAGCCATGCCCATAGACTTCTTCTTAATTGTTGTAGCTGAGCTTATTAGGACACAGGGAAGTCCCGCAGTTGCCAGCGCAGGTTCAGTCATTGCAAGCGCCGCAGACATTTTTTGGAGCCCCATACTTGTTTTTGGCATTGGTCCTTTTCCAGCCTTCGGCATTGCCGGCGCGGCGCTTGGAACGTTTGTTGGACGGGTTATAGGACTAGCCTTTCTGGTTCCCTATTTAGCTTTTAAGTCGATATACCAGTTTAAACGCGCCTACTTCGTTCCAAAGCCCAGAATAGTAGCTGACATCTACAGTATTGGAGCATCCAACACCCTACGAATGGGAGCGGTCTCCATAGCCCAAATATTGGCATGCAGAACAGCTGCAGCGTTTGGAACTATTCCGCTTGCCGTGCTCGGCGTTCTCTTCAGAGTGGGCATGATAAATTTCGGTTTCTGTGTCGGCGTCAGCCAAGGGACGCTGCCGCTTGTAGGATACAACTTCGGGGCTCGCAAAAACAGGCGCATCCGCGAATTAGTGATAAAAGCTGGAATAGTCAGCTTTATTTGGGGGGTTATATGGTGCATTGCAGCTATGCTTTTTCCAACGCACATCTTGTCTTTGTTCAACGCCGACCCCGAATTTCTAGCGGTGGGGTCAACTGCCCTGCGCATCTTTGCTTTGGGCTTCTTAACCGTTCCAGAGTTAACGTTAAGCTCCTTTTTCCAGGGAATCGGCAAGGCTGTTCCAGCTTTAATCGTGTCCTCTTCCCGTCAACTCCTATTTTTAATACCGAGTCTTCTAATCATGCCATACCTGTTTGGTTTAACTGGCCTCTGGGGTGCGTACGTGGTCGCCGGAGTGTCAGCATTTATTCTTGGTTTTGCGTGGACTGCCTTAGAGTTTCGGAAACTAAAAGTTTTGGAAACCCAAGAAGTCATGCATACTTAGGAAAACTGCATTATTTCCTTTCGGATTTTTCTTAAAGCCGAATACTTTGGGTGGAAAGACAGCACAAACATCATGCTCTTTAAGGCACTGCAAACCTTTTTCACGGTAGGCCTCTGGTTTTTGTCGCAGTAGATGGGAATGGGTTCTCCGTCTCCGTCCTTGTAATAAATGCATATTGGTACAGCCTTACCTTCTAAAGTTATAATCTCAAGGTCTAGGTTCAGGGCTTTAGCCGCCTTTTCAGCCGCCGCACTTACAGGTTTAAGTCTCCCCTGGTAAGAAGCCAGACTTGACGTGTAAACCACCAATTTTCCACGGTTAGTCTCCAGCAAAGCTGAGCCTCCAAAAATCGGTTTCGAAAAGTTTGCTTTTAAAACCAGCGGCGAAACGACAAAAACGCCCTAGGGAGAGAGGTGAGTTAAAGTGAAAGAAACAGCGCAAAGAAAATAGGTTAGAGGCGAAGATTTACACGAAGGATGGCATTATTTCTTCCGCAAACTTTCTACTAGCGCTCACGTATTCGTCAGCTGGGAATGGATTTGATAGTCCCGGGCCTTTGAAAAGCTCCACAATGTAATATTGACAGCCTAATTTTTTGTAAGCCTCTATCACTTCAGCCGAGTCTGTTATGCTTCCTAATACGCCAAAAGTGAAGTTGGTTAAGTCCCGCCCATACTCTTTTGCGTATTTTTGGATAACCCTCATACGGGCCTCGCATAACTCTGGAGGTAAAGCCATTCCCGGAACAAGCCTTGGAAAAACCCAGCCGTCAAAGTATTTAGCGGTTATTTTAAGCATGTGGGGGCCTTGCCCTCCAGACCATATGGGCGGATGGGGCTTTTGAACTGGTTTAGGCAAGAGCACAGCGTCCTTCGCCTTATAGTATTTCCCTTCGAAGTTCACTTTTTCCTCCGTCCAGAGCCGAAGGATAAGCTGCAATCCCTCAGAAAACCTTCTAACCCTCATCGGCGGCGGCTCCAAACCCTGCGGCGAATAGTTTACGAACTCGTCGGGGATGCTGCCTGCGCCGAAGCCGGCGATGACCCTCCCGTTTGAAAGCACGTCAACCGTGGCGATAACCTTTGCCAGTTGGCTTGGAACCCACCTCGGTATGGGGGTAACGTCTGTCCCAAGCCTGAGTTTTTCCGTGGCAGCGGCGAAATATGAGAGGGTTGCCCATGCGTCTAACACCTCGTCAGACATGGGCTTCATCATGCTGTGATGGTCTGGCATGAATACTCCATCGTAGCCGAGTCTTTCAACCTCCACAATCCAATCGCGGAGCTGTTTGATGTTTTTCCACCAAGGATGAGGGGTTGGGCAAATTCCAAACTTCATACTCACTTCATTAATGCTTATGATATAAAAGTTTTGCCAAAACCTTTATCCGGCTTACCCTTTGAAAAGCTGAAAATTTAAGTCGCTGCATCCCATTAATATGAGGATACTGCGGCAAAAGCCATATCTCCCTTTCGATTTTAAAATTGACACGGAAACCATTATGTTTCGTTGGGGAAAATTGAACAGTGCATAAAGGGGGCGTTGATATGGAGGTTAGGGCACATGTGTTTGTTAGCGGGCGGGTTCAAGGGGTTTTCTTCAGAGCTGAAACTAGGCGCGAGGCCAAAAAGCAAGGCGTTAAGGGCTGGGTTCGCAACACCCCAGACGGCAAGGTTGAGGCGATTTTCGAAGGCGAAGAAGAAAACGTTAAGCAGCTTATTGAATTCTGCAAGCGGGGGCCGCCGGGTGCAAGGGTTACCAAAGTGGATGTTAAATGGGAAACTTTCACTGGAGAGTTTAGGGATTTCGAAATAAGGTATTAGCCGTTTTAAAACTTTTTCTTTGGAACCCTAAAGTGGGACTCTTTTCCGGCGCTTACGTAGTCTCCGCCCAAACCCCGCACGATGGAGGCTATTTTTGCGAAGTTTTCAGAGCCTAGAAATTGGCGGGGCTTTATCACTATAAACTCGTTCTTATCCTCAAAGCTGAGGAGTCCCTCCAAATCCTCGGGAAACGCCATCCTAACCTCGTCTATCCCCCTCTCCCCCTCCATTTCAAGTTCCGATGGCGGTGCAGGCGTGGAAGGTGGAGTCAACTGTGAAACTGCAAGGGATTTAAGCGAAGTTGAGACCGTTCTAAGATCCTCCGCAATAGTGTTTAGGACTATGAGAAGCTCGTCAATTCTCTCAATAAGTTTTTCAACTTTCTCTTTATCCGCAATCATGACTGGACACGTTCCTTTCAAATCCTTATACTTTCGTAGCTGTATTTATTAATTGTTTAGACTCAAAATTATTGGAAAAAAGGTGGCTCATCCGCAGTTGATCGAGGTTGACGGAAGCCAAAAAAGCGGAAGTGGAACAATCCTTAGGCTCTCAATAGCCTTAGCATCCATCCTCGGAAAACCCCTCCACATATACAACATTAGGCACAGCAGGCCTCAACCGGGCTTGCGGCCTCAACATTTAGAGGCTGTTTTGGCTGCAGCTAAGCTCTGCGAAGCTCAAGTGAAGGGTGCAGTGCTTAACTCGCGGGAGCTTTGGTTCACCCCAAAAGGGATTAAGGGCGGAAGGTTCGAAGCTGAAATTGGCACGGCTGGCAGCATCCCAATGCTTATCATGACGGTTCTGCCCATCTGCGTATTCGCCGAAAACACTGTTAGTCTCCACATTTCCAAAGGCGGCACGGATGTTTCCAACTCGCCTACAATAAACTACCTTCGTTACGTTTTTCTGCCAGTGTTAAAGCATATGGGGATAAACGCGTCCATAAGGGTTCATAGATATGGCTATTATCCAAAAGGCATGGGCGAGGTAACTTTAACTGTTGAGCCGTGCAAAGAGCTTAAGCCACTACGCTTAGAAGAGTTTGGCGATCTAACCTCTGTGAGAGGGGTTTCCGTCTGCACCTCCCTAGCCGATAGGAGGGTTGCAGAACGCCAAGCAGCATCAGCAAAAAACTATTTGATGGCGAAAGGCGTGGCTGCCGACATCCAAACAATAAACGACCAGTCGAACCCTCTGCAGAAGGGAAGCTCCATAGTTCTGTGGGCTGAAACCGACAGGGGTGCAGTTTTGGGCGCTGATGCCATAGGAGAGCTTAAAAAGACGAGCGAGGCTGTCGGCGTTGAGGCTGCTGAAAAACTTTGGATGGAAATTTCCACGAAGGCGGCGACGGTTGACGTGCATTTAGCGGATCTACTGGTTCCCTATGTGGCTCTAGCGAAGGGGAGGTCAGCATACATGACGAGAACGTTTTCAGACCATTTGGAGGCAAACATTTGGCTAGCTGAAACCCTTCTAGGCGTAAAGTTCAAGGTTGAAAAAATTAACGAAGTTTACAAGGTGGAAAAGGTTGAATGAAGCTGAGGGCTAAAGTTAGGGGGATATACACAACCGCCCTAACAAAACTGCTTTTAGAAAACGGCTTCAAAATAGTTCAGCCCTCCCAAGCCATCAAAAACCGCTTCGGCATCCAAGAAGACGACGAGCCTCCGGACATGAAAATAAAGGACAGGAATGACCTTCAAGGAGTTATAGCCTTAGGCACAGCCCAAGCTACAGAAGCCTTCCAATCAGCCTTGCACTCGTCTTTGGAAGACGTCATAACCCGAAAATGGGCGGTAAGCGTCAACGGCATATACAAGGGAGCCATCATAGGCAGAAATGAAAGCGTCGTTTACGTCCAAATAGGAGCGGAAACCGTTGGAACAATCCCAAAAGCGGAAGCGCCAAGCGAAAACCAAGGCACGGTAACAGTCCAAGTTGAACGCAAAAGGATTGGAAAGAAAACCCCACTTTTAACAACTAAAATTAAAATCGTCGGAAAAAACGCCATACTCGTAAAAGATGGCAAGGTTGGCGTAAGCCTAAAAATCCGCGACATAAACAAGCGGACGGAGCTCTACGCTTTAGGAGGGAAACTGTCCCCGGAAGGCTGGGGTATAATCTGGCGAGAACCCGCAGCCCACATGCAAAAAGATTTTTTGGAAAAAGAAGTTGCAGAGCTAGCCGATAAAGCAAAAGCCTTAAACGAGAAGGCAAAATCTGCGGAGGCTCCATCCCTCCTAGTTGAAGGGTTACATTTTTTGGACGTTGAATTTCCCCAATCCTCCAAGAGGAAACTAGACGAGCTGAGAGCAACCGTCACGCCAACCATTGACGGACACCACTTCTACAAGAGCTGCGGCGGCAAAGTTTCAGCCGCCCTTGAAATGGCTGAAAAACTCCTTGAAAAAGGCCAAAACATGAAGGATGTGAAAGAACTCTTTAAAAGGCAAATTCAGCCGGAATTCCCAGAGGAAGGCTCAACCGTAGACGTTGAACACGTAAAGCTCAGCGGCTTGGTTTTACGCCTTGGGCAAGCCACGATAGAATCCATAGACGAGGAAAAGATAAGGTATTGGAGAACCATAAAGACTGACGGGTTCTACGACGGGCTGGGTGTGGCAAAGGAGGCTGGCGATAAAGCTGTAAGCGAAACAAAGCCAGGCGGGTGGCACATAACCACAAGCTACTTCTCTAAAAACGGGGTGTGGAAGGGCGCATACATAAACCTTAACACCCCAGTCGAGGTTTATCCAAAGGCAATGCGTTACGTAGACTTGGAAGTGGACGTTTGCATTCTCCCAAACTGTGAATCCAAGGTCTTAGACATGGAAAAGTTGGAAAAAGCCTTCAATAAAGGCTTATTGAGCAAAACATTGTTTCAGAAGGTTAAAGAGACTGTGGAAACTTTTACGGAAAAAGATTTTGCTGAGAGGCTTAAAGCTAAATTTATTTAGCGTCAACCCCTCCTATTTGTTCCAGAGAGAACTAAATTGGACGCAGACTTGGTATTAAGAGACTTAAAAGCCTATGTAAACGGCGCTGTGGCGGAATGCTGCTTAGCGATAAAGAATAGAAAAATTCTCAAAATTGGCAAGGAAGCCAGCATGCCTATGGCTGAAAAAACCCTAAGCCTTAAAGGGCTTCTAGTTTTACCCGGCTTGATAGACGTCCACGTTCACCTTAGGGACGAGGGCAAAGCCTACAAGGAAGACTTTTACAGCGGAACTGCCGCCGCCGCAGCTGGCGGAATAACCACAGTTCTAGACATGCCCAACAACAACCCTGTAACCATGAGCGCCGAAACCTTAAAAAACAGAATGAAGGCTGCTGAAAAGAAGGTTCTAGTTAATGTTGGCTTCTACTCCGAGTTTCCGCAAATGCTGCAAGAAATCAGCCAAATAATGAAAGAGGGCGCCGTAGCCTTTAAGCTTTTCATGGGCGAGCAGGTTGGCGGACTGAACGTTGAAGACGACCTTGCCATAAAAGAAGCTTTCATAAATGTCGGGCGGAAAACTCCCATAGCAGTGCATGCTGAAGACAAAATTTTAGTGAAAAACGCTGAGAAAAGGCTAAGAAGCGAGGGCTGCAATGATGTTGAAGCCTTTCTTAAGGCGCATTCTGAAGAGGCCGAAGTCAAAGCCATCCAGCGTGTGGTCGCCATCACTAAAAAAACCGGCACACATGTGCACTTCTGCCACTTAAGCAGCGAAGAAGGCTTAAAAGCCGTGGCTGAGGCGAAAAAAGCCGGGCTTCCCGTAACATGCGAGGCGACGCCGCATCACCTTTTCTTGTCTGTCGAAGATTTGAAGCGTTTAGGCGGGTTGGCGTTGACCGTGCCCCCTGTCAGGGAGAAACACCACGCTGAAACCCTTTGGCGCGGCGTCAAAGCTGGTTTAGTTGATTTGATAGCCTCAGACCATGCGCCCCATGCGCTTGATGAGAAAAACGCCAGTGACATTTGGCAAGTTAAGACGGGCATACCTGGACTGGAGACAACGCTGCCCCTATTGCTTAATGAAGTTAACAACGGGCGGTTAACTATAGCTGACATAGTTAGGTTGACGGCTGAAAACCCGGCTAGAATTTTCCATTTGAAGGATAGGGGAAGCCTAAAGGAAGGAGGCAGAGCCGACTTTGTAGTTGTGGATTTAAAGAGGAAACACGTCATAGAAGCCGCAAAGTTTTATTCAAAGGCTAAATATTCCCCATTTAACGGCGTGTCCGTCAGAGGAAAACCCGTTAAAACCTTCGTTGGTGGTAAATTGGTTATGGACGACGATGAAATAGTGGCTGAGGCTGAAGCTGGCGAAATAATATGTGGTGAGGCTAAGCATGAAGTTCATTGTTGACGGGATGCTTGGAAAACTAACCCGGTGGCTCCGCATGCTGGGACACAACGTGAAATACTCTAACAAGTTAGACGACTTGCAGCTTATTGAAATAGCCAAGAAGGAGCATAGAATCCTATTAACAAGGGATTTGGAGCTTTACCAGCAAGCCACCGCAAAAGGCGTTCAAGCCCTCTACATGGATGGCCAAACAGAAGCTGAACGGTTGGCAAAGCTTGCTCAGAAATTCAAAATAAGCCTAGACGTAGACATGGCAAAATCAAGGTGTCCAAAATGCAACGCCAGAGTAAAACCTGTACCTAAAGAAAAAGTGGAGGGCAAAGTTGAAAAAACCACCTTTTACCACTACAACGAGTTTTGGGAATGCCCAAAATGCGGGCAAATCTACTGGCAAGGCGCCCACTGGACGAGAATACGGGAAACCCTCAAAACGGCAAAAAGAAACCTAAACAAAGCTAAAGCCTAACAACCAGCAAACGTATTAATGCAAGAAAAGAGAAAAGTGTTTTAGCTCTTTTCTCCTTCCAGAAGCCACTTTAAAGGTATATCCTGATATGTGCCGTCGGGCAAGGTGCGCCTAATGGTTATTGGCAGCACGCCAGCCTCAAGCTCTTTTAGGGCTATGTCTATCGGGCTTGAGTGCCCCTCTGGTACGTCTATGAGTATAGGAGCGCCCATAGAAATTTGGAGGGCCCTAGCCCCCACTACCCTTGCCTTCTCGAAGCGGGTAAGCTTTGGAGGGCCTATTAAAATTTTCTTCTCTTTTTCAGGCGTATCTTAATACTCCCCAGCACCCGAATATTCGCCTTCAGACGGCCCTTTAGGCGGTGTTGGGGTCTTAGCTTTTCCAGCCGCAATCACATCGTCTATCTTTAGAATCATTGACGCAGCTTCGTTTGCAGATTTTATGGCCTGCTTCTTGACGGAGATGGGTTCGAAAACTCCTGCCTCGGTCATGTCCTGAACTTTTCCAGAAATAACCTCTATGCCCGCCCGTATCTCGCCCTTTTCATGTCTCGCCCTTAATTCGGAAAGTATGTCAATGGGATCTAAACCAGCGTTTTCGGCAAGTGTTGCTGGAATGGACTCTAAGGCTTCCGCAAAGCTTTTCACTGCAAGCTGCTCCCTCCCGGGTAAGGTTTCCGCGTACTTTTTGAGGACGCGTGCAACTTCAAGCTCCGGGGCTCCGCCTCCTGCGAGGACTTTTGGCTCTTCAACGATGTCTTTGACAACGCATATGGCGTCATGTATTGAGCGTTCAGCTTCCGCAACCACTCGTTCCGTCGCACCCCTTATTAGAATTGTAACAGCCTTCGGGTTTTTGCAGCCTTCCACGAAGGTCATTTTGTCGTCGCCTATTTTGCGCTCTTCAACTAGGCTTGCATAGCCAAGGTCCGCCGAGCTCATGTCGTCAAGGTTTGTTATCAATTTTCCTCCAGTGGCCTTTGCAAGCTTTTCCATGTCGGATTTTTTAATTCTTCGCACTGCAAGGATTCCCTTCCTAGCTAAGAAGTGCTGAGCCATGTCGTCTATGCCTTTCTGGCACAAAACAACATTTGCGCCTACCGCGACAAGCTTGTCCACCATTTCCTTAAGCATGGCTTCTTCCTGCTTTAGGAAGGCATCCATCTGTTCAGGGCTTTCAATGTTGATTTTAGCGTCAAACTCCGTCTTTTCAATCTCCAAGGAGGTGTCAAGGAGAGCTATTTTGGCGTTTTCAACGCGTTTAGGCATTCCAGAATGAACAACTTCCTTGTCTAGAACTATGCCATTTATAAGTTTTGTATCCCTCACAGACTCGCCAGGCTTTTTTTCAACCTTCACATTGTCTATGTCAACTTTGTATTTGCCGCCCTCTTTCTCTACAACCTGGAGTACTGCCCTAACAGCCAAATCAGCCAGGTATTCTTTGTGTTCAGCTACCAATTTGCTCGCCATGCTTGTCATAGCAGCCTTCTTTAGGTATTCCTGGTTGTTGAGGTCTACGGGTATGGCTATATCCTCTAGGACCTCAAGCGTCTTTTCTGCAGCCTTCTTGTAGCCGTCAATTATTATCGTCGGGTGAATGTTTTTGCCAATAAGTTCTTCAGCCTTGCTTAGAAGCTCGCCTGCAAGTATAACCGCGGTGGTTGTTCCGTCTCCAGCCTCGTTGTCCTGGGTTTTAGCCACCTCAACCATCATTTTTGCCGCTGGATGCTGAACATCCATCTCGTCCAAAATTGTTCGGCCGTCGCTTGTGATGGTGACGTCGCCGAAGCTGTCTACAAGCATTTTATCCATGCCCTTTGGGCCTAGAGAGCTTTTCACGGTTTCCGCTATTATTCTAGCTGCCATTATGTTATTGTGTTGAGCTTCCCTTCCTCTTGAACGACTTGAACCTTCCTTCAATATTAAGACAGGGACTCCGGCAGATGCAGATGATGACAAACCCACAACCTCCTAAATGCGTCTCAAACAAAAACGGCATTACAATATAAATTTTTCTAATTTAAACAATAGCAAAAGATGGAAAAAATTGCGGGAACGACTCCGGCAACATCTTCTTTTCGAAGTTTTTACACGGTTTTTAATGCTTGTTTTAGAGCTTCAATTAAAGCTGGAATTATCTGGTAAACGTCGCCAACAACAGCGTAGTCTGCCACCTCAAATATAGGCGCCTCTGGATCCTTATTTATCGCCACTATAACTTTGGAGTCTCTGATTCCCGCTATGTGTTGAATCATGCCTGAAATACCGCATCCTAGGTAAAGTTCAGGCTTAACCTTCTTTCCTGAAAGCCCCACCCACTCGGAGAACCACTTCCGGTCTTCAGCCAGCGGTCTGGTGGCGCCCACTTGTCCACCTAGAAGACTAGCCAACTCCTCAAACATTTTAAAATCTTCCTTCTTATTTACCCCCCGCCCTCCACAGACAACAACCCTGGCCTCTTCAATGCGAGCCTTCGCCCCTTCAACGGGTTTAACCTCTAGGACAGCCACTTTTTGTTCTTCAACTTTAGCTTCAACATTAACCACCTCAGCCTTTCTTTCGCTGGGTTTTGGCTTTTCAAAGGTTCTTGGGGGCACTGTCACTATTTGGGGCTTCGTCCGGAAAGCTTGCACTGCTACGCCATTCCCGCCGTAGACAATCCTAGATGCGGTTAGCATTTTCTCCTGGTTTATTTCAAGATTGAAAACGTCGGGAATCAAGCCTGTCTTAAGCCTTGCGGCAAGCCTTGCTGCAACCTCTTTCCCCCTTTTGGTTGAGCCTATCAAAATTATCTCAGGCTTGTAGGTTGAGGCTAAATCCGTTAAAGCGCTCAGATAAGGTTCGACACGGAGCCCCTCGAATACAGGGTCATCCATAAGGAGGATTTTGTCGGCTCCGTATTTTGTTAATTCCTCAACCTTCTCCCGGATGTTGCACCCTAGGGCTATGGCTGAAAGTTCTGTTTGAAGCTTGTCCGCAAGCTCTCTGCCTTTGCTCAACATTTCAGCTGTTAGGTCTAGATTTTCAGAGAAAACCCATAATCCGCTCATCCCATCACCCTCCAATCACTCCATCCTGAATCAGGGCTTTAACCAGTTTCTCAGCTATTTCCTTAGGCGTTTCGCCTTGAATCTTGATTTTTCTCCGTTCAACTTTAGGCGCTGAAACTTCTAAAACTTGAACAGCTAGGGCTCCAACTTTTTCGCTTGAAATTCCCAAGTCTGAGAGGGTCCAAGTGACAACAGGCTTTTTCGAAGCCTTAAGGACATCCATCAATGTGGGCACTCTAGGCTCGTTAATCTCCTTTGTAACCGTCAATAACGCAGGCATTTTAACTTTGACGACCTCTGAGCAGTCTTCCAAACTTCGTTCAGCAATCAAAGCATTACCTTCAATGCTAACTTTGCGGGCGTATGTTACCACTGGAACCCCTAGGATTTCCGCCAGCCTCGGCCCAACCTGCCAGGAATAGCTGTCTATGCTTGCTTCACCGCACAAAATCAGGTCAAAGGAGCCTATTTTCTTAATGGCTTCTGCAAGGATATGTGAAACCGCAAGGGTGTCAGAGGCTTGGATGGCTGGATCCTGCACGAGGTAAGCCTTGTCCGCTCCAATTGCTAAAGCTTCTCTAAGCGCGGAAGAAGCGTTCTCGGAGCTTACCGTTAAGGCTACGACTTCGCCTCCATGTTTTCCCTTTATCCTTACAGCCTCTTCCAAGGCGTTTTTGTCGAAATCGCTTATTTTTCTAGGTGCTTCCGCCGTCAACAGTTTGCGTGTGGCTTGGTCAACCTTTATCTGGGACACGTCAACGGCGTATTTAAGGCAAACAATTATCCTTTGCATGCTCCTTAAACTCTCCTTCCGAATTTGATGCACAAATTATCATCACAAATAAAACGTTTTTGCATTTATAAAAAAGGGAGGGTTTATTTGTAGGGAACATACTCCTTTCCGAGGAGTTCTCTCCCAATGACTATTTTCTGTATGTTTTGTGCACCCTCTGCGCCTACAACGTAGGACATTACACCTCGCCAAGCTGCCTCAAACAAGTACTCCTTAGTATAGCCAGCAGCTCCAAACCATATCATGGCCTTTTCTGCGGCTTTAAGAGCCAAATACGGCCCCTTCCACTTAACCATAGATATCCATTTGGCTATTTCCGTCGGCTTGAAGGTTTTTGCCTCTGAAACTTTAACTGGAAGACCTTCTTCTGCGTATCTTATATCCTGCATCCAAGCTGTCTTCATATTCATAAGCCGCAATGCTTCCAATTCCATGTATATTTCAGCCAATTCAAACTGGATGGCTTCGTATTTGGCTAATGGAATTTCGAAGACTTTCCTTTCCTTTAGGTACGGTATAGCGTCGTCTAAAATTCGCCTGGTGGCCCCAGCGCAGCTGGCGCCTATCATTAATCTTGCATTGTCGAATCCTTCCATTGTATGGTAAAAGCCTCTGTTGACTTCTCCAAGCCTATACTCGTCTGGAATCCTCACATCTCTTAATATGAATCCTCCCGTGGAAATGGCCATTCTGCCCGCGTCTCTGTAGGGCTCTGTAACCTCAACTCCGTCAGCATCTATGGGCACGAAGAACGCTGTTATGTTCCGGTGGGGTGCCTCAGGAATTAATGGTCCAGTTCTAGCGTTTACCCAGTAGCCTCCGCCCCACCTTTTACATTCTTCAGTGCCGCTGATGAAGGTTTTCTCGCCGTTAAGAATCCACTCGTCTCCCACTTTTTTCGCGGTGGTTCTGTGCCTCGCGACGTCTGAGCCGCCTACGGGTTCTGTTGCTCCAATGCCTATGAATTTCTCACCGCGGATCGCAGGCTTGACGTATTTTTCCCTCACAGTTTCTGAACAGTATCTGTTGATGGTGAATCCCCATCCGGTTTCAACAGCCATAAAGCCTGCAGCCGTGGCTACTGTAGGATCATAGTACCCTATGGTTTCGGCTATGAGCACTTGGGTCTTCCAGTCTAAGCCGAGCCCTCCATGTTCTTGGGGAACGGTTCCCATGACTACGCCGAGTTTGGTTAGACCTTCAAGTATGTCTTTTGGGTATGGGTGTCCCTTATCATCCATCGCCCTGACGCGTTCTGGTGTTAAGTTTTTTTCGCACCACTCTTTGACGGTTTTGACAATAAGCTTCTGCTCCTCGGTTTCCGTGAAATCAAACACCACATTTATCACCTTCGTGTTGAAATGCATCTTTTTTAAGCGTGTATAAATAGTTATCGATTAAACCGCTTGGCATAACATTATTTTTTTGCTAAGCTCAAGTTTAACCTTCATGCGAAGCGTGTTCAGTGCCAAAAACTTTTCAATGCCTAGTGTTTAAAACGTGATAGGAGGGGAAAGAGCATGAACTTTTTCCTATTCTGGCTTATTTGGACCTTTGTTTGGTACGTTCCGATACCGCCTAGGCGGAGCGGGTGGAGAAAAACTTCCCGCGTAGTTTCACTTATCTTTGGGTTATTTCTCTTTTTCATAATCCAATTTCTGAAGCCTTCCCTGAGCCTTTTCGTATATTTGCTCGTGTTCCTTAGGCTTTTTGCGGCTTTTGTGGAGTTGGCTTTTACCATAAAAAGTGCAGCTCCTGAAGAATCGGAGAGACTTTACTACTATGGCAAGCGTTTCCCCCTTAAGGTGTCGGCGAAAATAAAAGCGAGGATTGTAGGCGTTCTGTTCCTTCTTTACTTGGCAGCCGCCTCCACGCTCATAGTTTTTGGACAAATTCAGAGAGTTGCAAACGCCTCTTACTTTAGCACTTTTATTCGCACGCGTTCCGGATTGCCTTTCAATACTGGAATCCCCGACGACATGGTGCGCCTTGTCACACAGGAGCTTGCCGTCTCCATAGCCAGAAGGCACATGTCAGAATTTGGAAGCAACACTCAAGTTTTAGGCTTCCACATAACAAAAACCCTTGAAGGAAAACTTGTTTGGGTGGCCGTCATAGGCTCAACAAATGTCATTGCAGAGAACTACGTCAAAGGGTTTGTTGTAGTAGACGCCACAGACCCCGTTACCCCGCCGAGGATATTGAAGGAAGAGTTTGCCGTTGGGGAAGGCTTATGGTTCGACCACAACATTCATTTCCGCTCATACATGAATGATATTTCAGCAAGTTATGGCACAGCCTACATAACATGGGACTTCGCGGCGAAAAGCCCTGCCTACGTTGTGACCCGCTACAATGTGGGCTTCGACTTGATTAGAAGATATGAAACCCCAATGGTTTACAACCCGCAAGGCAACGTGTACCGCCAAGCAGAATTCCTTCACGAAATTCCAAATTGGATCACACAGGTTTACGATGAAAACTGGCTTGAAGATATGATAAACGAGATGGGAGGCTTCAGAAGGGGCGAAGGCTTCGACTACTGGGCTGGAGGCTTCCTATGGCTGATTCCTCCAAGCCGCGAACGCTTCGAAATGACCGAAGACACACGTTACATTGTTGACCCTGAAACAGGCGACGTTGTAGCCCTAGTCTGTGCAAACCCCGTTGGAAATAAGCGGACCTTATCCGGAGTTTTTAAGGCCACACGAGACGGCATATTCTTCTATGATTTCAGGCAGGCTAACTACATTTCGGGACTGACTGCTGAAGACTTTGTAGAGGGTAGGCTGCCTAAGCCTGCAGTGGGCATTTATGACGCTGAAATGCCCCTCCTATACCCTGTGGAAATCTCCCCGGGCAAATATAGGCTTGCTTGGTATGTGCCCATTTACTGGCGGGAAGGCACATGGGGGAGAGATGAAACCATATACTTGGCCGGCTTCGCCATAGTTGACGCGGAGGAAACCAGCAAAATAGTCATAACCATGAATGGAGAAGGCCTCACAAGCGAGCAGCTTGTACGCAAAACAAGGTTAGACTTTCTGAAACTTTTCGGAGTGATAACATACTTGGAGTTCAGTGCAACAGTTTTAGGGAAATATGAATATGTAGAAGATGGGATAACCCACATAGTTCTGCGTTTGGATAACGCGACTTACCAGTGGGTAGAAGCAACACCTAAGGACATTTCAACCCTTCAATGGAACGAGTTGATGGCTACGAAAGCGGGAGACAAAGCCACATTGCAGGTTGAGAAGAGGGGAGATAAATGGGTTATAACGGCTTTTGAAAACCCCAACGTTTAATTTAATGCCCTAATAAATTGAGACTTTTGCAACCCCCCGGACTTTCAGAAACTCGGGAATAAGCTCCCCGGGAATTTTCTTTTCAACAATGAGGGTGAGTTTCGGCTCAGGTGAAAGTTCAGGATCATCAACAATCGCCTGCCTTATACTCAAACCCCTATTTGCAAGAATCATGGCTGAATTTGCCAAAATACCCGGGGTTCTGGCATCAACCGGGGTGATCTCAACAACCCCAAATTCCAAGTGTCTCGCAATCTCTTTAAGGGAATAACCCGCAGATCTTAAACCCTCAAAAATTGAGCGCAGCTCGCGGTTAGCCTCAATGTTTTTTATCGTCTCATTAACTGTGCGCCTGTCGACGCCTGCAACCCTTGCAATACGCACAGGCGGAATCTCGATTTCATTAAGGTAAACTTTACCATTTCTCACGCTTAAGCCGTTTTCTAAAAGAATGCGGGCCACTTTTAGCCTTTCAGGATAATTTTCTAAATGCCTCTTTATATTGTTCCACATTTTAGACCTTCCAAATGTACTTTTTTGTGCAATAAGGTATAAAAGTGTTTATTTAACCAAGCGTCCAGCACTGAAAACACAATAGGGGGTTTACAAAAACACCCCGTGCACGGTGTTACGGTAAAACAATGCGCGGGGGCTTGTCGATCTTAAAACTGGAGTCAGCCTGACAGTTTTTGAATAAGCCTATGGTGGCGGATGCCCAAGCCTTCGTCTTTATAGGCGGACACTGCAGAATAAACTCTTTGAAGGCTTTTAGGTGCTCAAAATGTCTGTGGCTCTTTAGGAAATTTAAGGCGGGGTATTGGCATGGATATGTACAAAGTTGTACTCAAAAGGCTTAAATATGGCATGCAAGTTCTCTTGTAAACACAACTTAGGGGTGAAACATGTGCCATCAACGAAAATAGTTTTGGACGAAGAAGACGTTCCCAAACAGTGGTACTGCATACTGCCAGATCTGCCTAAACCGCTTCCACCCTTCATAGAGCCAGAAACAAGGGCGCCTGGCGGTGGAGTAGCCCCAAAAATATTTCCAAAGGCAATCCTAGCCCAAGAGTTCAGCCAAGACCGATGGATAGACATACCTGAAGAAGTTAGGGAGGTTTACAAACTCTGGAGGCCTACGCCGCTTTTCAGGGCGGTAAGGCTGGAAAAGGCGTTGAAGACCCCTGCTAAAATTTACTACAAGTATGAGGGGGTTAGCCCGCCTGGAAGCCATAAACCGAACACGGCTGTAGCCCAAGCCTACTACAACATGAAGGAGGGCATTCGGAGGCTTTCAACCGAAACTGGCGCAGGCCAGTGGGGCTCCGCCTTAGCGTTTGGCTGCATGATGTTCGGGTTGAAATGCACAGTTTACATGGTGAAAGTTAGTTATCAGCAGAAGCCTTACAGAAGAATTATGATGGAGTCTTACGGGGCGGATGTCTACGCAAGCCCGAGTGAACGCACTGAAGCTGGCAGAAAAATTCTTAAAGAAGATCCTAACAATCCAGGCAGTTTAGGCATAGCCATAAGCGAGGCTGTCGAAGACGCTTTAACCCACGAAGACACTAATTACGGAATAGGCAGCGTCTTTAACCATGTTCTACTCCATCAAACCGTGATTGGTTTGGAAGCTAAAAAACAGATGGAAATCGTCGGGGATTATCCGGACGTCATATTTGGGTGTATAGGCGGGGGAAGCAGCTTTTCAGGAATTTATTGGCCTTTCTATTATGATAAAGTTGCCAAAAAAGCGCCGAAGAACACGCGGTTTGTGGCTGTTGAACCCACCGCATGCCCATCAGTCACAAAGGGTGAGTACACCTACGACCACGGCGACACAGCGAGGATAACGCCTCTGGTTCCAATGCACACCTTAGGCCACGATTACATACCGCCCCCGATACACGCTGGAGGCTTACGTTATCACGGGATAGCCCCAACAATAAGCCTGCTCGCTAAAGAAAAACAACTTGAAACAGTGGCTTACAATCAAGTTGAAGTGTTTGACGCTGCAAAACTTTTCATCCAAACCGAGGGCATAATACCTGCTCCGGAACCATCTCACGCTATAAAGGCGGCGATTGACGAAGCTTTAAGGTGTAAGAAAACCGGTGAGGAAAAAACTATTCTGTTTCTGCTCTGCGGCCACGGCTACTTTGACATGCAAGCCTACTCCGACTACTTCAGCGGCAAGCTGCCACCATATGAATATCCAAAGGAAAAAGTTGAAGAAGCCATGAAGAAGCTTAGAAAACTCTATCCATGGCTAGACGAAGTTAAAAAGAAATATATCGGATAAAACTTCACACCCTTTTCCTTCACCTATTTTTCATCTTCTACGCTGACTAATCTTATTAAGCAATTTAATTTGATAGTAGAGGGCTAATTTGAAATAGGCAAGAAGTGAGTTGAGCAAGCAGATGGCTGAGAACAAAACTCCTGCGAAAACTGTCGGGTTCATCGTTAACCCAATAGCAGGCATGGGAGGAGCTGTTGGACTTAAAGGCACCGATGGAAAAGCAGTTCTTGAAAAGGCTGTGGCACTTGGGGCTAAACCAGTGGCACCAGCTAGGGCGGAGCTTTTTCTGTCCGAACTAAAACCTCTTAGGGAAAAGATGCGGCTTATTGTTGGAGCCGGAAGCATGGGGGAGGACGAAGCCAAAAAGTGCGGTTTTCCATGCACGGTTCTCGGCGAAAGCAAGAAAGAGACAAGCGCCGAAGACACGGTGAAAATCGCAAGGATAATTAGGGATGTTGGCGCAGACATCCTTGTTTTCTGCGGCGGAGATGGAACAGCCCGCGACATTTTTAAGGCAGTCAACACCAGTCTGCCAGTGCTGGGCGTTCCCACAGGCGTAAAAATGCATAGCGCTGTTTTCGCTGTAAACCCGCAGGCGGCAGCAAAAATCGTTTCAGCTTTCCTTTTTGAAGGTTTGCCATTGAAAGAGGCGGAGGTCATGGACGTGGACGAGGAAGCCTTTCGAAAGGGACGCGTTTCCGCAGAGTTGTACGGGTATATGCTGGTTCCCTATGAACCATTTCTGGTTCAAAGCACTAAAATTGCAAGCGCTCTAACCGAAAGCGAGCTGCGCAACCAGGCAGCCATAGCCATATATACAATTGAAAACATGCAGCCCGACGTTGTATACATATTGGGTCCGGGAACCACAACTCGAACCATAGCTGACCTTTTAGACGCGGAAAAAACCCTTTTAGGAGTAGACCTGTTCTGCAACGCGAAACTGATAGCGAAAGATGTAAGCGAAAAGCAGATATTGGAGCAAATCCGCGGCAAAAAAGCTCAGATCATAGTCACTCCTATCGGGGGGCAAGGCTTCATATTTGGAAGGGGCAACCAGCAAATAAGCCCAGAAGTTATTAGAGAGGTAGGCATAGACAACATAATTGTAGTTGCCACCAAAAGCAAACTGGAAACCCTAAAAAGCCTAAGGGTTGACACTGGCGACCCAAAGCTAGATGAGGCTTTCCGAAAACGCCCTGTTAGGGTTATATTTGACTATAAAATGGAACGCGGCATGCGTGTTGAGTGAAACTGTGCCATTTTGCTGCAAAATAATTAATATCCAAGACAACATAAGACAGCTAGATTTAAAGTGTTGAAGGTGTCGCCATGATTCCCATTAATGCTCCCCAAATTGGCGAAGAGGAAGTTGAAGCTGTTGCTAAAGTTTTGAGAAGCGGCATCCTCACCCACGGGCTTGGCGCGGGGCCTATGGTTAAAAAGTTCGAAAGGGAATTCGCAGATTTCGTCAAAGCCAAACACGCTTTAGCCGTTAACAGCGGCACAGCCGCCCTTCACATGGCTGTTTTAAGCGTTGGAGTTGAACCAGGCGAAGAGGTTATTCTCCCAAGCTTCACTTTTGTAGCCACAGCTGAGGCCGTTGTCTTAAGCGGGGCTCGACCCATATTTGTGGACATAGATGCGGAAACCTGCAATGTTTCCCCAGAAAAAATCGAAAAGGCGATAACCAAAAGAACTAAGGCTATCATAGCTGTCGACCTTTACGGCTCACCGGCAGACCTAAAAGCTATAAGAGAGATAGCTGACAAGCATAGCTTAAAAGTGATTGAGGACGCTGCCCAAGCCCACGGTGCACTATATCATAGGAGACCGGTGGGCGCCTACGCCGATGTTGCCTGCTGGAGTTTCTACGCGAGCAAGAACATGACTACAGGCGAGGGAGGCATGGTGACAACAAACAACGATGATATAGCTGAAAATCTGAGGCTTTTGAGAACTCATGGAGAAAAAGAAAAATACACGTCCATTATTTTGGGGCATAATTACCGCATGACTGAAATCCAAGCTGCCATAGGATGCGTGCAGCTAGCTAAATTGCCTATTTTTTTGGCTAAAAGGCGGGAAAACGCGGAAAAGTTAAACGAAAAACTCAAACAGGCTGAAAATCTGCAACTTCCAGCAGAACCGAAAAACTGTAGAAACAGCTGGTATCTTTACACCGTTAGGCTTAGGAATGCAGAGAGAAATAGAAGAGACGCTGTAGTCCAAAAACTGAGGGACAAAGGGATAGGTGCTGAAGTATACTATGCCAACCCAGTCCACCTAATGCCCTACTACCGAAAAATAGGCGTGTTCAGGCTTCCGGAAACAGAAAAAGCTTCAGAAGAGGTTTTCTCGCTGCCAGTCCATCCCGGCGTGACCCATGAGCAGATAGAATTTATAGGTGAAACAGTCTTGCAATGCGTAAAATAATGACGGTTTTACGCTGCGTCATGGTCAAACTTGAGCCTAACTATTACGAGAGTAAAAGTCTTCAATTAGCTGACAGTAAAAGTAAAATATGGGCTTAACATAGTAAGATAGGTATCTTTAGAACAGTTCTGAAAAGCTTCTTGAAAGGAGAGCAATGAATGGATAATGAGGGAGCAATTTCGCGGGTTAGAATAAAATTCCTTATTGAGAGCTTAGGTGAAGCCGAGGGCGAACTTGTCCGCCATCTAGCTCCAAGAACAGTTGACATGATCCTTCGGAAGCTCCCCCTAGAGGGAAGAGCCGCCATATGGAAGGAGGAGGTCTACTTTGAAATACCCGTACGGATGGGTGATGAAAAAGCTAAAAGTGTTGTTGAAAAAGGCACCATAGCCTTTTGGCCCATGGGAAGCGCCCTATGCGTTTTTTATGGAGAGTCTCAGCCCTACAGTCCAGTGAACGTTTTAGGCAAAGTGACAAATAACCTTGAACTATTTAGCAAGGTTAAAAGTGGAACAAAAATCAGGGTTGAGAAGTTATAGGAATACGCTTTCTCTCCAGCTTTTTAGAAGTCTTTCACACTCTTCCTTTACTTCTTTCTTTCGGCTTTTCCGCTTTAAAGCTTCAAGAAATTCTATCCTTTTTTCCACAGAACGTTTTTCAGCTTCCCCACCATAATAGGACAGACCTTCAAGGTACTCTTTCATCTGATGGGCTTTTTGTATGAAAAAGCTTGCTGAGTCCACGGGGTTCTGCACAGCGTATTTGTTTGCCCAAATGCTTGCTTCAGACTCACGGAGCTGGGTTAACCCGTCGATTTCCACTATCCCCCTTATATAAGTTCTTAAAAAGTCATAATATCCAGCTGTCTTTATGAGCTTAAGTGCGGCCTCAACTTTACGCTTGAAATCAGGGCTTCCTCTAGTCCTAAGACGGTGTCTATACCCCTTTTCTAAAAGCTCCCGAGCCTCTCTGACTTCGTCAGCCGTGTATATTCTATCTGGAAACGTCAAACGGAACCCTTTATTTCATTTTGTGGCAGACGTTATTTGAGCTTTCCAGAGTAAGTGGGAGCGGTTAATCCGCTGCTTTGTAAATTTTAATATTGTGGTTTCCCGAGACTAATTGAACTGCTCCATCGTCTTCCAGCTGTTCCAGCAAATCTTTCGCTACACTTATGCGAATGTTGAATCGGGACGCCACGGTGTAGGGCGTTACAACCCGCATCTTTTTCAATTCTTCCACTATTTTTTCGTCTTTCAAATCAGGAAAAAGAATTCCAGCAAGCTTCTTCTCCTTCACCACAGCTTTGTCTTTCTCCTTTTTCTTTTTCTCCTCCTCATCCTTCCTCATTTGCATGCGTTCCATTTGTTTTAAGCTCAGCTTCTTCTTTCCACCCATGGCTGACGCTCCTCAAAGCTTTACTCGTTTACTTTTGCCGCCAAACTTATATGCGTTACTAAACTCAAGACTTGTCTTGAAAAGAAAAAGGGGTTTAGGAGCTATCTGCCCATAACTTTTCGGGCTGCAATCTCGATATCCTCAGCCTTTATAGTCTTTCTTCCAGTGTGCATTGCAAAGTCTAGGGCTTCTTTAGCTATTTTTATCCCTATTTCCTCCAACGCTTTTGCCAACTCCCTTGCAGCTGCCTCGCTTACCCTCTCAGCTCCAGCCTTTTTGCACAGCCTGTGCATGGGAGCAATCGCTAACTCTAAATCTGCCATAAATACTCCTCCGTAGCTTCTTTTTGTATTTAAAGCAATATTTAACGTTTATCGCACTTTTATAACCAAATTTTACGTTTAAACTTGGCTTGCTTTATGCTGTCTGTTATGGTAAATTAAATAAGGCTTTTAAAATGTAGTTTATGTTTAAAGTGATAATTAATGAAGCCCTTACGGTATGTTGACGTACACATACACCTTTCAGACGAGGAATACGATAAGAACGTGGATGAAATTGTTTCCGAAGCCAGAAAATCCAATGTCACCGCTTTAGTTTCCAACTCGATGGACTTGGTAACAAGCATTAAAAGCCTAGAACTCTCTGAAAAATATGCTGGGACGGTTTATGCCGCTCTCGGGATTCACCCGTGGAATTTGGAAACTTTAACTGAGGACCAAATTCAAGAAACATGCCAATTCATTCTAAGAAATCGAGGAAACAGTGCCGTGTTGGCCATAGGAGAAGTGGGTTTAGATTATAAATACGACAAGATATGGGACAAGCAGCTAATGGTTTTTGATGAAATGCTGCATATAGCTGAGAAGCTGAGTTTGCCCGTTATAATCCATTCTCGAGGAACCACTGCAAAAATCGTGGAAATGCTTCCCTCTTACGGCCTTAAAGGGGTTCTGTTACACTGGTTTAGCAATCCGTTAAGCATACTGCCTAAAGTCGTTGAAAAAGGATACTGCATTAGCGAGGGACCGCCAGTGGTTTACTCTGGTGGTATACGCGAAGTCATCCGAAGAACGCCCTTGACAAACATTCTGACAGAGACCGATGGGCCAATACGATACTTCAAAAGTCCTTTCAACGGCAAAACCACAACCCCCGCTTTTATCCCAGCTGTTGTTAAAGCTATAGCGGAGATAAAACGGGCGAGTGAAGCTGAAGTCGCCGAGCAGCTAATTGAAAACTTTCAAAGGTTTTTCGCAGTTAAAAGTTGATGTATTTCGCGGACACATTGGGGGACACCTACGCGTAAAGTTAAATTAGTCTTGTTGTTTTATGAAGAGTTACTTTACACGCTTTAACGGCGGGCGCAGACATGTTTACGCCTGCTCGGGGGACGCTGAAGTTTGGGAAAGGTTCGAACAGAACATGTTAAACGGGTAGCAAAAGAACTCATTAGACGTTTCCCCAACAAATTCTCCGCAAACTTTGAAGAAAATAAGCGGGTTGTTTCTATGCTGCTGCAGGGAACCACAACCAGAGTGCGGAATCAAATCGCCGGGTACATAACCCATGTTTACAGCGGCATGCAAACGTCAACGCCTAATGAAAGTTTAGAGGAAAGCAAGTAGCTTTATTAGACCGCCTTCCCTTTCTTACCTTAAAAACAATAAGGAGTCGTTCATGATGATAGACCAGTACAGGCGAGGATGGGCTCTGCGTTACCTGCGGGAGGCTAAAGCTGAGCTTGAAGCCGCTAGAAAAATGCCCTACATGGCTTCAACCCTAATTCTCGAAGCTCTCAGAAAGACAAAGAACGCCATATACTATAGCTTGGGAGAGCCAGCCTTCATAGAGATGGCTGTCAGAGAAGCCCTAGAAAACATCCATGGAGGAAGCGACCCCGTTTTGAAGTGTCTAGCGGAAATTGAAGGAACCCTTCAACGGTTGGCGCTGCAGGAGAATGTTGATGGAGAGAAAGCGATAAAACAGGCTGACAACCTCATACAACTAGCCTCAGAAATTGTTGAAACCGTAATAGGCGAAAAGGCGGAGGATTAAGCTAAAGTTTCGCTAGGGCCTCGGACATTCGGTCTAGGGCTTTCTTTATGTTTTCGGCAGAGTTTGCAAATGACAATCGCAAGTATCCTTCGCCATAAGCTCCAAAGGATGTTCCGGATAAAACTGCTACACCCGCCTTCTCAAGCAGGTAATCGGATAGCTCTTGAGACTTCATTCCTGTACCCGTTATGTTAGGAAATACGTAAAAGGCTCCCCGTGGTTTTTTACACGTCACTCCCTTAAGCTTGTTCAAGCCTGAAACTATGACTTCTCGCCTTCTCTTGAACTCCTCAACCATCCTTTTGACACTGTCTTGTGGACCCTTCAGAGCCTCGATGCCTGCCATTTGGACAAAGGCGCATGTGCAAGAGTTTGCGTTTATCATAAGCCGGGTCATTTTTTGAGCTATGTCTTTTCGCATCACGCCATAGCCCAACCTCCAACCCGTCATGGCGTAGGTTTTCGAAAATCCGTCCAGTAAGATGGTTTTCTCTTTCATCCCCGGCAGCGAGACTATGCTTTCATGCTTCCCTTCATAGATTATCCTACTATAAACTTCGTCTGAAAATACTAGGATATCATCTCTATTTGCAATGCAATCGGCTATCAGCTTCAAGTCTTCCTTTTCTAAAACGCTTCCGGTGGGATTCTCGGGTGAATTTATGATTATCATTTTTGTCTTTTTCGTTATATGTTCCTTAACGTATTCATGATCCATCCTGAAGTCGTGCTTTTCTTCGAGGGGTATGGGCACGGGTTTTGCTCCAACAAAGTTTATCATAGACTCGTATATCGGGAAACCAGGGTTCGGGTACAAGACTTCTTCGCCTGGGTTTACACATGCGAGTATGGCGAAGAACATTACTGGCTTAGCGCCGGGCGTAACTACAACCTCTTCAGGGTCAACGTCGATGTTCCTGCTTTTTGCAACATCCTCAGCTATGGCTTCCCTCAATTCATGAATACCCGCCGCCGGGACGTAATGGGTGTAACCTGCATGTAGGGCTTTCACCGCTGCCTCCTTAATGTTTGAGGGAGTGTCAAAGTCCGGTTCACCTATTTCTAGGTGTATGATGTTTTTTCCCTGCCTTTCGAGGGCTTTGGCTTTTGCAAGCACCTCAAAGGATGTCTCTGTTCCAAGGTTGTTCATTCTTTCAGCGAATATTGACGTCATCAAGTTCACCTACATTTAAAACCGAAAAAATGTAAAATAGGTTATATTTAACCTTTACATTTGCACTTTTTTGAAGCACTAAAATAGTTTAATTGGTGGTTTAATTTCTAAGACTTTTGGGTTAACCAGGTTTGGCGGCACTTTCCCTTGGAAGAAGGCGACAAGGTTTTCAGCTACCATTTCAGCCATCTTAGATCTGGTTTCAAGGCTTGCACTTCCGATGTGGGGGGTTACAACAACGTTTTCAAGTTTAAGTAGCGGGTTATCTGATGGTGTGGGTTCTTGCTCGAAGACGTCCAAGCCTGCGCCTGCAATCCACCCCTCCTTCAGGGCTTTGTAAAGTGCTTTTTCGTCTATAACTGGGCCTCTAGCGTTGTTGATGATGTAGGCTGTTTTCTTCATTAGCTTAAGCCTTTCTTCGTTAATCATGTGATAAGTCTCTTTAGTAAGGGGAACGTGGATGCTCACGAAGTCTGACTCTCTTAAAAGCGTTTCTAAGTCTACACGTTTTGCGCCTATTTCTTTCTCTGTTTCAGGGGACATAGGTACAACATCGTAGTATAGGATTTTCATGTTGAAGCCTTTAGCTCTCCGCGCTACTGCCATGCCTATTCTACCCGCCCCTATTATGCCTATTGTTGCGCCGTAAACGTCCTTGCCCAGAAGCATGCTTGGATGCCAGCTTACCTTCCATTGGCCAGAGCGCACGTACTTGTCTGCTTCGACAATACGCCTTGCAACAGCCATCAACAAGGCCCAAGCTAAATCCGCAGTGGTTTCAGTAAGTACACCTGGAGTGTTGGTTACATATATGCCTCTCTTTGTGGCTTCGTTGACATCTATGTTGTCATAACCCACCGCCATCTGGGAAACAATTTTAAGTTTAGGCGCGGCGTCGAAAACCTCGGCGTCAATTTTGTCCGTTAAAAGAGTGGCTAAAGCGTCAACATCTCTGGCTTTTTCTATTATTTGCTTTTTGGGAGGGGGTTCATATTTGGACCAAACTTCAACTTTAAAGTATTCCCTCATTATTTCTAGGCTTTTTCCCGGAAGCTCACGAGTCACATACACTTTCGGCTTCGCCAACTTCTTTAACCCTTCACGTGTTTAGAAATAACACTTTATTAGTTTATTACCCTTACATTTATGGCTTACCTTTGAAGCTGTTTCAGAAATGGGTGCGGGGATGGCGACTATAAAGAACATGAAACAGCTTGTTGAGAACGGTGAAACTCCGCAGGATCGAAGGGCTAGAGCCATAGCCTTGAAAAGTTTAAAAGCAGCTCTAAACGTTGCAGACCCTAAAAAGTTAATGAAGTCAAAAATTTCTCTAAAAGGCTCTGTTCTCCACGTGAATGGCTATTCTTTTGATCTAGAAAAATTCAAAAATGTATACGTTATAGGCGGTGGCAAAGCTAGCGGCTTAATGGCTGAAGCCTTAGAAGAGATAATGGGCAACTACATTACCCATGGATTTGTAAATGTCCCGAAAGGGAGTAAACATAAAACAAGGGTTGTAAAGCTTCACGAGGCCAGTCATCCTATTCCAGACGAGTCCGGCGTTGAAGGAACTAGGCGCATTTTAGAGATTGCGGAAAAAGCAGGCGAAGGAGACCTTATAATCTGTTTGATTTCCGGCGGCGGTTCAAGCCTCATGCCCTTGCCCCGCGGCGAAATCACAATAGCCGACAAGAGAAAAATCACCGCAGATTTGCTTAGATGCGGCGCAACTATAAACGAAATAAACACTGTTAGAAAACATTTATCTGAGTTTAAAGGCGGCTGGCTTGCAAAGAAGGCTTTTCCCGCAACAATCTTAAACTTGATCCTTTCAGACGTGCTGGGCGACCCCTTGGAAGTCATAGCTTCAGGCCCTACCGTTCCAGACCCAACAACTTTCAGCGACGCCATAAAGGTTTTAAAAAAGTACGGCTTATGGGAAAAGGCTCCAGAGTCTGTGCGAAAAGTTTTGTTAGATGGAGAAAAGGGGCTTATTCAAGAAACCCCTAAAGCTGGAGACGAAGCCTTCAGAAAAGTTTTCAATGTAATAGTTGGGAACAACAGGCTTGCAAGCTTAGCCGCATGTGAAACTATGAAGTCTGAGGGCTTGAATACGGTTCTGCTTACTTCGCTTCTTGAAGGCGAAGCCAGACATGCAGGAATAATGCTGGCTTCAGTGGCCCGCGAAATACTCATGTCTGGAAATCCTGTCCCGCGACCAGCTGGCATAGTGGCTGGAGGAGAAACAACAGTCACAGTTGTTGGAGACGGGCTGGGCGGAAGAAACCAGGAGATCGCTTTGGCGGCTTCTTTAAAGATTCACGGACTCGGCGGCGTGGTCGTTGCCTCTTTCAGTACTGATGGTGTGGACGGGCCGACTGATGCCGCTGGGGCGTTGGCTGACGGAAAAACCTTAACTAAAGCGGAGAAAATAGGGTTAAACGCTGAAGAATACTTGGCGAGAAACGATTCTTACAGCTTTTTTTCAAAATTGGGAGATCTCGTTTTTACAGGCCCAACGGGCACAAACGTTAATGACGTCTCCGTCATTGTGGTTTTATGAATTTCAGAAGGCTGAACGGGCATGGTTGTGACGTTTAAGTTTCTCGGCGGTTTCCGCAATATGTCGAGAAAGAGCAAAATAGCCTTGAAGTTTGAGTCTCCAGTATCCTTAAGGGAGGCGGTGGAGAAGATCATTAATGAGTTTCCCGCGTTGCAGAAAGCGTTAATTGATCCAGAACTTGGAGATGTGAGGCCCAACAGCCTGATAATTGTTAATGGAAAGGAGATAAGCGTCCTAAACGGTTTAGAAACTGTTCTGAAAGATGGAGATGAAGTTGTTTTTGTCCCAGTTTTACATGGTGGATAATTGCGGTGAGGCTTTCTGGTGAATGTTTATGATTATATCGCAAAATTTAAGACGCGAGACAGCAGTTAATAGACTATTTGAGTGGGAAGCTTGGGAAAAATAGCTTGGGGAACCCCTCTGTATATTTCAGTCGCCTGGATTCTGATGGTCAGCTATCAGATGTTCACGCATGTGGCAGTTACAACACTGGTTAGTTACATCAACATGTTTTGGCCTTTCCTTGGCACATGGTTGACTTCAAGGGTGGACATGATAAATTTCGTATTTGCCTTTGCATGGGTCTTTGTTCTTTCATCAGTCATCCCATCAATCATGCTTGGGAAGGAACGAAGCGTTCTCATCCAGTTTCTAGTTTGTTTAACCTTGACGTTTTTGGCTTTCATAGCTTACGATGTCCTAAAGGCGTATGGAGGGGTACCCGTCGAACGTTTTTTAAGCTTAGCCGTTTTCCTAAAAAATCCTTTCATAGCGATAGTTTACCTTCTCATACCCTATGTCCTAATGTTCGCTGTCGATGCTCACGCAAGGAGGAAACGCAAGAAGGAAAGGGAACTTTTGGAAATGGTGACAAACGCTTATTTGCAGAACGCTGTCACCGCTGAACAGAAAGCCAAAAAATAAGACAACAGTAAGCCATTGTATATGGAAACAAGTGTCATGGCAAAACCGTTGATAACTTTAACCACAGACTTTGGACTGGCAGATCCTTACGTCGCCGAAATGAAAGGCGTTATCTTAAAAATAAACCCGGAAGCAAAAATAGTTGACATAAGCCACAACATAGAAAAATTTAACATAAAAATGGGTGCATATGTTTTGGCCGCTGCGGCGCCATATTTTCCAGAAGGAACAATCCATGTGGCAGTTGTGGATCCCGGCGTTGGAACAAAACGTAAGCCGATACTTATAGAGGCCGGAAATGGTTTTTTCATAGGGCCTGACAATGGCGTTCTGGCTTTGGCTGCGGTTAAGCAAGGCATAAAACATGTTTATGAAATTGCGAATCCCAAATTTATGCTTCCCAAAATATCTTTCACTTTTCATGGAAGAGACATATTCGCTCCAACTGCAGCATTCCTTTCTAAGGGGGTGTCGCCTCCAGATTTTGGACGCGAGATCCGCAAAATTGTAACGCCAAGGTTCGCCAAAATAACTAGAAGGGGAGACATGTTAACGGGCGAGGTTATTCATGTGGACGGTTTTGGAAACATCGTTACAAACTTTACTGAGAAAGAGCTTGCGTTGACGGGCTTTAAAGATGTTGTCAAGGTTAAGCTTAAGGATTTCACGTTAAGCCTAAAACTTTGCAAGGCCTATGCGGATGTGGAACCGCAAAAGCCCCTTGCAATAGTTGGGAGTCACAATTTCCTGGAAATTTCCATAAACAGGGGAAACGCCGCAGAAACCTTCAAAGTAAAGTCAGGGGACAAGGTTACACTTTATCGCTTTTGAATAGATCCTTAAGCCTCTCAACGCCGCCTATCTCCTTTATGAATTCAGCGACACTTTTTGGCACGAGTTCCTCCCAGTTTTCACCTTTCAACATTCTTTCCCTAATTTCTGTCGCGGAATAAACATTCCGCTTGTGGTAGCGGATAGATTTAACTTCATAACCGGCTTCCATGAAGAGCCTTCTTGTTAGTGGTTCATTAGAGTACACCACATCAAAGCGGGGGGTGTAACCTTCAACGGCTGAAACCCAAACCATGTGTATGTGTACGTCTGGGACAGGCACAATCCAAATGCGCCTATCGTTTATTCCCGCCTCATCCAAGGCCTTTCGAATCATAATTAGCCTTTCGCCTGTCGTGAAGGGATTATCCATACGGTGACTGTACTGGGCGCTGCCAACAACAATTATCAACTCATCAACTTCTTTTAAAATCTCCTCTACCACGTTTAGGTGTCCCATATGAAAGGGCTGGAACCTTCCAACGAAAAGCCCACGCTTAACCACTGAACACACCCTTTCTTGAGGTTTAAACATCTTGCTTTTATTACTTGCGTTTTGGAAAAGCCTCATATGCCTCTTTATGCCTAGATAGCAAAAGTTCAACGGGAAAGACATACAACGTCTCCCCATTTATCGAAATCTCCCATTCGGAGCTGTAACCCCTTCTTTCACGGCTTAGAATTTTCAGCTTGACCTGCAATCCTTCGCCATACCCGCCTAAAGAAAAGCCAGAAGCGATAACTCTGTGGCATGGAATAATCAATGGGAACGGGTTAGAAGCCATAATGCGACCTACAGACCTAGGGCTTCCCCCAGCCGCCTTTGCAACAGAACCATAAGAAGCCACATATCCTACTGGAATCAGAGCGACAACTCTTAAGACCTTTCTGGCGTAGTTTGACAAGTGATCCGTGAATAGGTGAAAATTGTTAGGCGTGTCCTTGCCATAATAAATGTCTTTAAGCGAGGCAAGTACCTGCTCGGCGAAGCTGGAGACACCCTCTGAATATTCAAAGGGGACATTAAAGGGAAGATTTCTCAGTAAATTGCGTAAAAGTCGGTTTTTGTCAAAGGCGAACGCCGTGGCAAAAATCCTTGAATTGTCGCATGCTGTTCCAAACCAGACGCCATTCAAATTTTTAACGTAAATAACCATCATTTTATTCGCTTTTTAAGACATTATGCCTTCATAAAAGGCTTGTTATTTAGCCACGCATAGACATTAAGTTTAATAGGTTGTGATTGTATATCCACGTGAAAAAAGGTGAGCCTTATGGAAAGAGATGGGCAACAGTACCAAAACTTGGCAATTCCTGGAGCAACAACCGTCGGTATAGTATGCAGAGATGGAGTT
The DNA here is from genome assembly GCA_025057795.1 of Candidatus Bathyarchaeota archaeon. The sequence continues at coordinate 102,153 of JANXEP010000068.1, read as the reverse complement.
ATACTTGCATCTGAAAAACGTGTTTCATACGGCTATTTGGTTGTCAGCCGCGGCGGCAAAAAAGTGTTCAGGATCACTGACTATATCGGTGCGGCATGCGCGGGTCTAGTTTCTGACATGCAAATTTTAGTTAGGGAAGTGGAGGCTTACGCGAACCTGTACAACATGGATGTTGGTAGACCAATTTCCGTCAGGTCTGTCGCCAAACTCATGTCTAACCTGCTTTTCGCTAACAGGCTGGCACCCTTAATAACCCAAACAATCATTGGAGGAATAGACGACGAAGGCGCTTCTCTTTATGTGCTGGACGTTTTAGGCTCGGTAATCCCTGACAAATTCGCCGCTGTGGGTTCCGGAGCGGAGATCGCAATGGGGGTTCTTGAAGAAAGCTATAAGGAAGGCTTAAGCATAGAAGAAGGAAAAGAGCTTGTTATTAGAGCGGTGAAATCAGCCATAAGCAGAGACATAATGAGCGGAGACGGCATCGACTTCCTTCTTATAACCAAGGATGGAACCCGCGAAGAGTCGATGAAGTTCTAACAGTCCCGACGTACAAATTGAAAATATGAACGGTGAGCATACACTTGCCATTTGATTTAAGCCTAGAGGAAGGAAAAACTCTCGTTAAGCTTGCCCGCAGCGCTGTTGAAGAATATTTGAAAAATAGAAGGCATTTGAAGGTACCGGAAGGCTTGCCGGAAAAGTTGATGCAGCCCTGCGGAGTTTTCGTTACAATAAACAGCGTTGAAAACGGCGAAAAAGAGCTTAGGGGATGCATTGGCTACCCCTATCCAACCACTCCGCTAGCCAAAGCGGTAATCGACTCTGCCATAAGTTCTGCAACTCAAGACCCGCGTTTTTACCCGCTTTCCCTAAGCGAATTAGACAAGGTAATTTTTGAAGTAAGCGTTTTAACACCCCCACAGCTTATAAACGTGGAGAAAGCAAGCGAATACCCTTCTAAAATCAAAGTGGGGTTAGACGGGCTAATCGTTGAAAGGGGCTTTTACAAGGGGTTGCTTCTGCCTCAAGTGCCCGTGGAATGGAATTGGGATGAGGAGGAGTTTCTATGTCAATGCTGCGTCAAGGCTGGTTTGCCCCCTGACTGCTGGCTTTTAAAAGACACGAAGATTTACAAGTTTCAAGCCATAATCTTTGAAGAGGAAAAACCGAAAGGTGAAGTTAAGAGGAAAGCTCTCCCCATGCAGGGTTAAGAACCCGCAGCAGCTTCAATTATTTTTACAGCGTTTTCCACACCTTTAAACTTGCACGAGTACTGGTTTAATCTTTTCATGTTACGCTTGTAAAACTCTGTTTTCTCCTCCATTTCTTGAATCGCCTGCGCCAACTGCGTTCTGTTTTCCGCAATCATGGAGCATCCCATATCCTGCATTTTCTTTGCATTCGCCCATTGCTCAGGCTGTGTTGGAATACAAATGCTCGGCTTTACATGTTTAATGACTTCAAAGCATGTCGCGTGCCCTCCGCTGAAGATCACCAGTTTAGCGTTTGCCATAAACTCATGCCTTTCTTGAGTCGATAACCACGAAAATATGGTGCAGTTTCCAATTCTTGTTACGCTTTTATCTCCATGCTCTCCTAAGCTTACTATGCTCTTAGCCTTCAGTCTGCTTAAAACTGGAATCACAACTCGCCTCAGTTTTGCTCTTGTTCCAAGAGGGCCGCTTACTGGTGCAAAAATGTGGTTTTCTAAACCCTCCGTAGGCGTCACGTCAATGAAGCTGCCGACAAACTCTACTTTATCCTTAACCTCAGCATCGTCCAAGTTGCCCAAATTATACTCGCAAACAGTGTAAGGCGGCGGGTTATCTGGAATTATTATTTTAGAACATTTTTTAACATAACGCTCCGTAAACCTTTCGCCCGGAATAAGTAGCGGATTAAAACGATAGCTTGGCCGAATAACATTCGTAACGTATACTGCACTAAATTTCCATCTATGCGCGAGACGTAGCACATGTAAATCGCCGTCTGAAACAATCAAGTTCGGCCTGATTTTCCTAATATTCCTTCTGAGGTCGTAATAGCGGTGTATAGTCTCTATTCCACTTGGAGTTTTCATTTCAACTTTTCCTCGGTTAAAGTATGGAAGGGGAAATAAAATGTTAAAAAGCGAAGCTGAAACACTTATCCCGCGCGCGTTTTCGTACCAAGCCACTGGTGTGCAATGGTAAACGTTTCTAAACTCCCTTTTTAGAAGCTCATATGCTGCTCCGCCGGAAAAAAGAAACAATTCATGCCCTTTCGCTTCAAGCTTTTTCCCCAGCAGTATTAGCCTTGAAACATGCCCTAATCCCAACTCGCTACAGCTAAGCATCACTCGCATAACCGAAAAGAACATAACTGACATTTATTTTGGTTATCCCAAAACTGTTAAATAAGAAGTCTCTGATTGATGAGAAAATGATAAGCATATGTTCTTGCCTAGGAAAATTTTAGAAGAGAAACTTGTGCGGCTAGTTGCCGAGGATGTTGGACAAGGAGACATAACCTCCGCCTTAATGGTTGACGAAGGAACTGTCGCGGAGGCAGAGGTTATAGCAAAGGAGGCAGGTGTAGCCGCTGGCATCGAAGAAGCTCAAGTGCTCCTAGAGAGTTTTGGTTTAAAATTTGAGGCTTACGTTAAGGACGGAGACAAAATAAAACCTGAACAAGTTTTAATGAGAATTTCCGGAGACGCCCGAACCATACTTTCCGTTGAGCGCACTCTTTTAAACTTGGTCTCCAGAATGAGCGGTATAGCCACAACCACCGGAAAGCTGGTTGAGAATATCAGAAAAGCCGGGTACAAAACAAGAATCGCCTGCACAAGGAAAACCGCGCCTGGACTACTATACTTTGATAAGAAAGCAGTCCTCGTAGGCGGAGGCGACCCTCACAGGCTTCACCTCGACGACATGATTCTGATAAAAGACAATCACATAGCAATAGTTGGAAGCATTGAAAAGGCGGTTAAAATGGCTAAAGAAAAAGCTTCTTTCAGCAAAAAGATAGAAGTTGAAGCAGCAGATGTAAAAGATGCTTTGGATGCGGCAAAGGCCGGCGCAGACATAATTATGCTGGACAATTTTTCACCTGAAAAAATAAAAGAAGTTGTCAAAATTCTTAAAAAAGAGGGACTTTTCGGGAAAGTTCTCCTAGAAGCCAGCGGCGGAATCACTGTTGATAACGTTTTGGACTACGCTTCGGAAGGGGTGGACATAATAAGTCTGGGAGAAATAACCCACAGTGTAAGGGCGCTGGATGTGAGTCTGGAACTCATCGGTTTTAAATCTCGGGACTGAGCAACTCGATAAAAAACATTTCTACAAATGCGGCAGCCAACAATATTACCGCGCAGATGGTAATCATGATGCAAGTGTTTACAAGTTCCATTCTTGCTTTATGCCTTATGATGCGCCAAGTTAACCAAACACTCTGAGCAAAGGCTGCGGAGTAAGCCAAAAACTCAAGCCACGCAAATGGAAAAATGAGCAGCAAGAGAAAACTCAAAAGTGGAGACATTCCCAATCCCATGCTTTCAGCGGCAATCATGAGGCCCGTATTATACAACACATAGCATCCAAAAATTATGCCGAGGATTGGAATGAAAAATGAAAGGCACAGCATAAAATTGTTTCCGAAAATGAAGGTTACTCCAGCATCCGAGGCTAAATCTCGTATTTGCTTAAGGTCTTCACTCCTTTTAGCTGCCTCCTCAGCGCTAAGGGGGGTCAACGTACCCGCAATCGTTACAATTATCGAAATAAAGAAAAAAACAATTATTGTTACGATTCTCTTCATTTTTGCTGGAGTGTTTTTCCAAAACTGGAACACCAGAACTGACTCCTCAACTTTTATCATTTCGGACTTATTTTAAGAGCTCTAAATCCCCTTGCAAAAGGGTTTAGCATTTCCACGATATTAACTTTTTCAAAAACGTCGCCATTATTTTCTGCAAATCCTCTAACATCATGTTCCCCTGCCATGAGCGAATATACATATACACGGTTATCTCCAATTTTAGGCTGGCATTTTGAGGGCAAACCCAGCGTTATGGGATGTCTCTCCGTTAAGGCTTTGTTTGAGGCGTATATTATGGCGTGGGCTCCAGCAGTCAACTCCGCAATTCTCACCGGAATGCTTTCTTTGCCTATTGCCAAAACCTCAACACCATATTTCTGTGTGATTTCACCAGCAACTTTCCTTAATTTAGGCAAAATCTTTAAGAGGTGGCTCTTTGCCTTTCCGGAAACTCTCATGTTCGAAAACTGGATCGGCGAAAGCTGCTCAACAGGGACGGCTCCAAGAGATATGTCAAGGTGCACGACTTCAGCTTTAACCCGTTCAAGGAGGTTTTTGCAAAGTTCTGCCTCGTGCACTATGACATCATGGCTGTTTCCAGCGCTTGTGAAAATGGGTTCAGCTAGACAATTGTTTGGCTCCCTGTAAGGCTTGTTGACAAGTACAGCTGCGGTGGCAACAATGGATACAGGCTCAAATTTTTCGTTCAAAATGGCGGATGAGGAATCCGCCGCAATTATCCTCAACTTCCCTCACACGGCTCTATTAGGCTTAGGGGAATTTAGCTCTACCGCTATTCCTCAAATCTCTTTAGAAACATTCCCAGAACAAACATTTCTGAACTTTTAGCCCTGCTAGCTTTAGGCTTTACAATCCTCACATCCTCAAAATTTTTCCTCACTTTTTTAATGTAGTCGTCCAGCATATCTCCATGAAAAACTTTTACGAAAAAGTGTCCACGCGGCTTGAGGATTTTCAGGGCTATTTCTAACGCTTTGTGTGCACAGTATATTTGGCGAGCGTGGTCTACCTCCCATACGCCTGAAATGTTCGGCGATACATCTGAAATTACAACATCCGCTTTTCTCGGAAGCATCTCCAAAATCTGCTGCGTTATTTCTGGTTCGGTAATGTCGCCTATTATGGTTCGAACATTATTTTCTGGGAATGGTTCGATAGGCTTTAGATCAACTCCTAAAACGAAGCCCTCTTTCCCAACTATCTTCCTCGCAGCTTGAGTCCAACCGCCTGGCGCGGCGCCCAAGTCAACAACCGCGTCGCCCCTTTTAATGAAGTGATACTTTTCAACAGCTTGGAGGAGCTTGTATGCTGCCCTTGAGCGGTATTTTTCTTCCTTAGCCTTTCTATAATAGTAGTCTCTTTTCCTTTCTTGAAGCCAAGCCCTAGGCAAAACTAGCTGTCACCTAACGTCTTATACTCGTTCTGAGCTAGTCGTAGAAGCCACTCGGTTAGTTTTTCGCAGTTTTGAGGGGTTATAGCGCCAGTTGGCGCGCATCTTTGGCTGTCTGGGCACATCATGCAAGGGCAGTCTAAGATGGAGTTTAGAGATGCCGGAAGCCTTTTCGGGTAAAGCCTATACGTCCACCTTCCCTCGTACAGTTCCTTTTCTCTGCGTATAACACCCCTATTTTCAAGTTTTAGGGCTATTCTTGAGCCTTCCCTGCTACTTGCCCCAAGCTTCCTCCATAGTTCAGACTGAAGCAACCCCTCGTTTCCGGCACTCATTATTATCTGTAAAGCTTTCTGTTCTAAATCATTATGTTTCGGCATCTCAACCTATCCATGTTTTATGTTAATATAGCGCGTTCTCTAAGTAAAATATGTTACTTGAAGGATAAAATGATTTGCCCAGAAGAGTCTCATAAATGAAGCATGAAAAGTCTGTGAAAGGCTACTGCCTCGGAATTGAAAGCACAGCAGACGACTTCAGCGTTGGGATATCAACTTTTGAAGGAGAAATACTGGCGAATGTTATAAGTGCCTATGCACCCCCAGAGGGGGGAATACACCCGAGGGAAGCAGCACAGCACCACGCTGAAGTCGCAAGCACAGTTATAGAAGAGGCCTTTCAAAAAGCCGGAATCAAGCCCAAAGACTTATCCGTCGTGGCTTTCGCACGAGGCCCTGGACTTGGGCCGTGCCTAAGAACAGGAGCCACTGTGGCTAGAGCCCTAGCCGCATATCTACACGTTCCACTTGTGGGCGTTAACCACTGTGTAGCCCACATTGAAATTGGAAAGCTTAAAACGGGCGCTAAAGACCCTGTTACGCTTTATGTCTCCGGCGGGAACACCATGGTGGCGGCTTTTGATTCTGGCCGTTACAGAGTTTTCGGCGAAACATTGGATATTGCCATAGGAAACTGTTTAGACGTGTTTGCAAGGGAAGCTGGACTGCGGCAAAAGGAAGGCGAACCTTTAGGGGCTATTGTGGAGAAACTCGCCTTAAAAGGGATGAATTTTATTCGGTTGCCCTACACGGTTAAAGGCATGGACGTTTCCTTCAGCGGGCTTCTAACAGCCACGGTTAACATGTTGAGGAAGGGAGTGCATAAGCTTGAGGACTTATGTTTCAGCCTTCAAGAAATCGCCTTCTCCATGGTTACAGAGGTTACTGAAAGGGCCTTAGCTCATACGGAAAAGAGGGAGGTGCTGCTGACAGGCGGTGTTGCTGCCAACAAAAGGCTTCAAGCAATGGTTAAGGCTATAGCCGAGGAGCATGACGCAAAATTCTGCGTTGTGCCAAGCGAATTTGCAATCGACAACGGTGCAATGATCGCGTGGACGGGTGTTCTAGCTTTCACCTGCGGCATAGTGACACCAATTGACGCGAGCTTTGTAAAGCTGAGGTGGCGCCTAGATGAGGTTGAAGTGCCTTGGATAAAATAATCAAGCCGCTGCTCATCAAGAAAGGAGCTGAAGCCCACCTATATCTTGCAAATTGGCATGGCAGAAAAGTGGTAATAAAGAAGCGGCTTCCTAAAAATTACAGGCTTCCAGTCCTTGACGAACAAATTAGAATTTACAGAACGACTCATGAGCCTCAGCTTATGCATGAGGCGAGGAAGGCTGGAGTGCCCACCCCAGTAGTATTTTTTGTGGATGCTAAAAACGCCACGATAATAATGGAATTCGTCGAGGGCAAGCAGATAAAACAGTTGTTAAGCGAGCTTTCTGAAGTTGAAAGGCTGAAACTGTGCAAGGAAATCGGCGAGTTGATAGGCAAACTTCACAATTGCGGGATAGTTCACGGCGACCTAACAACATCCAACATGATCCAGAATCCAAAAGGGAAAATATTTTTCGTAGACTTCGGCTTGGGCGAAAAAACAAAGGAGCTTGAAGCTATTGGAGTTGACTTACACTTGATGAAGAGAGCTTTACAAAGCGTACATTTTAGATATGCCAGGGAATGTTTTAATGCTGTAATTAAGGGATACTCAAGCGTCTTAGACGCCAAATTGGTTAAGGATGTTCTAGAAAAGGTAAGAGAGATAGAAAAGAGGGGACGATACGTTGCGGAAAGAAAATGTGAAAAAGATTTAAACATGTTCAATTCCAATGAGGTCTAAAGAAGCCGGGGAACGCCTATTGAGTTTAGAGTTGAAGGGAAGGCTAATTTTCTTCGCTACAAACAACTTTAATAAATTTAAAGAGGCCCGCGAAGTATTAAGCCGCCACAAAATAGCAGTGGGTATGCTGAGAGTCAAAACAATGGAAATTCAAAGTGAAAGTCTAGAGGAAATAGCCAAAGCAAGCGCCCTAGAAGCCTTTCAAAAATGCAGTTTGCCCGTGATAGTTGAGGATGCGGGTCTGTTTGTGGAGGCTCTAAACGGCTTTCCCGGACCCTATTCATCCTATGTTTACAAAACCATAGGCAACGTTGGACTGCTGAAGCTTATGGAAGGTATTGATGACAGAAGTGCAAAGTTTCAGTCAGTGATAGCCTACCATTCAGAGGAACTGGTGTTTCCAATATGCTTCAAAGGAGAAGCTCGTGGACAAATAACTAGAGAGGTTCGGGAAGGCCACTCCGGCTTCGGGTTTGACCCAATTTTTAAGCCTGAAAAAAGCGACAAAACATTTGCAGAAATGAGCGTTCAAGAAAAAAATAGGCACTCGCATAGAGCAAAGGCTCTTCGAAAATTTGCCAAATGGTACAAAAATTTGAAACGACAATAATTCTTAAATATCCGTCTAACCTCGCTCATACAAGATTTAAAAAGGGTTAGAATATGCCTAAACAAGAAAAGGGTAAATCCCATCCAACAAGGCCTGTGAGCAAGCGTCCCCCAAGCTGGTGCAAATATCAACCAGAAGAAGTTGAAGCTCTCGTCATTAAGCTTGCCAAAGAAGGGCATCCCCCAAGCCGCATAGGAACTATTCTAAGGGATCAGTATGCCATACCCCTTGTTAAACCTCTAACAGGAAAAAGCATAACCCAAATATTAGAAGAGGCTGGGCTTAAAATGACGGTACCTGAAGATCTTGAAAACCTACTTAAAAAGGCTGCAAGGCTTTCGGTTCATCTTGAAAAGAACAAGAAGGACTTGCACAATAAAAGGGCTCTACAGCTAATTGAGGCAAAAATCCACAAACTTGCAAAATACTATAAACGCGGGGGCGTTTTGCCTCCAGAATGGAAGTATGAGCCCAAAGTAGCCTCAATAACCTAAACTTTTCATGAAATGCTTCACTATTTTTAAATTAAAATTTCGCCAACTATCTGCCTGTGAAGGTTATGGCTTTAAGCGAAAATCAAATTGCAGAGTTCCTAAATTCTGTTTCCAAAGCTTCCAAGATAATTTTAGAAACCGTTGAAGAAGACGGTTTCATTCACATTTATTCCCACCTTGATGCCGATGGTATAGCGGCAGCTGGAATTATTGGTAAAGCCTTGTATAGGCTTGACGCTAGGTTCCGCATTAGGATAACCCAGTGGGTTGACGAAAAACTTGTAGCTCAAGCCCTTCAAGAAAAACCTCAGATGGTTGTCTTCACAGACCTTGGAACCGAATATGCAAACATATTAAGCCATAAAATACCAGACCTAAAAATTGTGACCTTAGATCATCACCAAGTAGGCGGCGAACTAGCTGAGGAATTCATATGCGTTAACCCTCACTTTCACGGCATAGACGGCGCAAGGGACATCAGCAGTTCTGGCGTGACGTATTTTGTGGCTAAAACCATGGACAAATCTAACGTGGATTTGGCTCCAATAGCTGTTGTTGGGGCTCTTGGCGACTTGCAGGACAAATACGACCAGCGAATGTTAGGAGGCCTAAACGATAGGATAGTTGAGGACGCAAAAAGTGAGGGCCTATTAACTGTTGAAAAAGATCTAATCTTCTTTGGTAGGGAAACACGTCCCATCCATAAAGCGTTAGCGTCAACAACAAGCCCTTTTATCCCGGGAATAAGCGGCGCTGAAGACCAGAGCCTAGCGCTTCTCGCAAGCTTGGACATAAAACCTAAGCATAATGATAAATGGCGGGCTTTAAGGGACTTAACTGAAGACGAGAAAAAGAGAATATGTTCTGCTCTTGCAGAGTACCTGCTTTCAAAAGGGTTGCATTACGAAATATCCAACCTTATCGGGCACGTTTACAGCTTGAACCGTGAGGAGCCATGGACTCCGACCAGAGATGCGAGGGAGTTTGCAGTTTTGCTTAATGCCACGGGACGTATGGATAAACCAAGCCTCGGTGTAGCTGTTTGCATGGGTGACAGAGGCAAAGCCTTGGAGGAAGCAAGCAAGGTTCTTGAAGATTATAGAAGAACCATCAATAGATATGTTGGATGGGTTTTGGAAAAGCCCGAGCGGATTAGAAATCTGGAAAATATATGTGTTGTCTACGGCGAAGACTACATAGACGACAAGATAATAGGGGCTGTTTCATCCATCCTCTCAACCAGCCTCCCAAACCTTGAAAAGCCTTTAATTGCATATGCAGATGTTAAGGGACAGGGAATTGTGAAGGTTTCCGCGCGAACCACTGACACCTTGGCGAACAGAGGGGTTAACCTTGGAGAAGTCATGCAGGTCGCTGCTGAAAAATCCCTTGGAAAAGGCGGAGGCCACAATGTGGCTGCCGGGGCCCAAATTCCCATGGAAAACATTGAAGTTTTCATAAAACTTGTTAATGAACTTGTTGGAAAACAGTTGGCAGGCGAGAAAATTGGAAGCTGAAATACTCATTTATTACGATGACGCTGAAACTGCAGCAGCGATTGCAGATGCGGTTTCACCCGATAACCTTAAAACACTGCGAGGCTTGCTCATCAAAACATCAAGAAAGGAAAATGAAGTTTCAACATTTATAAAATGCGGGAAGGGGCTGGCAACGTTTATAGCCACAATTGACGACCTACTGTTCTCCGTATCAATAGCGGAGAAAACATTGAAAGTTGTTAAGAAAACATTATAGCCGCCTTTGTTCATGGTAAGGTTAAATATTTGAGCCTAAGCTGTTAAAGGCCAAGAATAAAGCACAACAAAATGTGTGACGGGAATGCTTGACATAAAACTTATTCGTGAAAACCCAGAATTCGTTAAGAAGAACCTTGAGAGGAGAGGTAACCCGGAATACTTAGAAATGTTAGACGCTCTGCTGAAATTTGACAGAGAATGGAGGCGGAGCCTAACAGAGCTAAACGAACTTCGCCGAGAAAGAAACAGAATAACAGCAGAAATTGCAGCGGCAAAAAAGAAGGGGTTAGAAGTCGCAGACATCGTTTCAAAGGCAAAAGCAGTAGAAGAAAAAATTAAGGAGCTGGAAATACAAGTAAGCGAATATGAAGAAAAGGTCCGTCACTATCTCATGAGTCTTCCAAACCTCTTACACGAGTCCGTTCCAATAGGTAAGGATGAAAATGACAATGTGACGGTAAGAACTTGGGGGACTACGCCGAAATTTAGCTTTCCGGTGAAGGATCACATAGATTTGGGGCTAAGCTTAGACATAATGGATATCGAAAGAGCGGGTAAAATTGCTGGCGCAAGGTTTTTTTTCCTAAAAGGGGAAGGCGTATCGCTTGACATGGCCCTAATCAACTTTGCCTTGGAGGAGATGACCAAAAAGGGTTACATGCCAATAGAACCCCCATTTCTTATGAGGCGTAAGCCTTACGAGGGTGTTATAGCCTTAAGCGATTTTGAGGATATGCTTTACAAGATCGAAAATGAAGACCTCTACTTGATTGCTACATCGGAGCATCCTATAGCGGCCATGTTTATGGACGAAGTTCTAATGGCTGAAGATCTTCCCATAAAGTTCGTTGGAATAAGCACCAACTTTAGAAAGGAAGCAGGCGCCCACGGCAAAGACACTAGGGGAATTTTCCGAACCCATCAGTTTAACAAGGTTGAACAGTTTGTTTTCTGCAAACCAGAAGATTCATGGGAGATTCATGAGGAACTTATAAGAAATGCTGAAGAACTTTTTCAAAAACTTGGCTTACCATACCGCGTTGTAAACATATGTACGGGCGAAATCGGGACAGTTGCCGCCAAGAAATACGATATTGAAGTTTGGATGCCTGCCCAAGGCGTTTACAGAGAAGCCGTGTCATGTAGCAACTGTACAGATTATCAGGCGAGGAGACTGAATATACGCTACAGAGCGAAAGAAGGTGAGCCTCCGAAGGGTTTTGTGCATACACTCAACTCTACAGCCTTGGCCACTGGAAGAACGATGGTTGCTATACTTGAAAACTACCAGCAGGAGGACGGCTCAGTAGTGATTCCAGAAGTTTTGAGGAAATATATGGGTGGTGTAGAAAAAATAGAACCTAAGGGTAAAGCTTAATATTCTATTAATGAGACTTTTCTCCGCTGTCAACTGGGGGATGTAAGTGTCTTCAAAAAAGGTAAGGGACAAATGGCGCAGCAAAGCATGGTACACAGTTTTGGCTCCGCCCTACTTTGGAAACGTGGAGCTTGGGGCCATTCCCGCAGACGAACAAGAAAAGCTAATGGGCAGAGTAATCGAGGCAACACTCTACGATATTACAGGCGACTTTACCCACCAATACTTGAAGTTGTATTTTCAAATAACCCATGTTGACGGGAAAAATGCGCAAACAATGTTTAAGGGACACGAGTATTCAAGGGATTATCTTAGAAGTTTGGTGCGCCGAAGGACAACAAAAGTTGATGGCATATTCAACGTTACAACAAAGGATGGTTACAAGTTTCGAGTAGCCGTGTCTGCTTTTACCCTTTTAAGAATTGAAACTTCAAAAGAACGCTTAATTCGCAAGATTATGGCAAAAATTGTTGAGGAGAAAAGCGCAGTTCTCACTATGGACCAATTTGTTCAAGAAATGGTTTTGGGGAAGATAGCTTCAGACATTTATAACGAGGCTAAAAAAATCGTTCCCCTGCGTCATGTGGGCGTTAGAAAATCAAAACTTTTAACACATGTAGCCCAACTGCAACTACAAAAGGCAGGTTAACCCACTCCTCTAAAACGTTTAAGGTGTACTTACCAAAATACCTCAATTATTTCTTAATTGTGAGCTGCAAAATTGTATGTGTTGAAGGGTGAACGGTTTGAAAGAAGTTAATGTTGTTTTACTCGGCGTTGGCGCCGTCGGCGGACTGATAGCCAAGTTTCTGTTAGAAAAACGAGGCGTGAAAATAGTGGGAGCTGTTGACGTGGCTGCGGATAAGGTTGGCAGAGACCTGGGCGAAGTTATAGGATTAGACTGGAAACTTGGGGTAATGGTTTCCCGTGATGTTGACTCGGTGCTTTCAAAAGTTAAGGCAGAAGTTGCCATTCATGCGACCACGTCATACCTTAAAGATACATATCCCCAAATAGCTCAGCTCATAAAGAATAACGTAAACGTAATATCCACATGTGAAGAACTCTCGTATCCATACTATTCGGAACCTAAACTTGCAGAAAAACTTGACAAACTTGCTAAAGAGCACGGCGTAACAGTCCTAGGGGCAGGCATAAACCCTGGTTTTTTGATGGACACCCTTGTTATAACGCTTACTGCAGTCTGCCATAAAATAGAAAAAATTGAAGCAGTTAGGGTGATAAATGCTGCAACAAGGCGTTTGCCCTTCAAAAAGAAGATAGGTGCTGGCTTATCAGTTGAGGAGTTTAGGCAGAAAATCTTGAAAAAACAAATAACTGGGCATGTAGGGCTTGAACAGTCCATTGCAATGATTGCTGACGCCTTGTCATGGAAGCTTGACAGTATAAAAACTGACGCTGTCGAGCCAGTTATAGCAGAAGAATTTGTGGAAGACGATGCCGTAAATGTTGAGGCTGGCAAAGTGGCAGGTATAAAGCAGGCGGCAAAAGGCTTCGTTAATGGTAAAGAGGTCATTTGCCTAAGTTTCCAAGCCTATTTGGGCGCGAAAGAAGAATATGACGCCATAACTATCAAGGGTGTTCCCACGGTAAACCAAAAAATCCAACCGTGCGTACATGGGGACATAGGCACAGGGGCAATAGTTGTCAACTTGATCCCCAAAGTGATTAATGCGCCGGCAGGCTTGCTCACAGTGAAAGATTTGCCAGTTCCATCAGCTGTGCTTGGAGACTTAAGCCAAAAAGTTTCGCTTAGAAGTAAGTCTATCTCCCAAAGAAAATGTTAAACTAATTGCGGCTCAATAATGAAATGGGATAAATATGACGTACAAATATGTTCACACTAAGAAAGCGCTAACCCTTGACGGCTTAATTAAGAGCATTAAGCGAAAAGAGGATTTCCATAAGGCTGGGGCAATAGGCATATTCATAGGCGTTGTGCGTGGTGAAAATCCAACGGGGGAAAAAGTTCAAAAATTGGAGATAGAGGCCTACGAAGAGAAAGCTGACGAGGTTTTGTCGAAAATATGTAAAGACTTGAAGAGGCGGGAGGGCATAGTCGACGTTCAAATTCACCATTTTCAAGGCGAGTTTAATGTTGGCGAAGACTTAGTGTACGTTATAGTGGCGGGTTCTCATCGGGAAAACGTTTTCCCGGTTTTAAGAGAGGCTGTTGAAAGATATAAGAGGGAAGCCCCATTTTTCAAGAAAGAATTTATAGTAACTAGGGAAGGCAAAATTGAATCTTATTGGACAGCTGAAAAGGAAGCAGGCTAAAACTTTGTTTGCGAAGCATTATTAAGCATGATTTCAAAGTATAATCGGAGATGAGAGTTTGGAGAAGAAGAGTTACGCGTGGTTTGAAAGACGACGGAGAACAAGAGCCTTAGACTTAGCTCAAGAGCAAATAACAAAGGCTCTCGATACTGTAACTCTTCTAAATCAGGCAATCCAAAGAATGTCAGAAGACAAAAAGAAAGAGGCAATGCAACACATCGAAAACATCTTCAATGTAGAAAAAGAAGTTGATAAGCTGAGAACGGAGGTTTTCAAAGAGCTTTCAAAGGGCGTAGCCCTATTTGCCGAATACCGCGAAGACCTAATGCACCTCGTAAAAAGACTTGACACCCTCGCGGACCACGTGAAAGACGCGGCTAGATGCATTAAAATGCTTGAAAATGCTAAGATTCCAAGAGAGTTATGGGAAAACACTGCCCGCGCAACTTTAATTTTAGTGGACTGTGCTCAAGCCCTACGGGGAAGCATAGAAAAAATCGCGGCGGATCCCTCAGCAGCCATAAATGGGGCTAAAAAAGTTGAAGAAATTGAAAAGAAAATAGATGAGGAATATCTTAAGACCAAAACCTTGTTCATCAAATATTCCGGGGAGATGAACAGCGGTTCAACAGTCATATTTGACGATCTTGTGGAGTTCATCGAAAAAGCCGCTGATATGTGCGCCGACACAGCGGATTACATAGTGATCCTCGCAAGCAGAGAATAATCTACTTGCCGGATCTAGCAATGACTTTTCCAAGGGCAAAGGAGACACCTAAAACCAGAAAAGCGCCGAAAAAGCCAGCAAGCAGTGTTGATAAGTAGGGGTTCTCCACGGCTGGTAGTGTGTAGTCAGGCATTAGCCCTTTCCAAACAGGCTCAGGCTCTTCGATTTCAAGAGTTTCAGACACCTTTTCCAAACCATCCGGATCTGTTGAGGCAAAGGGCACCAAAACCGCAAAACCAACTAATATGATTAAAAAAACCTTAATTGGCCTCTTCATTGCATACCCTTTCTCATAAAGGTTAACCCGTTTAATACTGCCGGATGCAACCTATACAACTGGGTTACAAGCGTTGTCGTTATTGCTGCTTCGCCAAGTCCAATGATCACATGCCAAAATAGCATGGCTGGGATGGTGACGCCTATGCCCCCAGCTTCCGAAAAAATTGGCGAGAGCCCTATTTCTAAGCCGCATGCCAAAGCGCCTAGAACAACAGAAAACCATGAGGCGATAAAAACGCTAAGATAGAACCTCTTGCTGTCTGCTTTTCCCGAGATAAGATTGGCTAAGAAAAAGCTTAACCCACCTATAACAGCCATGTTGAAGATGTTTGCTCCCAAGGCGAATATGCCTCCATCCGCGAAAAGGAGCGCTTGCATTAACAAAACAATGGTCATGCTGAGTATTGCGGCGTATGGTCCTAAAACCATGGCGAGGAAGGTGCCGCCTACAAGATGACCGCTTGTACCATAAACTATTGGAAAGTTTAACATCTGAGCCACAAAAACGAAGGCGCTTGAAACCGCTAACAACGAAGCCAAAGACTGACTGAAAGTGGATTTGGCCTTTCTCCAAGCCCAAATAAGAAAAGCCGCGGATACCCCCCACATTAAAGCGGATATTTCTGGGCTTAGGAAACCGTCCGGGATGTGCACTCGAAACTCCTCGTAATACTTTTATCAAAAGAAGTGTTACTTAACTTATAAACTTTCCGCTAAAAATTACAAACGATTTTCCCCTAAATCAAGCTTCTAAGTGTAGATGGGCCTCAGATGGAGATAATTGGGCTAAAAAGGGCTTAATGATATATGTCCTTGCGTCAATAGTTTTGTTGTCAGAGTGGCATCTCAACTAAATCTTCGGCACGGATGTACAGCGATTCATCTATTTTCAGGCCATATTCTATTATTTCTAGAACTTTGAATTTTTCATCGGGAAACTTGTACCCTTCATAATGTTGCTTGAAAAGCCAAATATAACTAGAATCGCTCCTGTAAGCTGGGTTGATGTAGTGGTCAAAGCAAACCCTTCCGGTAATTTCTAAACGTTCCACCATCATCCGGATTTCTCTAAGCTCCTCATGGGGTGAAAGTAGTTGAAAAGCACCACTTTTCCATTCTTCGTACAGTGGCGTTCCCTTGCGGGGAATAAACCTCCTCGACCTCACAAAGTCAGGGTTTATCTCATTCAAAACTCTGGCAGTGTTTACTGCATGCTGCTTTGACATGGTTTTTCCACCTAAACCGGGCATCCAATACAATGAAAGTTCAAACCCCGCTTCTTTGGCTTTCCTACCAGCAAAAACATGTTCCTCGCTAGTTACACCCTTATTAACGTATTCCAGCAGTCCATCGTCGCCTGTTTCCAAACCTACATGAAGCCTTGAAAGGCCTGCCTTACGTAGTTCTTTCAGTTCTTCTAGGTTTTTCTGGGCAAGGGTCTTTGCTCTAGCATAAGATGTTATTCTTTCTAAGCTCTGGAAAGACTGCCTCAGATGGGTTAGTACTTCAACTAGTTTATTAGTGGGCAGAATTAGACTGTTAGCATCTTGGAGAAAAGCGCTTTTTCCTCCTGAACGAATCCAGTTAAACACGTTCACGATGCTTTGAAAATTCTTAGATTCCCGTTCGTCTAACTCTATCAAGTCTTTTCCATATAAAAAATAGGGATCAATTATTTTGGCTGCCCATTCCATCCCGCCGAGTTTTTCAGCTATAGCCTCTAGAAGCTCCTTGATTCTTTTGGCTGCATCTATGTCCCTTTTTATCTCTTCCAGGCTTCTGAGTTGAAACTTTCCTCTGTTGTAAGGCGTTCCATAGCAGAACTTGCATTGGTTCCATGGACAATTTCGTGTGACTCTTATGAGAAGCGAAGAGCTTCCACCCTCCGAAGGAGGCCGAATCGGCCCAATTTCAAAGAAAAACTCTTTTAAGCTTTCTATTTCCGGCAGGCTCATAGTCTTAACGCGTAACCTCAGTTAGGTGTAAAGTCCACCATTAATTGCTATAACTTGCCCTGTAATGTATTTGGCTACGTCCGAGGCTAAGAAAATGACGAGGTGGGCTATCTCCTCGGGTTCAGCTACTCTCCGTAGTGGTATCCTTTCCAAAAAGGCCTTCAGAATTTTTTCAGGTATTCCCCACGTCATTTCTGTGTTTACAAATCCCGGGGCAACAGCGTTCACTGTTATGTCTCCGTATCTGGCTAGTTCAAGGGCCAGCGCTTTAGTAAGCCCGATGATTCCGGCTTTTGACGCTACGTAGTTGGCGCTTCCAATGTTTCCCATCTGTCCCATAACTGACGAGATGTTTATTATTCTGCCGTATTTCTGTTCCATCATGTACTTTGCAGCCGTTTTAGAGCAGTTGAATGTTCCTTTAAGGTTGACATTTATGACGGCGTCCCAGTCTTCAAGGCTCATTTTATGGATTAGGGCGTCTTTGTTGATTCCAGCGTTATTCACCAAAATATCTACTCTCCCAAATATTTCTACAACTTTGCTAAACATCTGTTCCACTTCATTCATGTTTGAGACATCAGCCCTGATGAACACGCTTTTAACGCCTATTTTCTGGATTTCTCCTGAAACTTGAGAACCGTCAACAACATCGTTCACAACAACATTAGCGCTTTCCTTGGCAAATTCTATGGCAATAGCCCTACCAATCCCCCTTGCGGCACCAGTTACAAGGGCTACCTTACCCTTTAACCCCAAATCCAAGCATTATCCCAACCTTGTAAGATATGTTGGAGGTCTTTTATTTTTCGTTGCCCAAAAATAGTTGCGGTTCCTTAAATTAAAAGGCTACTGGCTCATCATTGAAGTCACTTCACGGATATCGTTAACGTTTTCAATTTGAAGAATCGTGTTAACCAGCTTTTCCAAAATGTTCTCATTTATCTTTTTAGCTGAATGCTTGGCACACTGAATAAACTTTGACTTTAAGTCTTTCTCACTTAGAGGTTTTTTCGGACTGCCAAAGAGCATGTCAGCATATACAGTTTCCGAATATACGGTTCCATTCTTGCCCTTAACGATTATGCCGCCTTGTATCGGCTTGTTAAGATTGGGATCTATTTGGTATTTGATTCGCTTGGCAAGTTCGAGAACTTCTTTATCGGCTAGACTTTGCGGTGTAAAACTTTCTAAATCGACGTTTTTGTGCACTATGCTTGTGGCTACGGTGAAGGGTAAGCTTGCCTTGGCATCAATAGCCGTCATAGGTCTTCTTTTATTAGGCAATGGTTCGCATAAAAATCTGTCCATGGGATGTATTAGCAAGCAGATTTCCTCAACGTCCTTCGGCTTTAACTGATGTTTTTCAACAATGCCAAGCGAGGCTTGTATATGAGGGTGTGTTCCCCTGCAGGATGGCCATGGCTTAAAGCTTATGTTAGCATATTCAAAGGTTTTGCCAAACTCCCTTGTAAGCCGCGAAGGGTCACATCTGTTCCCAAAGTACAATTTGAACAGCCCAAATTTTCCTTCAATCGGTTTCTCACACCCTTTTATCCCCTTTTGTGCAAGAAATGCCGAAATTATGGCAACTTTTGACGTGAATGCCTCGCGTGTCGCCCTTATTATCGAATTGGGATCACCCATAACTTCACTGCTGAATGATGCTTGACATAACGCCAAAGAAAGGGCTGAGAGGGTCTGCTTTTCGTTTAACCCTAAAACTTTGCTAACCGCCAGCGTGGCGCCAAATACTCCAAGATTTGGAGGGTTGCACAGAAACAAAGCATCCTCACCATAATAAGTCCTGCAGAGGCCAAGCCTTACAGTGAACTCATTACCCAAAACCAGCGCTGTAATGAAATCTTTCCCGCTAACTCTGCCAACGCTTTCCGAGACAGCTAAAAGCGCGGGAAAAGTTTGCGCGCTAGGATGCACAAACGCAAAATCATGCACCTCTTCGTAGTCCAGCGCGTGGGCCATCGAGCCATTAGCAAAAGCGGCCATAGGCGGTGATGTTTGCAAGCCAAAACCAAGAACCGTGCTTTTTCCCTTTTCGCTTCCCCAAACTTTTGCCAACTCCACAAACTCTTTGCATCCTTCCCCAAGTGTGCTCGCGGCCAAAATCACTCCTAGCGTATCTAGAATGCTTTTTTTGGCGACATCCACGATATTTTGGGGAAGATCTTTATAATCCAAATCAACAATTTTCTCCATCAAAAGTTGTACGTCACTTGAAAAA
Organism: Candidatus Bathyarchaeota archaeon; assembly: GCA_025057795.1. The sequence goes on along the minus strand of JANXEP010000068.1, from coordinate 83,017 downwards.
TCAACATCAGAACCGCTTTTTAAATGGGACTGCATTTTAGACCCCTTTAACCGTTACTATCCCAGACGGTTGTTTACAAAGATAAAGGTTTTTAACGGTTTTCTGTGTTTGCTCTTGCCTTAAAATTATAATCCAAGTTTACATTGCCAGCAATCGCCAAAAGACTCAAGAATCAGCATCCTTTATATAAAACTCAAAGTGTCTAAATTGTAAGGAGATTGTTATGAACGAAGAGGAAGCAAGATTTCTTGCGAATGAAATGCGAAAGATAAACGTTTTAACGGACAGAATTGAGCGACAGAAGCAAAGGTGGCAAGACGCCCAGCCTAAGGTCTCCATCTGGCCCACTCTTGCCTTTAGCGAGGGATGGAAGGAAAACGAAGGATTACATCCGACTCTAAGACACGCGTACACGGTTAAAAAGCTGTTCGAAAAGGCGCCCATTATAATTAGGGACGACGAACTTATTGTGGGCTGCCTCACCGAGCATATAAAAGGCGCATACATAGTCGCCGCATTCAATCCCCTGTACGTGTTGAACATGCTTAAGTCAGGCAGGTGGGACAGGCGGGTTAGCGATTGGGTTAGATGTGAGATCTCACCTGAAGACGCGGAACTTTTGAGGAAGGATGCGGAATACTGGGCGTCCCGTCTTGCAAAGGATGAAATGAATAAGGCGTTAATAGAGGAGTTAGGCGAGGAACACATGGACCTCATGATGGACCGTGCAACGGTTTTTGAAGGTTATCCCATGAGAGCAAATCCTGAGTTGACGGCGGTTCCTGAGTGGGCCATAATATCAGGCCCGCCTGCTGCTGCTGGTTATCATTTTTTCCCAAGAAAATCCGTCCTTGACCACGGCTTAAACTATATCATCGGGTTAGCTAAAGCGGAAATGGAAAGAATGTTTAAAGAGGGTGCCCATGTTAACCCAAAAAGCCCCGAAGCCCTTGATAAATATTATCTGCTGAAAGCTTTGGTTATTGAATGTCAAGCAGTCATTGATTGGGCGCGGAGACATGCAAAATTAGCAAGGGAGATGGCTGCGAAGGAAACTGACCCCGTTAGGAAGAGGGAACTTGAACAGATAGCGGAAAACTGCGAGTGGGTTCCGGCCAATCCGCCTAGAAGTTTCTGGGAAGCCGTCCAAGCCGTACGCTTCCTTAACTTAGCCCAATGGATTGAAAGTATACACGACCGAGCCCACACATTGGGTTTACTTGATCAAATGCTTTACCCGTACTATGAAAGGGACTTAAAGGAGGGCAAGATTACACGCCAACAAGCAGCCGAGCTGCTAGCCTGTCTATGGCTAAAAACGAGGGAATGTGAAATACTTGAAGACATAGAGCCCAATGCGAGGCACGCTCAAGGGACTAATCTGCCGAATGTAACAATTTGTGGTAAGAACCCCGATGGAACAGACCAGACAAACGAAGTTTCATTTTTGATTCTTGAAGTGATGCGGCAGCTTAAACTTTCAGAACCAGCTGTCTACATCCGCTATCACAAGGACATGCCCACAGCCTTTCTAGTTTATGCATTGGAATGCGCACGAGACTTTGGGGGAGGCAATCCCGCCTTTTTAAACTGGGAACTAGGAACAGAGAGGCATCTAAGAAGAGGCATCCCAATTGAAGACGCATCTCAGTGGATGGCCAGCGGATGCTTAGCCTATAACCTTGAGTGCGGCACACACTCGCTTGGCGTAATGAATTTAAACCTGCCCAAAGTATTTGAGCTCGTCCTTTATAACGGCTTTGATCCAAGAACAGGAAAGCAGCTTGGACTAAAAACAGGCGACCCTACACAGTTTACAGCCATAGAACAATTTTACGAAGCATTCCTTAAGCAGGTTGACTACTTCCTAGATCGAATGCGTAAAGATTACTTCATAAGATTTGGCATTATAAACAGAAACCGCATGCAATGCGGCCTCGCCGCAGCCATGTTCTATGAAACTTCCATAAAAAATGGCAGAATACCTTGGAAAGGCGGAGAAAAATATCCAGTGCATGAGCAGCTTTGGGTTGGTTTGCGAGGGTTCACCGATGTAGCTGACTCCCTAGCTGCAATCAAATACCTGGTATTCGACACGAAGAAGTTAACAATGAGCCAACTATTAGAAGCCTTAAAGGCTAATTGGGAGGGTTACGAAGATATCCGCCAGCTGTGCCTAAACGCGCCTAAATACGGAAACGATGAAGATTATGCTGATGAAATATTCAAGTACATCTGGTCTAAAGTGGAGGAATTAGCACTAAACAGGCCGGACCCATTTACGGGACTAAAACCATTCCTGTTCATAGGGGCAGCTGCTGGTCACATAGTTCACGGAAGGGCTGTGGGCAGCCTTCCAAATGGCAGAAAAGCGGGAACCCCAATAAACGACGGCGGGACCTCAGCTATGCCCGGCGTGGATGTGAACGGGCCTACAGCAAACTTAAATTCAGCAACCAAAGTTTCACTGGTAAATTTTGTGGGATGCGCCCATAACATGAAATTCAATAAGGCTGTGCTGAACTCGCAGGAAAAAATCGAGAAAATGGCAGCGCTTCTTCGAACATATTTTGCTAGGGGAGGCTGGCACATACAGTTCAACATCGTTAGCCCAGAAGAACTAATAGAAGCGAAGAAAAACCCAGAAAAATATAGAAACTTAATAGTGAGGGTGGCTGGATATAGTGCATACTTTGTGGATTTGCCCGCTGCGGTTCAGGACGAGATTATTAATAGGACAACTCACGGGTTTTAAGAGTGCATAACATTGGTCGAAGGAGTAGTATTCAATATACAAAGATACTGTCTGGACGACGGGCCTGGCATAAGGACAACAGTGTTCCTCAAAGGCTGTTATTTGAGATGCCTATGGTGTGATAACCCAGAATCCTGGAATCCATGGCCTGAAGTAGCTCACAGAGACACACTTTGCATCCATTGCAACAAATGCGTGGAAACATGCGAGGTTAAGGCTATTCTTGTTGACAGGGATGGAATAAGGATTGATAGGCAGAAATGCACCAATTGTGGCAAGTGCGTTGAAAAATGTGTTTCTAAAGCTCTCAGATTTTATGGAAAAATCATGTCGGTTGATGAAGTTTTTCAAGAAGTATTAAAAGATATTCAGTATTACCAGTTTTCAAATGGCGGAGTTACAATTTCCGGGGGAGAACCCCTTTACCAACCTGATTTCACGCGAGAGATACTTAAGCGCTGCAGAGAATCAAAAATCCACACGTGCATTGAAACCTCAGGCTTCGGCGAACCAAACAAGTTAAAAGAGATCTTAGAGTACACGTCGCTTGTGTATTTTGACATAAAACATTCTGAAAGCGCCGCCCACATGGAGTTGACAGGTAAACCAAATGATAAGATTTTGCGTAATCTCGAGCTGACGGTGGCTACAGAAACTCCTGTAATAGTAAGAGTGCCATTTGTTTCTAGGCTTAACAGTTCGCTTGAAAATATGAAGGCAATTGCAGAGATAATGACAAGTTTTAAGCTTAACAAGGTGGAGTTGCTTCCCTACCATGCATACGGCATTTCCAAGTATAAAATGCTGGATAGAAATTACGCCTTAAGCGACATAAAAAGGCCATTAGAGTCAGAACTTAAAAAAGCGAAAGAAATTTTTGAATCTTATGGGATTTTATGCGAGATCAGATGACGAACGCTCTATTAATTGCATAGCTTTTACTGGAAATAGTAAAGCTTATAGGATGTTCCTTTTCGATAAGAGTGATTATCGGAGGTTATTCAAAAAACTATGGCTCCTAATCTGGAGGGAAATGTTGCTTTTGTCACAGGGGCGGCGGCTAAAAGGGGAATGGGACGCTCTATTGTCTTGAAACTGGCCGAGAATGGAGCGGATATAGTTGCAGTTGACAAATCCCGACAATCCCGAAGTCTATTTCCCGGAGACGAGGACTGGAAAGGGCTTGATAGCGTGGTGGATGAAGTGAAGGCTCTTGGACGCCGCATCATTGCTTTGGAGGCGCATATTGAAGATTACAGCGAGGTTAATGCTGCTGTAGGGGCGGCTGTTAGGGAATTTGGCGTAATTGACATTCTCGTTAACTGTGCCGGCACCCGAGGCCCAGTGAACGTTCCCGTTGTTGAGTTTGACGAGAGAGACTGGCATGATGTCTTTAGAGTCAACGTCCTAGGAGCCTTTAACGTTTCCAAGGCTGTTGCTAAGGTTATGATTCCGAGACGAAAAGGAAAAATTGTCCACATAGTTTCGATGGCATCGAAAGTTCCTACTCCTGGAAGCGCTATCTATAACGCTTCAAAGGCCGCTCAACTTATGCTCACTAAGACTTTAGCTTTGGAACTGGCGCCCCACAACATTGATGTATACGCCATAAATCCCGGAGCATTCATTACCAATTTAAGGGACAAGTATTTTGAAGACCTTAGCAGAAGAACGGGTGTCCCAATAGAAAAGTTGAGGGAAGAAGAATATAGAAAAGTAGCCGCTGGCATCCCGAAGGGACGTTTAGGTAAGCCAGAGGAAATAGCTGAACTTGTCGCGTTTCTAGTGTCCGATAAAGCTGAATACTTGACGGGTGCAGTAATTGATATTGCAGGAGGTATAATGTCTTGAAGCCTAAATTTGGATATATGGGAAAAATGCTCTTCGTAAATTTGAGTACAGGAAAAATCCGTGAAGAAGAACTTTCAGATGACACCGCTAGACTTTTCATTGGAGGGATGGGGGTAGGCGGCAAAATAATCTACGAGCACATAAAACCCAAAAAAGACCCCCTAGGGCCCGACAACATCCTCGGCTTTGGCACAGGTCCACTAACCCTTTCAGGAACATACTGCGCATGCCGCTTTACGGTAATGGGGAAGTCGCCCTTAACAGGCTTTTGGGGCACGGCGAGCGGCGGAGGCACCTTTGCAAACGCTCTTAAAGCGTCGGGCTATGACCTGGTATTCTTTACTGGTAGGGCCAAGGAGCCAGTTTATCTATTAATTCAGGACGGGGAGGCAGAGATAAAAAGCGCTAAGGAAGCGTGGGGAAAGGACACGGTGGAAACTGAGAAAATCATCAGAGAGCGGGAAAAAAATGACAGACTGAAAATGGCATGTATAGGCCCGGCTGGCGAAAAACTTTCCAGAATATCTGCCGTAATCAACGATGGAGGAAGGGCGGCGGCTAGGTCTGGACTCGGAGCCGTCATGGGGTCGAAAAATCTGAAAGCCATAGCGTGTGATGGGGACAAGAAACCTCAAGTTTTCGACGAGGAAAAAGTTAGAGAGCTTATGAAGTCTGGCTATGTAAAGGTGAAAAGCAACCCTACTCCAATGTTTAAAGAACTAAGCGAAGGTGGAACATGCTCTGCAGTGGTTTCCCACCTAGCCACACATGACACTCCAATTAAGAATTGGGCTGGCACAAACGTGAAGGATTTCCCCGAGGAAAAATGGGAGAAGGTGGGGCTTCCGACGCTAAAGAAGTACATTATAGGAAAGTATTTCTGCCCGGGTTGTCCCGTGGGCTGCGGCGGATGGGTGAAAGTTCCTGGGGGAAAATACGCTTTAGAGAAGGCGCACAAACCTGAATATGAAACTTTAGCCGCTTTCGGCCCCATGTGCCTAAACGATAACATAGAGGCGATACTTTACGCAAATGATTTATGCAACAAGTATGGCGTGGACACCATTTCTGCCGGTGCAACAATAGCCTTTGCAATGGAGTGCTATGAAAAAGGTATACTTACAAGGAAGGACACGGGTGGACTTGAGCTTAAATGGGGCGACAGCGACGCCATCATAGAACTTCTTAAAAAGATGTGCCTGCGTGAGGGGGTGGGCGACCTGTTAGCGGACGGCGCAAGGTGGGCGGCGAAGAAAATTGGAAGGGGTGCGGAGCGCTTTTCTATGGATGTTTGCGGTGAAATGGTGCCAATGCATGATCCAAGGTTCGACGTGGGCTGGGGCCTAAATTATGTTTTAGACCCGGAAGCTGCAAAACATACCCGTGGACAGCTGACAGCATTCCAGTTGAACGTGAATCCAATCCTTGCAAAGGTGTTAGAGGCGCCGAAGATGATTGATAGGCATGACACGTCGGAAAAAAGGGTTCAGCTTAGCACAGCCTCCTCAGCGTGGGCTAAAAGCGTTTTCTCAGCGGGTTTATGCCTATTGGGCAGCGATGCTCTGGGGCATCCGCTCCACGAAGTTTTAAACGCCGTGACAGGCTGGAATCTAAGCCCCAGCGATTTGATAAAAACGGGGATAAGAATAAACACTCTTTTCCATGCGTTTAACCTGAGAGAGGGATGGAAGCCAAGTCACTACACCCTGCCGCCTAGGGTTGCTGGAGAACCACCCCTCCCAGAGGGCGCATTAAAAGGCATAACAATAGACTTCGAGAAGCTGAAGAAGTACTATTATAAGGCTATGGGATGGAACCCTGAAACTGGCGAAATTCCAGAGGAGAAACTGAGAGAGCTTGGGTTAGAGGACATCGTAAAAAGGGAGAAATAAACGATTGTTATGAAGGTCAAGGTTTCATACTTGGGTTACATCGGGGACTTCCTCGGGAAAAGCGCCGAATATGTAGAGTTGCCAGAAGGCGCCTCCCTTAAATTTTTCCTCAATTTTCTCTTAAACTTGCACGGTGAAAAACTTGAAAGGGAAATTTACGACGCTGAGGGGCACTGTTTAAAACGCGGTTTCAGCATCCTTGTCAACAACAACCTTGTTTTGGGAGGAACCCCCATTCCAGAAATCCCGCTTAGGGAAGGGGATCACGTCATTATATCGCCCTTGATAGCGGGCGGTTAACGCCACGACACAAACTTAATGACGCCTTGCTGCATTGTGATTGCATGTGTAGGGCAGTAAGCCTGGCAGAACCCGCAGTCCGTGCAGTCCTCAGGATATTTAATTAATGGTTTTTTGCTTTGCTCGTCTATCCTAATAACGTCTCTCGGGCATAGTTTAACACACATCCCACAACTGCTACAACGGTTTAAGTCAATCTGTTGAATGGGCATACATTTTCCTTCCCGTTACGGTTTATTCTCCCGGAAATCTTCTAGGATACCTTTCCTCGTATGGTAGGGAAAGGTCAGGCCACCATTTCTTTGGGATTGGTTCCTTCCATAACCTCATTTCGCCGTTGTCGTCTTTCAGCTTCACCCAGGCAAGCCAGTCAGGGTCAACCCTTCTCGGGTAATCTTCCCTGTAATGGGTGGCTCTGCTTTCCGTCCTGAAAAGGGAGCATCTTAAAATCATTTCAGCGTTAAGCACTATGTTTTTAACCTCGTGGGCAAGCCAAAGTTCATGTATGTCCTTGGCAAAAAGTTTAGGTACAATGTGATCCCTTACAAAAGTAACTATGGTTAAAGCTGCTTTTAACCTGTCTTCGCGTTTAATGTACTTAATGAAGTAGGGAACCATCGTGTTATAGATTATCTGTGCAGTCCATCTAGGATCAAACCCGCTTTTACGTTCAAGAGGCTCGTAAACGGTTTCCTTCACTTTTGACAATTCTTCTTTACTTAAATCTGGCTTGTCTGCCTGCATGGCATGTTCGGCTGCGCCTATCCCTGCCCTATAACCCGCAACTGCCGACGTGAGCAAACCAAAGCCCGGCGCCGGATGGTAGGCGCCTAACGCCCTTGTGCTTGCGCATTCGCCTGCGGCGAACAAACCCTGAAGGCTTGCAGCGCATTTTTTGTTTGTTAGCCAGATGCCTCCACCTTGATGTGTCCCTCCGCCCATCCTATGTTCGCCTCCGAGGGCCTGTCTTCTGCCGCCTTGGCTTGGATCAAATTTGGGTTCAAACCTCGGATACGCATTTTCAATTCGTTTTCTCATTCTGGCAATATCCTCCGAAGTGGCGGCTTCCAAATCCCAGTAAATGGGGGCTTTTCCAGCGTGGACTAGAAACTCCATCGTTAAGTCCAACTCGTACTTGTCACTTATGTCGATGAGGCGGCCTTCCGCATCTACGAAACGCATGAAAACGTTGCGAGCGGCAACTTCCTGCATTCCGCCAAGAAGACCTCCTGCTCCGGGCCAGGTGTAGGGAAACTCCTTTCCCGTTATTTCTGCGCCAGCTCTGTATGCCAACGCGTCTCCGTCCCCTGAAACCAGCGATGTGGGGCCAGTGGCCATAACCGTCGATTTAGCCTTGAAAATGTATAGATCCCCCGTATAAAGCGAAAAGCCCACCGCTCCCACAACAGTGTTTTCTTTTTTGAGTAGATCCGTCACCATAGTTCTGTCCATGATTCTAACGCCGACTTCTTCGGCGCGCTTCCTACACGCAGGTCCCACTCCATACTCGCCCACTGGGATTATTGTGAAGGGAGGGTATTTTTTCAGAAAGTATCCTTCACTTTCAAGTCGGAAGTCGGCTCCCCAAGAGACAAGCTCCTCATATATTTTCCATGAGTCTTTGAAGATTATTTCAGTCCATTCTCGGTCGTTTAAATATTCGCCTTTCCGGCTTACCGCCTCTATACACGTGTTCAAGTCGGTTCCCCATTTAGGGTTGTAAACGGCAAAGCCCAGCAGGGCTTGACGGGTGACGCCCGTATACCCCGCATAACCCATGTCCACAATGGTTACGTTAAGTCCTTTTTCCCTAGCCCTTACGGCCGCAAAGGAGCCTGCAATTCCCCCTCCGATGACCAAAACGTCTGTTTCAACTTCGCGTTCCTTACGCATTCCAACACCTTCCAAATGAGCTTATAAACGCTATACGGTAAAGGGTTTGCATAAACTATAAAGCGGAAGTTATCCCAAGACAACTATTTGTCTGCCTATAATTTTCCCCTCGTCGAGGTCTCTAAAGGCGTTGTTCACCTCCTGCGCGTCAAACTTGAGTCTTCGAGTTACAACGCTTGAGTGATTTACAATTTTTCTTTTAGCCAAATCAACCACTTCGTATTGATCATGCATACTGCCCATGAAACTTCCATGAATCATAACTTCCTTGGCTATTAAATTGCGCATATCTGAAAGCATAACCTCGTCGTCCATAATTCCAACGATTACATAAATTCCAAGGTGGGAAATAGCTTTGACATAAGTTCCAACGGTTTTTGTACCTCCTACAAAGTCTACGAGCGCTTTTACACCCCTACCCTTTGTTGCATTGCCTATTACTTTAAGGGGGTCTTCTTTTGCAGCATTGACTAAAACGTCCATTTTAGCCATTTTTGACGCAAAATCAAGCACGTTATCTCTTATGTCTATACCTATAAGATTAACGTATGGCATAAGAGCCTTAATGAACTGTACAGCATACAATCCAAGCCCTCCTAGGCCGATTACCGCTACATAATCATCTGATTCCACGTGGTATTTCACCTTCTTAACAGCCCCGTAAGCTGTGAGGGCGGCGCATCCGAGGGGTGCGGCGGCGTGGAAATCGTCTAAACCTTCCAAGCTTACTAGACACCTGTAGTGGGGTAACAGAACATACTCTTGCATTCCGCCGACACGCAAAACCTTCTTTGCGTGGTGGGTTAAACCCCTTCTAGTGTACTCGTCGTCCTCAGTGTAGAGTCCTAGGGGGTATACGAGGACCCTCTGCCCCATTCTTAGCGAGTTTGGGACTCTTTCGCCGCATGCGGCCACAGCCCCAACAACTTCGTGGGTTCCAGCCCCAGCACGCCACTCTTCAGGGCATGGCATTTCCCCCTTCCATCTAAGGACATCGGAGTGGCAGATGCCAACGCTTAAAACTTTCAAAAGCACCTCTTCCCCAGAAGGGTGTGGGGTTGGGACCTCTGCAAAAGCCAACATTCGAGGTTGTTTGAGAAGCAGTGCAACATGCTTACCTTTAACGGTGTTCAAGGCATAGTGCCTCCCCTATTGATGTATGTTATTTACCACTACGCCAAACTTCAAGGTAGGGTGCTGAAACTAGATGCCAAGGTTTTAAGGGGTCTCCCCCAGCAACTGGCAATATTACGCCAGTAACATACGATGACAGCTCTGACGCCAAATACAGGACAGCTCCAGCCACCTCTTCTGGGGTGCCCACCCTCTGCATTGGGATTTGTGTTTTTGTAAGCTTTTCAAAGAATGCATCGTTGTCCTTTATGGATCCCCAAAAATCAGTGCGAATAGGCCCTGGCAAAACGACGTTCACGTTAATGTTAAATGGAGCCAATTCAAAAGCTAAGTCAAGGGTTAAACCTACCACTCCGGCTTTAGCCGCGTGGTAGGCGGTGCCTCCGGGCCCTCCTGGGCAGAAGGCTCCCATGGAAGAAATGTTGATGATCTTACCGTATTTTCTAGCTTTCATGTGGGGAACGACTGCTCTGCAGCATAGAAATGTGCCTTTTAGGTTTAAACTGATAATTTTATCCCAGTCTTCGTCGGTTATGTCTGTTATATAAATTGTGGGGCCTCGAGCGACGCTGATTCCTCCGGCGTTGTTAACCAATATGTCGATTTTCCCGAATCTGGCGATTGTTTGGTCAACCATTCTCTGTACTTGAGAGGAATCCGTAACGTCGCATTGAATGAAAATCGAGTTTCCCCCTTTGCTTGTAATTTCATCTGCAACAGTTTTTCCATCTTTTGAATGGGAAACGACAACGACGGACGCTCCTTCCTCGGCGAATTTAAGCGCTATGCTTTTTCCTATGCCCTTGCTGCCACCGGTGACAATTGCAACTTTATTTGGGAGTAACATGACAAACCCGGTCTAAGTTTATGTGATTTCCTTTTTTTAATTTTTCTAGACAGCGACAATTAAGCCCATATCTTGAAAAGGGAAGCCGTCAACGCCCTTCATAATAACAAGACTTATTTTCTGTCTGAGAATTAGAGTAAATGGGTTCTTTAAGGCTTGAGGGTTACGGGGAATAGCATGAAGAAGGTTAACGAAACATTTACTTTTGAGCCACCTCCGCCGATTCCGGAAAGCGACATAAAAAAGGCCCTCGCATACGACGTTGTAGTAATTGGAGCTGGGACGGCAGGCTTAGCCGCAGCTGTTTCCGCCGCGGAGGAACATGCCGAAGTAGCTCTTATAGAGAAAAGGTCAATTTATACTGCTCGCGGAGGCGATAATACCGCTCTCAACAGCAAGCTTCATAGACGGTTGGGAATCCATATTGATGTGGAAGAAATTATCAAAAACTTAATGGTGATTTCAAGTTATAGGGCGGATGAGCGTCTAATTCGGCTGTGGGCTTATACCTGCGGCAGTGTTATGGACTGGCTTATTGACATGTGTGCAGAAGTTGGCGTAAAAACTTGGCTTGTTTTTCCAGACAGAGAGGACAGGTATACAACGGTGATTGACAAGTGGCCTCCAAGCACTGTTCCTCCACAGTGGGATTACAGGAAAGAAAACCCCAGTGAGTACCCTGTTTGCCACAGGTTTGGTCCAGCACCAGGCTGTAATCAAGCCTCGCTTTTGAAGGTGTTAGAAAACAAGGCGAAAAAGCTGGGTGTGGATGTTAGATATCGGACAGAGGCTAAAAGAATAGAAAAGACAGAGGATGGTAGGGTAAACGCCGTAATAGCGAAGACTGATGGAAACGCCTATGTGAGGTTTACCGCGCGGAAGGGTGTGATACTGGCAACGGGAGATTATGGGGGAAATAAAACTTTAGTGGAACACTTTGTTCCAGAGGATTCTGCGAAGCTTCCGCCGTTGATGCCCGCATGGTTTAGGCTGGGAACAGGCGACGGCCATCTTATGGCCCACTGGGTAGGCGCCCAGTTTGAGCCTAAACCCCACCCTGTTATTTTGCACCATTGGCATGCCTTGGGAACCGATCCTTTTCTAATGGTGGACAGGTTTGGCAAACGCTTTGTTAATGAAGATTTAAACGTGGTTTACTTTGCAAACCAATGCCTGAAAAGGGGCGGCATCTGGGTGATTTTTGATTCTAAATGGCCTGAGCATGCATGCAAACTCGGCCCAGGGTTTTTCCGAGTTTGGAGGGTTAATGAAAAGGTTTTGTCCGAATTTAATGAGAAAGTTGAATCGGGAGAAGTCATAGTAGGGGACAACATAGATGAACTTGCCCAAAAAATGAGACGCGTCACCCCTGAGCTAAACGTTCAAGATTTTAAGAATACAATTTTTAGGTACAACGAACTTTGCAGAATGGGAAAAGACCTGGATTTTGGGAAAAGCCCTGAAAAACTTTTCCCCGTGGAAAAACCACCATTCTACGCAAATTGGAGCGATACTCCCCGCTTCATCTCAACCTTGGGCGGCTTAATTGTAAATGAAAAATTGCAGCCAGTTGACGGGAGGGGAAAACCCATACAGGGCTTATATTGTGCAGGAAACACCGTAGGAGGCCGTTTTGGATTAGACTATCCGCCAATATGTCCAGGGCTTAGCCATAGTATGGCGTGGACGTACGGATACATCGTGGGAAAACACTCTGTAAAAAGTTGATTGCCCCAAAAATAAAATAGAGAAAATTGTGTGAAGCCGATTTGCAGATGCTTAAACGAGGCTTTTTCTAAGTTCCCTGGGGAACCATGTCTGACAATGGAGCGTGCCCGAAGCGTTTCCAGAATTCCAAATCCACTTTTTTCCTTAAGTCTTCAGGTAATATTTCTGGATGAAGTTCCTCGCTGCGGTCTGGGCCCTCGATTATCATTAGGGTTATGTATGGCCGGTAAACCTTCTTGATTTTGTATGGGCTGTGGATGAAGTTCGCTGGAATAAAAACTGCGCTAGTCTGTGTTATCACGTGCTTTTCAAGCTCTGGACCCATGTAAAACTCGATTTCAGCCCCTAAATCTGAAGGATTGTTAGGGTCCGTTCCAATGTGCATTAGAATCTCATTGTAGGGATGCGTATGCGGCGGGTGTCCTATGATGGCAAACTGGCCTTCTTTTGGCTCTTGCCCCGGAAACACCCAGTGGACAAAGTATAGGTTGCTTCCCTTAATGATTTTATCCTCCAAATGTATGAGGATGGGAACTCCTCCTGGACGCCATTTGGTTGTGTCGTATCTGACAAAATATTTTCCGTATTTTGTTCCAGACATTTTTGTCCCTCGCAAACGAGATTTTTGTCCTTCATCAATTAATAAATATTGTGATTTAACGTTCGGTTTGAAAGGTTAAGCGCGTATATTTCGTCAGCGGGGCAAACTCACATTTTTGCCCCTTACTATTTGCAAAGGTTTTTTACGCGTATTTCTTAAACGATTCCGGAGAGGTTGTTCTATTTTTTAGATAATGCTTATATCAAAGTTTATAATATTTTCCAAGTTAGATATGTCATATTGTAGACATATGAATATGTGTAGAACACAAATACACATGCGAGGTGTTAACTGTGATAGAGATCCTAGCAACAGTCCTTTGGGTTAGCTTCGCGTCTTACGCCGCATGGTACCTTGTAAAGGCAAAGGATTATGCGCCCTTGAGCCACGAGGAAGCAAGGATGTTATGGAAGATTCACAAAAAAGATTCCAGATGTAAATCGACTAAATGGCGAAAAATCTTGTTTAAAGGCAAAATTGTCGGGTTTGAGTGTGGGTGTGGCCATAAGTATATACAAAAACGTCCAATAGCCTTGAGAGTGCCGAATCCCAGAAAATTGGAGGCGTATAAAGGTAGGGTGAGGTGATTCTAATTAGCCTTTTATCTACACAAAGGGGTTTGTTAAGTTTTGACGAGTTAGTGGCAGAGGCTGTAGACTACGTCTTTGGGTCTATTTTTGGGGAGCGCCTCGCTTTCATAATTTGGACTTGTCTTGAGGTTAGATTTGCTGTGGGACGTTTAGATGTTGCGCGAAGGCCTAACATGTTTTCAAAAAGTTTAGAAAAAATGTTCGGCCCGACTGCAGCGCGAAATTTGGAAGGGCGTATTTTGAAACGCTTGTGCCAAATGCTGAAAATAGAGATGGAATTGAAAAAGGGCCTTGAGTTTTCAGATTATATAGGCGAGCTTAGGAAGGCCTATATGAAAATTTTGGCTGTCAAATACATGCCGCTAATAAGCAGATAAAACAATTAGCGTTCGCACTTTTTAATGAATGTGTTTACACGAAAGCTTCAAACAATTTTAAATAGTCTTTTGTAAATTTCCCCAATGGCGGTTAACATGCCATGCACGGTTATAGTCGGAGCGTTTTGGGGAGACGAGGGCAAGGGAAAGATAATTTCCTACATGGCTTTAAAGGACAAAGTAGACCTATGTGTCAGGACTGGCTCTGTGAACGCCGCCCATACCGTGTGGGTTGAGGGTAAACGTTACGCGTTGCATATGGTTCCAGCCGGCTTTGTATATGAGAAGTGCCGTCTGTTGATAGGCGCAGGTGCAAATATTCACGTGGCGAAATTGCTTGAAGAGATAGAATCTACAAACGTGAAAAGCCGCATAGGCGTGGATTATCAAGCGTCAATAATTGAAGAGAAGCACTCAATGCAGGACAAAACGAGCGCCCATCTGAAGGGTATAGGCACAACTGGATGGGGTGTTGGTCCAGCCATTGAAGAGCGCGTTCGCAGAACAGCAAAACTTGCGAAGGATATCCCGGAACTGCAGTCATACTTAACGGATGTGGCTATGGAAACGAACGCCGCCTTAGATATGGGCAAAAAAGTGTTGCTTGAAGGGACGCAGGGTTTCATGCTTTCGCTTTTTTACGGAACGTATCCCTATGTGACGGGGCGGGATACAAGCGCCTCGGCAATTTGCTCAGAAGCCGGTGTAGGGCCAACAAGAGTAGACGACGTGCTCATAGTCTTTAAATCCTTCATGACGCGTGTGGGTGCGGGTCCATTGCCCGGGGAAATTACAAAGGAAGAGGCTGTTAAGCGGGGATGGTTTGAAGTAGCCGCCGGAACTGGGCGCGAAAGGCGTTCAGCCCCCTTCAACTTTGATATAGCCAAAAAAGCCGCTGTCATAAACGGGGCGACGCAGGCTGCCCTTACAAAGTTAGATGCTTTATACCCGAATTGTAGAAAGGCAAGGACATACGATGACCTTCCTCAGGAGGCTAAAGATTTTATAAAAGAGGTTGAAAGGCAAGTGGGCATACCGGTGGTTCTCATAGGGACCGGGCCAGAGGTTTTGGATGTCATCGATAGAAGAGCCTAAACCTCCCCGCTAACATGATGTGTTTTTGTGGTGAGGGCGACGGCTTCTACCCTTTTCTGGTGGTAACAGAAATGGTAATGTTTAGTGGTAACAGTTTATATGTTGCATTGAGCTAGGTTTACGCTGTATAAGCATTCGCTGCATCCCGGTTCGTTGGCGTGGCAGTCCACTTTGTTAGTTTTTATGTAGAAGCATCCTAGGGTTGAGAAGGGGCAGTCTCCGCACCATGGTATGGTTAAAGCCATTTTTTCCCTATTTTTCCTGAAATTGGCGTATGCGTTCCTTTTCCAGATATCTTCTACGCTTTGCCTTTTTGCGTCTCCAAAAGATACTTCATGGACGTTTTTTACGTGTGTGTTGATGTAGAGGAAATGTGGATACGTGAATTCTATGCATGGAGCAGCTAACCCGTCTGATCGGATAACTAAGGTCTTTTTCTCCACGTATGGGCATTTTCTTTCTTTTGCGTCTGGGTATATTTTTGGAAGTTTCAGGTCAATTTGATACTTGTAGGCGATTTTTCGGCTTAAGCTGAAGATTTCTTCTGTCTGCCGAATTTTTTCAATTTTTTCCTTCGACCTTAAGAGCAACGGGATGTTAATCCAGTATCCGCTTTTTTCAGCCCGCTCCCAGTATCCCTTGATAATTTCAGTGGATTTGAGTTCAACGGATGGCCCGTGAATTCCGCTGAGAAGTTCCTGTAGGGCCTCTCTTATGATGCGCCAACCGTAATCTAGGCTTGGTTTTATTATTTCAAGGGGCTGTTTACTCAAAGTGGTGTAGAGCGTTTTCTCATAAACTTCCTGAGAGTATGGAACCACATGGGAAACAATTATGTAATCAACGCTGCTTTCCGCCGAATTCTTTACCAGATTTGGTAGATCTCTGAAATTATCTTCCATTATGACCGCTTCTATGCCCAATTTGAACTCTTTTTCAGCTTTTTCTTTGATTTTGGCGACGTTTCGAAAATTTTTCACTATGGTTGCGGGTTCCGACCCCTCGCGAATACGTCCCAAAATGGATTCGTCAATTGTGTCTATGGAAAAGGACATGGAGTCTATACCCGTTTCGATTATTTTGTTTGCTAAGTGCTCGTTAAGAAGCGAACCGTTAGTACTTATGGTTATCTGGCTTTCTTTTGGAAGGTGCCTCCTCGCGATTTTGAGCATTTCCCCTATGTTAGGGTTTAGAAAAGGCTCTCCTAGCCCGTAAAGAATAAGGCGCTTAAGCCGTGGAAAAGCCTCCTCAGCTATTTTCTTGTAAAGGTCTAGCGTCATGTCTAAGGACTTGGCGTTCCACGTTCGCCTTATGCAAATTTGACAGTTAAAGTTACACCGGTTTGTAACTTCAACCTGCAGAGCCTCTGGAAACCCTTCGCTCATGTTCCAGCTTTCCCTGTATTTTAGCCTCCTGCTATTGGTGGAAAAACCGCTATTACATCATTATCTTTCAACACTATTTCGCTTTTCAAGTCTTTCAAATTCCTTCCGTTAATCATTAAAATGATGTCTTCCCTAACCTTGCCCCGTTTCAAATCATAAACATCGCTTATAAATTCATGGCCTAAAATTTTTGAAGTTTTTTCAATAAGGTCTTCGAGTGTGCCGTTACATTCGACTTTTAGCTCTCTAGTTTTATATTTTCTACGAAGCGTTGCAAAAAGCATAACCTTAACAAGCGCCAATTTAAACGCGTCCACACATAAAAAGTGGGGAAATACGGGGCGTCTTCCGCTTTTTCACAGCTCTATTTCAAGCTCCTTAAGTTTTTGTTCTGTTGGGATTCCGTTAACCCATCCGCGCAGCTTATAATATTCTTCCTTCATTTTTTCAAGTTCTGTTACGTGGCCTTTAGCTGGGCCTTCGGGCATGGGTTCTTCAAGTAAGCGTTTCGGCAGGGTATCGTCCTTAGCGTCGAATCCAAACTTGTTTATTATTACGCGTTCTAGGTTATAGATCCTCTCACCAATTCGCATTAGCGCATCTTCTGTGAGGTCCCAACCTGTAACCGCTGATAACAGTTCCGCGTAGTCTTTTACGCCTAAAGCGAACGTTGTGAAGAGGCAGTTCACCGTTGAGTTGACGACGCATGTGAAGTCTTGGAATATTTTAACCCATTTCGCCTTTCCCTCGGGTTTTAACGGGTCTGTTTTTTCTGGAATCCCGAGTACCTCTGTGGAAATGGTGTATCCGGTTACGTGGCATCCGCCCCTGTTTGCGGTTGCATAGTTTAATCCTATGCCCTTAACAGCTCTCGAGTCGTAGGCAGGCATTTCAAGGCCTTTAACGCTCATGGAAAACTCTGGATGCCCATAGATTTCACAAAGTTTCTTTGACCCTAAAGCCAAGTACTTTCCGAACCCTGTTTTGTGGGCTGTCCTCCACACAGCCTCAACCATCGCCGCTGCATTTCCAAAACGCAAATCTAAGCCTTGCAAATCTTCTTTGGGGATGAACCCTTTCTCGTTGAGCTCCATGGCTGCAGCTATTGTTGAACCCATGCTTATGGGGTCTAACCCAAGCTCATCGCAGAAGTGGTTAGCCTTAACAACAGCGTCCAAATCTTTAACCGCTGTGCTGCTTCCCAAAGCCCAAACAGACTCGTATTCCGGGCCTTCCGAGGCCAAAACTTGGAACGGCCCAGACTTCACGCTTGTAACCCTTCCACATCCTATAGGGC
Source organism: Candidatus Bathyarchaeota archaeon (assembly GCA_025057795.1). The sequence goes on along the minus strand of JANXEP010000068.1, from coordinate 65,272 downwards.
ATCCCCAACAGGCTCTCCTATCGACCAGATATGTTTCGGCGAGGGTTTCCCCGCTTATTTTCTCCGCGTCTGGGTTAACCCCTGTTTGCCAATTCCTGTATGGAAGCGCCCCAGCCGTGTTGACGATGTTAATTAAAATAGAAGTGCCGTATGTGGGCAATCCCTGACCCGTAACTGCATTTTTCCTCAAAGCATCGAGGCATCTTTTTGAAACTTCACTGAACTTCTTCGCGTCGGCAACTGGAACCTTCTGATCTCCGGAAACGACTATCGCCTTAAGCTTTTTAGAACCCATCACTGCGCCGAGGCCTGTTCTCCCAGCTGCCCTATGCTCATCGTTCATTATACAAGCCATATTAACACAGTTTTCGCCAGCGGGGCCAATGCAGGCTACACTTGTGTTTTTGCCTCCCACTTTTCTTCTCAGAATTCTGCACGTGTCAAAAACGTTTTTACCCCAAAGGCCGCTCGCATCTCTAAGCTCTGCCTTCCCATCCACAATTGATAGGTAAACGGGTTTTTCAGAAACCCCCTCCACAACAACCATGTCAAACCCTGAAAACTTTAGAAAGGCTCCCCATTCGCCGCCTGAATTTGCGCTACCCACAGAACCCGTTAAGGGCGACTTAAGCGCCATAACATGGTGCCTGCCGGACGACGGAAAACCAGCGATTCCGGTTCCAGGACCGGTGGAAAATATCAGCACGTTTTCTGGGCCCAGGGGGTCTATGTCGGCGGGACTTAACCCTTCAGACTCGTACCCCTTCAGATACTGGTAGAGGAGATGTACTGAATAGCCCTTCCCACCCAAGTATTTTTTGGCAACGTCCTCATTTGCGGGCTCAACCGTTAATGTTCCCGATGATAGATCTGCCTTCAAAATTTTACCCATAAAACCATTCGCCAAACCCTTCTCCCCCAACTAAATGTGGTCAGATTAGCAAATATACTTTTTCCAGTATGAACCTGGGCGCGGTTAAAGGGTGCCTCAAAGCGGGTGCAACGGAAGAAGGTTGGATGCTCCTCATAGAAAAACGAGAACTTTAAACACGGCGAGTAAAGATTGTATACGTTAATAGTCTCCTTCGGAGGGAGGATTATGCGCATTTCGCTTAAACCTATCGGTGTTGTCCACGTGGATTTAAGCGATGATGAGGTCAAAGCCAGCTGGCCTAATGGGGTTGAAGGCGTTGTCGAAGTCTATGGGGAGTACGCCGACGGTTTGGACGGCATTGACGGATTCTCCCATCTCATAATTATCGCATACCTCCATAGGGTTTCAGAAACACAACGTGAAGTCTTGAAGGTCAAGCCCAAACGCTTGAGGCTTATGGGGGTTGACATGGACAAAATTCCTGAAGTAGGCGTGTTCTGTACGGATTCCCCGCATAGGCCGAACCCGTTGGCTCTAACCATAGCGGAACTCTTGGAAAGAAGGGGCAGACTTCTCAAAGTGAAAAATATAGACCTTTTTGACGGAACTCCAGTTTTGGATATAAAACCGTACACGCCGTCGAGGATGGTGCAAGAAATTAGGCTTCCCGCTTGGCACCAAAAAATCTTTGAAGAGGCAAAAACGAAGTTTCCACAGCTTAAAGACTTCTAGGAGGGCGTCATTTATGAAATCTTACGTGTGCGCTATTTTGTCATGGGCAATATTTCCCCACATTTAAGCACGCCTACTTTGGCATTTCCCCCTTGACTTTCAAACGCCAGTTTTATGGCTTCTTCAACTGTGTTGGCGTGCTTAAATCCCAACGCGTTTTTGTCTTCCTCTGTAAGCCCCTCAGAATAGCATATCACTTCCGCTTTCTCCACCGACTGTGCATGGGTGAAAAGAACCGCTACGGACACCAAATCTTCTATCTCATTGTTTTCAACAGCCTTCAAAATTTCATCATAGTTTAGTTTTGCCTTCTCCCTAATTATTGGATGTATGGGCGATATCCCCTCATAACACGGTGTTATGAGGACCATTGTCCCGCCTTGCTTCACCGCTAGACTGGCATAAGCTACTGCCTTTGAAGCTTGATAATAGTCAATGTCTGCCGGATAACTTGAAACCACAACTATGTCTGCGAGTCCCGGGATCTTCGGGCAAAATATTTTTTCGGCAACTTTAACTCCTTCCCTGAAAGCGGCTATAGGGTGGCCTACCGCCAAATAGGATATCCTATCCTCAGAGTTCAGCACGGTGTTCACGATCAGTTTTAGTCCAGCTTTAATGGCTACCCTATCTATTATCTTTCTTATCTCGTTGTCCAGCCTGCCCATAAGCTTGCTCAAAGGCCTAACCTTACTTGCCACAAAATGCGTCATCGCCACGGTTTTCTCATCGCAGACTCCAGGAAAAATTATTTTGCCTCCTCCGCCCCAACCCGCAAGGGGGTGGGGTACAATGTTGCCGACGCCTATAACAAAGTCGGCGTTATAAACCTCCCTATTAACGCGAACTGGAATCCCAATTTCAGACACGCCGATATCAACTAAATTTTCCGGATCTTTGCAATCATGGTTTATTATGGCTACGCGCTCAAAAACTTCCCCGCCATATTTTTCCTTAATCTCCTTTTCGCTCATTTTGCGATGTGTTCCCAACGCAATAACAACTTCAATGTTTTCGTCTGGAACGCCAGCGGCGTTTAATTCATCAAGCAAAGCTGGAACAATTACGTTTTGGGGCGTTGGCCGAGTATTATCGTCACCAACAATTACCACCTTGTCCCTGGGGTTAACCAGTTCCCGAAGCGGTTCCACGCCGATGGGGTTCCTTAAGGCTCTTTTAAGTTCTTCCCTTGGATTTTCAAGGGCCGACGCGTAGCCCCTATCTACTACGAAAAAAATGTTTTCGTCAGGCACGTCCACCGTTAGGGTCCTATTTTTCCCGTAGGGGAGGTTAACGTTCAATTCGATCACTTTATTATTTTAACGCTTCTAAAAAGGCGTCTATCTTCATCTTAATTTTATCGATTGGCGTGATCCTAGGGTCGCATTGCGGCGCTTCAATTATGAGGCTTGGTATGCCCAACCTTTCCTCGATGATGTCTGCGAGGGGCCATACAATCATGGAGGTCACCCTGCACCCGGTGTTCTCAAAAAGGATTGCGCCGTCTAAGTCCGCGTTTTTTACGCCTTCCACAACGTCGTACATCAAACTATAGTCGGCGTTGGTGAAATGTATGGTTCTCCTCAACATGCTTTCGTAGGGCTTGTCGGCTTCTGCAAGGTGCACCGTTTCAGCTGCGTAAATGTTCACCGGGAAGGTGGCGCCTAGCGTCTCGCAGTACTCGTAAAGGCTTAGAGAGTGCCACGGCATAATCCCAAAGGTTAAAAGTCTATATTTTTCATCCGCAGCCACACCCTCACCCTTGCCCACCCTGTCTTTTATGATGCTCAAGGCCTTTGACGCAAACTCGTAGGCGTAGTTGCTCCCTAGGGTGAAAAAGGAGACAAAAACAAGGTCGGAAAGATCCCTTTGACTTCCAGGGGTAGGCTTAGCCATCATCAAGCGCGTTATTTCCACAAGCATCCTTGACGTTTTTTCAGACAGTCGAAAAACCTCCCTAAACCTGTCCTCGTCCATCTTCTCCCCGGTTATTTTCTCCAGAAAATCTATTAAGCCATTTAACCCGTCCACAAAATATTCGTAATACGTTTTATCCATCTTTTCGGGAACTTTTGTTATCCAGTCATGACCGCCTATAACATCCCTCGTCCAGTACGGACAGTTTAAAATGTAGCAGGGGATTTCACGCATCATCGCAAACAGTTCAGCCATCTCGCAGTGGGCAATGCATAATCCCCGCATTCCCACAATGAAGTCTGGCTTTGGCATGGGAGGAGGCGTGGCCTTCGACGGCTCTATGATAAAACCAAGGGTGTTTTTGAAGTAGTCGCATAGGAAGTGGCTGTAACCCGCGCCTATAGAGCAGTCTATTAAGTCGATGGAGGAACCCCTAGCCGCACAGTAGGCTGAATATTGTTCGGGGAAGGCTGGAACCAAATCGAAAACGTATATTAGCTCAGAGGGTTGAAACGAGAAAAACCATCCGACTGGCCTATTTTTGCCTAGGAGCTCCTCCTGCCGTTTAAGATGCTCTTTGAACAGTTCCCTGAATAGGGCTCTATATCCAAGGGGACGCCATTCCTGACCAGTCATGCTAACCAGCCACGGACTCAATAAATGCTTGAATTCTCGTCCTATACCTTTCTATCGAAATTGGGGTGTCAACGTCTAGGAGCAGGGTTGGGAGATCTCCCAGCCCCTCAACTATTTGTGGACATTGATAACCGTAAAGCTCGCAGCCCTTATCCCTCAACATTACTACTGCGTCAGCCTTGCTTCTCTCCACAGCCTTTTTAATGAAGCAAACTCTATCTTTCGTGAATGAAGCGTTGGGGAGCACGGTTAAAGCGCAACTGGAGCATTTTAGATAGTGTTCTGCGAGGCTTCTAAACAAGTCCCCTTCCTCATTGACGTGTCCTAGGGCATATTCTGTTGTTGTGAAAAAGTCGTCGGAAACTATGACTGCTCCCATGGACTCTATGAGTTCGAGGAGCTCTAAATCGTAAAAGTCTGTTCCGGAAACGTGCACTCGAATTTTGTAATCCTTTATCCCCTCAAAATCCCCTAAATTCTTAAGTTCATTCTCAAACACCATGTTGAAGTCCTCCTTAAGCATCGACGTAGCGCAGAGCATCATCTTTGTCCAATCAGAACCGCTGATTTTTGGCGTGTCATGCAGTCTCAAACTGCTTAGTTTGTTGCAGAGTGAACGAAATTTGTTATAGATTTTTATCGACTCCTTCAGCCTTTCTGAACTGAAGTCGCACAAGAGGAAACGTGAAAGTTTATGCGTTAACCTTTGAAGCTCTGCCGAGAAGAAATTTAGTGAAGCCTCGCTTTTGGTGAAAGGAGTCTGAATTATGTGGGAGAAGGCTGGCTTTACGTAGAAGGCATATGTCGAATACAAGCGCATTTTAGTGTCGTCGGATGTTGCACCCACAACCCCGTCTAGATAGCTGAAATTACCCCTTAAACCATCCTCCAAAACTCGCCTGGCATAAGTGCATAGCCAGCGTGGGAGCTTTGCATCCGCGTTTTCTGTCTCCCTGGACAATCCCAATAACCTAACTGGCACGGCTCCAAAGGAGTGTATAAGCTCTTCTGGTATTACGTTGCAGAATGTTCCAATCAACGCTTTACGGGCTCTTTTGTACTCCATTATTTTTGCTTTGTTTGAAAAATAATGGTTGTAAAGAGCGTTGTTTAGCAATTTCATTTCGCCTCTGGTTGATCCTCCATGCGAACTTTAATAGCTTTATCGGAAGGCGGCTCCAGCTTTATCATAGAGGAGTCTAAAACAAGGAATGTTTCTAAAAGATTTATTATTTTCGACATTGTTAGCTAAAATGTTAGAAGGCTATACTCGGAAGGCGTCTTAAAAATAGTATTTGGTGGAAGAATGCACTTTGCAGGAGTAGACATAGGGGCTGTTGCAACAAAAGCATGCATTGTCGACGCAGAGGGGAAGCTTTTGGCCTATGCCATTAGCAAAACCACCGCGGACATGTCAAAAACTGGTAATGAAACCCTAAAAAGGTGCCTTAAGGAAGCGGGGCTCAAAGCCTCGGATATACGTTACACGGTGGCAACGGGATACGGGGGCAACATAGCCCTTTTAACCTTTGCGAATGAGAAGTTTACCGAAATCACTTGCCACTCGAAGGGGGCGAGGCTGCTTTTTCCCAAATGCCATACGGTAATCGATATTGGTGGGCAAGACTCAAAGGTTATAGGGCTCAACGATGCTGGGAAAGTTTCAAGATTCGTTATGAATGACACTTGCGCTGCTGGAACAGGCAGATTTTTGGAGGTCATGGCTGAAATTTTAGGCGTTAAATTGGAGAAGATGGGTGAGTTTTCGCTTGAATCAAAAAATAAAGTGCAAATCACAAGTACATGCACGGTTTTTGCAGAATCCGAAGTCATATCCCTAATAGCTTCTGGGAGAAAGCCCGTTGACATAATAGCTGGGCTTCACGATGCCATTGCAAGAAGAGTAGGCGGGCTAGTTAAGCAGGTTGGGGCAAAAGATGACGTGGTGATCACCGGCGGAGTTGCAAAAAACATCGGGGTTGTAAGCGCCCTAGAAAAAGAGATAGGCCACAAAATACATGTTCCAATGGAGCCTCAAATCATAGGGGCTCTTGGCGCGGCTATTATAGCGAAAGAGAAGGCTTCAATTAAAGGCTTGAATGCAACGGGAGACAGCTAGTTCGCCCTCATGCGCCGGTTAGACCCCATCATAAAAAGAAGGGAAGTGTGTTGGCCTACCATGGTTTCTACCACTCAAAGGTGTAGAAGCCCCTCGCCACGTCTAAACGGCCGCGTTGCTGGCCTCCCTCAACCAACTGCATGGTTTTTACATCGCGCAAGTATTTCTCCACATTGTAATCGAAGGCTCCTCCATAGGAGCCCATAAGCTCCATAGCCTTATTTATCACCCAAATAGCTTGGTCGCCTGCATAAACTTTAGCTGCAGAACACCTTGCAAGCATGGTGGGTGAGCCCCACCGTCCATATATCTCAGGGTGATCAACCATCCAAGCGATTTGCAAACTGTATGCCCTTGCCGTTTCAATGGCTATCGCCATATCCGCTATTATGCTTGCGTGGAGCGAGTGTTCTCTGACAGGCTTAATAATTCTCCTTTCTTTGGTATAATTTAACACGATTTCCAGAACCGCTTGCGCAGCCCCTATCATTTGGCCGCTGGCAAAAAGGCGACCTTGACCTGACAAATCATGGAAAATTTTAGCGTCCTCCCCAGGTCCGGCTACGCGGTAATGTTTTGGAACCCTTACATTTTCGTAGAAGATTTCAGTGTTTCGATCAGTCCAGCATAACCCCATTTTTTGTATAGGCTTACCCACTGATAACCCCGGCGTGTCTGGCGGGACGTATATTAGGGCTATTCCATCATCTCCCTTTGTCGGATCAGTGGTGCACACCGTTAAATATACTATGTCAGCGTCGCCTGAGTTGCACGGCCATATTTTTTCGCCATTTATCACCCATTCGTCTCCGTCGAGCTTGGCGGTTGTGGATATGGTTCGGCCGTGCATGGCGGGATCCATTATGTTGCATGCTCCCGCCGGTTCAGTGATGGCTACACAGGCTTTATGCGGTTTATCGTCAAGAAGCTTGTCCTTGAATAGTTCTTCCACCAAGTTCATTCGATTGGCTGCCAAGGCTGGATATAAAGCCCAAGCAATTAACCCGGGGTGAACCATCCATAAGGCGACATCTCCACGCGCTAATTCCTCGGAAAGGATGTATCCCGTTACAGCAGACGCTATCCCTAACCCTCCCATCTCTTTTGGGAGGAAAGCCTTTTGGAGTCCTAAGTCCACCATACCCTTTAATATCTTCTCAAGAGTATTGTTAGCAAGCTTTTCATCTCTATGCCACCCTCCTTCTAAATCTTGGCGTCGGGACATAACCTCTTTTTCAACAAATTCATGCACAGCTTCAGCGAATTCCCAGTTTTCCTCGGTTGCTATGGCTTTTACAAATTTTTTCCGTATTTGAAACATTTCATACATAAAATTTCCCTTGTTTACCCACTTATCTGGGTTAATTTTATTAAACTTTTCATTAAATCGCCGAATAATTGAAACCTATCTTCATCTTGCATGTTTAAAATTGAAAATATTTAACATGGTTATTCGGCAAACGGGTTGATACAGATGAAAGGCGAGAACGGGCATCATAGTATTCATGTCGATACTCTAAGGCGAAAATCATTTGCGCCTATCATAAGAACGCTCAGAACTCCCACAAACTCTTTAAACCAATTAACTGAATTACACTTGAAGAAGGATTGATTCATCAATGTCCTTTCTAGGTTTAATAATAATCGGATTGGTTGCTGGTGCTCTCCTTGCATCTACTGGCATCATTGGGCTTTTTTTAGTACCAGCGCTTATCCTCTTAGGGCTTCCCTCCGATTTTGCGCGTGGCACAACGCTTGTAAGTGAACTTCTGATGACGCTGGTAAGCGTCGTTGGGCATGGAAGGCGGAGAAATCTTGACAAGCGGATTATAGCGGCATATTTGCCAGGCGCTTTTGCCGTTATTTTCGGAGCAAATATGTCGTTTAAATATCCAGAGCCGCTTATGAGGCTGCTTGTGGGCATATTCGAAATAGTGATTGGGCTACTAATCATTTTATTTTTCCTAAAATCTAATGAAAAGGCGAAAGTGGAACCAGCACGGGACATTACTCCCAGCACGATGATTAAATTGATGATTGTGGCGCTCTTGGCCGGCTTTACTAAGGGCTTTTTCGGTGCGGGTTGGGGGCCGATAGGAATAGGGTTGTTTATTCTTTTTGGAATCACCCCTCACATAGTTGTGGGTTCATCCCTAGTTATAAGGCTATTACTAGACATTGCAGGAGGAGCAACATACGCTTTTGTCGGCTTAGTTGACTACAATGCAGTGGTATTATTAACCTTAGCAGGATGTGTGTCAGCTCTCTTCGCCATCAAAATCACAAGAATGATTTCAGAAAGAAAAATGCGCATATTCATAGGAAGCGTAATTACCCTTCTTGGAATTTTAGTCGTTTTAGAATCATTTTAAAAATAAGAGACAGAATGAAACCTTTATGTTTCTGTAAACTAACGTGCCTATGCGAAGCTGGCAAGTATAAATAGGAGGTTTAACGCACGAGCCGATGTTGTTGAAAAGATGTTTAGCTCTGGCTTGATTTTCGACGGCAGAACTATTTACCGTCTCATTTGTGGCTGTGCATGTATGAAACTTAAAAATTAAGAGCAAGGTTTTCCTTGTCTTAGGGTGTCGAAACAGAAATGGCTGCGGTTGAAGAAATAATCAGAAAGATTCTTTCAAAAAATCCAGAGCTTTCAAGAGAGGAAATAATGAAAATGTTGGAGAGCGAGAAAAGGAAGACTGGAGGCTACATTTCCGACGAAATCCTCTTACAAATGATCGCGGCAAGGCTGGGCGTTGAAGTTTCCGGTGAAGCGGCAAAACCAAAGCTTTTGATAGGGAATCTTGTACCAGGCTTAAACGACGTCACCATCGTCGGACGGGTTATTGCAGTTTTTTCAGCCAAACCTTCCAAAAATAGTAAAGGAGTAAAGGTTACAAGTGTGCTCGTCGCCGACAAAAGCGGAATTTTGCGGGTTGTCCTCTGGAACGATAAGGCGGCGTTTGTAGAATCCGGCAGATTGAAAGCTGGTCAACTGGTTCGATTTCACCATGGATACACTAGGGAGGATTTTGGGGGAAAAGTGGAACTGCATGTGGGTGAAAAAGGCGAGGTTGAAGTTAGCCCTCAAGACGTTGAACCAGAAGAATATCCCACCATTGAAGGTTTCTCAACGAAAATTGGAGAAGTCACAAGCGCCTACAAGAACAAGAGAATACACATCCTGGGTAAAGTTGAAGATTTCTTTCCGCCATCGACTTTCAAAAGACAGGACCTACGCATTGGAAAAGTTATGCGATTTATCTTGACAGACGAAACCGGTAAAATACCTGTTGTTGTCTGGAATGATAAAGTTGACGAGATTGAAAGGTTCATAAAAAAGGGTGAGCGGCTGCATATAGTGAATGCCAAGGTTAAGAAGGCAGCAAACGGGGGCTTAGAGGCCCATGCTGACTCAAGAACCTATATAGGTTTCCTAAAGCCTGCCGATAGGCTTTTAAAAATAAATCATTTGAAAGAAGGATTAAGAAATGTTAACGTTCAAGGAAGAGTGGTGGTTAAACCTAGTCTTAGAGAGGTTAAAACCTCAAGGGGAGAGCCTGTGAAACTCGCAGTTTTCGAGATAGAAGATGAAACTGGAAAAATATGGGTTTCCGCTTGGCGGAAAAACGCCGAAAAGGTTGTCAACCTAAAGGTGGGCGATAAAATAGTCGTAAAAAATGCTCACGTCAAGAAAGGTTTTGGAGACCAGCTTGAAATATCAGCGGGAAACGCAACGTCAATAGAGACTCTTCACGAGGCATGGGGGCTGTGAAATGTTCCAGAATCGGGGTTTACGGCGCAGTAGCCAATGAACGTTTAAGAGTTTCTTTAAGCGTAATGTAAAATGTTGCGCTTAACATTCTTCCAATGAACGAAACCATATAAACAATTTGTAGTCCGCGAACTAAGCCAAACAAGTCTGTCATGTAGTTTGAAAGGTACCCGCCTATTAAGGAGCCGAAAAAAGATGTCACGCCAGCAACGAAGTTGAATGTTGCGGTGAAGCTTCCGCGATATTCTTCAGGGGCGATGTCAAGCAGATAAGCAGTCATAGATACTTGTCCCAGAGCGTTTGCAAACCCCCAGAACGCACCAACCGCTGTCAACGTATTCATGTTTGGGGAAAACGCATAAGCCAGCGGAACTGTTAGCAGACAAAATCTGGAGAAAACAAGCAAAGGTTTTCTTCCAACGCGGTCTGCAAAACTTCCCGCCCACCTTTGAAACATTATCGCCATAACCGACTGGACAACTGTGAATATGGCGATGTCAAACATGGATGCATTTAAAACTTTTATCTGTGTAATAGCCATAAGCGGCCAAGCAATCGACATAGAGAAATGAAATGCCCCCTCAACATAGCAGTATCTTACAAAATCCGGCGATTTCTTCGCGCACGAAACCATTTTTGACATGTCATATACGAGGTTTCCCTTTAAGTTTAATTTTTCAACGTTTCCGCCCTCTTTTACTTTAAGCATTATCGCTGATGATATTATGCCACACGCCGACGCTGTTATCAACGGAATAACAAACATTTCACGTGGTTGGGTGCCTATTCTAACCATTATCAAGCCAGAAATTAATGTTGCAATTAAGTTGCCAGTTGACGCCCACAGGTTTAGACTCGCATTCACTCTTCCAAGCCTAATTGATGGTACAATGTCGCCTATCAGCGCCGTCCACGCTGGTGTAACCATGGAGCCTAAAAGTGCTTGCAACGCAAGCAGAATGATTAGCTGGGCTGCATTCGCTATAAACATCATGGGCACCCATAACACCGCAACAATTAAGCCTCCATAAATTATGAAAGGTACCCTGCGCTTCAGTTTATCGCTTAACATTCCCCACAATATTTGCATAATGTTGTTTGAAAGGTTGGCAGATGATTGGAACCACCCCATCTCAGATGATGAAGCGCCAAGCTTTACAGCGTAAGCGCCCGTAAAAGGTCCAATCATGCCTGCTCCAAAAGAGTAGACCAGTGAACGCGCGTAAAGCGGGGTTAATTTTTCCCTCTTTTCGGAGGCAATCCCATCAGCCATTTAGTTTCACGATACCCTATGAGTTTTTTCACTAGACATTGAATGCTTTCCGACGCTTTCTAATTCTTCTTCCAATATTAACCTAACTTCCTCACTTGACAATGCTCTGCCATGCAAAAAGCGTCCCTTAACATTCCATTCGCCGATGACTGTTTCCTTTACCAGTTTAGGGGACTCAAATCTTTTTAACTCACTGAACCTTACCGCGCTTTTCCATCCATGTTTCTGACACATGGCTTTTTCATGCTCATCCATATCCTCTAATGATTCAACGCCCTCAACAATGCCATAACCAATTATTGAATCCGCCTTCCCAACTTTCTTAAGAAAAATTACCACAGAACCAGTCTGCCACCCTTTGACGCTTCTCATACCCGAATAATATTTTTTAACCTTAAACACCTGCCTCATCCACTCGTCCCTACTAATCCTTAAAAGGTGATGCTTCATGTCCACCAAAACCTCTACCTAAGTCTACAATACTCATTTCCCGCTAGTTTAAACATAAATTTTTGCGCATTAGACTCACACGCTAAGAAAGTAAGTGACAAAATTGATACGGAGTGGTGCCGGGGGCGGGATTCGAGCCCGCGACCTCTGGGCGCTTGCCCTTGCACTCTCCAGATTATGAGTCTGGCGCCCATTCCAGGCTAGGCTACCCCGGCAGATTTTTCTGGATTAAGTATGATTTTACCGCTTGCTTATTTACGTTTTCTGAAGAACAGCAACCCGCCCTTTTCGCAAACATATTCAAACCAACCTCTAATAGAGCCTTAATTTCTTCTGGTTTCGTTGCCGCTTTGACCGTGAATTCGTCAACGTACCTCCAAAGATTGCCCGTTAAAGTTAATACAAATTTCCTGTTTCCATGTTTGAAACTTGCAGACCAGTTTGTTAAGCTGGATGATGTATTTTCCTCGCTGAGCACCCTTTTCGTTGAAAATTGGTGACGTTCTTTCAGCAGAAGGGGCGAAATAGCACAGCCATTGTAATTTATGAGCCGAAAAGTGCCTACCCTTTTGCTTCTGCAAGGTTTTTTATGCCAGTTTCGAGGGGGATTTTTGCCTTGAAACCTATAACTTTTTCAGCCTTAGTTGTGTCCGCCAATGTGTGGTATACATAGTTTTTTATAGGGTTTGGTTTGTAAATGGGTTTCACGTTCTTTTTTAGGCATTTGTTCAAGAGGTTTACTATGTCGTTGAAGCTGTGGGCTACGCCTGTTCCCACGTTGAAGATTTCGCATTCAAATTCTTTTTCTGCTGCTAGCATGAATGCTTCTACAACGTCTTCAACGTGTATGAAGTCTCTTGTCTGCTCTCCGTCTCCGAAAATGACGGGCGCCTCGCCCCTTCTTATCTGCCAAAGGAATTGGGAAATTATGTTTGCGTATTCGCCCTTGTGCTCTTCTTTTGGTCCGTATACGCTGAAAAGCCTTAAGCCTACAGATTTAACACCATAAAGCTTGTTATAAAGCATGGCAAGCCGCTCAATGGCGTATCTGCACTCCGTATAATAGTCTGTTATGTAGATGGGCATGTCTTCTTTATAGGGTAGTTTGTTTCCATTGTATAGGCTGCTTGTGCTTGCATACACGATTTTGCATCCGCTTTTCTTGGCGTATTCGAAAATGGATATGGCGTCGTTTATGGTTTGACCTACAAGCCAAGGCTCACGCTTGTACATAGGTGAAGAAGAAGGCATACCTAAATGAAGTATCACGTCAACTTTCTGCACTAAAGCGGGGATCTTCTCGTAGGATTCCTTAAAAAACTCTACATCTAGGCCCTCAATGTTTTTTAAGCTGCCTGTTGTTAGGTTATCGAAAACAGCCACTTTATAGCCTTCTCTTACAAGCCTTTCTGCAATATGGCTGCCTATGAAACCGCATCCACCCGTTACGAGGAAATTCAAGGAATAGCCTCACCCCATACAGCGCGACAAACGTATAAGTCTTTATAGTATTTAAAATTAAATACAGCGTGGCTAAAGAACCTTGTCTTTGCGCGTGCAAAGCCAGAAGTTGAATGGGCTTAAATCGTATTGAACCATTGAGGCTGCTGTAACTCGTCATTTCTTAGCCACGTCAAAAGCTTGTCTAGGTGAATTTTCCTTCATTCTTGCCATATACAGTTCTCTTGCGTGTTCGACATATTCTACAAAATCAAAGCTTTCCTTTTCTTCAAAGGGCAAATTTAGCCTCCAAAACAACTCTTTCACTATAAGTTTCTCAATAGACTTAGCCCCTGTCCCAAATATGGTCAAGAGGTCTCTGTGGAGCCTTTCAGGGCAATCTAAATAGTTTCCCAACTGAATGTGGAAGAGAACAACCTTCATTCCCCTATCGCCAATTATACTATACAATACGTCAAAAACGCAGTCATGAAACATCTCGGAGAATTTGAATGCTATATCTCCCCACCCATTTATGGCAAAACTACGATATTATAAATAGAACAGTATATCTTTTTTGAATTAGTAATTTGAGCTAGTAAAACGAATTATAAATAAAGAGTTTTACTTAAATAACTTTGGAAACTAAAAATTTTATGGCTCGTGGAAAAAAGGATTATATGTTTCCAATTGTGAGAATGATGCCCTCTAACTTTGTTGTGGAGAAAACGGATGGTTTTCAGAAACCATTTTCGCCTTCTCCTGTTTCAGGCTGCTTGAAGGGTGATAGTGCTGTTTCCCCGGTTTCCCCCTTTTATTTTTTGTTCTTGTTCCTTAAACGGTGACGGCGTATTTAATATTTCGATTTCCAAAATATTTAAATTTTGATATATCAAAATATCAAACGGTGAAAAGACATGTCTGAGAAGATGGCGAAGTTCTTTGGAAAACTCAAGGAAATGTTCAAAAGAAAGCCTAAAAGCGCCTAATTTAAACCGTTATTTTCTTCGCTCCAGCTTTTCAACACCACTATTTTTTCCTAAATAAACAACATCTGCCAAGCCCACAAAAAGTCCTGTTTCAACCACCCCTGGAATTGTCCTTAATCTCCTTTCTAGCTCAGCTGGGTTTTCTATGAGTCCAAAGTTTACATCAATTATGAAGTTGCCGTTGTCTGTTATAACTGGACCAACTTTTCCCGCGCCCTCTCTTATTTGGGGTTTTCCACCTAACTCCCTTATTTTGAGCGTTATTGGATGCGCGGCGAAGGGTAAAACTTCAACCGGGACTGGCTGTCCGTTTTCTCCAAGAGTTTTTGCTTTTTTCCTCTCGTCAGCAATTATTATGAGGCTTTTGGATGCGTGGGCAACTATTTTTTCTCTGGTTAAGGCGCCTCCCATGCCCTTGATCAGGTTAAGTTTTTCGTCAATTTGGTCTGCGCCGTCTATTGTCAGGTCTATTTTTGGGTTTTCATCAAGCGTTGTAGTTGGAATGCCATGTTTAACCGCCAACATAAATGCTTGGTAAGATGTTGGAACAACCTTAACGCATAAACTTTCAAGTTTTATCCTTTTACCAATTTCTTCTGCAGCGTAGGCAACTGTGCTTCCACTTCCCAAACCTATCACAAAACCATCTTTAACATGTTTAACCGCTTCTAAGGCTGCGTTCCTTTTCGCTTTTTCAACCCATTCACTTTCACGTTTCAATTTCCATCTGCCCCAATCTCTCTAAAACCTTTTCCACCTCAGCCCTAATCTCCTCTATGCGCTTCTCCGCTTCACTTAGCGGACCGGGCTTAGCTTGAGGTTTTCTCCTCTTCTTTACTGCTTTTTCTTCAGGAACCGCCTTTTCCTCTTTCTCCTCAACTGTTGGCACAGACTTTGGCGCCGAAATTGTTATTTCTTTTAATGGTTTGGCTTCAACTTTCGAGCGTAATTCTTCTATTTTAGTGCTTATTTCGTCGAAACGTTCGCTAAAAAGTTTTATTAAATCTTCCTGCATGACTTCAAGCTCGTGTAAGGCTACGAGGGACTCGTCTTTTTCAATGGCTTCCTTAACGTTCATCATCCTAGCCTTGTAGGTTTGGGCAAGCCTTTCTCTTTCCTCTTCTGTTATTTTGCCTTGGGCGTGCGCCTCGTAAAGCTTCCTAATGGCGTCGCTTAAAATTTCCCTCTCCAAATCCAAAATTCTAAGCTCTTCCTTAGCCCTCTTAGCGTCTTCCTCAGAAATCGTTTTCACGATCTTAAAGGGTAAACTTCTCGGTTCTATTTCCCTCCTCTCCTCCACAGTTTTCTCTTCCCTTACGGTTTTCTTTTTCATAGCATAAACAATAACAGAACAAACGATAATAACCCCTACAATTATTAACACGAAGGTTAGGGGTTCATCAAACGGCAAAAGTGTCCCCTCTCATTCTTCATTTAAGCCCTTTATTAGATATATAAATTATCCAAACGTTACCGGAAGTAGCAACGGCTAGAGCGTCATGCATCTTTGCCGTATCCTTAAAGGGGCTTCCTGGCAAAGGAATATATCTCTCCGTGTCTTCTTGAGACTCCTTAATGAAGGATAAGGGCGAATTGAATGGAGCTTGCCGATAAGATCCTAAACCTTAAAAAGGAAAAGAAAGCTGTGATTTTAGCCCATAACTATCAGAGGCCTGAGGTTCAAGATATCGCAGACTATGTGGGCGACAGCATAGAGCTAAGCAGAAAAGCCATGGATGAAAAAGATGCGGAAATCATAGTTTTTGCAGCTGTAGATTTTATGGCAGAGTCCGCGGCTATTCTGAATCCCGACAAAAAGGTTTTGCTGCCCTCTACAGGGGCGCGCTGCCCCATGGCTCAAATGCTAACTGTTGACGAGATTAAACGGTGGCGAGCTCTCTATCCACTTTTACCCCTCGTATTATACGTTAACACTTTAGCCTCAGCCAAGGCCTACTGTGACATATGCTGTACCTCGGCGAACGCCGTGGAGGTTATAGAGTCTATAAACGCTGAAACCGTGCTTTTCGGGCCGGACCACAACCTTGCGGAATATGTTCAGGAAAAAACTGGCAAAACAATTATTCCAATTCCCGAGCGGGGTTTCTGCCCAACCCACCTGCTCTTCCATCCAGAGGACGTGCACGCCCTTAAGGTACAGTTTCCTGAGGCTATCGCGATGGTTCACCCGGAATGCACTGCTGAAATGCGAAAAGTAGCTGACTTCATCGGTAGTACTTCCCAAATGTGCAAGTATGCAAAGGAAAGCGCGGCAAAAACGTTTATTGTGGCAACCGAGGAGGGCCTCATTCACCGCTTAAAGAAGGAAAACCCCGGGAAGCAGTTTATCTTAGCCTATGAGGGAGCCGTGTGTCCGAACATGAAATTAAACACTCTTGAGAGGATTTACATATCCCTAAAAGATGAAAAGCACGTGGTTAAAGTTCCAGAACCCATAGCCAGCAGAGCTCGCAAAGCATTGGAAAAAATGTTTGAGATTAAACGTTGATGGAGAAGGTTTAAAGGGAAATAATCATTGTTTTGAGGATTTTTACCCCTCGTTTGGATGATAGTTCGTCGCTCAGCCTTCGGATATCCTCCGCGTTGCCCTTCACAGCTATGGCTTCTAGGCAGTCCCTTTCCGTTAGGTGTATATGCATTGTTGAGGAGATTATGTTGGCATAATGGTGCTGTACATCCGTAAGCATGTCTTCTAACCCCCTAACTTCATGGTCATAAAGTAACATCAAAACTCCAGCCTGCATTCCCTTTTCTTCCTGAAGCCACTTTCGCTCCGAGATGAAAAGCCTTACGGCGTCTTGAACCGCCTTGGAGCGGTTTTCATATCCAATTTTTTGGATAACTTCATCAAAGTCCTTCAATAACTCCGTTGGAAAAGTCACGCTCACCCTCACAATTTTCGCCATACCCACCCCCACACTAAATTGGATGTTTCGTAATAAAGTCTTTATGTAAGGCTCAAATGTGATTTTGAAAGCCTTAGTGAAGACGCCAATAGAAATTTAAAGCTCTTGTGTGGACTTGATTTGAGAGAAAGCTATGGGTAGCCATGAAAACAATAATATGCTAGAAAAAGATAAAGAGTTGGAGCACATTAAAGAAAAGAAGTTGAAAGAACTTCTAAAAGAACTGGAGGAAAAGCAGCCTGTGGATGCAAAAGTTGTACATGTTACAGATTCAAACTTTAACGAAGTAGTTAGTAAAAATCAGCTTGTTTTGGTGGATTTTTGGGCAGAATGGTGCATGCCATGCAGAATGTTGGCACCCGTAATTGAAGATTTGGCAAAAGAGTACAGTGGAAAGGTCTTAGTTGGAAAACTTGACGTGGATGAAAACCCTGCCACTGCGAGCAAGTTTAATGTTTTCAGCATACCCACCCTTATATTAATGAAAAACGGCGTGGAAGTTGAAAGAATAGTAGGTTATGTTCCAAAAAGCCAGATTGAATCTCGCCTTAAAAGGCATTTGAAGTGACCTTTATGGATATTTCAGAACGCAGAGTTGTAGGCGCTTTGCTCCTCCTTCTAGGCGTTTCCTTCGTGGCTGTCGGCCTATATACGGGCCAGCTGAATGCTATAATTGAGCTTTTAAAGAAAGTTTTCCCATAAATTGCAAGCTTTAATACCTTTAGGATATTCTATGTCTTCATTTTTTCATACATTTTTTCTAAAGTCCACCTTAGGCTAGACTTAAGCTCTTTTAGACGTTCAGCATCAAAGTTTCTGACATGTATTTCGCGTACAAAGTCACCTTCTCTGACAATGTTGTAAGAGAAAATTTCTTCCGGCTTCAACTTTCCAGCTTTGGCTAGTTCGCTGTCTTTTTCCTGCATTTTTGCCAAAACCCTTTCTATGAGGAACTGGTTGAATGGGGGCGTGTTAACATTGAAATTTTTACTTTTGTCTAAAACTACTTTTAGAGATTTTTCTCCAACGTAGATTTTTGCGAGGTTTTCCCCTGTAACCGTGTTCAGGGGTATGATTTCCTTGAATTCCTCTGCTGGGGGAACAGCAGCCTCCATTTTTGGCGTTAAAAGTTCCGTAGTTGAGGGCGTTTTAACAATTTCTGCACGTTTAAACCCCCTCGACAAGAGAATGGAGTTAATAACTTCTAACGATTCCTGTAATTCCTTCAGTTCAGATTGCAGCTCTTCAATTCTTTTTTCAAGCCTCTTCTTAAACGACATTAACTTTTTAATTTCCTCGCTTTCGTCAGACATAAACTTCACAATAAACTATAGTACGGTTCTATATTTATCAAGACTTCGACTTTAAAATTGTTTCAGGCTGGACTCTGCAGGAACGCTGTTCTAGGGTTTGATCTGCGAACATGGTAAGGTTTTAGCTTAACCTTTAACTCCCTTCTTAAGAAGTTTTCAAATTCGTTGAAAACTAAGCTGTTCGTGTGGTTTAGTTTTACACATACATTTTTCCCTTTCAAGAGAGGGCTTAAATCGTACATGGCTATCCTTTTTGAAAAGTCTGTGCTCTCAAAAATTAAATTTGCCAGTTCTTCAGGAGGGGTTTCGGAGAACAACCATGCAGTGTAGGCTGCTTCAACCACGCGATAAAATAAACCATCGCGAACTATGCATTTTCTGTTAGCGGCTATGATTTTAAAGGATGAGGGGTGAATGTTTCTTGTTAATAGAAAATTGTGATATTCGTCTTTAATTTCAATCCAGTCCTCGTTTTCGGAAGTTTTCCAACCGCGGGATTTGCATGACTCTTTAAATTTCCTTAAAATTTCCCAAACCTCATGTGTTCTCATTTACACCCACAAATCCTTATTAGAATCTTCTAGAAAAGTGTTCTATGCCGCAAATTTAAACTTAATTGTCAGTTTATTCGCAAAAATGTAGAAATAGAGTTAAGAAAATTGAAAGTTTGTAGATAAAAAGCGGGTTTGTCTACAAAATTCCAAAGGATTAACATCGAAAATAATTTGAAGCATCATCGTTCAGCACCAGCGAAAAACTAGGCTGTTGCAATTATAGTGCCAAAGAAAAGAACATATTTCCGAAAATTAAATTAGTTTTTCTACATTTTTCCGACAATAAACAATAAATCTGCAAACCATATTTATAAATAAAGGCGCAGAAGGTTTGGCGCTTGAAAATTAAAAACAACAGCCTCAGTTTGGACTCGATAGACTTGAAAATTTTGGAGGCTTTGCAGGAGGACGCTAGGCAAACCTACACGAAGATAGGCAAGCGTTTAGGGATAGCTCACTCTACGGTTTATGACAGGATTAAAAGGATGGAGGAATACGGAGTTATAAAAAAGTATACGGCTTTAATCGACTCTGAAAAGGCTGGCGCTAAGAACGTAATTGCCCTAATGACTATCTACACAGACCCTAAAGAAAGCGAGAAAGTCGCAGAAAAGCTATGTGAATGCCTTCAAGTCCTTGAAGTTTACACCTCTCTTTCCGAGGAACTTCAGATTATAGCAAAAGTTGTTGCGGAAAGCCAAGAAAGCCTCCATGAATTCATTGCAAACCAAATTGCGCCTCTCGCTGGGGTTTTGAGGATTCGCACATCAATAGTGACTAAAAAGTTCAAGGAAACTCCCCCCCTCTTAATCAACAATTCTCAAAAGGTAACCACCGCAAAAGATGATGAAAGAAGGAACAAAGTATGAATAAAGAAGCCAAGCTGGGAACGGGCAAGGTTCCAAGGGAGAAGGCCTTCTACTTTTTTACATCCATTGGAAACTACACTGGCAAGAGTGCATCTTCATTATCGGAGTTTATGGAAAAGATAAACGAGGTTGACGTGAAATCTTTAGAGTTCCATTTTTATCGTAAAGACTTTGAGAAATGGTTTATCGAGGTTCTGCATGACGAGGTGCTGGCTGAAGAAATTAAGAAACTGTACGCGTTAAACCTCATAGGGGAACCCCTTCGCAGCCATTTATATAAAATTGTTTCAACTCGCCTAAAACAGTTAACAACTTCTGAAGTTACTGTCTAGCTCTCAGCAATCTTCTTAAGTTGCCTATTATACATTTCAACAATTTCATTTATGGTTGTTGCATCTTCAGCTGCTTTGTCGGGTCTATAGTTTCCCGTGAAGCGTGGAAACCTTATGGCTAGTCCGCTTCCCTTTCGAATGACATCCATGGCACATGTGTGAATGGGGCTTAGGGTGATTTCAGCTCCCAAAACTTCAATAACTACGACAGGCTCGAACCAGACATCCGCCTCAATAATAGAGTTCACTCTCGGATGCTTGCGGGATAACACGTGTCTTTTCATCATCTCTGGAAGTTTCGCCAAGTCCTCGTCCGTAAACCCAGTGCCGCATTTTGTGACAGTTTCGAAAGTGTCGCTGGCGGGGTTGTAGGCTGCTAAAAGTAAGGCGCCATAAGTTCCAGCCCTTTTGCCTCTCCCGTAAAAAGCGCCAACCACAACAAGGTCTACGGTGTCTGTCATCTCGCTCTTATAGTCCCGTTTGTATTTTATCCAAAGCCATCCTCTGGCTCCAGCTTGGTAAACAGAATCTTCCGCAACAGACTTGCATACCAAACCTTCGCATCCATCATTTATGGCTTGGAGAAAGAAGTTTTCAAGATCCTTAACATTGTCTGTTATTATATACCTAGCGATTTTAACCCTCTCATCCTCCTTAATTATTCTTTTAAGGGCCTTTCGCCTAATAGGGTAGGGTTTAAGGGTTAAGTCCTCCCCGTCAACGTAAAGCGCGTCAAACATAAAAAGTGAAACAGGGTATTCCTCCATAGCCTTTTCAATTCCGTACTTGCGCCTTCTATGCATAAGCTCCTGAAAAGGCCGCATTTCGCCCGTGTCTGGGTCTATGGCGACACATTCAGCCTCCAGAATGGCGTCTTTTGCCATCACATGCCTTCTAAGCAATTCAACCGCGTCTGGGTACTGATCTGAAATATTTTCTAGGCGCCTAGAGAAGAGCATGATTTCGTCGCCTTTCTTGTGGGCTTGAATCCTCTCGCCGTCATATTTGTATTCGGCTATGCACTTTCCCCCAAGTTTTTCAAGGATTTCTTCGGGGGTTGAAAGCCTCTCGGCAAGCATGGGCCTTATGGGTTCTCCGACAATAACTTGGAAATTTTTTATTCCGCCAAGCCCTTCTTCAGCGACAACTTTTGCCACTCTCCCAAGATCTGAGGAAATGTTGTAAGCTCTTTCTATAAGCTCCCGGGCTTCTTTTCCGCCGCCGTAAGCTATAGCCAAAGCATCAAGCACCGTCATGTCAGCTATGCCTAAGCGCAGATTTCCAGTGACGGTTCGCATAATGTATTTTGCCTCTTTCGGCTTAGCATCTGCTAAAAGTCCAGCTAAAAGCGAGATTTTAGTGTCAACGGCCCCTGAACCGGAGGCCCTGGCCATTTTATCAAAGGTTTCATATACCCTTTGAACGGTTAGGGGTTTCTGGAAAAAGGTTACCTGCCTCTTTTGAGCTATAAATTTTTGAGCTGTTTCACCGATGTCTCCGCTTTCCTTCATGTCCTCTTCAACTTCGTTTTCTCTACGCCCAGAGGCCCGCGCAAGAGCTTTTATGGCGAGTCTTTCCGCCACCCCTATCTCGAGCTTAACAAAGTCCGGATAAAGCTTGCCTTGAGTTAAATATACAACTTTGTCGATTATTTCCTTAGGGGTTTTTTTGAGTAGTTCGACTAGTAGGTCAGTCATCTCCAGCCTTTTTGTGGTAGCTTCAATTTTTTCGTAAGCGTCGGCAATTTCGGAGTAAAGCAAAACCAGTTTCCCCATTGATTAGGAAAAGAGCCGCGATATATTAAGCTTAAAGCATCTGCATGATGTTTCAGCTCTTTAAAAAGTCTCGTAGTGAACTATCTGCCTTAGAGGCCTTCTGATGGTAGGCAAAGGACTTTCAGCAGGATATCCCACAGGGATTATGGCTACGGGTCTTATTCCTGCTGGAAGCTTTAAAATCTTTTTAACTTCATCTTCCATGAAGGCGCCAACCCAGCATGTGCCTAAACCCATGGAGTAGGCGGCTAGATGAATGTTCTGCGCAGCCGCAGCCGTATCCTGTATGCAGTATAGGGTTTTACCGCGCATGCCGTAGCCTTGAGCTGAACGGTTTTCATCGGCGCATACAACAATCACCACGGGAGCCTCTTCAATAAACGACTGTCCCAGGGCTGCTTCAGCCAGCTTTCGCTTTATTTCCGGCCTTCTGACGATTATGAATTCCCATGGTTGAATGTTTCCAGCTGAAGGCGCCCATCTTGCCATATCAACCAATCTTTCAACAGTTTCGGTTGGAACATCACTTTCTCTGAAAGCCCTTATACTTCTCCTCCCTTTAATAGCCTCTAAAACATCCATAACCGAGCTTCCCACCCTACTAGAAGCTTCGCCCTTATTGATAAAGGTTGCACTAAATGCTGGGAAACCTTAAATTTGGCAGTTAACTAGTGTTTCTCGGATGATGAGCTGGAGAGTCAATAGAGCTTAGGGCTATGATATGACCTCGACGGGCGAACTGACAACCTCTTTTGCAGAAACTTTATCAATGATTACGTTGATGAGAGAAGGGCGAAACTGTTGCGGTGGGGCGTCGCATGGTTGAAGTAAAAATAGATGTTACTGAACTGAAGCCCGAGGGAGAAGAAATAATAAAAAAACTTGTAGGCTTTTTAGAGGAGAAGACGGAGTCTAAAGTCAAGGCAGCGGCAAATGAACTAATTATTGACGTTGGGGAAGAGGTTTCCAAACAGTATCTGCGTGTGCTCCTGCGAAAGTTTCTCCATAAAAATGGGCTTAAAGACTACTTTAGGGTGATAAGCGGGAAAGAGGGCAGCTTAAAAGTTAAGGAAAGAAAGATTTCAGCAGAAGAATAGCCTATTTCCCAAGGCTTTCATGCTTCTTTTTGACAAAACCTTCCTGAATCCTAAAAACGTATTGTCTAGCTATGTAGGCGTATTTGTGGGCACCTATCAAATCTTTGTTAACCAACGCCTTTTTTGACTCTTTGAGCAGTTCCATTACTTTCGCCACAGTTTCATTTGTCCCAATTTTTTGGTGTTCTGGGTTTGGCTTCCATTCTGCCACATCGTATTCACCCTTAGACATGAGATAAAAGAGGAATAGGGCATATTCAAGTTCTGCCGCAACATGCCAAATGCCGTCTGCAAAGTTTTTCTCATCTTTGTTCAATGCTGATAAAGATTTTTCCAGATAGCCCTCAGCAAACTCTAAAGCTTTCAACGCCTTTTCAGTAAGCGCCATCGTCTCAACTCGTTTTTCACAATATACGCCTCAATGTTTTTTATCTATTTCGTTGAAAACATGCTGTCCTCAAACAATTTCTTTGGTTTTCAAATTCCGAGAGCTTAAATAAAGGCAAAGGTTAAGCTTCTAGGCTTGTAGCATAGAAGAGGCGTAGGGCTATGAAATTAGTGAGATACCGTTATGGAAAAGGGGAAGGTTACGGAATTCTAGCAGACAATGATAGGGTGATATGTCTACCAGATTTAGCTAAACACTTAGGCATAAGGCTTCCCAAAACACTTGAAGGTTTTATAGAGAAAAGTGAAAAAACCGTTAAAATAGCCGAAGAGCTTCTTAGAAAAGCCGAAAAAAGCATCGTTGACGGTGTTTCTCTACCGCTTAGCGAAACAACTTTGCTTGCGCCCATTAGGCGTCCTCCAAAAGTGATTTGTTTAGGGTTAAATTATCTAGACCACATTGAAGAACGCATCACAGAGCACGGTGCACTTATACCCGACGAGCCTATAATCTTCATGAAACCGCGGACAACAATAATTGGGCCTTTTGACAATATTGTCAAGCCAAGTTTTGTGAATAAGCTTGATTATGAGGCTGAACTAGCCATAGTCATTGGAAAGAAGGCCAAAAACGTTGGGGTTTCAGAGGTGAATTTTTGCATTTTCGGATATACAATCCTAAATGATGTTTCAGCAAGGGACATACAGTTCAAGGATAAACAGTGGACTAGGGGCAAGAGTTTCGACACTTTTGCTCCCACCGGGCCATGTGTGGTGACCCAAAACCAGCTTCTTGACACTTCCAACCTTTACATTCGAACATGGGTTAACGGGGAGCTGCGCCAAAACTCCACAACCAAAAATATGGTTTTCAACGTTTACCAAATAGTGCATCATTTAAGCCGAGTTATGACCCTTGAACCGTGCGACATCATCGCAACTGGCACGCCGGGAGGCGTCGGTTTCGCCGTAAAACCAGAGCCAAAATTCCTTCAAGCAGGCGACGTTGTAAGAATTGAAATTGAAAAAATAGGCTTTATTGAAAACAAAGTTGTTGAAGAAAAGCGGTGAAAGGGTTTTGCCGCTTATTTCTCAATAGATATTCTGCTTTCACCCGCTTCTTTCTCAACCCTTATGACGTGCTCAGCCTTTTCAGCAAAGGCTTCGCTATGGGTTACTGCTATTATTTGTTCTATGGCCTTAAAACGGGAAACTGCCTCAGCCAACCTGTCCACCGAACCGTCTTCTCTTCCAAGGCTTTCTGTAGGCTCGTCGAGAAGGAGGAGGCTTAAGCCATGTCCCGTCTTGGACTGCATGATTAGCTGGCCTAATCCTAAGCGGTATGCAAAAGCTATTAGCGTGCGCTCCCCACCAGACAAGTTTGAAACCTCTCTTTCGACGCCGAATTCGCTTAAAACGTAAGGCGTATATGTCTCATCGATGGTGACATTTATTGGCGCGCCTTCCCCGCCAACCAACGTGTCAAGAATCTGTTGAACAAAGTTTTTTAGAACCTTTACAAACTCGCCTCGCAGTTTCGGTTGGATACTCCTATACGCGTCGCGTATGCTGCCTATAATTCCAACAATCCTGTCCAGCTTTTCCATACGCTCAAGTTTTTTCTGAGCTTGATCTATGCGTTCTTTAAGCTCGTCTAAACGCCTCGCCACGTCTCTTTTGCGGTTCTCCTTGGTTCGCAGATCAGATTCAAGGGAGTAATACTGCCTAAAGGCTTGTTCCCTACGAGTCCTAGCATTTTCAAGCTCAGAAACGTCAAAACCGCCTATCTCAGCTTTTATACGCTCAAGTTGAGCCCGCAGCTCATTTTCTAACTTCTGCTTCTCTTCAAATTCCTTTAGAAGTTCGTTCAACGCCTTGTACTCCTCGTTGATACGCGTTTTTAAATCATCAATCTTTGATGTTAGAACTTGGAGGTTTGAAACGGTGGAGCCGGCCTTTTCCTTTATCTGCCTAAGCTCTTCAATATCTTTTTGAAGTTGACTTATGGTTCTCTGCCTTTCGCTATTCTCCCTCTGTATCCTTTGCATTAGGCTGCTCTTGTACTCGTTGTTTAATGGTTGTAGACAGAGGGGACAGCGGTTCTCCGTGGAAAGCGAGGAAATCCTCCTTTGGTCTGTCTGCAAACCCTTGAGAAGAGCCTCTTGTTCGGCTTTGAGACTGGCAATTTGGTCGTCAAACGTGGATAAATACTGCATTAAAACTTCAACGGGCTGATCAGCCGAGACCCCTATTTCCCTTAATTTTTCCTTATATGTTTCCACCTGCTTTTGTATGATGTTTAAACGTTGCTTCAAATTTTCAACCGTTGCTTTTTTCCCTTCGATCTTTTCAGCCAACCCCGCTGAGGCATCTTCAACACTTGTTAGGCTTGCTTGAACCTGAGCCTCTTTTCTTCTTAGCTCTTCTACGGACGCTTTAAGCTCTTCAAGCCTTTTTAATTTGAGGTCCGCCTCTTCCAACAACCTTTTAGCCTCTTTTAGTCTTGCTGAAAGGTTTTGTATTTCAACTTCCAGGAGCGAGAACTCTTCAGCCAAGCGGTTGTATTCTTCACTTATCTTTTTCAGTCCGGCCACGTCAGGATCCTTTTCATAGGCTCTTTTTTCTCCCTCGTATTCTTTTTGAAACCCTGCAAGGTTGCTCCATGCCGTTTCGTAGTCTGAAAGCCCAAAAAGCTCGTCTAAGCGTCTCTGCCTCTCTCTTGGGGCAACGTCTAGAAGCTCTTTTAGGTGTTCTTGTCTCACCCATACTATTTCTCGAAAAAGCTCCTTATCCAGGCCCGTAATGGCTTTCAGCTGTTCTGCCACGGCGTCGCCTTTCAAGCTTGCTATTAGGGTTTCCCCCTCAAACAGCTTTAGCTCGTCGAAGTCTTGACTTATCCCTTTACCGCGCCTTTTTATCCCCCTTGTTATTTTGTAGCGTTTACCGTTTTGAACGAATTGAAGGGCGACTTTTCCGCTTTCAGCTCCATCCCTTAACAGGTAGTCATAGCTTCTACCCAAGGGATCTCCGAACAACGCGAAGTCTATAGCGTAAAGCACGCTTGATTTACCGCATCCCAAGCCGCCGACAAGACAATTGAAACCTCTTGCGAATAGCACTGTTGACTTTACATGGGAACGGACATTCTCCAAGTGGACAACCTCAATTTTCACCGCGAAAGCTCCTCCAAAATCTGCTTGATTCTTTCCTCCTGCTTTTTCGTCAGGGGTTCAATAAGGCTTACTGCGGCGTGGGCTATTTTTTCCGCTTCTTCGCGGCTGTATCGTTCAGAGAAAATTTGCAAGAAATATTCGAAACTCTTCGTCTTCAAATCCTTTAACTCGCTTTCGAATATCGAGCGAACAACCGTTTCTGGAACCTCGCTTTCACGCAGCAAGATTACTGGATGGACGAGCAAAGCCTTTTCAGCAGCGCCTCTAATTTGGGCAACATCAACTTCAGCGCGGCTGGCCTCAGCGGGTAAAACGCCCTTCAACACTGGAACAAGGACTGCTCCTTCCTTGTCAGCTTCCTTCACCAGCTGAACGGCAAGCTCTGTAATCTTCTGGGCAGTAAAGCCTGTGAAATCCTGCTCCAATACAACAAATTTGCGCGGGGATTCTAATCTCATAAAATACGGAGAAGCCATCCCTTTTTCATCAACTTCAACATAATAAAAGCCCTTTTCATCTTTGGCCTCATCATAGTTTATGGTTTCAGTGCTTCCGGAATAAACCAGCAGCCCACTTTTAAATTTTCCCTCATAACGCCTATGCACATGGCCAGCAGCATAATAATTGAAGCCTTCTGGTACAAGCTCCGCAGGCGCTTCTGCTTCCATGTAAGGCGGGTTAAGCTCTGGAATGTCTAAGGCCATGTGGAAAACAAAAATGTTGAATAAGTCCGGCTTTGGAGTCGGCTTATTTTGCTCCATGAAGATTGGAAGCATCTCTTCGGTTTTACGTCGCGTTCTGAAATTGGGTACCCCATAAACATAACAGCACCCGTTTTTCCTCCAGCAAGCCCCTTCACGTCTCGGCAAATAGTAAATAAGCCCTGCGCTGTCCAACGGATTTAAAATGGTGCTTGTGACAACGTTTGGCGCCGAGTCGTGGGAACCGTCAACGACTAAAACGGGGATATTTGCATTTCGTAAGCGGTTAAAATTTTTGACGGCGTTCTCTAGCGTGATGTTGGATGGGCGCGCATTATGGAATAAGTCTCCGGCGATGATCATGAAAGTTGGCTTTAACTCTATAGTCTTGTCAACAAGCTCTTGGAAGGCCTTGTCGAAATCTTCTCTTCTAACCTCCAAGCCGTATTGGGAGTAGCCCAAATGCAGATCAGCGGCATGAACGAAACTGAAAGCTTTCGAGGCTTTCATCCCCCTTGGAAACGAGTCAACTTGTAAAAATAGCGGATTAACCTATTAACGTTTAAGCCAAACTCGGAGAAACATATAAACAGCAAACAGCAGCATTCTAACAATTAAAAAGGCGCTCAAACATGCAATGCCAAAAATGCGGAAAAGAAACACTGTTGCCATTCAAATGCCCCTACTGTTGGGGATACTTCTGCTCCGAACATCGCTTGCCGGAAAACCATGAATGCGTAAGGATGGATTTGGCGCGCGCCCTCAAAAAAGAGGAGCCGCAACTAACCCGACAAATCCCAAAGTCATATGAATACACAGAAACATACATTCCAGTAAAATCGAGAAGGAAACTCTATTTTAGCGTAAAGGAGATTAAACACGTAATCGTAGCCGCATTACTCGTTTTGATTGTAGGCTTATCTTTAGGAATTTCGCCGAGAGCGGCTAACGTTAGAAACTCGTTTACGCTTTTGACCTTCGCTCTCGTATTAATGATTTCCTTTTTCGTTCATGAGTTTGCTCACAAGTTTGCTTCCCAAAGGGAGGGGCTGTGGGCTGAATTTAGACTAATGCCCATAGGCATGATTTTGACGGCCATATCCATCATTTCACCGCTTTTTAAGATAATATGGCCTGGAGCAGTCTTCATATTCGGCTTTGCTGACAAAAGAAAAATCGGAAAAATATCAATAGCTGGCCCAACCACAAATATAACTTTATCAGCGGCGCTGATCATTTTATGGCTTGTAATCCCGAACCCATTATTGCTGTATGGGGCAGCTTTCAATGCGTGGATAGCCCTTTTCAACTTAATCCCCATCGGGGTTCTAGACGGCTTTAAAGTCTTCCTTTGGAATAAAACCCTGTGGGCTGCTACATTCACCCTAAGTTTAGCCATGACCATATTGACATTTTTCTACCTATAGCCTCAAGCCTCTAATCCTTTTCCAAAGCTTTGAAAAACTTTAGAATTTTAAACGAGTTCTATGGTGACGTGTACTTCTTCTGGGACGCGGATGCGCATGATACGTCTCATAACCCGTTCTTCTGCATCAATATCTATCAAACGTTTGTGTATGCGCATCTCCCACCTGTCCCATGTAGCGGTTCCTTCACCACATGGAGATTTCAAAACTGGAACCTTAAGCCTTTTGGTCGGCAGGGGAACGGGTCCTTTCATTTTCACACCTGTTTTTTCGGCAATAGACTTTAGCTCTGCGCATACATCCTCCAACTTCTTGTAGTCTGTGCTTGTTAAACGGATCCGCGCCTTCCTCACCATGAATTAATACTCACACCCTCACTTTCGCATATGAGCTGGGTTACCTTTAGACAAAAAAGCACAAATAAAAACTTATCGAAAAATAAAGCTGCAAACGCCAAGTCA
This sequence comes from Candidatus Bathyarchaeota archaeon, assembly GCA_025057795.1. The sequence goes on along the minus strand of JANXEP010000068.1, from coordinate 36,048 downwards.
AAAGAGTAAAGTGAAAGGCATGACGCTGAAAGCCAAGGGCATAATCATAGACTTAGACGGCACATTAGTGGATTCTAGAGAAGCGTACCGCGAAGCTTTAAAGAAAGCCCTCGCCGCCGTAGGGCTGAAAAACTTTAACATCAAAATAGCAATTGAAATCCCCCGAAGACTGGAGCAAGGTCTGCCGATAGGCGATTTGATACCGAAATGCGACGTTGAAAGGTTTCTTGGCGTATACCTGAAAACGTATTACAGTTTAACGGAGAGTAAAACAAAACCTTTGCCAGACGTATCAAAAACGTTGGAAGAACTTTCAATCAAGGCGAAACTCGCCGTAGTTACGATGCGTTACGTCCCAAGGGAAAAAGTCAGAAAAGAGCTGGAAAATTTCGGCATGGCCAAATATTTTCATTCAATATTAACCGCTTTAGATACACCATCTCCCAAGCCTTCTCCCGAAGCCCTCATAAAAAGCGCACAGCAACTTGGCGTCAAAATAGAAGAATGCATCAGTGTGGGCGACTCCGTTGTGGATGTAAGGGCTGGGAAAAACTCAGGGGCTAAAGCAGTCGCGGTGCTATCTGGAATATTCACAAGGGAAGAGTTGGAAAAGGAAAACCCTGACTTAATTCTCCAAAGCATAAACGAGCTTCCATGCTTTATTAATTAATATTGAAAAATATTCCGAAGCGAACAATATAACTGGAAATTATCTAAAAATTTTATAGAAGCAACTATGAATAAAGCTTATTAAAACTTAGCCTATAATTATCTGGTTGGAGAAGGCTTCGAGCGGAAATGTGATGAATTTCATAGAGATGTTGCTGTCTGAAAAACTAAAAAGTAAAAACCCCATGCTGGACATCTGGGGCGCTGACCGTAAAATTCTCCAAATAGCATGTCAGGACTTGACAAACTATCTTAGGGTTTACTGGAACCTTGTGGGCAAGGAGGCATGTGAATACGAACTAACGGATAGGCTTGAAGAATTTTATCAAAAGGAACCGAAGGAACTGGAGGAGTTTGTAGATTTATGGACGGGGATATGGCTTAAAAAATGGAGTGAGCGAGTTAAACTTTTAATAGGCGATGAAGACTCAAGAAGATGGAACAAAATCACACGGATAATTAACAAAGCGGAACCCATATGGAGAAGGCTTCCAAACCGCAGAGAAATGCAGGAAATCGTAATATCCACACTTATTAAAAATGGGGAAATCTGTGGCACGTCGGTCCTATCAGAGAATCTCCTAAAAATGGAGCTGGGCGAAAACAAGAGAAAATATGCTAATGCAGAAGAAGAGACCTTGAATGTTGTTAACAATACCCTACGTAGAGCAAGAGAACTTTCGAAAAGCAAGGGACCATTAATATTCGTCAGAATTGATAAAGGCTACTACAGCGATAGTAACTTTAAATAAGAACTATAAAACGCGTTCTCAACGTATCCTTTCTCTTTTAAGGTTCTTTGTCTGCCATGAATACTTTCTAATGGTTGTTGTTTCTCCATAACCGCATGCGGCGCATCTCTTCTTTGACACGTTGTAGGCTCTTCGCCCACATCGTCGACAATGTATGTGAAGGGTTTTTCCAGCACGTTTTCCGAAGGATGGTGTACCCTTTCCCACTTTTTCACCTCGGCGGCGGAGATATCAGGACAACATTGTCTCCGCGGACAATTATTAGGCCCAACTTTTTTGTGTTTTCAGCGTCTGTAGTGTCTTCTGTTTCTTCCAAAACGAGGTTGAGGTGCTGGTCAAAACCTTTCAATTTTCCCCGTAAACTTTTTCCACCTTTCAATCTTACGAGCACTATTTTCCCAAGGTTCTGTTCAAGGATTTCAGTTGTCATCTCGCTCATTTGAAGCCCTCAAATATGACCTCCACCTTTTTTATACTTAAGCTTATATAATTTAAACCTATCTGGAAGAGAAGCTTGAAAATGTCTAAGAAATATAAGAGATGCTTCCTGAAAGCCAAAGAGGCTAAGGCCGTTCTGAGAGATGCTTCTGTGAGGTTAAAAATAAATTTGGAGGGAATATTTGGAGTTACCGCTAAGGTAGAGCGGGCTGAAACGGATTTCGGTGAAATCTTTTTCATAAACGGCGAGCCCCTGCTGTTTAAAAAAACAGGGGACGGTTTTTTCCCAACATTACTATTCAAGGAATTTTTCGCCTCTTCGCCTAAAATCGTGGTTGACATGGGGGCTGTTCCTCACATTTGTAACGGTGCCAACGTCATGGCCCCGGGAGTTGTTCGCTTTGAGGGAAACTTCAATAAAGGGGACTTGGTGTTTGTGGTTGACGAAAAGTATACTAAGCCAATTGCTATAGGTGAGGCCATTTACAGTTATGCCGAAGTTGCTGAAGTAAAACATGGAGTGGTTGTTAAAACCATTCATTTTGTAGGCGATAGAATATGGAATTCTTTAAAGAAATTGAAAGACGGTAATATAAACCTATGAGATGCTTACCACTTCTTTTTACAAATTTACAAAAAGCCTATTTTAAGCTTGAAAGATAAAATTAGTTTTAATCCGAATTTTAAATACATAAAATCCTTAATAAAGGAATCTGCATTTTTGATTCATAGTTGCTTGAAGGAAATGCTTAACTCTTTGAAAGTAAATAATAGAAAAGGTTAGAGAGGAGAGGTTTGCCTGGTTTAAGTAACCCCTTCCGTAGAATTAGGAAAGAAGAAAAGGAACAATTGAAAATTGAGGGCAAAGCAGTTCAAAACAAAACTTTTTTGAAGGCTATGCCTCTCCGTGATTTGGCAGATATTGAAACGGTCAAAAGCGAAGTGCGCTCGGGAAACATCTTGATTCTTAGGATAACTCCCCTCGCAAATAAAAGCATTGAGGATGTGAAGCGTGCAGTCAACGAGTTATGCGAGTTCGTTGAATCGGTCGGCGGGGATATTGCCCGTTTAGGCGAGGAACGGGTTGTAATATGCCCTCCAAACGTGAGAATTTGGAGAGAAAAAGCTTCTTTGTCAAATGAGCCTATAACTACAGCAGCCTAATTGTCTCCATAATTGATGGAGCAGACGCTTGTATTCCGCATTTTCTTTGAATGAAATCCGTGAGGCTTGCTATCTTTGCTTTTTCGCCGTGACATACAATCACTTTTTCAGGTCTTGGTTTAAGGTGAGTTATATAAGTGGTTATTTGGCGCCGGTCCGAATGTCCAGAAAAGCCCTCTATTGATTCTACACGGTTTTTCACTTTCACAACAGTCATTTTACCCTCATTATCGATCATGGTAACCTCGTTTAGGCCTTTCTGCACTCTTCTCCCCAAGGTGCCTTCAATCTGATAGCTTACAAAAACTATCACGTTTCTCTCGTCTTCAGCTAAACTCTTAAAGTATTCTATTACTGGGCCGCCTTCAAGCATTCCCGATGTAGCCATTATAATGCATGGCTCGCCGTCTATAATATCTTGTCTTACGCTTGGATGCTCAACAACACTGAAATAGTCTGATTCAAAAGGGTTTATTCCGTCATGGAGTATGCTGTTGCGAACCTCTTTCCCAAGATATTCCGGGTAGGCTGTATGGATTGCTGTTGCTTCTGAAATCATTCCTTCAATAAACACGGGGGCCTCTTTCATAAGTCCACGTTTCATGTAGCCGTCTATGATTAGCATTATTTCTTGCGCTCTGCCCACAGCTGGGACAGGGATTAAGACTTTCCCTTTTCTTTCCAGAGTTTCGTTTATGATTCTCGTCAGGCGTTCTTCTGCTTCGGTTCTTGATGGCATAACGTCTTCTGGTCCGCCATAAGTGCATTCCGTGATGAAAGTTTCAACTCTTGGAAACTCTGAGGTGGCGGCTTCTAAAAGCATTGTTTTTGAATACTTATAGTCTCCGCTGTACACAATGTTATGCAACCCCTCGCCTATGTGCAGATGAATTATTGATGAGCCTAAAATGTGTCCAGCGTTATGCAAGGTTAACCGTATATCTGGAGCTATATCAGTTACAACGCCATATCGGAGGGGAACAGCGTGCAAGACGCATTCGCGGACATCTTTCTGGTCAAAGGGGGGAGTTATGCCTTGCTTGCTGGCAACATCCAAGTAGTCTAGCTGAAGTAAAGTCATGAGGCTCAAAGTTGGGGCTGAACAGTAGACTGGGCCGTCATAGTCATACTTGTATAGGAATGGAAGCAGGCCGCAGTGGTCTAGGTGTGCATGGCTTATTACAACAGCGTCTAATGAGTCTATTTCAAAGGCTGGATGGTCAAGTCTTGGAAAAGCTTCAAATGGCTTTTGGGAGCCGGGGTTTATGCCGCAGTCTAGAAGTACACTGCTTTCCCTTGTCTGAACAAGGAAAGCTGAGCGTCCAACTTCCTGAACACCGCCGAGAGGGGTTATTCGGATGTCGCCCACTTCGAAGGTTGTAGGTCTGAAAATCCGCTCTCCAAACATGCGAAGAATTCTTTCCCTCTCACGGCTTTCAGAGTGGAGGTAATGACGGATATGGGATATAATTTTTGAGCGCAACGGCGGGCTTCTTAAAACGTGAGGACGCCACTTAGTTTTCTTTATGATTTCTTGAAGGACTGTTCCGTTTTTGCCAATTACCAACCCAGGCTTTTTGGCCTCAACTATTATTTCCCCGAGGCTTGGGTCAAAGTTTATTTCTGTAACTTCCGCCTCCTGAGGGATTATTTCGCGGGCTATTCTTTCAGCATCCTTTTCCGGGAGCCTCACAGAAGGGTCTGAACGGACAACAATCCTTTTTCTTATAACGTTAACTATGTCTGCGATCAAGCTGCTTTGCTCAACTAGGATTTCAGGCCTTTTCGCATATATCGCGAGCATTGGGCCTTCATACTCTACCCTAGTCACCTCAGCCTCTTTTGGAACGTGTTCCAAAACGTAATGGCTTATCTCTACTTTCTCCTTTTCAGAGCCAGGCGCCAACTCCTAAACTTCCTAACTTGACAATAGATGCTTTTTTTCCTCTTCGGTTAACTCTCTATACCCCTTATCATCAATTATGGCCACATTAAAGCTGTCGCCGCTTGCAGTGTCCCTTTTCATGGCAGAGTTAACCGCTTTAACAACTACCGGTAGGGCTTCCTCCACTGACATGTCTTCCCTGTATTTATCTTCAAGAACACCGTAGGCTATTGGAGAACCAGAACCCGTGGCAACGCATTTTTCCTCTGTTAAGCTTCCGAGGGAGTCGAGGAAAAACACGTGGGCGCCGCTTTCGTCGACACCTCCAATTAAAACATGTGTAGCTAGCCTTGACGAGAATAGTAGATTTGCAACGAGCCTTGCCGCCGAGTTTACAGGAATAGGTCTGCCATTGTTAAGCTTGTAAAGCTGTGCATTGGCTGCCAATATGTCCACTGTTCTCTGGGCGTCTGCAACTGTTCCAGCAATGGTCATGGCTAAATGGTCATCTATCTTGTATATCTTTTTTCCATGTTTATGGGCTACATAGAACCCCATTGTCACACGGGTGTCTGAGGCTAGGATTACACCGTTTTTGCAGACCAGTCCTATGGTTGTTGTCCCTTTTAACGTCAAACGATTAACTACATCGTTGCTTGTCATACATTCTTTTCTCCTAAAACCTAAACATAGACCCAAATTACTTGTTAGGAAGCAGCACATGTAATCATAACTGTGAGTCTTATTAAGATTGCGCTTTGAAACCCCATTTTTAAGCATGTTTATTGATGTTCCTTTTAAGCCTGGAAGATTTGCTGATGACGTTTAAAAAGAGTTTTAAGGTTATGCCGACATCAAGTTACGTGGATAAAGGCCTTTAGAAGTGGTTAATTTGCCTTTAAAACACCATTGGATGCAGCTTCCGAGAGAGGTTATTGTGGGAGAGGGCGTGATAGAGCGCGTCGCCGAGGTCACGCGAAGGCTTGGATTTACTGAATCGGCGCTTATTATAACGGGTTCTAAAACCTACCAAATTGCCGGGAAAACAGTTAAGGAAAATCTTGAAAAGGATGGTATAGGCGCTGAGGTTCTCACCGTGGAATCAGCGACAGTTAAAGACGTGGAAATGGTTGAAAGAAAGATAATGGAGTTAAAGCCTCAGATTGTTTTCGGGGTGGGTGGAGGAACAAAAATCGACATTGCAAAGTTAAGCTCAGCGCGGCATGGAGTCTCATTCATAAGCGTTCCCACAACAGCATCCCACGACGGAATATCAAGCCCATTGTCTTCAGTTAAGGGACTTGAAAAGCCCTTCTCGGTTAAGGCGCAGGCACCCGTAGCCATTATTGCAGACACAGACATAATAATGCAAACGCCATACCGCCTTTTGGCAAGCGGTTGCGGAGACGTCATTGCAAAATTCACAGCTGTCCGAGATTGGAGGTTGGCGCATGAGGAAAGAAACGAGTATTACGGGGAGTACTCTGCAAGCCTAGCTTTAATGAGCGCCAAGCTTGTGATGCAAAACGCTGGGGCTATTAGGTCTAAAAGCGAAGGGGGTTTAAGGGTGCTTTTAGAAGCCCTAATAAGCTGTGGGGTTGCCATGAGCATTGCTGGGAGCAGCAGGCCCTGCAGTGGTTCAGAACATTTATTCAGCCACGCCATCGACATGATAAGGCCTAACAACGCTATGCATGGCGAACAATGCGGCGTTGGAGCAATAATGATGGCTTATCTGCACGGCGCAGACTGGAAACGCATAAGAAAAACCCTTGAAATGTTGGGAGCGCCTAAAACCGCCTATGAGTTGGGGCTAACAGCAGAGGAAGTTGTTAAAGCCTTGTTTATGGCTGCTTCCATAAGGCCGGATCGTTATACAATACTCAACAAATTAAACTTAAGTCTTGAAGAATGTGAGAAAGTGGCTAAAGCTACCGGGGTTATTTAACTGCCGCGTCTAGCTTTAACTTTTGGTTTGGGGCTCTGTCCTCGTCTTAAAGGTTTCGATGAATTTCACCGTGGTTATTTCCTGGAAGAATTTCTGTAAGTCTAGGGCTATGCCCCTTTTGGCAACCTGAATTCCCTCTATGTAAAAGGCTTCTTCTGGCATTTCAATGATCAAAACATCATTTTCGATGTTAAACCTGAATTTTTCCGTTTCTACTGATGGTATTCTACGGTGGATTAGGGCGGCTATTTTCTCCTCTCTGGTTTCAAGTTTCTTTTGAACCGTAACCTCATAAACTAAGGTTTTGCCAGCTAACGGCGGGTTAAAATCTAAGAGAACGCGGCCTGCTCCGATGGCTCTAACAATCGCTATTTTTCCTTCGTATTCAAGGCGCATGCCAAGGGTTGGGGTTATTCCTTTTGAGGTTAGTTGCCTCAACGGGATCCGCTTAACTTTTTCGGGGTCTCTTGCGCCGAAGGCTTTTTCTGGTGGGATCTCGATGGTTGCTGGTTTTCCAACATCCATTGTTGTTAGCCCCTCGTCTAGGGCTTTGAGAACCCAGCCTTCACCTACAACAACCAGTTTGGGCTCGTAGATTTCTCCCTCTCTGTATAGGCGTTCTTTTTTGGCTGTCTCTTCCAAGGTTGTGTCGAAAACCTCGCCTGTCTCTTTCACCTTGGCAACGTAGTCCAAGATTATGAAGTCGCCTTTTTGCAGGGCCATTTGGCATCCTCTCTTTAGATTGTTCGCCAATGTAAGCTTAAAGCATCAATAAAAGCTTTATCTATCTAAAATGTTTTGGGTATCGTATTAAGGTGGATGCTCCGTGAAAGCCAATCTAGTTAAAGCTGAAAGCGCATACATAGCCATCTTCCTCATGGGAATCATAAGCCTATTCGGCGACGTGGTTTATGAGGGTTCAAGGGGAATTGTGCCTTTTTATCTCCCTTTTCTCGGCGCTTCAGTCTTCATTATGACTTTTGCAGGCGAGTTTGGAGAGTTTCTCGGCTACGCCCTTAGGCTTGTGAGCGGAGCCTTGGCGGATAAAACGCAGGCTTATTGGGCTTTCATGTTTATAGGTTATGGACTGATCGTTTCAATGCCCTTTTTAGGTTTCGTAAACGTGTGGGAAATGGCCGTAATTTTAGTTTTGCTTGAAAGAATTGGGAAGGCGGTTAGGTCCCCTTCCCGAGACGCTGTGCTCTCCATTGTGAGCAGTGGGGTTGGTGTTGGGAAGGGGTTTGGGTTTCACGAGTTTTTAGACCAGATAGGCGCTATACTGGGTCCTGTTCTGGTGTCGGGTTTGATGTTTTTCAGCGGCAACAATTATAGGCAAACCTTCGGTTTTCTCTTCTTGCCTTTCATGGTTCTTATGGCCATATTGTTGTATACTTATCGGAGGGTTGGTAAAGTTGAGCGTGTTGAACCAAAAGAGGTGAAGGGAAAAATCAAAAAGCTTGGAAAACATTTCTACATCTATGTTTTTGCAGTAGTATTGAACACCGTTGGGCTGCTTCCCTACGAGCTGATTGTGTACAAGGCTTCGGCTGTCCTTCGTCCTGAAAACCTTTGGATTGCCCCCTTAATCTACATGGCTATACAAGGGGTGGATGCGCCTTCAGCTTTGTTTTCAGGATATTCCTACGACAAGTTTAAGCTCAAGGTTCTAGTTTTGCCCTTCATCCTCTCGATTTTTCCTTCAATACTTGTCTTCGCTAACGCTGACCTGTTTATGTTGGTGTTCGCTGCGGTGTTTTTCGGTCTAGTCCTTGGGATGCAGGAGTCCATTTATCGCGCGGCAGTTTCAGATTTTACCCCTATTTCTTCACGGGGAACTGCCTACGGCATTTTTAGCCTAGCCTACGGCGTGGGTAGGCTTGCCAGCGGGGTTGTATACGGTTTGATGGCAACGCTAGCAGCCCCCATTATTTTCGTAGTTCTGTATGTTCTGGTGATGCAGACCGCGGCTGTGATTCTGCTTGCTAAAGCCTATTTGGAGGTAAAGGCGGAAAACGTTAAAACTTCAAGCGTGTAATTTGGACAGAGGCGAATGGTTTGTCATATAAAGATGAGTCTGAGGTTTTAGATATCCTTGAGAAAGTAAGCAAGTGTGTTGTTAACATAAGCACTATTAGGCTTATTCAAAACGTCTTCTATCAAGTCTTTCCAGTTAGGGGGATGGGTTCTGGAACAATAATAAGCGGTGAGGGCTACATACTTACCAACAACCATGTGGTTGTGGGCGCTGAGCGCATCGCGGTCACACTTTGGAACGGTGAAGTCCTAAACGGCCGCCTTATAGGCACGTGTGCGGTGCACGACATAGCCGTCGTAAAAGTTGATAGGAAGGGACTTCCCTACGCTGAGCTAGGAGACTCAGATAAACTTAGAATAGGACAGCGCGTATACGCCATCGGCAACCCCTTTGGTTTGGCTGGCGGCCCCACAATAACCTCTGGGGTTATAAGCGCCCTAAACCGCACCATCGAAGCCAAAAACGCGCTTTTAGAAAACCTTGTTCAAACAGACGCGGCCATAAACCCCGGAAACAGTGGCGGCCCCCTTGTGGACGTTAACGGCAGGGTTGTCGCCATAAACACGGCGATTATACCCTTCGCCCATGGCATTGGCTTTGCAATTCCAATAAACTCTGCGAAAAGGTGTGCGGATGAAATAATAGTTAGCGGCGTCCATGCTAGGCCTTGGCTTGGGATAATTGGCCTAAGCCTCTCCAAGGATTTGTCAAATTATTATGGGATCCCGCTTAGCGAAGGCGTTTTGGTGACGAGGGTTGTTGAGGGAAGCCCAGCGGATGAGGCGGGCGTAAGGGCAGGCGACATAATAATAGCCTTTAACGACGTGCCAGTTTCGAAAATTGAGAAGTTGCTGAGTGAAATCCACAAGAAGAATGTGGGAGAAAAAGTCAACTTGACGGTTTACCGTGAAGGTTTCGAGTACACCATAACAGTCACCCTGGCCGAAACACCGTGATAGCATATGGAGGCTTCGCTAAGCCCCAAACTTGTCAAGTGATCAAGAAGGCGGAGCATAGTCTCACCATTTCTGAGTTTGGCAATAGCCCGCCTGTATCGTGAGGCCCACTCTGCAAAGCCGTAGATATCGCCCCTCACACACACCCCCATAAGTGAAGAGGCGCCTGCACTTAAAATCGGGGGAAGCAATTTGGACCGGAAGTTTAAGCGGGCCCGCCGGGAATTGAACCCGGGACCCCCGGGTTTCTTTGTGCTTTTTAACCTTAAAAGCCCGGTGCTCTATCCTTACTGAGCTACGGGCCCTTTTATGTTTCTACGCTTTTAGAAATTTAGGAAGGTGCTTTTTAGTATTTCGATATCTAATTTCAAAAATTAGGGGTTTGGTGAAATTTTCAGGAGGCTTGTTACGAAATTTTTGATTTTGTCGTTTGCGTTTAAAATCGTCTCTATCGTTTTTGCGCCTTTATCTGTGAGTTTGTATACTCTTTTCCTTTCGTCCCATGTTCCCTGGATTAGACCGTTTCTTTCCAGCGAATAGAGGAGAGAATAGACCGTGCCTGAGCTGACTAGGAGGTTGAATTTGTTATGGATAAGCGAGATAACGTCGTAGCCGCTTATGGGCCCATTTCTAAGCTCGGCCAGTATTATTATGTCCATAAAACTCTTTATGATCCTTTCATGGATATCTCTCAACACCTTTCTCTCCATTTTCACCGCCTCCATTTGTATAAGCGCATCTCTATTTATACACATTTTTGATATTTTAATTTTGATATTAATATTTAAACTTTATTCTAAATCAGAATTCGAAATTAAAACAGATTTAGACTCTTTATTTCCCCTCTAAGGATCTCGTTCTGTTTTGACAACACAAAGGAAGAAAATAGACGCACTTGTAAGGGCGCTCAAGAAATGCCAGACAACCACGTGCCGCCTAGAAAGAGTTGATGAAAGTAATAGGCAACGTGTTATTGATTTTTATTGGAAAAATGAACAAAGAGGTCCCCCACTCCACGCCATCCATTAGGACCAGCCAAACATTGAAACGTACGTCGCTTTTGAAATGTGCCCCCAGCCAAGGGCTTATGGGTGATGCATGGTGAACGTAAAAAGGAACATGCTCTACGTGTGCGAAGGTAATAAATACCGTTAAGCCGATGATATTAAGGTTTGGGGGTGTTCATGTCTGAGGGAGATTTAAGGAAGGAACTTTTGGAACTTCGTGAAAGGATCGTTAAACTTGAGGTGAAGGTTGAAGAACTGGGCAAACGTGTTGAAAGCCTCGCAAATTACGCCAGAGAACTTTACAATTACCTTCAAATTCAAAGAAGATAATGTAATTCCTCAAACTTCAGACTTTATGGAAAAACTTTTATTTAGTATACGCTCAAAACCTAGAACGAGGTTCTAAAATGAGTTTGGAATCGAACAGAACGCTTGGCGGGGTAGGCGCAATCCTCGTTGCTGTCGGCAGTGTCGTTCCCATAATAGGCATTGTAGGCATTATACTTGTGCTTATAGCTCTCAAAGGTTTAGCGGAATACTACAAAGAAAATAGTATATTTCAAAACGCACTTTATGGAATAATTTTCTACATAATAGCAGTTATAGTGGCTGCCTTTGTAATAGTCGGCGCGTTTTTGGGCGGATTTCTGGCAGCTCCATCCCCAGGTTCTATCTTGGCTTTTGCTGGCGGAGTGATTATTGCAGCGGTTGTCATGTTTATTTTTTATGTTTTAGGTGCCCTCTACTTTAAGAGGTCCTTTGCTGTTGTTTCTGCGAAATCTGGCGAGAACATGTTTAACACTGCAGGGTTACTTCTGCTTATAGGCGCTATTCTAACCATAATAATTGTTGGCTTGATTCTGATGCTTGTGGCTTGGATACTTGCTGCAATAGGCTTCTTTTCATTAAAAGTTCCTCCCCCACAGCCTCCTTCAATTTCGGCACAACCTCCGCCACCTCCACCATAAACCCTCATTTTCCTTTTATTTCTTCAAAACCGCTTAAAACATGGATCACATGTCCCCTAAATTAAGAAATGGTTGAGTAAATGCAGTTTCAGACAATTTGCATTTAAAGTCAAACATAAACGCGCCGTAAAATCTAGCTTTTAACGTTTGCGTCAAACTTAAAAATGCATAAGTTTATGGAAAACCATATAAATCGCCATGTAGCTGTTCAATTGCACAGTTGGAGAGTCTATCAAGTGCCAAAATGGGGATACACTGTACCTGAAGAAGCTTTAGACCCCGAAAAAACCGTTAAAGCAAGCGGGCGAGAGGTTAGGGTGTCCCATAAATCCGCACGCGAAGTGTGTAGGGCAATTAGGGGAATGATGCTTATCCAAGCTAAAAAATTCCTCCGCGAGGTTATTGCCAAAAAGAAGGCTGTGCCTTTCACCAGGTTTAAGAAGAAGGCTGGACATCGCCACGGCCTGGAAAGGGCTTATGCAGGCAGATACCCAGTAAAGGCGTCAAAACAAATTTTGAAAATCCTTGAAGGCGCAGAGGCCAACGCCGAAAATAAGGGATTAGACACGGAGAGACTTCAAATAATTCATGCAGCCGCTTATCCTGGAATGAAGATTAAAAGGTACATGCCTAGAGCTTTTGGGCGTGCCACGCCCAAATTTGAAACCCTATGCCACATAGAAGTGGTCTTGGAGGAAAAATCTGAAAAAACGGGGGAAGCCTAAATGGCTGTCGTTAAACATTTCGTATCGGAATACAAGAAAAAGACGGAAATTGATGAATTCTTGCAGAAAAAGCTTGAGAAGGCTGGATACGGCGGCGTAAACATTTCAAAAACTCCCCTAGGAACGCATATAGTGGTTTATGTTATGCGTCCCGGACTGGTGATAGGCCGAAGCGGGGAAACAATAAGAGAGCTGGCAAAAATTTTGGAGGAGAAATTCAAGATTTCAAACCCGCAAATTTCAGTTTCTGAAATTGAGGTTCCGGAATTAAACGCTTATATTGTGGCTTCCAGAATAGCTGCAGCCCTACAAAGAGGTGTACATTTCAGGCGTGCAGGTTTCTGGGCTTTAAACCAAGTTATGGAGGCCGGAGCCCTTGGCGCGGAAATAATCATCAGCGGCAAGCTGAGGACAGAAAGGGCGAGATATGAAAAGTTTAGAAGTGGTTATTTGCCAAAATGTGGAGACCCCGCGCTTAAATACATGAGAAAGGCTGAAGTTCACGTTCAACTTAAACCAGGCATATACGGCGTAAAAGTTAGGATAATGCCTCCGGAGGCGAAGTTCCCAGACAAAATCCAAATAATCGAAGCTGCTCCACCCGCGGAAGAAACAGTAAAGGCTTCCGGAGAAACTGAAAAGGCGGACAAAAAAGAAGGAGGAGAGATTGAATAGATGCCGATACTCAGGGTTAAAGAGATTAGGGAGATGTCCGCTGAAGAGCGGAAGAAAAGGCTTAACGAGTTTAGAACAGAGCTTCTTAAGCTAAAAACCATGGTTAAGGCCGGGGGCGGTGTAGAAAATCCAGCGAGGATGAGAGAACTGCGTAAAGCAATTGCCAGAATATTAACAATAGAGAGGGAGCAAAAACTCGGGTTAAAAACGGCAAAGGAGAGGAAGAAGGAGAAATGAGAGTAACCCCTGACATAATACAATGGGAGTTCATCGGGACGGAAGCTAAAATCGCTAAATGCGAAAACCGTGACTGTATGGGCATACGCGGCAGGATTATTGATGAAACACGAAATACGTTTACAATTCTACATAAGGGGGGAAGGAAAAGAATCATAAAAGAAACTTCTGTTTTCCACTTTAAATTTTCTGACGGAACCGTTGTGGAAATCGACGGTAAACTTCTTGTCGGAAGACCAGAAGACCGCCTTAAAAAGCGTATTAGGAGGTTATGGTGATGTCCCTAACTTTTAAGAGGCCAAAAGAAGTTTGCAATGATAGAAATTGTCCCTTCCATGGAAACCTCCCTGTGAGAGGGCGAATATTGGAGGGCGTTGTTGTAAGCGCGAAAATGGATAAGACCGTTATAGTGAGGCATGATTACATTCATTATGTTCCAAAATTTATGCGGTATGAAAGGAGACACAGTCGAATACCATCCCATAACCCGCCGTGTATAGCGGCAAAGGAAGGAGACAGCGTAATAATAGCCGAATGTCGCCCAATAAGCAAAACCGTATCCTTTGTTGTTGTCGAGAAAAAGGAGGGAAAATAGTTGGCTGCAAAAGCGAAGACTAGGGGCTTGGTTGCAAAAGGCGTCATTGGTCAAAGGCCTAAACTTTCTAAGGGGCTACCTGTGGGCTCCATTTTAAGATGCGCTGACAATACTGGAGCCAGAGAACTGCGTTTGATTCAAGTTATGGGTTATAAGGGGCGGCTGGGGCGCGTTCCCTCTGCCGCGGTAGGCGACAGAGTAACCGTCTCAGTTAAGCATGGGACTCCAGACATGCGGAGAAAAATTTTCCAAGCAGTTATTGTTAGGCAGAGAATGCCTTTCAACAGGGTGGACGGCATCTGGGTTCAATTCGAAGACAACGCTGCAGTAATAATAACCCCTGAAGGGGAAATGAAGGGTTCAGAAATTCGAGGTCCAGTAGCGAAGGAGGCTGCTGAACGATGGCCGAGAATAGCCAGCGCAGCGAGCATAATCGTGTAGAAGAGGTGAAAGAGTGATGCAGAAAACGGTTCAGACATCAAAACCCTCCAAGCAAAGAAAGATGCTTTTCCAAGCACCTGACCACAAGCGTTATAAGCATTTCGCGGCACCTCTGTCGCCGGAGCTGAGAAAATCTTACGGGGCTAGAAGCCTTCCTGTCAGAAGTGGAGACTTGGTGCGTATAATGCGGGGTGATCGAAAAGGGTTTGAGGGAAAAGTTAGCCGCGTTGACAGGAAAAAATATAGAATTTACATTGAAGGCTTAACCCGTGAAAAAGTTGATGGGACAACAATTTTCATTCCAGTACATCCTTCGAAAGTTATGATAACTAAGCTCAACCTAGACGATAAGTGGCGGAGGAAAATTTTAGAAAGAAGGAAAAAGGTTGAAGAAGCAGCGGAAGAAATTGTGGAGAAAACCGTAGAGAAACCTCCAGAAGCACCACCCCTCGAGGAAAAGCCCATTGAGGAAAAGGTAGCTGTGACAGAGCCGCTGCCTCCAGAAAAAGAAGAACCGAAAAGAAGGAGAAGGGCATCCAAAAAACGGGAAGGGGAAAAAGCCGAAGAGGATAAACAAAAGAAGACACGAGTAAAACCAGGAAAGCGGAAATCAACGGAGGAGGCTAAACTTGGGTAAAAAAGGAGGCTCAACTGTTCTAAAACGCAAGCCAGCGCCAAGGATTTGGCCCATTCACAGGAAGGAGTTTGTCTGGGTTGTAAGGCCAACTCCTGGGCCGCACTCTCTCGAGAGCTGTTTGCCAGTAACTCTGATTTTGCGTGACGTTCTTGGAGTTGCAAAAACAAGAAGGGAAGCAAAGATAATAGCTGCTCAGGGAAAAGTTTATGTCGACGGGAAGATGAGACGGAACGACAAGTTTCCCGTGGGACTTATGGATGTTGTTTCCATAGTGGACATAGATAAATATTTCCGCATATTACCTTCCCATAAGGGCTTGGTGCTCCATCCGGTAAGTAAGGAAGAGTCAAGTTTCAAGCTTTGCAGGATAGAGGGCAAGACGATTGTAAAAAATGGGTATGTTCAGTTGAATCTTCATGACGGCTCAAACGTGCTTGTGAAGGTAGCTGACCCTAAAAATCCTCAAGAAGACATCTATAACACCTTTGACACACTTAAAATAAGTCTTCCCGAAAGGCAGATTGTTGAACATGTAAAGATGAAGGAGAACGCTTACGCGATTATAACGGGTGGGAAAAACGTAGGGAAGTATGGTAAGATTATTGAAATTGAGGAGGCGAAGGGGAAGAAACGCAAAGACGCCATAGTAACTATTGAAGATAGGAAGGGAAACCGTTACCAAACAACATTAAACTTTGTTTTTGTAGTGGGCGAAACACGCCCGCTAATATCGCTGCCGGAGGCCCCCTAAAATGTCTGAAGATGAAATTCGGAAAAAATGGGAGGAAAACCCGATGCTTAAGCCGAGAATAGACAAGGTTGTCGTAAACATGAGTGTTGGAAAGTCAGGGGAACCTTTAGAGAAAGCCTCAAAAGTTCTTAAAAATTTGACAGGTCAAACGCCTTGTAAACGCAAAGCAAAGAAAACCATAAGGGATTTTGGAATCAGAAGAGGCGAACCCATCGCCTGTATTGTTACGCTTAGGAAGCAGAAAGCCATAGAATTCCTTAAAAAAGTTTTACACGTGGTAGACTACAAGATTCCAAAAAGCTGCTTTGATAAGCATGGCAACTTCGCGTTTGGCATAAAAGAACACATAGAAATACCAGGGGTTAAATATGACCCCGAAATAGGCATATTTGGTATGGATGTCTGCGTTTCCCTTAGTCGTCCAGGTAAAAGAGTTGAAAATAGACATAGAGCAAGAGTGAAAATCGGTTCAAAACATGTTCTAACACCAGAGGAGGCGATGGTTTTCGTCAAAGAAACTTTAGGGGTTGAAATAGTATAGCTGTGGGGGATGGACGTGGCCAAGAAAAAACCAAAAAGGGAAAGGAGATATGGCAAGGGGTCCAGGCCATGTGTCAGGTGCGGGTCTTATGGGCCTATCATCAGGCGTTATAATTTAAATCT
Organism: Candidatus Bathyarchaeota archaeon; assembly: GCA_025057795.1. Next base: position 19,502 of record JANXEP010000068.1, on the reverse strand, counting down.
GTGTAGGCATTGTTTTAGGGAGGTAGCTAAAAAACTGGGGTTCCATAAATATGAGTGATTGGTGAAAGAGGATGGATGTGTTGTCTAACGGCTTAACAACGATTCTAAATAACGAGATGCGCAACAAACGTGAATGCATAATTAGCCCAGCCTCCAAACTTCTTGGCAAAGTTTTGAGGGTTATGCAGTTAAACGGTTACATTGGAGAATTCGAGTTTGTGGACGATGGGCGTTCAGGGAAGTTTAAAGTTCAGCTTTTGGGCAGAATAAATAAATGTGGAGCTATAAGGCCTCGCTTCGCTGTGAAAACCAACGAAATTGAGGATTGGGAGAGAAAGTTTCTCCCCTCAAGGGAAATGGGTCTGCTGATTATCTCCACGCCTAAGGGAGTGCTCTCCCACAGGGAGGCAAAGGAAAAGGGGATTGGCGGCAGACTTTTAGCATTCATTTATTGAGAGGGTGTCAAATGCGGACCTTAGAAGTCTCAAAGGTTATTCAAGTTCCAGACAACGTGGAGGTAACCATCGAAGGGAAAAAAATCACCGTTAAAGGAGCAAAGGGAGTTTTAACCAGAGATTTCTCCCAAACTCCGATTTCCATTGAGCTTCAGGGCAGAAGCATCCATATATGGGCTAATTGGCCAAGGAAAAAGGAAAGCGCCCTCGTTGGAACGGTTTATGCCCATATCAAAAACATGATTGTAGGGGTTAGTAAAGGTTTCACTTACAAGCTTAAGATAGTTTTTTCCCATTTTCCAATTTCAGTTAAAATCCAAGATAAAACCGTTTTAATTGAGAATTTCACAGGTGAACGGGGTCCAAGAAAGGCGAAAATTATTGGAGACGCTAAAGTCAAAGTTTTAGGCGAAGACATAATTGTTCAAGGGGTCGACTTGGAGGCTGTCAGTCAAACAGCAGCAAATATAGAACAAGCTACAAAGGTAAAAAGGAAAGACCCTCGTGTCTTCTTGGATGGCATATACCTGTACGAGCGAGTTGAGGGAATGGAGCAATGAATGAGCAGAATTTAACAACCCATGAGAAAGCGTTACGCTTGAGAAAACGCTTGAAAAGAAACAAACCGGATTTTGTCAGACACGAGAGTTGGCGCTACGACCGCTTAAAGGAGAACTGGCGCAGGCCCAAGGGCATAGACAATAAAATGCGGAGGAAAATTAAGGGCTGGCCGCCAACAGTGAACATTGGATACAGAGGACCGAAAGCTGCTAGAGATATTCACCCGTCAGGCTACGAGGAGGTTTTGGTCCATAACGTTGAGGAGCTTAAAAATGTAAACCCGGAAACCCAGGCTGTGCGAATCGCCCATACTGTTGGCAAGAATAAAAGAGCCCAAATTCTTGTGGAAGCGAGGAAAAGAAAAATAACAATCCTGAATCTTGGAGAAGTAGAAGAAGAGCTTAAGCCAGAAAAAGAGCGGGTTCCAGAGAAAACTGAGGAAAAAGAGGGTGAAGAAGAGAAACCTGCAGAAAAGGAGAAACCAGAGGCTGAGCGAAAGGAGAGGGCGAAACGTAAGGGAGGAAGAGACCGTGACAAATCTTAAAACTCAGCGGCGTTTGGCGGCGGAGATTCTGAAAGTTGGGCAGGATAGGGTTTGGATAGACCCTAACAGAGTAGATGATGTTGAAGTTGCAATAACCCGCGAAGAGATTCGGAAACTAATCCACGAGGGTGTAATTAAACCGTTAAAGGAGAGGGGCGTAAGCCGTGCAAGGGCTAGGGTTATTCACGAGAAAAAGAGGAAGGGGTTGAGACGTGGACCTGGAAGCAAAAGCGGCGCGTCTAAGGCTAAAATCTCTAAGAAAGAGGCTTGGATGAATAGGGTTAGGGCGCTCAGAAAGAGGCTTCGCGAACTAAAAGCGAACAAAATAATTCCCGAGGATGCCTATCGAGATTTATACGTGATGGTTAAAAGCGATAGGTTCAAATCCGTAGCCGACTTGGAACGTTACTTAAAGGCCCATGACCTTTGGAGGAAACGATGATGGCGAGGAACTCGCGCTACTCCGTGCCGTACCGCCGGAGAAGGGAGGGAAAAACGGATTACAGAAAAAGGAGGGCTATGATAATTTCTGGAAAACCCAGGCTTGTGGTTCGCGGCACACTTAAAAACATCATTGCCCAAATTGTTGTCGCCAAACCCGACGGAGATAAAGTTCTAGTTTCAGCCCACAGTAGGGAACTCCTCAAAAATTATGGATGGAAAGCCCCTATGGGGAACCTCCCTGCCGCCTATTTGACTGGACTTTTATGCGGGTTGAAAGCTAAGGCTAAAGGTGTGAAGGAGGCGATTTTAGACATAGGTCTCCACTTTCCTTCAAAAGGTTCAAGGGTCTTCGCTGTCTTGAAGGGAGTGTTGGATTCAGGCCTCGAAGTGTCTCATACTGAGGAGAAACTTCCAGACGAAAAAAGAATACGCGGAGAGCACATAGCGAATTACGCGAGAACCTTGGCGGAAAACCCTGAAAAGTATGCATCTGCATTCTCAAAATATCTTGAAAGTAGAATTCCCCCAGAAAGTCTCCCTCAACATTTTGCAGAGGTCAAAAAGGCTTTGATTTCCGCGTTTAAAGATGGAGTGTGAAAGTTTTGGCAGTTGAAAAAGCTGAAAGTTCAGAACAGTGGGTTCCTAAAACCCGCCTTGGAAAGCTTGTTCAGGAGGGTAAAATAACCTCTATTGAAGAAGTTTTCATTGAAGGTTTACCCATACGTGAACCACAAATTGTCGACATGTTGCTTCCAGACATCCAGGAGGAAGTTATAAACATAAACCTTGTGCAAAAACAGACCGATGCTGGAGAAAAGTCAAGGTTCAAGGCAATAGTGGCTGTTGGAAACAGAGACGGCTACATAGGTTTAGGCGCTGGAAAAGCAAGCCAGGTGCGAACCGCCATAGAAAAAGCCGCGGCAAACGCCAAACTCAACCTGATCCCAGTAAAGCGGGGATGTGGAAGCTGGGAATGTGGCTGTGGAAAACCCCACTCCGTGCCTTTCCAAGTTGAGGGGAAATGCGGCGGCGTAAAAGTTGTTATAATCCCCGGGCCAAGGGGCCTAGGCCTGGTCAGCAGCGAGGTTGCAAAAATCATGCTTGGGCTTGCTGGAATCAAGGATTGTTGGACTAGGAGCTTCGGATCAACAAGAACCGTCCCGTCTTTTGCATACGCCATTTTTGACGCTTTAAAGAAAACATACAGCGTCATAACTCCACTGGATTGGGTGAAATAGTTGAGCGAGGAGCCAAAAGAGCGCAGATGCATAGCGGCTGTAAGGATTCGGGGAGCCATAAGCGCTCCGCTGCAAGTTAGGGAAACCCTTCAAATGTTAAACCTCAAGAGAAACAATTACGCTGTCTTGATAGATAACAGGCCATCATTCCTTGGAATGCTGAAGACGGCGCAGAACTTCATCACCTGGGGCGAGGTTTCAAAAGAAACCGTGCTTATGCTATTGAAAAAAAGAGGAAGGCTTGTCGGCGACAAAAAACTTACCGACGAATTCGCTAAGAAAAACGGCTACAATTCTATAGAAGAGCTTGCCGAAGCAATCTTTAACTGTAAAGTTGAGTATTGGAAGCTTCGCGATGTCCAACCCTTCTTCAGATTGCATCCGCCCACCAAGGGTTTTAGGGGTAAAATAAAGAAGGGCTATGGAATGGGCGGAGAGCTGGGGTATAGGGGCGAAAAGATCAATGAACTTTTAAAGCGCATGATTTAACCATTTTGCTACTCTAATTTTTGGCGATACCTTTTATAGTTGGTTTGGAAATGCCATTGTGTCAGTAAAGGGGGATTCGGCTATGAAGTGGCGGAGAAGTGAAAGGCGTCCAAAATGGTTCAAGGACTTAGGTAATATTGACGAAGCTGAAAACAAAAGGGCTTACAAAGTTTTCAAAACTGAAAAGTTTAAACCTGTAAGCAAGCCCCGCCGCAGCAGATATGGAAGCTTGAAAATCCTTAAAAAACCCAGGTGGAAGGAACCGTCGCCTTTAATAGACGTGTTCCAAGAAAAGGACAGCATATTAGTTGTTGCGGAGCTTAAAGGCTTCAATAGAGAAAACATAAAAACCCACGTTGAAGGGCAGCGTTTAGTTTTATCGGCGAGGGCTCAAGGACGCAGATACTATAAAAGTTTAAATCTTCCAGTAGCGGTGATTCCCGAAACAATGCGCATAACATATAAGAACGGTGTGCTTGAAATACGTTTAAGAAAAGCTTTAGAAGAGAAAGCCATTAAAAAATTGGCTGGTTAATAAATGCCCCACAAGCTTAGGAAAATTAGAAAAAAGCGCGGTTCCAGGACTCAAGGCTACGGCAGGGTAGGCCAGCATAGGAAGTCCGGCTCTAAAGGGATGCGGAAAGCCGGACGCCACAAACATGGCTGGTCATACGTAGTCAAATATGAACCCGAATATTTCGGGAAAAAGGGTTTCACTTCACCTAAAAGTCTAAGGCAAACCATGAAAGCTATAAATGTTGGAGAACTCGACGAGATGGCTGAAAAGTTTAAGAGCGAAGACAGAGGGGGAAGATTTTTCATAGATTTGGAAAGTTTAGGCTACACGAAGCTTCTCGGAGCGGGAAAAGTTACAAAACCCATGGTCATCAAAGTTGCCTCATATTCGAAGTCTGCCGCTGAAAAAATAAAAGAAGCTGGAGGAGAAATCCTGGAAGAAGCTCAAGAATCCGGAGAGTAGCCGTTAACCCATGGCTGGAAGATTCCTAAGCCTTTTCAAACCCGCTGCCAGGTTCATCCCAGAAATTAAGGCTCCGGAACGCAAAGTTGGATTTAACGAAAAGCTTTTCTGGACAGCCATAGCGCTTGTAATTTACCTAGTAATGGCCAGCGATGCTTGCCGTCTTTACGGGATTCCAGCCGAAACAGAGGAGAGACTTGCCCCCCTAAGAATAATTTTCGCTTCTTCTCGCGGCACCCTCATGGAGCTTGGTATAGGCCCTATAGTCACAGCTGGTTTAATCCTCCAGCTCTTAGTTGGTTCTGCCATGATAGAATGCGACATGTCTAAATCTGAAGACAGGGCATTATTCACGGCAGCAAGCAAAGTCTTTGCGGTGATCCTCACAGGGGTTCAAGCGTCAGCCTATATAATCAGCGGCATGTACGGCACCTTGCCGGGCACAACAGCCATAATCGTTTTTCTACAACTTTTAGCTGCTGGAATCATCGTTATGCTGTTGGATGAGCTTATTCAAAAGGGCTGGGGGTTTGGAAGCGGAATAAGCCTTTTCATCATGGCAGGCGTTGCCCAACAAATTTTCCTAGAATGTTTCTATGTTTCTCCACCTGTTGACGAGTATGGGAGCTCTGGGATCTTCATTGCATTAGCTCAGACTTTGATTAGTGGAAAACCCGTTACTGGACTATTGTTAAGGGGGAATTATCCATCTCTTATTGGACTCGTGGCCACTGTTGTTGCTTTCCTTGTAATAATTTACATGGAAGGGGTGAGGGTGGAGCTGCCATTGTCCTATGCGGGTTACCGCGGTTTCAGAAGCCGTTACCCGATAAAACTGTTATACGTGTCTAACCTCCCCGTAATATTCGCCTCAGCCCTCTTTGCAAACATATACTTCTTCTCATACATTCTTTGGAATCAACCTTGGGGGAGAAACAATTTTTGGGTTAGTCTGTTGGGAAGCTTTAGATTCGACGCTGACGCGAACGCAGATGTGCCAGCCGGAGGCTTAGTTTATTATGTGACTTCTCCGGGGAACCTTTCAAATGTTCTGAAAGAACCCTTGCGGGCAATAGGCTATTTAACGGTTCTAGTTGTCTTCTGCATTATTTTCTCCCTTACATGGCTTGAGGTGGGTGGTTTAGGCCCATCAATGGTGGCAAAACAGCTTGTAGGCGCAGGCATGCAGATTCCCGGCTATAGACGTTCTGAAAAGGCTGTTGAACAAATCCTGAAACGCTATATTCCCGCGGTTACGGTCCTCGGCGGAATTATTGTAGGGCTAATTGCTGGCCTTTCAGACTTTTTCGGAGTTTTTGGATCAGGCATAGGCATTCTGCTTTCCGTGGGAATAATCTACCAATATTACGAAATATTGGTTCGAGAAAGAGTTGCCGAAATGTATCCGGCATTCCGAAGAATATTCGGAGAATAAGAACGGCTCCTTAATTCCGCAAAATAATTATTAAGCGGATAATAACAAAAGCATTAAGCAGCTAATCCTAAGAAGGTGGTACGTTGACCGCGGAAATACCGATGGCTACAATAGAAGTTATGCTAATCAGCTTCACTATATCGCTTGTTGTGTCCTCTCTCAACCGTCTTTTAATAAGCAAATTCGTAGGTTGGAAACAGTACAGGGTTATGCAAAAAGAAATTGCTGAATATCAAACTCAACTTTCTAAAGCACTGCGCGCAAACGACAAAAAACTCCTTGAAAGACTGAAAAAGAAAGAACCGCAAATTATGAACATGCAGAAGAAACTGTTTAAACCTCAACTAATCCTATTTGGGCTTTCATTATTCATTTACTTCTTTATTTGGCCAGCAATCATGCCGCTGTATAGTGGCGATGTCGCGTATGTTCCAGGAATTGGCGGAATTTCCTTCATTTTTTGGTATATGATCTGCTCAATCTTTTCTTGGACGCTTATCTCCAAACTTTTAGGCATTACCCGTTTAGAATAGGATGGTGAGAGCCATGCCGAGGCCCTCTCTGCGCACAAGAAGTCGAAAACTCGTAAAAAAGGCCTTGCCAGGTGGACGTAGCAAATATCATTTTGAGAAGGAAAAAACCAAGGCACCGCCATGCTTCTTGTGCGGCAAGCCCATAGCCGGAATACCCCGTTTAAACCCAGCAGAGATCCGAAAACAAAATCGAAGCAAAAGAAAGGTCTCGCGGCCTTACGGTAGGCAAGTATGCCATAACTGCCTGGAAAATGCCTTAAAGCAAGCGGCAAGACAAACTTAGCAGACCACGAGGAACACCAATGGCTGTGAATGAGAAACGCTATGAACAGGCGAAAGAGCCTATAGTCATTTGCATATGCGGAATGGCTGGAAGCGGAAAAAGCACCTTAGCGAGAAAGTTAGCTGAAAAATACGGTTTCAAATACTACTCTGGAGGAGATGCGTTAAAGGCTCTAGCCTTAGAAAGAGGCTATAAACCCCTTGAAAAGGGATGGTGGGAAAGCAGAGAAGGCTTAACCTTTCTGGAAAACAGAGAGAAAAACACCGAGTTTGACGAAGCCGTAGACCAAAAACTTTTGGAGATGGCGGAAAAAGGAAACGTTGTACTGGACAGCTGGACCATGCCTTGGCTCTTAAAAAGGGGCTTCAAAATATGGCTTGAGGCGTCGCCTAGAAAAAGAGCTGAAAGGGTGGCGAGAAGGGATGGAATAAGCGTCCAAAAAGCGTTAAAGATTCTTAAAATCAAGGAGGAGAAAACGAAGGCTATATATAAGAAGCTTTACGGATTTAGTTTAGGCGAAGACCTCAGCCCATTCCACTTGATATTGGATACGGACAACTTGACGGCAGAAGAGGTTTTCCAAGTTTTAAGTATGGTTTTGGATAAACTGGTTTTAAAAGGCTGTGCTCCAAGTAAGTTTTAAAAGCGCCTTACTGAAGAATCTAACCATATACTTAGCAGAAGCTATCTAGCTGACGCTGAGTGGGGAAGGAGGTATTGAGGCACTTAATCTTCGGATTTGCCGCTGGAGCGTTTCTCTCTTTAACTTTCCACCTACTCGGTGTCAATGTTGAATTGTTGCCAGTTTTCATAATTCATAACCTTTAATATCCTCTTTGTCTTCGCGATTTTCCCCTTAGATGGTTCTTTGATAGAGAAAGTAGCCCTTCTGTTCACTGGCAATTCAATAGGCTTGGCATGGAACACCATAATTTATTTGTTTGCGTTTTTTGCAGAGGAACAATTTGGAGGACTCTTCAACACTATATATATGATTGTTAGTCCGTTTTTGAACCTAGTTTGGATCGTGTCCTTCTGGTCTCTGAGTCTAACAATCCTTTCGCATTCGAAAAATAATAAAGTGGGGATACGTGATGCTGACTGAATTTTTAGAAGCCTTATTCGTCTTTCTAACAGTTTTAATGGCTGCATATCTAGCGCGCCACTACATTTTCACCTTAAAGGTCTTAAAAGGCAATAAAAGCGCAAAACAAAAAGTTTCATTCAACAACTGGAGCTATCAGCCCAAAGTATCCATTTTAATACCTGCGCGTAATGAAGAGGGGGTCATCGAGAGACTGCTCCAAAGAATAACCGAATTAACATATCCAAAAGAAAAATTGCAGGTAATAGTAATCGATGATGCATCAGAAGACAGCACCGGAAAAATAGTTGAGCAATACGCCAAAGATTTCAGCTACATAACAGTTGTAAGGCGAAGTAAGAAGGGGGGAAGGCTTCAGCTTTAAACGCTGGACTGAGGCATGTGGATGGCGAAATAGTCCTATGCTTCGATGCAGATTATTATCCACAAAGAGACATAGAGGAAAAACTTGTGAAAGAATTCTCAGATCCTCGTGTTGGAGCCGTGCAAGGCCGTGTGGTTGTTCTCAATGAGCCCCAAAACATTGCGACAAGGCTTGTAGCACTAGAGCGCATAGGCGGATACCGCGTAGATCAAGAGGCACGAGACCAACTCGGCCTAATAACCCGGTTCGGCGGAACCGTCGGAGGGGTTAGGCGCAATCTTCTGCTTTCTCTTGGAGGATGGGATGAAAACATTCTGGCAGAGGACACAGACTTAACTTTCAGGGTTTACCTTGCGGGCTACAAAGTCAAGTATGTTGCAGACGCAGAATGCTACGAGGAAGCCGTTGAAAGCTGGCGAGCTTATTGGAGGCAAAGGTACAGGTGGATAAAGGGCCACATGCAGTGCGCTTTTAAACATTGGCTGAGGGTTATCAAAAGCGAAAAATTGAGTTTTATGCAAAAAATTGACGGATTGCTGTTGCTAAACGTTTATTTTGTGCCAATTCTAGTTCTCTTTTCGTGGATTACTGGAATTCCGTTATTTTTCTTGAAATTTTCGCAATGGCTTCCCACTTTTTGGATGGTGACGTTGATTTCTCTGTACAGTTCCGTGGGAAACTTTGCTCCCTTTTATGAGATTGGGATTGGAGCTTATATTGACGGCAGAACGAGGGCGCAATGGCCGGTGCCCTTCTTGATTTTCCTTTCACGTATAACATTCCCATATGTATGAAGGCTTTTTTGGACATTTTTGTTTCAAAAGTTCGCGGAAAAAGCGATAACCGCTTGGAGAAAACTGTACATTCTGGAAATGGAAACTGTTATATTATGAGGGGCGCTAGAATTAATGAAAGGTGAGTATGAATCCGATTCCGATTATGATTTCTATCGGAGTTTTAACCTTTATCCTTGTGATGTTTCTTCCAGCCATAATCGAGCTAAAAAAGCCAAAAGATCCTGGTCCAAGAATGATTCTTGAAAAACATCTCCCATGCTAAATTTTCCCTTTTTGCTAAACCTTCCGCCTCTGGAGGTTGATGAGAATATAAAAATTAGCCCTAAATCTGTTGGCGAGATGGCGAAAGCCTTAGCTGTGTTACCTATACTGGAATTTTAGCCATTTTCGGCTTGCTGAAATCATTAGCGCTAATAAAATTTTAAAAGAGTCTCAGTGGTTCTATTTTGTGAATGCCCAGCATAAAACGTGATGTTTCCGTTCTTATTCGAACAAGAGATATAGAAAACCGCTTTTCAGAACTCTTGTTAAGGCTATCCAATCAGACGCTTCGACCATCGGAACTTGTTGTCGTGGACAACTTTTCATCTGAAGAGAATTTAGAAAAGATGCTGAATTTCTTATCCTCAGCTAAGGCGAAAATTTTCAAGAATCTTGTTGATGTGAAGCTGGTTCCTATAGCTGATGAAGAGTTTTCCCATTCCTTCTCCACAAATGTGGGAGTTTTCGTTGCAGACTGTGAAAATGTCTGTATTACAAATGCGCATTCGCTTCCGTTGTCCAATTCTTGGCTGGAAAATGGTTTGGTTCACTTTGAAGATCTAGATGTTGCTGGTGTCAGCGGCTATTTTTCACCCCATAAGGATGGAGGAATTTGGGAAAAAATCTTATATGGTTGTTGGAATGGACTTAACGGGGTTGGCGGAGCCCGCCTTAAAGGCAACCATTTCTCAACTGTCAATTGTATAATTAGAAAGGCGCTATGGAAGGAATATCCTTTTGACGAAAAACTCCCGAGAATTATCCCCTACGCCAAAAGTTTTGGCGGTGAAGACTATGATTGGGCTGTAGAAATGCAGGCAAGAGGGTATAAAGTGGTTTTGGATCCAAAGTTTAACGTGCATCACTCTCATGGGGAAGCACTTCAGAAACTAATTTCAAAGCACATCGTCTGGAGCAGAATTAAAGCCGAAATAAGGTCGCTGAAAAGGCCTAGAAACTCCTACACTAAACTGTGGAGGGTGAAACCCAAATACTACATCCTTTAAAAATTAGAGTGAGTTTGAAATGGTTCTTCTGAGGTGCATCGTTTGCGGAACAGAATTGGAAAAATATCCGGAACAGTTTAGGTGTCCAAAGTGCAGAGGTTTGTTGGAGCATGAATACAACATCGAAAAGCTTAAGTCCAGTAAATTCGTAGGCCCATTTTCTTTCTGGCGGTATAGAAATTTTCTGCCTAAAGTCAGGAATATTGTTTCCATGGGCGAGGGCGGAACTCCTCTTCACGAAGCTAAAAGAATTGCCGAGAATGTTGGGTTACACAATGTATTCCTTAAAGATGAGACTAGAAATCCCACCAACTCCTTCAGAGACCGGTGCGCCGCCCTACTTGTTTCAAATGCCATCGATCTAGAGTATAACAGGGTTATTTGCGCAACCAACGGAAATCTTGGGGCTTCTTTAGCTGCCTATTGCGCTAGGTCTGGTTTAACCTGCCACGTTGTGGTTCCAAAAAATGTTGATGTGGGAAAGCTTGCGCAGATGCTAATTTACGATGCCGTAATTGAGGAATATGGCGAAATAGTGGATGATTCTTTGAAAAAGGCTGAGGAAACAGCCAAAGAAACGGGTTGGTACCATGCCTCGGCGGAACTAAACCCCATAGCCATAGAAGCTTTGAAGACGCTGGCATACGAAATTTATGAGCAAATAGGCGTTCCAGACTGGCTTATAGTCCCCATGGGAAGCGGCGGAACATTATATGCCGTCTGGAAAGGCTTTAAGGAACTTAAAAAGATAGGCCGAACTGACGCTCTCCCAAAGATGGTCGGGGTCCAAGCTGAAGGATGCTCTCCAATAGTTGACGCTTACCTGCAAAATGATGCGAAGTTAACTCTCAAAACGAAGCCTTTCACACATGCCCTTGCAATACTTGTTAAAAACCCTTCCTATGGAAAACTCGCCGTTGAAGCGCTTAAAGAGTCGAAGGGTTTGGCGATATCCGTTTCCGATGAAGAGATTTTTCTGGCAGAACAGGAAGTTGCAAAGCTTGAAGGCATTTTCGCCGAACCTGCAAGTGCAGCAACGTATGCCGCACTGAAAAAATTAGCAAACCAGCGGATTATCGACAGCGTAGACAAGGCTGTATGTTTGGTTACTGGAAGCGGACTTAAAGCCACAGACGTTCTGCAAGCCTTGACAAAAAGGAAAAAAACAGCCACTGTAGGCTTGGAACTAAGCACAAAAGAGAAAATACTCAGAATTTTAAGCGAAAAGGAAACTTATGGGTATGATCTTTGGAAAAAACTTGGAAAAACCATGACAAGAGCCGCAGTATATCAACATTTAAACGAGCTCTCCGATAAAGGGCTAATAGCGGATTATAGAAGGAATGGAAAGAAATTTTTCAAGATAACCGGGCGTGGCAAAAAAGTTTTGGAAGCGATAGATGATTTGAAGCTGTTGATTTAGCGAAAAGTTGATATAGTATAGCTGTAACTATACTAAAAAAAGATAATTATGCGTGCAAAAACGTCACCCGTTAACCTAGCGATCACAACAATATTTACGGCACTCGTATGTGCGGCAACCATGATGTTCTCCATCTACGTTCCCGCTACAAAAGGGTTCTTCAACATAGGCGAGTCTATGGTTTTTACGTCAGCCCTCCTTTTCGGCCCCTTTGTGGGAGCTTTCGCTGGTGGAGTAGGCTCCATGCTGGCTGATATCCTGCTAGGTTTTCCACATTATGCTCCAGCCACCATTATTGTAAAAGCCTTAGAGGGCGCTGTTGTTGGAATCCTGAAGAAAAGAAACCCAAAATTCAGCTCAAAACTTCAGTGGCGATTTCTAACCATGATTTTGGGCTTTGTTGCTGGGGTATTATTGGGCAGCGTTGGCGCGTTTTATTACAGCGGCGAAGTGGAACTAACATTAGGCTTAGGCGTATTCCACCTTTACATTCCAGTAGAATTCTGGATGTTTTTAGGCGCCATTACAGCTCTTTCCATACTTGTAGCGGGTTTCGTGTTTGACCCTGAACTCGGATGGACCATTTTCTCCGTTGTTGCGGGCGGTTTCTGTATGGTTTTAGGATACTTCCTATATCAGTGGCTACTTATCTATCCCCTTTTTAAAATTGAGGTGGTGGCGGCAGCCGAGATTCCCATAAACATCGGGCAAATGATAATAGGGGCTATGGTGGCTTTACCAATAGTTAAAGTGGTGTGGCGTGCATTTCCACATCTAAAAGAAAAGTAGTCCATGGCTGTGGAGGTATATGATTGCGTCTTCCTTTTGGAAAGGTTCCAGTTGAAATTTTAAAAGAGGTTGTTTTCAAGAATTTAGGCTTTAAACGTAAAGAAGTTATCGTAGGCCCTTCAGCTGGTTTTGACGGTGCGGTCGTAGACTTAGGCGACAAATCCCTTATCACTTCTATGGATCCTATCACAGGGGCTGTCGAGCGTATAGGGTGGCTTGCAGTAAACGTCAACGCCAATGACATTGCAACTTTCGGCGTAAAACCAGCTTTCTTCTCCTCATGTATAATGCTTCCAGAAAACGCTGATAGGCAAATGGTGGAAACCATTTGTTCACAGATGGATGAAGCTGCAAGGCAACTGAAGATGGCCATAGTAGGTGGACACTGCGAGGTAACCCCGGAACTTGCCCATCCGATCGTCGTGGGATGCGCGTTTGGAATAACCGATAGGGGCAATTATGTTACCGCTGGCGGCGCCAAGCCAGGAGACAAGCTTATACTGACGAAAAGCGCCGGCCTTGAGGGCACGGCCATACTGGCAACTGAACGTTACGATTTACTCCGCAGTAAAGGGGTTGACGAAAAGCTGTTGATGTCGGCGCAGAAGTTTTTTGATAAAATAAGCGTTGTGAAAGATGGTGTTTCAGCCTTCGAAACAGGGGGAGTGGACGCCATGCACGATCCGACCGAGGGAGGCGTTCTAGGAGGCATCCATGAAATGGCGGACGCTTCAAACTTAGGCGTAAGAGTGTTTAAAGAGAAAATTCCCTTGAAAGATGAAACACTGGAAATTTGCAAGTTTTTCAAAATAGATCCCCTCCGGCTGATAAGTTCTGGAGCCATGCTTATAGCGGCAAAACCTTGCTATGAACAGGAAATCATTAAAAATTTGGGTAAACATAAAATTGAGGCCTCAGTAATTGGCGAATTTTTGCCCTCTCCCGACAAGCGCATAATGGTTTATGAAGATGGTGTCGAAGAAAGGCTCCCCCGCCCAGAATTTGACCATTTATGGTTAGCCCTAATAAAACGTTAACAAACTTAAAAATCTAAAAGTCTAAAACAGTGAATTTCGCGATCAAGACTTAATGGTTAGTTTTGCCCATTTAAGGATAAATTATTTAAACGTTTCATTTTATTACAGACTATTTTAAGGTCGTGGCCTCCGAAGTATTATGTCTCGAAGGAATGATGGTTGGAGACGGAGAAGGAGGAGCATCCCGATATATCCATCATAGTTCCGGTTAGGAATGGTGCTGCAAAAATTAAAGACCTTTTAGATTCGCTTATGCAAGTTGACTATGATAAAGATAAACTTGAAATTATAGTGGTTGATGGAAACTCTACAGATGCCACAAGGGAAATTGTTTCTCAATACCCTATTAAACTCACATTGGAAGAGAAAAATGGGGTAAACGCTGCGAGGAATACGGGTATAAAGAAAAGCAGCGGAGAAATCATAGCCTTCACAGACCATGATTGTGTGGTTTCTGAAAACTGGGTTAAAGAAATAATGAAATACTTCCAAGACCCGAGTGTCGGATGTGTTGGCGGAAAAGTTCTAAGGTATGATGACGATCTCTTGTCGTTGTATGCAGACGAAAGCCTAGTGCCAGTAATGAGAATATTCAAAAAAGAGATGGTTATAAGTAAAATAAATTCGCCCTTCACTTATCCAGTAGGCTGTAACTTCGCCGTTAAAAGGGAAGCCTTTGAAAAGGCGGGGCTTTTCGATGAGCGGTTTAAGTATGGATTTGATGAACTTGAGTTTGCCGAGAGGATCTGTAATAGGGGCTATAAGCTTGTCTTAACCCCTAACATCACAGTTCAACATAAACATCGCTCAACCCTTTCAGAACTTCTGAGGCAAACATTCCGTTACGGCGAGGGCGGAGGCCTACTTTTCAAAATTAAAGGGTTTAAAAGCGTGTTCACAAAGTGGATTTTGCTATCCATATTCGGCTTTTTACTATGGCTTTTCGCAGTTTTATGCACAGCTGTCTACGCTGTTTTTGGAGAGTTCCTATCTGTGCCAGCTTTATTTGCGCTTCTGCTAATTCCGCCCGTAGTGTTGATGCTTATATATACTTATCGAACATTTAAGATGGACGATGGCTTCTACAAGCGGATAGTGATATATCCCTTCTTAGATATTGCAAGGTTCGTGGCTTTCGTGGCTGGAGGTATTTACTATTTAGTAAGGCCTACAAAAGGAAAAACTAAAACGGAGAAAACATCTGATCATGCTGGTTGGGATGGGAAAGTCTAAATGTATGTAATGCGTTGGTAAACTGCATAATGTGGCTGGTGATTATGGCGGAAAAAGAAGATCCCGTTAAACTGCATAAGAATGGGAACACCCTCTATGAGCTTGGAAAATACGCTGAAGCTAAGGAGAACTTTCTACACGCGTCTGAACTCTATAAAAAGGCTAACAACTTCTTCGACGCCACCTACGCTCTTTTCAAGGCTGGCGAATGCGCCTTCATGTTAAAAAATTATGAGGAAGCCGCAGAATACTTCAAGAAATCCGCAGAGTTATCATTCGAAAAAGGCTTCGACCGTTTCGGAATAAGCGCGTTAGAATACGCCAAGGACTGCTACAAAGCCCTTGGAAAAAAGGAGGAAGCGGACGAGGCGGAGAAGAAAATAAAAGAGTTAAAAGCAAAGTTAGAGGAAACATTCTAAACAGCACTAACCCCATTCCTGGACTATAAACCATTTATTTCTCAGCAGTCAATTTTTCATTTAGAATACTTTAAGTATAAAGGGCGTATTATGCCGACGCCTTTCAAGGCTCTAGCCGAACTTTGCGAAAAATTGGAGGCCACAACCAAACGAACTTCCATGATAAGCCTTGTTGCGAACTTCTTGGAAAAACTAGAACCGTCTGAAGTAGAGCCAGCAGTATTAATGCTTCTAGGCAGGCCTTTCCCAAAGGGAAGCCACCAGGTTCTCGAAGTGAGCTGGGCTACTTTAAGCGAAATCATAAAGCGCCTAACAGGGGTCGATTGGAAATTTTTCATGGAAGCTTTCAGTAAAACAGGAGACGTGGGTTCAGCCGCAAGGCATGTTTTCGAAAATAGCAAGGTCAAGAGGCAAGCGTCCCTCTTTGGAAAAACCTTAACAATTATGGATGTTCGGCAAAACTTTGAGGCCATAGCTGAAACGACGGGATACGGTTCTAGGGAGCGGAAGGAGCGCCTAATAGAGGCGTTGCTGAGCCTTGCTTCTCCCATAGAAGTCAAATATTTAGTTAAAATATTTATTGGCGAAATGCGGACGGGCTTTTATGAAGGCTTGATGGAACAGGCAGTTTCCAAAGCTTTTCAGATCTCCCTTGAAACCGTCCAAAGGGCAAGCATGATTCTCGGCGACGTAGGCGCGGTGGCTGCAATTGCAAAGGTTGAGGGGAAAGAGGCTTTGTTGAAAGTTGGCTTTAAACTTTTTAGGCCTGTTAAGCCGATGCTGGCTCAGATGGCAAACGATGTGGCGGAAGCTCTAAGGGAGCATGGAGGAAAAACAGCCTTCGAATACAAGCTTGACGGTGCAAGGGTTCAAATCCATAGAAAAGGCGACAACGTTAGGATTTTTAGCCGCAGGTTAACCGACGTCACCGCCAGTCTGCCTGACATAGTTAACTTTGTTTTGGAGAGAGTTAGGGCTGAAGAAGCAATTTTAGAAGGCGAAGTTATAGCCGTCGACCTTGAGGGCCATCCAATCCCCTTTCAGCATTTAATGCGGAGATTTAGAAGAATTCGCGCTGTTGAAGACTTGGCAAAAGCCATACCAGTAAAACTGTACCTTTTCGATATTCTGCACCTCAACGGCGAAAGTCTAATTTCGCTCACATATACTCAGCGGAGGAAGATTCTGGCGGAAATCGTTGGAGAGGCAAACTTGACGAAGCAGATAATAACTGATAACTCCCAAGAGGCTGAGGCTTTCCTCAGGGAAGCCATAAACGGCGGACATGAAGGGCTAATGGCTAAAAAACTTGACGGCGAATACGCCCCTGGAATCCGGGGGAAACGGTGGCTTAAAATAAAACCAACCCTTGAGCCCTTAGACCTTGTGATTGTCGCGGCTGAATATGGCTATGGCCGTAGGCATGAGTGGCTTTCAAACTATTACCTAGCAGCGCGGGATGCTGAAACCGGCAGGTTTTTAACGGTTGGCAAAACTTTCAAGGGGTTAACAGACTCCGAAATAATGGAAATGACCCGCCGCCTTAAAGAACTTACCATAAAAGAAGAGCCTAGACGAGTCGTTGTAGCTCCAAAAATAGTTGTTGAGGTGGCCTATAACGAGATTCAGAAAAGCCCAAAGTACAAGTGCGGCATGGCTTTGAGGTTCGCAAGAATAACGCGGATAAGAGACGATAAACAGCCAGAAGAAGCAGACACAATCCAGCTGGTTCGAGAGATCTACGAGAGGCAGTTTCATAAAAAGGGATATATAAAGCTTGAGAACAGCAAATAATTAGCTTCTGCTCGAGAAGGAGAAATTATCAATGTCCAAGGTGGAGAAAACCCCAATATCCTTTGAGGAATTCTACAGCCGCCAAATAGTCATGAGAGAGCTTGGCCGTGAAGGACAAGAAAAACTGGCTAAATCAAGGGTTGCCATCGTCGGTTTAGGCGGTTTAGGCACGGTTTCCTCGCTTTATCTAACCCTAGCCGGCATAGGATACTTACGCCTAATAGACCAGGACACCGTGGAGGCTCGCAACCTACATAGGCAAATCCTATACTCGTTAAAAGATTTGAAGTATCCCAAAGCTGAGGTTTCCGCAAAAAGGCTTATGGAACTGAATCCCTTCGTGCAAGTTGAAGCTCTCCCCGAAAACCTAAACCAGGATAACGTTGAGGAGCTTCTCCGCGGAGTAGACTGCGTAGTCGACGGCTTAGACAACATGAGAAGCCGCTATGTGGTCAACCGAGCATGTGTAAAGCTTAAAATTCCATACGTTTTCGGCGCAGCCATAGGCCTTGAAGGAAACCTTTCCGTCTTCGCCCCGCCTGAAACCCCCTGCCTAGAATGCATCCTACCAAACATTGATGATGGCAGCTTGCTTACATGCGATGTAAGGGGGGTGGTGGGCGCAACCCCTGGAATAATCGGGACAATGCAAGCCATGGAAGCCATAAAAATTTTGGCTGGAATAGGCGCCTCGTTGAAGGGCAAATTAATGATATGTGACTTCAGCGACATGTACATCACCACAATAGACGTGTTTAAAAGGGAAAAATGTCCAGTATGCCAAGACGAAAAGCCGCCGGAAAAAGCCAAAGGAAAACTTGCATGGCTGTGTGGAAGAAACACCGCCAACATAAACCCAGAAAAACCCCTAAAACTAGACCTAAACGGCATCTATGAAAAAATTAAACATAACTTCGAAGTACGAATAAAATCCT
Organism: Candidatus Bathyarchaeota archaeon; assembly: GCA_025057795.1. The sequence goes on along the minus strand of JANXEP010000068.1, from coordinate 1,377 downwards.
CCATGGCAATAGTCTTCAGATACAAGGATTATGAGGTAACCCTATTCAAAGGCGGACGCATGTTACTAAAAAACGTTCCAGACGAAGATGTCGCCCTAAAAATATACAACGAAATAGCCCAAAAACTCGGACTAACAAGATAAAACCTTTATTAAAGCCGTAAAGAAATATTCAACTTGCCGGGGTGGCCGAACGGTTCAGGCGGCTGCCTGCAGAGCAGCTATATGTGGGTTCAACTCCCACCCCCGGCTTGTGCACCTCTGAGCCCTTTACATGCCCCGATTTTTATGTCTCCAGAAGCAAACATTGGCGAAAGGATTGCTTCTTTTAGCCCAAATATGACCCTGGAAACTCCACCATCAGAAGACATCAGAAAAGTAAAAATGCGCAAACTCCCAAACGTGGCCGCAAGCTAAAGAGTGTAATACATATTCAGCTGACAAGTCAGCTATGATTCCTGCTATAAAACCTAGAAACGCAACAAACGCAAGAACCTTCAACCTTCCAGCCATTTATTTCCCAACCCAAACTAAGTTAAAATGTTTAGCTTCTTTTACGTTTAACTTACAACTTTACGTCTATAGGAGAGGAAATGGCAGAATGGCTTTTCAATCTTAAGTTAAAATTTAAAATGGAGCTTAATACTGGCGTGTATATGGGAATGTTTTAGGCATGTTAGCAATGCGTAATAGCTGCTTGATTGATCGGCTTCTTGAGGGAGAAGCATGTCTGAAAGGTTTGTTAAGAGATGGGAGGGAAAGCATGCTGACCAACCCTTAACTACGCGCATAAAGGAAACTTTTAGGCCTCCAGGTCCATTGAAGCCTATGCTTGACATGGCTGCGAGACGCATCGAACTTCAAGTACACAAGCTTGACCAGGCAAGTGAAAGGTTCAGCCAAAGAGACAAGTCGCTGTTTGCAAAGATTGTTGACGCTTATGGAAAACATGACATGGAACACGCGAAAGTTTTCGCCAACGAACTAGCCGAAATAAGGAAAATGGAAAAAATGATAATGAACGCGAGGCTTGCCCTTGAACAAATAGTGTTGAGGCTTAAAACAGTAACAGAGCTTGGCGATGTCCTAGCCACACTAGCGCCCGCTGTAGGCGTTCTAAAATCTGTAAGAGTTGGACTTGCAAGCTTCCTGCCCGAAGCCGATCATGAACTGGGCGAAATAGGCGACATGCTAAGCAGCATAATAATGGAGGCGGGGCAAACAACAGGCTTAACCCTAAACTTTGAAACAGCCAACGAAGACGCCCAAAGAATACTAACAGAAGCCGCTGCTGTAGCTGAACAAAGAATAAAAGAGAAGCTGCCAGAACTCCCCGCAATACTTCCAACACCGCCATCGCAAGAAAAAATCCAAACAC
>JANXEP010000054.1 GCA_025057795.1 Candidatus Bathyarchaeota archaeon | reverse complement strand
GTGGACCGGGCGGGATTTGAACCCGCGACCTCAGCGATGCCAACGCTGCGATCATACCAGGCTGATCTACCGGCCCCCGAAATTTAAACGTTACAAGACTTCTATTAAGGGTTTTGCTGGAAGGTTTTAATACTTGCTGGCTGTTTCTAGTCTCGTGGAGGCTGTTGAATTTGGCTGGGATCCTTCTCGTTAGGGATGTTATGTCGAAGGATGTTCGTGTTGTACGTCCTGATACCAGCGTTAAAGAGGTTGTCGCCACTATGAACAAGTTTGACATAGGCTCTATAGTGGTTGTTCAAGGCGACAGGCCGGTTGGAATAATCACTGAAAGAGACATTTTAAGGAGGGTCGTGGAGCCGTGTTTGGCTCCGGAAACCTTGACAGCAAGGCAAATCATGAGCAGCCCCGTCATAACGATTGACGAGAACGCAAGCATCAACGAGGCTGCCAAATTCATGGCTAAAAAACGTATTAAGAGGCTTCTCGTCACACGAAATAATGATGAGCTCGTGGGTATAATCACGTTTACAGACATTGTGGCAAAAGTTCCCGACCTACTAAGCATTTTGGAGGAGCTTGTTAGACCCCACGCCCGCAAATATTAGACCGGCAAATATCAGACTGGCGCCCAAAACGGCGAAGAGGCGTTTCCTTTGAAGATTCTTGAGATGAACTTAAAGAGGGGCTTTGTGAAAGTTGTTCCGGAGACTTTTGACGATTTATGGCATCTCTACAATCTAATTTACAAGGGCGACGAGGTTTACGCCTACACCACCCGGGAAATAAAACAGGACGAGAAATACGCAAGGACCAAGCGGGGTGAAAGGGTTCCCGTTTTTCTCGGCGTTAAGGTAGAGAAAGTTTTTTGGGACAGGCTTCTCAAAAGGCTTAGGGTTCATGGAACCATATGTCAAGCGCCGGAAATAGTGCCAACGGGTGCTCACCATACGCTGAACATCGCCCTAAACACACCATTAACCATAGTCAAAGAGGAGTGGCGTCGTCATCACATTGAGAGGCTTGAAACCGCTAAAGAGGCTTCTGAAAAACCCATAATCATAATTGCCATAGACGATGAAGGCTACGCGGTTGCTACAACAGCCCAGTATGGTGTTGAGGTTAAGGTTGAGGAGGAAACAAGGCTTCCGGGAAAACTTGAAGCTGAAAAACGAAGCGTTGCCCTTAAAGAGTTTTTCCAAAAAGCCCTTGATAGCCTCCGCCAAGTTTGGAGCGAAAAACGCAACCCAATAGCCATAATCGGCGTAGGTTTCATAAAAAATGACTTCGCAGACTTCGTCCGAAGAGAGGCGCCGGAAATAGCCAAATCCGTTGTGGATGTTAAAAGCGTGAACAACAGCGGCGTCGCCGGAATCTATGAGGCCTTAAGGTCCGGCGTCCTCGCCAAGACCGTGAAGAGTCTGCGCATTATGGAGGAGACGGAAGCCATCGAAGAGATTCTTAAAAGGCTTGGAAAAGGCGAAAAAACAGTGGCTTACGGACTGGAGGAAGTGCGGAAAGCCGCAGACCTCGGAGCCATTGAACTTCTTGTTTTGGCTGACACTGCACTACGCGAGGCCACCGATGAGGAACTCCTATTTATTGAACAGCTAATGAAGAGCGTGGAAGCGAAGGGCGGAAAAATCTTAGTCGTCAGCACAGAGCATGAGGCTGGAGCAAAACTGGCCGCCCTAGGCGGAACCGCTGCACTGTTAAGGTATGCGCTACAAACAGAATAGGCCTTTTTAAACGCTTTTCAGTCTTCTTCGAACTGCCGGGTTTTCTTCCGCAAGTTTTTTCAAGACTTGTTCAAAAGTTTCGCCTTCAGCAAGCTCCCTCTCTAAGAAAACGCCGGTTCTGCCAACCTCATCCCTTCTCATGAGGGCGTGAACTCTGTCAAGGACTGTTTCTACAGATATGCCGAGAAGCTTGGCGACTTGTTCCTCCCATCCAACAATGGAGCTTTCTCTATGGCCCTTCTCCGTAGGCTCAATAAGCATGAGACGTTTATCCACGCCTGGAAAACGCAGACCCGCCCTTAAATCCTTTAGGGTTGCTTCTCCGCCAAACCGATAGAATTCACGTTCCACCTTGCGCATCTTCATCAACGGAAAAGAAACACTTGTTTTTTCGTCTATCTCGATGTAGGCTTTCATGGCGTAGGCTGGCGTGGCTTGCACTACAATTCGCCGGTTTATGGGTATGCCGGCGCTTTCAAGGGCTGTCTCCACAAGAAAGGACGGGGGCTGGCTTGGTATGAATACGTCTACGTCGCTTTTCTCCGTAACGTCGCCTCGGGCGATGCTCCCGTGCACTATGACTTCCATGTTAAATTTTTCCAGAGCCTCCATGAGGCTTATTGCCTTAGCCCTCAGCTCCTCAAGAAGTTTCCAGCGTTCGCTTGCGTAGACAACCTCACTGATTTCTAGACGTCTGAATGGTTTCTTAGCCAAATTTTTCACTTTCAGCATTGAGAAACCCTTATCCCATTTAAAACCTTTAAGCTAAACAGCAAACCTCAGACACGTGGAACAGTTGATGAGTAACGCTGTCTGCGCCATTTGCAAACGTAAGCAAGCTTTCTTTTTTAGGCGGTACTCTGGTGAAGTGCTTTGCAAAGGCTGTTTTGTAAAGTCTATTGAAAGCAAGGTTAGAGCAACTATAGCCAAATATAGAATGTTTGACTTCGACGACAAAATAGCCGTGGCGGTTTCAGGCGGAAAAGACAGCGTAAGCCTCCTCCACATCCTCGCAAAAATTGAACGCGATTACCCTAAAGCATCGCTGGTGGCAGTTTCCGTTGATGAGGGAATTGCCGGCTACAGAGATGAAGCCCTCAAAATCGCCAAGGAAAACTGCGAGAAACTCGGCATAGAACACCATATAACCTCGTTTAAGGAGCTTTACGGCTTCGCCCTTGACGAAATAGTCGAGAAAATCAAGGTAGGCGGTAAAAGCGATTTGACGCCATGCGCCTATTGTGGAGTTTTAAGGCGGAAAGCCTTGAACATCATTGCCAGGAAAGTTGGAGCGGACAAGCTTGCAACCGCCCACACCTTGGACGATGAGGCGCAAACAGTGTTTTTGAACATGCTTCACGGCGACGTCATGCGCATATCTAGAGAAAAACCAGTTACAGATGACGTGCACCCAAAACTTGTCAGACGCGTTAAACCCTTCTGCGAAATCCCAGAAAAAGAAACAGCCCTCTTCGCCTACGTTAAAAGGATAAAGTTTCAGAGCGTACCCTGTCCCTATGCGCCTGAAGCGCTGCGAAGCGATATCCGCCAATTCTTGAACCGAATGGAGGAGAAACATGCCGGCATAAAGTACACGGTGTTTAAGGCGGCGGAACGCGTTAGACAAGCTTTAGAAAGAACGGCCGGCGCTGAAGCCTTGAAAGAGTGTCGCCTCTGCGGAGAACCAACCATGCAAGATCTGTGCAAGGCTTGTGAAATGCTTCAAGGCTTAAAATCCTAACCGATACTCTAATAAGGATACAGCCTCAACATAAGGTTTGATGATTGATTTAATAATCATTCTTGCATCCGTAACGACTGTAAGCCTCATAGCCTTCATAGGATTGATTTTCGCTGGAATGCGGGAGGAGCGACTAAACCGCATAACAATGCTGTTAGTTGGATTTGCCTCCGGCACGTTGATTGGCGGATCCTTTTTGCACCTGCTTCCAGAAGCCCTCGCATCTGGAAACGACGCCACAACGGTCTTCTTTTACGTGATAGCTGGCATAATTGTTTTCTTTGCCCTTGAAAAGTTCTTTTACTGGCGTCACTGCCATGAAAAAGAATGCCCAACCCACGCCTTCGTGTACCTAAACCTCATCGGAGACGGCATCCACAACTTCATCGACGGAATGATAATTGCAGCCACCTACATTGTGGCATTGGCCTCAGGCAGCTACCACTTGGGCCTCGCCACAACAGTAGCCGTGATTTTTCATGAAATCCCGCAGGAACTTGGCGATTTTGGCGTGTTGATTTATGGGGGACTAAGCCGCAAGAAAGCCTTAACTTTCAACTTTGTTTCGGCTGTGACCGCTGTGGCTGGCGCTTTAACAACATATTTTTTGGCTCATGCGCGAAGTATAGAGGTGCTACTTGTCCCCTTCGCGGCGGGCGGTTTCATTTACATAGCTGCCACAGACTTGATGCCGGAACTGCATAAAAAATCTCATGCAGGAGAGTCGCTGATCCAGTTCCTTATAATTATTCTTGGGATAGGGTTGATGGCTTTCCTCAAAATGGCTTTTGAACACTAGCCCTTCGCCTGTTTTGCGCTTTCTCCTTAATCTTACGTAGCAAAACTGAAGCCTCGTTTGCGGTTCTGGCAAAAGCGACTTTCCTAGTTTTTTCCAGCAGTATTTTCGAGCCGCAGTACGGGCATGTCCTCGTCTTCTGGTCTGTTTTAGCCAACAAATACCCGCCGCACTTGCTGCACACCACAACTGTGTAGTTTTGCATAGGCCTCGGCTCCGAAAACTTTTTCACAAATCGGCTAAATAACGCTTAATGCCGGTTGCAAGAGGATGTCGATGAACACTGAAAAAACAGAGCCAAAAGAGCCATTCAACCTCAAAGAGGCGGTAATCCAATATTTTAGGAAAAAAGGCTACAAAGTGGAGGAAAACATCAGCCTAGAAGGATACCGCGGCATTCAGAGAACCTTCGACCTCCTAGTCCAAAAAGGACGTCAAACCCAGTGCGTTTGGGTGAAAGACTGGAAAAGAACCATAGGCATAAACGTCATAATTAACCTTGACAAAGCCGCAGAGGAGGTTGGACTGCCAAACCCGATAATTGTGGGGGAACAGTTCAGCGATCACGCCAAAGCCTACGCCAACAGAAGAAAAATAATGCTTTTAACTACACGGCAAATCCTACAGAGCCTAAAGGGTTAGAGGGTTTCATATCCTTAAGTACTCCTCTAGGAGTCCTTCCCGCTCCAGTTTTCCAAGCCAATCTACAACTCCTACATAACACTTTCTAGAACCATTTAAAACCTCAATTATTTCCGCTGCCACGTCCTCAACGCTTTTGCCAGAAACATTAATTTCGCAAACTTTTTCGTTTCCATAAACCTTTAAGGCTTCCACAAGACAGACATCTAAAATTTCCGCGGCTAAATTTTCCCAAAGCTTATTGCCTGTAAAACCAGCCTTCTCCATAAACCGTCGCAGTTCCACGGGGTCGCGGCGCAAAACAAACACGTGGGTTGCAAACTTCTTGGGAACGACGTTTGCAGCATAATGCCCATCCACTATAACTGTTTGTTCAGCGCAGCTTTCCACTATTTTGCTGATAATCCTTTTCATGCGATCCTCATCCACAACCATGGTGTCCCTTTTCTCATCTCTACCCAAAACAAGGTTTTCCCTCAAAGCAAGCTCGGTTAGATTTATGTATAGAGCATTAAACTTCTCTGCCAGCAAACATGCCACAGAAGACTTGCCAACACAAGGAGTGCCCGTAACCAGAACCACCCGCTTAACCATAGGCATCAACATACAATACGTGTCCAAACGAAATAAACTTTCCAAAACATTTATGGTCCACATTCACCATAAAACACATGGGGCTGGCGAGTTGGCGTGTGGCCTTCGGGCCGACCAAATGGGCCTGAGGAAACTCCGCCCACGTGTAGAAGTGCAACGCCCGCAAGGGCGTAGGGCGAGAGCCCTGGCAACGGAGCAGAAACGAAACGTCCACCCAGCGGGTGCCAATGAGGCATGCTAAGTTGCCGAGAATGCTGGGTGGAAACGGTGAAACGGCCGCCCTGCACGTGGAAAGGGCAAACAGCGCTGATGAGGATTCTACCCAAAGCGCAGGTAGCCCGATCAGCCAAATGCCACATAAAACAGAAGGCGGGTTACGGCCAACACGCCAGCCTATTAATGCTGTAACCCGCCTATGTGAAGCTAACATTTTGAAAACTTTACTTGAAATGAAAAAGAATGGTTTGTCTGATTATTCGATTTATTTCACTTCAAAAGCTCTTAGATTTCTAGCTAAAAACTGCAATTTGAATGATCCTGAATCTGTAAAGGCTTTTATTGGTTCTTTAAATGTTTCAAACGGATATAAACGCAACTTGTGTATAGCTTACAATAAATATGTTAAATGTAACGGTCTATCATGGAATATGCCGTTGTATAAAGTTTCAAATAGATTGCCTAAAATACCTTCTACAGAAAAAGTTAATACATTAATAAGTAACGCTAAAGGTTCACTTCATATACGTCTAATGATTAGCGTTGAAACTGGACTACGTCCAATAGAAGTTATGAATTTACGTGTAAGAGATGTTGATTTACAAAATTCTGTTTTATATCCCAGTAGTGCTAAATATGGTTCTGCTAGAGCGTTTAAGATTTCTCAGAGATTAACTGATTTGTTACGAATATATATTGATAAACACAACTTAAAATTGAATGACAGACTGTTTAAAGGTTCTGCTAATGATTATGGAAAACATTTTAGAGCTTTTAGAAACAGACTTGCTGTTAGACTTAATGATTTAACTTTAAAATCTATTAGACTTTATGATTTACGTCATTATTATGCTACTATGCTGTATTATAAAACACGGGATATTTTGTTTGTTAAACAGCAGTTAGGTCATAAAAAGATAGAAACAACCTTACGTTATACTCAGCTAGTAAATTTTAATAGTGATGAGTATGTTTGTGTAATTGCTAGAACAGTCGATGAAGCTCAAAAACTCATCGAGAATGGTTTTGAATACGTAACAACCTTCAATGATGTAATGATATTCCGTAAACGTAAATGAAGTAAAGTAACAACCTTTAAAGCGTCCTTGAAACATTATATAAACACGGTAGGGATATGGTTACATGGTAGGTATAATGAATGGTGAAAATTGGAATGTTAAATACTCTTAGTGAATTTGATAGTTTATTGGATGTTGTTCAACAATTACGAGATGATAACGTCATTACGAAATATCAGTGTAAGGGTATGCTTTTAGAAATAGCTACTTTTTATGCTTTGGTAGAATTGGGTATTCGTCCTATTCCTTTACACAATCCATTTGATGACGACTATGCTAGAGACCAGCATTTGGGTATTGATATGATTTTTAGACATAAGGGTTTAACTTTTGGTGTTGAATGTAAAAATCTTAATCGTAGATGGGATTGGAGTAATGAAGACTTTGTTAATAAGCAGTTAATCAGTAGATTCGACTATGTAGGTAAAGTTGTTCCAATTGATGTTAAGGTACTGGTTACAAGCTATGTTCCTCTAGGCGGTTCTTGCATTCCATCTGACATTTACCAGTTAATACTAAATAAAGAATGTACCATAGACAACATATACGAAATAAAAATTAAACTAACACAACTATTCCTAAACCTCATACAAAAAGTGTCCCCCAATCTCCCCAAATTAAGCTTCTTTAGTCAAAATAAGCTAGATAATACTGTAAATACTACACATGGTCATAGACAGTTATATGAGAATATATTAATGCTAGATAGAGAAGAAAAACGATTAAAGAGAATAGATAGAAGGTTAAGGAAAAATTTTGATTTGAAAGGATGGATGGAGAATGAGTAGTGATGATGAAGAAGTAATACTTGAAGATGATATTGAGGATGAAATATTAGCACTAAAAAGGCGTGTAAAGGAGCTTGAAGAAAATTTGTACTTTTTAGGAACACAGTATAACAATCATAGACATGGAAGTCCAATGAAGATGAGTCCTCCAAAACAGCAATATCAATTTGTTTATGGTGGCGTAATGCCAGCTATTACAGATGAAAAGGATGAAAAGCTTATGGAAAGCGAAGGTAGTTTAGAAAAACTAGAAAAGTATGTTATGGATATGCGAAACGATATGA
>JANXEP010000038.1 GCA_025057795.1 Candidatus Bathyarchaeota archaeon | reverse complement strand
TTAACAGAGTCTCTGGCCGGCTGGTTCAGCCTTTACGCTAACCACAGCATGGCTCACAGCACGGACCATGTGACGGCGGACGGCGAAATAACCTATGCAGACAATTATTCCATACATGTTTATCCTGGCAGCGGCGCCTCCTTGCGGAACGCCACGGGCATGGGCCGCTATGTTGGCAATGTTAAATGTCGTGAGGCGTCTTTGGGTGGACCACCTGATTTTTGAAGACTGCAGGTTTTCCGCTGTGGTTGGCGACTCGATAAGCCAAAGCCTTTACGGCTTAAGGGAGCTTACAGAAACGGATGACGAGCTTTACAGTGACAACGCCTGCCTGCGGAGAGCCAACGCCCTGCTGGACCATCTTAAAAACCCAGCAGAATACATTGTTTTGAAAAGCACTGTATTGGATTATGGCGGCACGCCGCCCTTGCCAGGCGACAAAATCTATGTTTTTCTGCCCAACGAGGCTGTAAGCGGCTATTTCCGCATTGAAGCCGTCGAATATGTCGTGGATGCTAAAACCCAAACTTTGGAGGTTACCCTTGAGCTTGGCAAGGCTCCTCCGCTGCTGGCAGACTACCTGTATGGACTGCGCAGCACAACAGTCACTGTGGAGAAGCTGGCGCGGACAAAGGTGGGTAAGGGCTATCTACCTCTTGCAGCTAGAAAACCCACAAGCCACACGCATGCAGCCGGCGAAATCACCAGCGGCCAGTTTCCCCTTGCGCGTCTGCCCAGAGGCCCCCAAGGCTACGTGCTTGAGGCTCAAGGCGTAGACTACGACCCCATGTATGTTAACCCCAACTACCGCTATCAGCCCGCACCCCACACGCACGCCGGCCAAACCATAACCCCATACCAAGTAAGCTGCAACTATCTAAGCGCAGCAGTAATCATAACCAGCAACGCCTTCGGCGACCTTTTCCCCCTAAACAGCGACACAGGCGCCGTGGGCACAACCGCCAAATACTGGAACTGCATAGCAGGCAACAGCGTCTGGTACAAAGCCCTAGGCCAATTCGACGCCCTAGACGACTTAGCCCTAATAAAACGCATAAGGGGTAATGGCAAAACAGACGAGAAAGGCGTGCCACTAGCTGACCCAGAAAGCCTCCCGCCGGAAATAACCGAAAACGGCTTGATAAACGCTGGACACCTAACAGGCCTATTAATAGGCGCGGTCAAGCAGCTTGTCGCAAAAGTTGAGCAGCTTGAAAAACGTTTAGGCGGGGTTTAGACGGGTGTCCAGGGCTTTTAGGCGGACGGTTGTGGAGGTTCGGGAAGACTTGCATAGGGAGATTAGGAAGTTGGCTTTGCTTAACGATTTGCGCATTTATGTTTTGGCAAACGCTATAATTGAGGAGTTTCTCAAAGACGAGGAGAGGGTTAAGGCGCTGGTTAAGAGGCTTAGGCTTCAGCATGCCTAGGCGGTTTAGGCGTAGCAAAGCTTTTATGCGCACGGCGTCATAGCCTCAAACATGCCAGTTGTCCACGTGAATGTTTGGAAGGGCTTTTCAGACGAGGCGAAAAAGAGGGTTATTGAGGGCATAACCAGGGTTTTCACGGAGCTTGGCGTCCCAGCGGAGGCTGTTGAAATCATCATCCACGAGGTTCCCAAGGAAAATTGGGGTGTGGGCGGGCAGCAGGCCAGCGAAAGGTTCAAGCAGGTAAGAATACCCTAAAAAGGGACATTTGCCCTAACCGCATACAGGCTTGGAGGCACTGCCGCCAAAAATTTATCAGCGCTGAACCAATAGTTAGTTGACACCGCCGAGTAAACGCTTAAGGATGAGTGGGAAATGTCTGAGACGAAGTATGGAAAATACTTTATAATCCTAGAGCCTAAGCAGCCTAAACCCACGGAAAGCTTTTTCAACGTTGTGCTTTTCGACGGCAAAACCGTGCCGGGCAGCAACTTCTACCACGTGCACTGGATGCTGCCTTGGGGTGAACCGCCCAGGGTGGCAGCCTCGCCTATCGGGCATCCGCCGCACATGCACAAGGACCCTGAAATCCTAATGTTTATCGGCATAGACCCGAACAACCCCATGGATTTGGGGGCTGAATGCGAGTTTTTCATGGGACCCGAACAGGAAAGGCACGTGATAAACAGGACCTGCGCGGTTTTTGTTCCGGCAAACCTTGTCCACGGTCCGTTCAGGACTTTGAAGACTGTTAGGCCTTGGATAATGATAAGGATTTTCCAGGGACCTGTTCACACGGAGAAGTATGTGCCTGAGGTTTTGCCGCCTGAAGTGCGGGCTAAAGTGGACTGGGACGCTTGGAAACGCATGGAAGAAGGCTACTAGAACGCCTTAACGTCTCCCCCTTTTTATAATTTTGGAGCCTTCGGGGTTTTCCCTCAACTTGCGCGCGTCGGCTGTTTCTGGAGTTTGCATGTGGGCAATTATAGAGCCATATATGAAATTGGCAAAGCCAAAAGCAGAATAATCGCCTTATTTGGATGAAGATTTTTGGGCATAAAAGGAAGGTTTACGAAGACCTCACAAAAATGTTTTAGGCTTGGGCTTCTGTTATGGCTTTTGCCCCTATTTGGATAGCAATTAGGGTATGTTAACGTCTCCTTCGTGTTTAGCCTTTTACTTTATCTTTTCCCCCTCGCCCCTCTCCGTTTTGGCGCTCTTTGGGGTTTTATAGCCATTTTGTTTTGATTTCTTTTATGGTGGTTATGTGGGGGTCGTCGGTTATGCATGGGGTTTTTAGGGTTTGGGCTGTGGCGGCGATTATGCTGTCTGCCATTGCGATTCTGTATTTGTGTCTTAGCTGGGCGGATGTTTTTGCGATTTGCGTGTTTACGTTTATTATTTTGAAATCTTTTTCTAGGAGGCTTGTTCTTAGTTCTGCGGTTTCGCGTCCCTCTCTTTGCAGGATCAGCATGTAGAGTTCGTGGATTACTATGGGGGAAACGTAGCGTTGTTTTGTCTTGCGTAGGGTTTCCCTTGTTTTTTGTAGAATTACCTCGTCATCAGAGTAGTAGTGTTCTATGAAGAAGCGCGTGTCGAAAACGGCTTTAGACATCTTCCTCCCTTAACTTGTCCAGCAAGCGTTTCATCTCCTGCGAGGTGGCATATTTCGCACCTGAACCAGCTAAATCTATGGTTGATTTTTGGGGTTTGAAAAGAATGCCTTCGGGTGTTTCAATTACTTGGAGGCGGGTTCCCTCTTCAATTTTATATTTTTTGCGAAGCTTTGCTGGAATGGTAGTCTGCCCTTTTCGTGTTACTACAACCTCGGTTTCCATCTCTAATCAGGTAGTACATTTACAAAGTAGGACATATAAACCTACCTACACACGAAGGCTTAAAGGCGCCAGAAAAGTGGAGGGGAAAAGAAGGATATAGCTTTCAATTTACCCTTTGCCTTTGGGAGTGTTGCCATAACATCCGCGCTGTGCTTATTCCTAGCACAAATCCCGCGAAGTGTAAAAGAACGTTTACAATTCTGTTTCCTTGAAATATTTGGGTTGGGAATAGGATTGGGCTGAATGCTAAAATGATTAGGTATAGAAATAATGGAAGTAAGGATACGGTTATAGTTGCGATTTTCGGATTTTTGATTTTTTCTTGAAGCTTGTTTTTGGCTTGCGGGTCTATGCTTTTCACTGTTTTGCAGGCAAACAGGATGAAGGAGGCTAGCAGCAGTATTACTGTTGCTGTGATTGTTGAGGTGGGAGGGAAGTAGGTTAGTGTGAACACAAGCATGAAGAACAGTATTGTGGACATGCAGGCATGAAGCACATTCACTTTCAGAGTTACGTGTAGGAAAAGCGCGTAAGCGAAAACTGAGGCGCCTAGGAATGCGGAGGCTATCCCAGAAAAGCCGCAGTTTCTCACCTGCAAATTCCAGAATCTGCATGCCCAAATCCAAATTAGCGAAAGAACAAATGGCATCGCCAAACAATTGAAGGCGAACAACTTATAGAAAAGTCTCCATTCATTTAACCTAAAAAGAAAGCTGTAGAGAAGCAAGGCAGCCATAAGATAAACAAGCATGTTGGGCAAGAATAGGCATATTATTTTGGCTCAGAACTGTTTCCGCTATGCGGACGGCTTCTTCGACATTGACTATACGGCTGTGCCTTTGGCTTGGGCGGGCAAAGCCACCGTAATCGCCAAGGCGCATGTTCCGCTTGAAGAAGCTAGACAGCTCCTAAACAGTTTCCTCGTAGGGGGCAAACGCGCCTCGACGGAGGGCAAAAAGCAGCAGAAGGCGGTTAACCATGGCTGACTGGGTTACAAAAGCCCTAACAAGGCGGGTTAGGCAACGCGAAATACCGCCAAGCCAGCGCCTGGTTTACGGCGTAAAATTCGCATTAGCCATGACCCTAATCCTATCCGCCCTGGAAATCGCCCACATGGCTTTTCTAGGCCGATGGAACAGCGAAATCTTCGCCGCCATAACAGGCTTGACTGGCACGGTAAGCGGCATACTAATCGCCCAAAAACCTAGAGGGGGTATCCAATTTATGCCTAAAAAGGCACGTAAATTGATGATAACCCGACGAATAGCCGAACTCCGTCAAGAATTTCAAATAAACACACAGCAGCTTCGAACAAAAACCATCCAAAGCCTTCAAGAGCTTTTCAACATAGCCACTTCCCTAGCAAAAGGCGAAGTAAAAACCCAGACGGCCAACGGAAAAACCGAAAAAATAACCCCAAAACAGAGGCAAATGTAGGCCCGCATAGCCACATACATAGCCCAAACCATAAACAGCATCTCCAACGCCTTAGACGAACGCCAAATAGACCAAGACTTGGCAAGGCTGGAGGAGCTCATAAATGAAGCCTCGGCAAAGGCAAAAGCTTCGCCTGCTAGAACGGATGCTTGCTGAAAACGCCGCGCCGTCCATACCCCAAGACCCCGTGGAGTTCTATAAAACGCTGGGGTTTCAGCCCACCGCCTACCAAGAGGACTTTATCCGCAAGTTCCAAACAAGCCAGTTTACGGCTGCCCGATGGTGTCGCCAAAGCGGAAAAACCCAAACCATGGCCATACTCCTCCTCCACTACGCATTAACAAACCCAAACACAAGCATAGGCATAGTGGGGCCAAGCTGGCGCCAAACAAAACATGTCGTAAGGCGGATAAACACGCTGCTCCAAAAACTTCCAAAAAGCCTATACCACAAACCCCAACAGACCGGCGTACGCCTAAAAAACGGAAGCATCATCGAGGCTTACCCAAACAATCCGGAAACCATCCGCGGGCCAACCCTAAACGTAGTTTACGCAGACGAGTTCAACTTCATCCCCAACGACAAAGAACTCTACGACGCCATACTCTTCACGCTAAGCGCCACAAACGGAAAATTCACATGCACAAGCACGCCTTGGTACACGGACAGCATTTTCTGGCAGATATGGCACAACCCAGCCTACGGCGACTACGCGAAAAGCCACATAACATACCAGCAAGCCCTAGAACCCCAAGGCCCCCTAAAAAGGGAAATCCTCCAAAAAATAAGGCGGCAGCTTGAAGGCGACCCGTGGCGTTGGCAACGCGAAATGATGGCGGAATGGGCAGAAGACCAAAACACGTGGCTAAGCCAAGCCCTAATAGCCAGCTGCATCGACCCCACGCTGGAATACATAAGCTTCGAAGAAACAGCCCAAGGACAATTTTACGCCGGACTGGACCTAGGCAAACACCAAGACCCAAGCGCATTGGCAGCGGTGAAAACAGAGGAAAACACCATAAAACTGGTGCACATGAAACGCTTCCCGCTAAAAACCTCCTACGCAAGCGTGATAGGCTACGTGAAAACGCTGTGCGGCAGATGGCAAACAGTCCACAAAATCCTCGTAGACATGACAGGCGTAGGCGAATACATAGCGGAGGACATGAAAAACGCAGGCATAAACCGGCTGAAGGCGTAAAATTCACCCAAAGCGGCAAAACAGGAAATGGCCCGGTGGCTAAAACAGTGCATGACGGAAAAACGCCTAAAAATCCCCTACGACAACGACCTCATAGCAGAACTAAACATAGAACGCTACGAACTGACAAAAGACGGGAAAATAAAATTTAACCATCCGGAAGGTACCCGTGACGACCGCTTCTGGAGCCTAGCCCTAGCCGTTTACGCCACAAGAACAGAGCAGCCAACCCTATGGGTCATCACACCGAGGAGGAAAAAACTGCAAAAAATCCGCAACAAAGCCCGCAAACACCAGCATAAAGGCGTAACCAGATGAAAAAACACGAATTTTTCCAAATAAACCAAATAAGACGCAGATATGAAAGGCAGACAGGCAAATTCGTAATAAACATAGCCTACACCACAGCCACCCCAAAACCGACAAAACGCGTCCTAGCCATAGCAGAAGCCTTCGGCCTAGGCCTAGACCAACAGCAAAAATTCACCATATACGAAAACGTAGAGCTGAAAATTGGGCCCACGGACATAGTCTACATAACAGGCGACTCAGGCTCGGGAAAAACCATACTACTAAAAGCCCTAGAAAAGGACATACGCCGAGAAACAAGCCTAAAATGCGTAAACATCGCCGAAATAAAGGCTCCCCCAACAAACCCATCATAGAAACCTTAGGCAGAAACCTCCAAGAAGCCCTAGAACTCCTAAGCCGCGTAGGACTAAACGACGCCTTCCTATTCCTCCGCACGTACAGGCAGCTAAGCGAAGGCCAAAAATACCGCTACAAAATCGCCAAAATGATGGAAAGCCAAGCGCAGTTCTGGATAATGGACGAGTTCGCCGCTACGCTTGACCGTGACACAGCCAAAATTGTTGCTTATAACCTTCAAAAGCTTGCAAGGCAGAATGGAAAAGCAGTTTTGGCAGCAACAACCCACACAGACCTCTTTGAAGATCTTAACCCTTCAGTGCACATCCACAAACGTTTCGGCAAAGAGATAACCGTAAACTATTACCCGAACGTGCCGGCCAAAGAATGCAGCCTTGTCAAAGAAATGCGCATAGAGGAAGGCACAACAGCAGACTACAAAGCCCTAAGCGGTTTTCACTACCGCTCCAGCCGCCTACCCCCACCCAGAAAAATCTTCACAATAAAACGCGGAGAAGAAAACTGCGGCGTCATCGTTTACAGCTACCCTCCGCCCACAACGTTCGGCAGAAACAAAGTCCTAAAAGGCATCAGCTTAAGCCAGCTCCAAAAAGAATTAAGCACCATAACCCGCGTGGTAATCCACGCAAAATACAGGGGCATAGGCTTAGGCACAAAAATCGTCAAGGAAACCCTACCCATGGCGGGAACACCCCACGTGGAAACATTGGCTGTAATGGCAAAATACAACCCCTTCTTCGAAAAGGCGGGAATGCAAAAAATCGCCGAAAACAAGCCCAACCCAAACCTGCTAAAAGCCATAAAAAAGCTCAACACCCTAGGATTCAAACCCCACATGCTTCAAAACAAAAAACACAACATAGAAAAAATAAGGAAGACAGGAAGGGACAAAATCATAAAAATCCTAACAGAACTCTCAAAGAAAGGCGCAATCCCCCAGAAAAAGAATTCTATCCACAAACCAAGCCTACCCAAGCCACAGGGAGTTTGCCCAAAAAATTCAAGGGCTTAACGAAGAGGAGTTGGCAGAAGCCCTCAAAAAGTTAAGCTTCCTGGCACAGACAAAAGTATACCTTTTCTGGACAAAACCTAAAATGGAGCATTAATTTTTATTCCAAATCCATAAAACCTTTCTAAACCCCCACCAAATATCAAAAAGAGGCCTCAAATTTGAGAATTGAAAGTGCAATAGCCGCTGCAATCGCAACCTGCCTATTCCTAACCTTCTACTTTTCCCTATTGCCCTACCAAACACTCGACGAAGCAGCGAAAGTTCAGTTCCTAACACTCTCCACACTCTTCCTCGCTGCAGGAATAATTTTGTTCTTCTGCCTAATCTTTTACCACTCGATTAAAAGAGCGCTTTCCAACAACAAACTAAGACTGTCAAGGACAAAAGCCGAAACGCTGAAACTCCACAACCTTTTCAAGGGTTTACAGCGTTAAGAGCCAAGGCGCATAAAACTTGGCTATTATAAGGATTATAAACGAGGCAAGGGGCACGGTTACATTGTCGTCTATGGGGTTTGCCTCAAAATGTTCCACTATGGACGCCGCTGTTCCAGCCAGCATTCCCGCAGCCCCCAATATCGCACCCACGGGTATAGAGAAAGACGCCATGGCAAGGTTTCCCCACCAAGACTTAGTTCGCCTCCTGTAAAGCATGTTTCGCACCATCCCCGTGACCGCATCTCCAACCGACATGAAAATTGCGGGTAAAACTCCAAACCAGAAGTTCGCCCCAGAAACAATCCAGCCGAGGGCTATCATGACACCCCACATGATGCAAAAAGAAACTTCATAGGAGTTTTCCTCAACTTGAAACCACCCCATAAGTCTGCCCTTTCTATGGGGAATGTAGAGGAAAAACGCCAAAAACATGGCCATCGTAAAGGGCAAAAGGGGCGTCTTAAAAACAAAGGGAACAACCAACGCAACCACGCCGCCCGTCAACACGTGAATAACCTTTCGGTTATAGTAAACCGCAACATTATGCGGTATGCCACGCCGCACCATATAACCATGAAGTTTCCTCGTTAAAAACTCAGCAACAAAAACAACCCAAACAAACAGCAGAATAGTAACAATCCCCTCTTCCCCAGAGACCATAATCTACAGTTTACCCCACAAGTAGTATAAAAAATTGATGCCCGGCTGGAAATACCCCCGGGCAGAGGATAAACTGATGGAACTTAAATTTGCCGAACTTTTAGATTAACACAAGGATTTAACGCTCACTCCGCAGGCAGCCATGTAGTCTCATGTTCAGCGTCGAGGCAGCAAACAATAAACCCGTACGGTTTATCAACCCACCTAGTTATTTCGGGACAATGAACCAAATTCTTCGGAGCCAAAACCGCCGCAGGCACTCTGACCAAGTGTCTCTCCCCCTCCTCGCCCAAAGCAAACTCAATCTCAGCTCCCAAATAGTTCAGGTTGTCTGGGTCTAAACCTACAAAGATTAACGCCTCATCAACCGGATGTACATGAGCGCCTCCCCTACCAATCCTATGCCATATGCCTGGACGACCGTAGAAACCCCAGGAAACGTTGAGGCTTATGTTTTCAAGGTTATCACCATAAAACCAGACTATCTGCTCAGCGTTGCCCGGCCCCCCAACTATGGGCCTCGCCATGGCAGGGGGAGCCAGCTTCTTGCTCATGCATCCCCGGGCCATCCTAAACTTTTTGATTAGGCGTACATACTTTAACCCAGTCTTCGCCGCAGTTTTCTTAGCTACGTATTCACCCTTATATTCTGGTCCAAGTCCGACAAGGTAGTGCACTATAGGCTTTTCAAGCCGCCTAACTTTTACTGGACCATGGGGCAGCCCTTTTGGAATAACCACAGCGGAGGGTTCATAAAACACCTGCTCCTCGTTTTCTTCGCCCAGTTCTATTGATATTTCAGCATTCAAGTCGAGAATATCTCCGGAAGCGTCGCATGGAGCGAAAATTAGAACTTCGTCGAAGGGATGCACCAGCATCTCGCCATTGACAGGGTGGCACGTGCAGGGCTCCTTAATAAAACCGTAGGAAAAGACCATGTTAAAACCCTCAAGATCCCTGGAATCCATCCAAAACCGCTGATCAGCATACAGCCCCTCAGGGCCTAGTCGAACAACGAGAGGTTTCACCAAATTCTTATACTTCTTTTCCACAAACACCACCTTTGGCAGCGAAAAACAATAGATTTGAATCAATAAAAAAACTTTCGATCCGGCGAGGTTAAAATTAGACATGTGGAACCAGCAAAACCATTAATTATGGCATGCAGCGCACTTAACCACAAATTTTATATCATTTCAAGGTTTTAGCCTAGCATGGTGCTTTAAATGGAAAGATTTTGTGTTGAGTGGCCTTATCCAGTGAATTATGACGGCGTGAATGAGGTTGAGGCTGACGTGCTGGTTCTCGGTGGAGGAATTGCTGGCTCTTGGGCTGCTATAACCGCTGCCAAAAGGGGAGCTAAAGTGGCCGTGGTTGAGGAGATGGATGTGTTTTCCGCAGGCCCCGCGGGAGTTGACCATTGGCACAACGCTTTCGACAATCCAGCTTGCAAGGTTAAACCCGACGAAGCCATCGAGATTATGGAGCGCTACGTGATTGAACGGGGGATGCCCTTCAATCCAATAGGTCGCTACATAACCTACAACGAGTCTTTTAAAACGCTTTTGGAACTTGAGAAGATGGGCGGCAAAATTAGGGATACAGAAGACGAGTTTAAGGGAGCACCCTTTAGAGATGAGGAAACCAAACTTTTGTACGCTTACACCTATGACGTGAAATGCACCCTTAGGGTTTGGGGACAAACCTTTCGTCAAGCCCTTTACGCTGAACTCGTTAGGCTGCGAGTCCCATTATACAGCCGAATAATCGTTACAAGTCTACTCACTGAAAACGGTAAACCCGGAGGACGCGTGGTCGGCGCAACAGGCGTGCACACAAGAACAGGCGAATTCTACATTTTCAAGGCAAAAGCCACAATATTATGCACGGGAGGCTTCGACCGTGGACTTAGAATTTTCGGCTATCTAGGCTATGGCTTTTACTCCCTGCACTCCCCATCGATGGCCGGCGTAGGCCATAGCGCAGCGTGGAATGCAGGCGCCGAATTTTTGGGGTCGGACGCACGATTTCGAAGAGGAACCGGACACGGAAGCATGCCCTCATACGCCACTGGCAACCCCAGCAACACATGGTATCCATGCACCATAGTGGATGCTAACGGGAAGGAGATCCCGTGGATCGACCCCATGACCTCTAAGCCCGTGTCCTCCCTTGAGGAACGCGTTGACTCAAGCCTTCGGGGATACAAAGCCCTAGGCGGCCCGCCAAGCTGGCCTGAAACGGTGCCCATATCCCACGCCTACTACATGCCATCAGCCTCTCAGGAATTCCTTGAACGTTTAAAAAAAGGCGAGTTCAGCCTACCCCTCTACGCCGACTTGCCGGGTATGCCAGAACATGAAAGGAGAGCCATATTTGGCCTGATGGTTGCCCAAGAGGGCAAAACATGGATAGTTTATCACAATTTAACCCGAGCTGGATTTGACCCCGATAAGGACATGCTCCAATCCTACTGGTTTGGCGCCCGCCACCTAGACCCCATAGCAAACCTGTTCACATCTTCTGGCGGAGGCTTTATACATGACTGGGATTTCAAAACAAACCTTGAAGGCTTGTTTGTAGCAGGCGATGACTGTTTCTATGGGTTAGAGCATGCTGGAGCAGCGGTTTCCGGACGCTGGGCTGGCGCTAAGGCTGCCGACTATGCCAGGAATGCCTCGTTTGGAAGTGTTGACTGGAGCCAGGTTGAAAGGGAGCGGAAGCGTGTTTATGCGCCTACGGCTAGGGCTTCTGGAATAGAATGGAAAGAGCTTAACGTTGGTATATGCGCGGTCATGCGCACATACGTTAACGACTTGTCCAACGAGGAGATGCTTAAAATAGCCCTAAAATGGTTGGAGGAGATTGAGCAGGGCGAAGCCCAAAAGGTTGTTGCAAGAAACCCACACGAGCTTACAAGGACCTTAGAAACACTGGGCGCCCTTTCAAACGCGAAGTTAACAGTGCTCTACACGCTTGAAAGGATGCGTAGGCCAAATCTGAAAGGCTACTTGACAATGAGGCTTAAAGACAATGGCGAAGTAGAGTTTAGGGAACTTCCCCAAAGATGGTGGCTCCTCCCGCCTAACGCCCCCACATATAGAGAAAACTATGAAAGGCATAAGCCATGGTGAAAGCCTATGAGCGAGAAGAAGTATTATGCGCCCATAACCCCAAGCCTAATCGTAGAGTTTGACCCAAAAGTATGTGACGGCTGCTATCCGACATTTCGCGAACCCCTATGCGTGAAGGCATGCAGGATGGACATTCTACTGCCGAACCCTGACAGAAGCAAGCCTCCGATACTCATTTACCCAGACGAATGCTGCGAATGTGGATGCTGCGTCCACGCTTGCCCAAAATCCCTCAAAGGGGCTATAAAGCTTAACTGGCTGGTGCATAAGCAGCCAAGATGGAAGCGCAAAACAACGGGTGAACACATGCGCGTGGGAATGCCCAACCCGCCTCCGCCAAACACTAAACCTCCAGCTGGAGGATGGTACCCAGAAGTACAAAAGAAAGAATAACAAACAATGAACCCTCACTTTCTCCCTGTTGCATGATGAAAGGTATGAGTTCAACTATAAGCGTATGTATAGACGTAGACCCAAAGCGTTGCGTCTTCTGCGGACTCTGCGAAGTTTTCTGCCCCTTTAACGCCATAAAAGTCTACGTTAATGACAAGCCTTTAACCTCAACCTTGAAAAAAGGCATGCTTCCAGAAATTTTAAGAAAAGTTGAAATCGACGAGGAAACATGCCTGCGCGTTAACTTTTTATGTGAAAAGCTCTGTGTGGATGCATGCCCCGCTGGTATAATACGCTTTAACGGATCTTGCATACAAATAAACGATTTCGCCGAGTGCCCAACATGCGGCTGGTGCCAAGCCGTTTGCCATTCAGTCATAAAAGTTGATAAAATTTTCCAAGGCTCCATTAAAATCAACAGTGAAAAATGCCCGGACGGATGTAGGAACTGTTTTTACGCTTGTCCTGTTAACGCCATATGCCTCGACGAGAGTGGAAGGGTCAACGTTCTAGAGGAGTTTTGCATTTTTTGCGGAGCTTGCAAAAATTTCTGTCCAGAAGAGGAGGCGATAAACATAAGCATAACCGGCGTTAAAACCTGCTCAATCGGATCAAACGCTTGGAAAACCTTTGTTGAAAGGCTCTATTTATACAAACCCCTTCAAAACAAGGCTGCAATTCAAAGCATGGACGCCCAATGGCCAAAGACATCCAAAACCAGCGATAATGGAAAACTCAGGATTGAAAGAACGGCGTACCTCAAAAAACACGCCTTAGAAATGGATAGAGAGTCGTGTAAAAAATGTCAAATATGCCACATCATATGCCCAAAAGGAGCAATAAACATAACACGCTCCAAACAGCAAAAAGTTTTCTAACGCTTAGACACGCAAGCTTAAATATTTGTTAAATGATTTTCTCTCCCGTGCTTATACATGAGTGATTTGTATCCCGGTTTTTTATTGCCCATCTGGAACTGGAAGACCCCTGCATTAACCACTCCAGAACAGTTTAACGGACGTTTTAGGATTGTCAAACGAGCAGTAAAGGCTGGAACAGCGTGGCCCATGTGTAAAACATTGGGCTACGACTACTGCATATTCATGGATGACGCCACATTAACGCTTCTACAGGAAAGGGTTGGAGAAGAATGGAGGGATTGGATGGTGGACAGCCCATACGAATGGTTTGCCATGGGAGAATACGCCATGAGAGCCATGCCGCCTAACATTCTTGTGGCAGGCTTGGGACTGGGCTTAATCCTCCATCATCTAACGCTGAGAAGAGACATAGAAAAAATAGTCGTTGTAGAAGTCAACAAGGAAATCATCGAGATGGTATCCCCTTATATTCCCATGGACAAACGCATAGAAATAGTCCACGGAGACTTTTTCGAAGTTGTCCCAAAACTGGCTTCCGAAGGAAAAACCTTCAACACTACCATTGTCGATATTTGGGCAGGTGATCCCCAAAACTACATCGAAGATCTTAAAAGGGCAATCGTCATGCTTCGCAACAGCTACCCAAAAGCCCTACACATATTCCATCCAGTACAAAAAATAATAGACAATGAAATAATCGCGCAAGGGTTGGGAAACATTGAAAAACCCATAAGCTTCAAACCCAAATAGAATTTTGAGGTTCTCGTCTTTTCAACCACATCATATCTATAAACTCGCGCCAAATTAATAATTAGATTTAGATAAATCTAAGCATGTTTAGATAAACTATACGAAATTTTTATTTATTTTGCAGTGTTCTGCGTTGCGCGGTGGTTGCTTTGAAGGAAGAACAGGTATTGCCTGCATCCCTCAACGTAATCTTAACCGCGCTTTGCGCTGCTTTGTATGCGGTGGGCGCCTACTCTACGGCGTACATTCCGTCTCCATGGGGTTTTGGCCAGTTCCGCCCAGCAGTGGTCATTCCATCCTTCTTCGCCGTTGTCTTCGGTCCATGGGTAGGCGGAATAGGAGCCGCCCTAGGGACGTTAATCTGCGATTCGGTTAAGCATGGAACCCTCCATATGGGCAGCCTAATCGCCGCTGTACCAGGAAATTTCATAGGGTTTTTCATACTGGGCTACATGACGAAGAAGAAGTTTACCTGGGAAAGATTTATCGTAGCATCCTATCTAACGTTGGCCATTGGAAACCTCATTGTGGCGTTTCTGTACATCTTCTTGTACAAGGTGCTCTACACTCAGACCCTGCATATGCCCGTCGAATCCCTGGTAATGCTCTCCATAGGATTAACAATATTTTGGTTCATAACTATGCTTCCGTTCAGCCTCACCATCACCCCTGTCCTTATCAGGGTTGTCACCACAGCCTTTCCTGGAATAGTGTCTAAAGATATAAGGGCGTATTCAATTGGAAACGACATTCCTAAGACAACGTTCAGCCTAGCCCTGGCCGTCCCAGGGTTAATTACGCTGGCAACAGGTTTAGCAATTGCATACACACCTTTTGGAGGCTACCTCGTAACAAACTTTCCGAAAACTTTCACACCAGCGGTTATGGAGCTCCTCCAAATACTATTCTACATATGTGGCGCCGCACTCACAATCTTAGGCGTTACAGTTCTGGGAGCAAAAAACCATTTTCAACCAAAAAGCAGCAAACAATCTCAACTAAAGACAACCTAACAGTAAAGATCCCCAGATTATGAATCAACCAACGCCGCAGCCACCCTTTTTCTCCACTTTGTGAAAATATTTTAGTCAACAAACCACCCATCAAACTGGCTGAAACTTCAGCCGCTCCGCTAGTGCCTCTCAAGACAAGAAAATGTAAAAATAATATGCAAAAAGCGTTAACTTTGTTTTGAGGACTTTAAAGTACAAGCCTCAAAAAAGCGCGTTGCAAGACGAAGTAGACGCATCCTCGTTGCGATCGCTCTGTATTCCCGATAATAAGCATCTCGGGGATAATTCTTATGATTGCAGCCCTCCTACGCCATAAATTAAGATGTTTAACTCTAGGAATTCACTTAAAGATCCAAGTGGGCCGGGCCGGATTTGAACCGGCGACCTTTCGGTTATCAGCCGAACGCTCCAGCCAAGCTGAGCTACCGGCCCATCAACACATTACTATAAGCATTTAAACTGTTTTTAAGGGTTTTCGGCAAGAAAGGCTAATATTGGAATTTTCGCTAATCATTTTTGGGGGCGCTGCCTGTTAGCCGAATTAGACGTTTGATTATTTCGCTTTTTCTACTATCCCTAATAGCATTGATTTTGGAGGGTTTAGTAGCTGCTGAAAAAATCACGTTTTCGCCGATTTTGTCGGACCTTTCAAGCATAGCTGTTGAAGTTATACGATATCTGGTCCTTCTAGTTTTTTCCGCTGTGACTGCTGGAGCTTTGATTGTAATGATTTTGAATAGGCGTTTGTTCATCAACTTCCTTAAGGGTCTAATTGGTGGCCCGCGAGACGCAGGCAATCAGAGCATGCTAAGGCAGGTGCTGACGTGGGCAGTTGGCTTCGGCGTTATGTTTGTAACCATGTGGTTTTTTGCGGGAGGCGGAATTGGAGGTTTAAGCTTCACCATCTCAGAAGACGGCCAGTCTCCGATAGTTGATGGCGAGGTTCCTTCACCAACGCCTTTAAGCGTCCCCCAAGAGCCGCCGCAAATACCCACGCTTTTTTTGGTGCCCAGCATCCTGTTCATTGTGGTAGTGTTCGTTTGCGGAGTGCTTTTCATTCAAGCACTAAGGGAAACACGAGAAGAAAATATGAACGTCCCTCCGCCGCTAGAAGATAAGCTTTTACAAGAGGAAGCTCTGACGGTTGTGGGTGAAGCCATTTCAGAAATAAAAACTCGTGAGGACGGTTTGGATTTTAGAGCTGCCATAATAAGGTGTTATGAGAGGCTTTGTGAACTCTTGGCGCAGTACAATTGTCAGATTCAAAAGCATGAAACGGTTCAAGAATTCAGAATTAATGCGTCCAAACTTCTAAATATACCTGATGAGCCCCTCTCCATGCTCACTAACCTTTTTGAAGAGGCGAGATACAGCAGGCATGAGGTTGGCGAAGCGAAAAGAAACGAAGCCTTAAAGTGTTTGGAAGAGATAAAAAGCCACCTAGCGGGGAGCAGGCCATGATCGGCTTTGACAGAAGCATATTTAAATGGGGGCTTCTTTACGCTGTGCTTGTTGTGGCGTCTATTTCTGCTGGTTCAATAAGTGAATGGGCGGGGCATGCCTTGCTTCTTTTATCTTCGCTTTTCTTCTCAACCGTAATAGTTTACGCCTCTTGGAGAGAATCTAAGCCCATGAAGGAGATAGAATATCCCATTGAAAGCGCCGCTTCGAACAGGAACCAACTTTACGATGCTGTTCAGGAGGCGTTATCTGGAAAGAGGTCCACTTACATTGTAAGTCGTCTGCAGCAGATACTCGCTAAAAAAATAAGCCTCAGATTAGATTTGACGGAGGAAGAAGCCAGGAAATTTCTTCAAAACCCGAAAAACCTCCGAGATTTGGGCTATGATAAATTAGCTCTCCTTATAAGCAAAGATAACTTCTCAACTAAAGAGGAAAGGGAAAGGATAAAACTGTTGCATACCATTCTCAGCCAACTGGAGGAAGATTAGCGTGAAAGATGAAGGGAAAATCATTTCTGCCGTCATAAACGAAGTGGGTAAGCTAATTGTCGGAAAAGAAGAAGTGCTGAAAATGGTCATGCTTGGCATTCTGTCCAACGGGCACATACTTTTCGAGGATTATCCAGGCTTGGCAAAGACAATGATTGCCAAAAGCTTCGCTATGTGCCTCGGATGCGACTTCAAAAGGGTTCAATTCACGCCAGACCTGCTTCCAGCGGATATAACGGGAACCTACGTTTTTAACCAGAAAACAAGCAATTTCACCTTTAAAGAAGGCCCCATATTTACAAACATCCTACTTGCAGATGAGATAAATCGCGCCCCCCCGAAGACTCAATCCGCGCTTTTAGAAGCCATGCAAGAAAAACAAGTGACAATTGATGGCATAACCCACAGTCTAAAAGAGCCGTTCATGGTTATGGCGACACAAAACCCAATTGAACTTGAGGGTACATACCCATTACCAGAGGCCCAGCTGGACAGATTCATAATGAAGATAAGAGTAGGCTACCCGAGTGTAGAACATGAAGCCGAGATATTAAAGAGGCGATTGCTTAGGAAAAGCGACAGCATTGACGTAAAACAAGTTGCTGACCCGGGCACCGTTGTTCAACTGCAGAAAGCCGTAGAACAAGTCTACGTTGACGATGACATCCTCCGT
Organism: Candidatus Bathyarchaeota archaeon; assembly: GCA_025057795.1. Next base: position 2,992 of record JANXEP010000038.1, on the reverse strand, counting down.
TATATAGCGGAGATAGTACAAGCCACAAGGCGTCATCCAAAGGTGGAGGTTGGGGCAAGCCCAAGGGGTTCGTTGGCTATTCTCAAGCTTGCCAGATCCCACGCCCTTTACAATTCGAGGGACTATGTGACGCCGGACGATGTTAAGAGTGTGGCTGTTCCAGCGCTTTGCCACAGAATCATCTTCAAAACTGAATATTGGTTTAGAGGGGTAACGCCAGAATCAATTATCGAGCAGATTTTGTCCGAAGTTCCTGTTCCAAAGTTTGGATAGAAATGCTTAGCCAGCGTGTCCCACTGTTAATAACATTTTCAGCAATTTTGGTGCTTGTAAGCATAGCCCTAAAAGATTGGCGTCCCTCAATACTCATTCTTCCAATAACATCTCTGCTCATACTGGTAAACACTCTATCACCAAAAAGCGGGTTAAATATTGAGGTTAAAAGAAAACTGGCACAGGAAAGCGTTATAACCGGCGAAACCGTAACGGTTAAGCTTGAAATAGCGAACAGAGGCAAAGAAAGAGTTGATTATCTGGAAATTTATGACACGCTTCCAGCAGGATTGCGCCTAACTGAAGGGACCAACCGCCTAATTGTTTCCCTCGAAGCTGGAGAAAGAATAGAATTCAGCTATGAAATCCTCTGCAGCAAAAGAGGAGTGTACAAGATTGGCCCCGCATACCTTAGGACCCGCGACCCTTTAGGCTTCAACTTCGTTGAAAAAATGGAACCCGCAACCGCTGTGCTCCGCGTTTTGCCCAAAATTGAAAAGCTGAAAGCAAGCGATTTACCCTTCAAACAAACGGCTCAATGGCCAGGAGTAATTCATTCAAGCCAGAAAGGAACTGGAACGGAGTTTTATGGATTGCGGGACTACCTTCCCGGAGACGATTTGAGAAGAATTGAGTGGAAAGCGTCGGCTAGAATGGGTAAACTCATAACCATTGAAAATGAAAGTGAAAGAAGCACAGACATAGTCATAATCCTCGACGCCAGCAGCGATTTAGTTTTAGGAAATTCGTCGGACAGCCTCCTAGAATATTGCGTGAGGGCTGCAGGTTCGCTTGCCTCGCTTTTACTAAGCCTTGGAAATCAAGTCAGCGTTATAAACCATTGTGCAAGCCGGTCTTGGCTGCCAGGAGGTTTCGGCAAAAGGCATCTGCGAAGCGTGTTAGACCATTTGACAAGCGTTGAAGCTGGGGAAAGCCCCCTTCCCATAGGTTTCGGACTGGAACGCATCTTCAAGTCTAAACCCCAAGTGATCCTGGTTTCTCCTTTGATAGCGCCAAATGTTATAGACGATGTTAAAAACATTATTTCTGAAGGCTATAACGTACTCGTTGTTTCACCCTTCTTTCCATGGATTTTAGCTGAAGAAAGCGATGAGGCGGCTAGAATAGCGCTTAGAATTCTCGCCCTTGAGCGCAGAAACGTTATTGCTGAGCTTAGGCGTTACTGTACGGTTGTGGACTGGAATCCGGAGGTTCCCCTTAAAACCGCCATGAGGGGGATTAGACGACGAATTTAAACTGGACCCTTCAAACCTATGTGAAAGTTCTAAAAACTACGTTGCTCATTTTAATCTTGACGGTGGGCTTATGGATGGCCCTTTCACAGTCAAGCCTTATTGTATCGGGCGTATGCGTGGGGTTATGCCTAATCTCCCTCCTCGGCCTCTTAAGTCTCAGACGCATGCTTTTTGCAGCTCCATTAGGTGTGTTGGCAATAGTCCTCATCTACATCATAGTTAAAACGCCTTCAAAGGAGTTAGCGGCACAGATAACTCAGACACTCCAGTTTTTAATCATAATATTCACAGCAGAAGCTGGAGTTTCAACCATAAGCTTTGACAAAATCCTTCAAAGAATGAAGGGACGAACGCCCATGCAGGCAATGACGAAAGCCATAAAACAACACGTAGCCAACCTCACAGCAATCATCACAGCATCCTTCACCCTCTCAGCACTACTCCTCTCTTTGGGGAACATGGCAAAACTCAAACTCGAACCAGCGATTATGGTGGCGACCGCAATAGGTATACTCCTTGCAACCCTAGTGTTCCTAGCCATAAACCTGCGCTACCCCAAAGGACAAGACAAAGACGCAGCCTAAAAACTCTTTAACCGCTTACACCTACTCCACTGTAAAGGGCCCGTGGCCCAGTATGGATCAAGGCGCCGGCCTTCGGAGCCGGAGAACGTGGGTTCAAATCCCACCGGGCCCGCCAAAAACAAACCGCTTTCAGCAAAAGCAGCCTTTTTCGGGCTGCTCTGTAAATGGGCGTTTGGGACGGTTCTGGCCATTATGAGCGGTTGGATTATACTATTTGATTTTATTGGGTAAAAGCCTATATGGGTGAACAATTATTGTCATTTGTTAACGGAGGACCATTAAATGTATGAGTTTGATGTTGTAATCTTGGAAGATGAGAGGGGCGGTTATGTGGCTTTTGTTCCTGCTTTGCCGGGTTGCCATACGCAGGGTGACACATTGCAAGAGCTTATGGATAATGTGCGCGAGGCTGTGGAGCTTTACTTGGAAACTTTAACTGAAGAAGAGAAGAGGGAATTCCTGCGGCAGCGGGTTGTTGGAATACAGAAAGTGAAGGCGCTTGCCTAAAATTAAGCCGCTGCCTGCTCGAAAGATAATAAAGGTTCTTGAGAAAACTGGTTTTAAGGTCATCCGCCAAAAAGGCTCGCACGTTATTATGATTAATGAAAAAGGAGTGAGAATAGTTATTCCAGTTCATCCGGGAAAGGATGTAAAGCCAGGCTTAATAAGAGCCATAATAAAGGAGGCAGGTCTCAAAAGAGAAGAGTTCTTCAAACTCTTAAAACAAACCTAAAATTTTGTGGCTAAACCTAAACTTTGAAAATATTCGCATTTTCAGTGTATTAATGCTCCGACAAAGAATGCAGCCTCGTCAAGGAAATGCATATAGAAGAAGGCACAACGGAAGACTGGCGGAGGCTTGCCTGTTTCCATTACCGC
>JANXEP010000007.1 GCA_025057795.1 Candidatus Bathyarchaeota archaeon | reverse complement strand
GATGTGTATTTAGACTTATAATTGGTTAAACCTGAAATAAAATTTAAATTATGGAAACCCTGAATAGCTGTAAACAGGTAAACCAAGACAGAAATGTAAAACCATCCATAGATTGTTTTTCCAACTTCAATATAGCGCCCCAAATGAATCCAAATAAACAACCAAATTGCAAATATTGCAATCTCTAAACTAGCCTTATTTACATAACAAAACAAACAAAACAGCCAATACCAGATTTTTAAGATGTGCTTAAAGACGTAGTGTTTATGGTCGAGGTATGCTTGCTTGCAAGCTAGGAACAAAATAGAGTAGTGGTATAGTAACAAATATAACTATGGAATGTTAATATATCATGTAGGTGAAATGTGTGAATAAAGAAGTAAAGGAACAATTAGACACATTGCGTAAAGAAATAGATGCTATAAAGAAACGACTTAACATTTTGGAAAAGAAAGTAGAAGAAGCTTTAGAGTTAGCCAGTATGTTATAGCTTTTCTATGTAAACAACTTTGTTAATGAAATGAAGTTTTAGGTCGGTTCTGCCTTTAAGACGTTTAGCTAACGCAACATAAACAGTACTAGGCTTTCTATTAGGAATATTAATTTTATACCATCCCTTAGGCTCATTACTAATAGATTTTATCAATTCATCATACTCTAAAACTCTTTTAGCTTTAACAATTTTAGGAGGTTCTACAGGCTCATACAACTTAGGTTTCTTTGTACTCATATTTACACCTGATAGAAGATTAAACCATATAAACTTATAAATTTTAAGTACTAAAAGACTACATGGAGAAGGCTGTTAAATGTCTAATAGTTATTTACGGCCAACACGCCAGCCCTCTATTTGCGTTTTAAAATCCAAGTATTCGTCGTTTATGGTTCGTTTATTAAATGCCGTTCATGAAGGACCGATGCGAGATAGGTTATTCTTTTCGGAATATTTTTTACAAAAAAGTATTTTAATTTGAATATTCTGTCTCCGAAGTTATCGGAGGTGCTGCAAACTCGAACATAGAACCATCAAAGAAATTAACGGAAAAATCAAGCGTAGAGATGTCCAAGTCTTAACAGTTGAAGAAATGAAGGCGCTAGTTGAAAGCAGCGGCATTAAAAAGGCTTTTAGCGAGGTTGATGTTGTAACCACAGCCACCTTTGGTCCTATGTGCTCCTCCGGAGCTTTCCTAAATTTTGGGCATAGTGAGCCTCCAATCAAAATGGAAAGGGTTTGGCTTAATGATGTTGAGGCTTATCATGGAAATGCTGCCGTAGACTGTTACATAGGCGCCACAAAAATGAGCGAAACACTGGGCTTTGAGTATGGCGGTGGTCACGTAATCGAGGACTTGGTTTCAGGCAAAGAAATAGAGCTTAAAGCAGTAGCCTATGGAACAGACTGCTATCCGCGGAAGGTTTTGGAAACAAAGTTCACGATTCATGATTTAAATCAAGCGGTGCTTTGTAATCCCCGAAACTGTTATCAGAGATACAATGCCGCAACAAACAGCACTGACAGAACGCTTTACACTTACATGGGGGTTCTTCTCCCAAACTACGGCAATGTGAATTATGCTGGATGTGGTGAACTAAATCCACTGGTTAACGATCCAACATATAGAGTGATAGGCATCGGAACCAGAATTTTTCTCAGTGGCGGAGTTGGCTACGTGATTGGCGAGGGAACCCAGCACGACCCTCAAAATGGCTTCGGAACCCTTATGGTTAAAGGCGACTTGAAAAAAATGAAACCGGAATACTTGCGAGGCGCAACCTTCCACAAGTACGGTGTAACGCTCTACGTGGGCATAGGGGTTCCAATACCGATTCTTGATATGGAAATTGCCAAAAACGTTGCAGTCAGAGACGGAGATATTTTTGTGAAAATCTTAGATTACGGCGTCCCAAGCCGGAACAGACCGAAAGTCCGAGAGGTCAGTTATGCAGAGTTAAAATCTGGAAAGGTTGAGGTTGAAGGCAGAAGTGTAAGAACCGCCTGCACTTCAAGTGTTGAAATGGCCAGAAAGATAATGGCTGAGCTTAAAAAGTGGATCAACGAAGGCGTGTTTTTACTAACAGAGCCCGTTGAAAGACTTCCGCTGAATGTGGAGTATCGCCCTATGAAAATGAGGTGACGCTATGCCCCGAAGATGGATGGAGAACAGATGTATTTTCTGCTCGTTGTGCACAGCTCTCTGCTCCTACGGAGTTTTCAAACAAGAGAATGGAAGAATCCAAGCCAACTTCATGAAATGCGTCGACTGCGAAGAATGCCTTCCAAGTGTAGGCTGTCCAAGGAGGGCGATAAAGTGTCGATAAACTCAGCTAAGCCTTTGGCTAGAAAGAGGCTTAGCATTAAAGAATCTGTTCTTACGGTAATAGCTGACAAGCATGAAGCTGTAAAAGTGGCTGAAGATACGATTGCCTATCATCGTGGACGACTGGAAGCCTACATTGAGAAACATGCTGACTTTTTATATGCACTAAAACCATTGGAAATCGTTGACGGCCCACACATTGTCCGGCTGATGGCCTGGGCTTCAGAGAAGGCCGGTGTTGGCCCTATGGCTTCTGTCGCCGGCGCTTTAGCAGACTTGGCTGTGGAGGCTATGCTTCTATGTGGGGCGAAAACGGCGATAGTTGAGGATGGCGGAGAAGTGGCAGCAGTTTCCGAAACTCCGGTGGATGTCGCCCTTTTAGCTGGAAATTCCCCATTATCTGGAAAGATAGGGTTTCGAGTTGAAAAATTTCCGGCGGGCATAGCTACGAGCTCTGGTGTTTATGGGCATGCTTTAAGCTTCGGAGAAGCCGAAGCAGTAACTATTTTCGCCAAAAATGCAAGTTTAGCGGATGCAGCCGCCACGGCGGTATGCAACGTTGTTCGAGGAAAAGATCCTAATCAAGCTATAAGAAGGGGTGTGGAGAGGGCTTTGTTAATCGAAGGCGTTGATGGCGTCTTCATAATCTATAAGGGAAAAGTTGCCTTGGCGGGTGAAGTTCCCAAACTGATTAGCCTTTTGGAAAGGGAGTGAAGATCTCAATAAAAGCAAGAACAAGCAAGGAAGTTGTGTTTAAGTTCGGTGGAAAAGCCCTGTCAAATAATGGACAAAAGAAACAATCAGCTGAAAAGTTTCCGCTACTGAAAACATCACAAACATAAACTTATCGCTGCTATAAAAACGGAGAGCAACCCGCTGGGCTTCTAGGGGCATGGTTCACTTCTCGCTTTAAATCCGTTAGAGGATTTTCCTCAGCCTTTCACAAGCCTCTTTTATCCTTTCTTCTGGGCATGTTGCCGAAAACCGGATGTATCCTTCGCCCTGGCTGCCGAACCCTATTCCAGGTGTGGCTACAACGTCAACCTCTAACATCTTCTTGGCAAAGTCTATGGAGCTTGTGCCGCACTTAGCCCATACATAGAATGTGGCTTTTGGCATCTGGCATTTCAAACCCATAGCATTCAATTCCTCAACGAGAATGTTCACTCGTCTGTAATATGTTTGGCAAGCTTCCCGCACAAACTTTGGAGGATTTTCCATCGCATAAGTTCTTAATGCTTTCGCAGCTGCCAGCTGTATGTACTTTGGCGGTCCAGAATCCACCTGCGCCTTAACCTTCTTAAGCCCGGCAATCAATCTTTCATTTCCAACGGCGAAGCCTATTCGGCTTCCAGCCATGCTAAACGTTTTTGAACATGAATGGAACTCAACCGCAACCTCGCGCGCTTTATCTATCTGCAGAACGCTTGGAGCCTGATAGCCGCTAAAGGTTATTTCCGAGTAAGCATTGTCATAACATAGGATTATCCTGTTTTCGACGGCAAAATCCACCAGCATCTTAAGTTCTTCGAGAGAAATTACCGCACCAGTCGGGTTGTTAGGATAATTGATAAACATCATTTTAGCGCCATCAACGCTCACGTCATCAAGGTTTGGAAGGAAATCATTGTCCTCACGTAATGGGAAGTAAATTGGTACACCACCGTTTAAGATAGTGCATCCGTAAGCATACGCTGGATAACCCGGGTCTGGCAGTAATGCACGGTCTCCTTCATTGAGAAAGGCTCTAGCGATGTTGCATAATCCTTCCTTAGAACCGATTAAGGCAACTATTTCCCGATCGGGATCCAAGTCCACATTGAATCGTTTCTTGTACCAATCGGAGACGGCCGAGCGGAACTCGTATTCTCCTTCGCTGGATGAATAGCCATGGTTTTCGGGCTTGGCAACCTCCTCTTTCAAGGCGTCCAACACGATTTTCGGAGGGGGAAGATCCGGATCCCCTATACTAAGGGAAATTATATCAGCCCCTGCCCGTCTTTTTTGCCTGACCATTTTCTCCAGTTCAGCAAAGAGGTAGGGTGGGAGAGCTCTAACTCTGTTTGATAAAACAAAATCCAATGGCTTATTCCTCCTCAAAGGTTTATGATGCCTTCGAAAACCTTTTCGACGGGGCCTTCCATTACAACTACGCCGTTCCGGTATTCAACTATTAGCTCGCCTCCCGGAAGCCTAACAGTTACCGCTTCATTTACCTTTCCAAGAATTTTTGCGGCCACAACGCTTGCGCATGCACCTGTTCCACAAGCCATGGTTTCACCTACGCCTCTTTCCCAAACTCTGACTTTAAGCCTATCTTTTGAAATCACTTGAACGAATTCGACGTTTGCTCTCCTTGGAAAAAGCTCATGGTTTTCTAGCAATGGCCCAATAGTTTTGACCGGATAATTTTCCACATTTTCAATGAACACCACACAGTGAGGGTTCCCCATGGAGAGAGCTGTAGCCTTCACGGTTGTTTCTCCTACGCGAATGGGTTTGTCGATGAATGGGCCATTCCATTTTATGGGGACTTCCTCGGCCTCAAAACTCGGAGAACCCATAATGACTCTCACAGACTTTACAGTGTCGCCTTCTATTTTGAGGCTTAACGTTTTTATTCCGGCCATTGTTTCCACGAGGAGGGATGTTTTTCGCGTTAAGCCACTCTCAAAACAGTATTTAGCAAGGCATCGGATGCCGTTTCCGCACATTTCAGCTTCCGAGCCGTCAGGGTTGAAGATTCTCATTTTCACATCAACCCTTTGAGAGGGATGAACAAGCAGTAAACCGTCGGCACCTATCCCAAACCTTCTTTCGCATAATTTTATGGCTAGGCTGGGCAACTCCTGCTCGTCCAATATTTTGCCTCTATTGTCTATCACTATGTAGTCATTTCCAAGCCCGTGCATTTTCCAAAAACCTATCATTCTAGCCATTCTGCAACCCTCTGTTTTCGAGCTAAATCTTCGAAGGTTTCCGCTTCCCGTATTAGGACATACCTGCCACTTTTAACAAGAACTTCAGCAGGTCTAGGTCTAGAATTGTATTGCGAGCTCATGGAAAAACCATAGGCTCCAACGTTTAGAACTGCAAGTAAGTCACCTTCACATATCTTCGGTAAAATACGATCTTTGGCTAGGAAGTCGCCCGACTCGCAAATCGGACCAACCACGTCGTAAACTTCTGTGGGCTGTTCGTCCAGCTTGTTCGCAACAAGAATAGGATGATAAGCCCCGTACATGGCGGGCCTAATAAGCGTGTTAAATCCAGCATCCACTCCTACAAACTTTTTGTTAGAAACATGTTTCACGGCATTAACCCTTGTTAGAAGGATGCCAGCCTCGGCGACGATGAACCGCCCAGGTTCTATCCAGAGTTCTGGCTGTCCTAACGCAAACTCGTCCAGCTTGTTTTTGAACATCTCAACGAGCTTGTCTGAGAAGGTGTCAAGGTTGAGCGCTTTTTCTTCCGGCTTATAAGGAACCCCCATACCACCCCCAAAGTCAATGAAGTCAAAGTATATTCCAAGCTTGGTTCTAATTTTCCAAGCTACCTCAAGGAGACGCCCTCCGGACTTAATGTATGGCGCCACATCCATTATTCCCGAACCTATATGCATGTGGATACCGAACTTTTTCACTCCAGCCTCTTTCGCAGTCCTATAAGCTTTTAGGGCGGAATCTTCGTCCATCCCGAATTTTACGTATCTGCTGGCTGTAACAACATACTCATGATGTCCTGCACCATATTCCGGGTTGATTCTGAAGGACAAAGTTTCCGGAACACCTAATCTTAATAGCCTATCAAGCTGGGAAAGAGAGTCAAGGTTAATCATAACCCCTTCATCCAGAACGTATTTCAATTCTTCGTCTCCAACGTTTACCCCCGTGTACAAAATCTCACGGGGGCTGAAGCCTGCCATAAGCGCTAGGTGAACTTCGCCTGCACTTACGGTGTCGACGTATGCCCCTTCAGTATGAAGGATTTTTAACACTGAGATGTTGGTGTTTGCTTTTGCAGAATAGAGTATTCTGAACTTGTCGTATCTTTTTGAAAAAGCCTCGTATAGTTTTCTATAATTTTCTCTTATCTTATTCTCACTGATGACGTAGAGTGGTGTTCTAAAGTTTTCCGCTAGTTCAATGGCTGAAACGCCATCTATGCAAAGTTTGCCGCCAACATTTTCTAGGGGACTTTTTAAAACCTCCACTGAAAAACCTCCTAGTCTCCTTTAAGGGCTTTGATGGCTTCTAAAGCTTTTTCCAAGTCTTTTTCCTCCAGAAAAACGGCGATTGTAGCTTTGCTTGAAGAAACTTCCACGATGTTTATCCCTTTCTCGGCGAGAGCGCTGGATATCTTAGCAACCCACCCCGGGGTCTCAATAAATTCTGGGCTTAAAACCTCCATGGCGCCGACATTCTCCTTTAAGCTCACGCCTTTGACTCCTTCTGTTTGGCATAACTGAGAAAGTAGGGCTTTCTTATCGTTTACTTCTGCAAACACCGTTACAGAGTTTCTGCCGGTGCTCAAACCAGCAATTTTATTACCAGCAAAAGAGCCTATGGCTTTTCCAAGGTTTACAGCGTTAAGTTCTCCAACAAAAGTTACGGCACACAAGCCGTTGTATCTTCTAACCTCAAAAGGGTTGGAGAAGGCGCCTACAATCTCAGTTCCGTCCGAGGTTAGCCCGTTATTGAAGCTAACAACTCTCAATCTTTGGTATGGAAGCTTGTATTTGAGGGCTTTCGGATGAACTATTTTTGCTCCGCCCTGGGCTAAAGAAAACATTTCCTCAACAGAAATTTCTCGAAGCGGTTTTGCGTTGGGAACAAGCGATGGATCTGCGGACAAAACCCCCTCCGTGTTTTTTACGAGAATAACCTCATCAGCATTTAGACAATTGCCAAGCAAAGTTGCGGTTATATCGCTTCCACCCCTACCTAATAAAGTCACTCGTTCTCCTTTGTCCCTGCCCACAAAACCACAAACAACTGGAACACAGCTGCCTAAAAGCGGCTCAATATACGCTTTAACCCTTCTCTTAGTTTCTTCAAGATCTGGCTCCGCCTCAAGGAAATTCGAATCTGTTATTATAGGCCAGTTTGGACTCTGTGGATCAAAATACGTGGAGGTTAAACCAGCTGCTTTAAGAGTTGAACTAAACATTCTAGCGCTTATTCTTTCCCCCATGGACACTATGTCAGCATAGTCTGCGTCGCCGATTTTCCCAATGAGCCTAACATGGTTGATCAGGTTATCCGTTGTTTTCTCCATGGCAGAGACAACAACGACCACTTCTTTAAAGCATGCTGCTTTAACCATTTCAGCTGCCTGTCTGAAAGATTCTCCGCAGCGTAGTTCCGCCCCGCCAAACTTTACAACAACCCTTTGCCCAACCAAAGTTAGTTCAGCCCCCCCGTTTGAGGTTAACTGCTTAAAACATCTTCCATCGAGTATACTCCAGGCTGCCTCTGCTTCATTACCCATTCTGCAGCGCGAAGCGCACCCAACGCGAAGGTGTTTCTGGAAAAAGCGACATGACTTATGGAAATCATATCATATAATCCAGCAACTATCACTTCATGGATTCCCGGAATCCCCCCAGCTCTCACTGACAAAACCTCAAGCTCGTCGCGTGCCCGCAAGGATATTTTCTCTCTTCCATGCACCATTTTGCCGTAACCTCTAGTGGCAGCGATAATTTTCGCCATAGATAATGCGGTTCCGCTTGGTGCATCCCTTTTCTTTGAGTGATGGGCTTCCACTATGCTAATTTCATACTCGTCTGGCAAATGAACCAGTTGACGAAGCATTTTAAACATAAAGTTCACGCCTATGGAAAAGTTTGAAGCAAAAACAGCCGGAACCCTTGACGAAACAAATGTCTTAAGCCCATTCAACTGTTCTTCAGTGAAACCCGTTGTGCCCATAACTATTCGCCTGCCCATGTCTGCAACTTCGGGAACATTGACAAGCTCAGCTTCTGGTGTTGTGAAACTTAAGTAAACATCCGCCTTTTCCAATGCCTCCCTAATTCTCGAGGGACCATAAAGTGGCACGTCTAAATCACAGACTTTCAACTCCCGCAGTGTTTTGCCAAGCCCAGGATTTTTTGGAGAAGCCACTGCTCCAACAATTTCAAAATTCCTGTTCATAGCTTCTGAGATAACTGTCCGTCCCATTCGCCCAGTGGCGCCAGCAACACAAATTCTAATCATAGACTAGCCCTTTCCAGTACCTTTCGTTGTAAAGCCTTTCAGACAAGTCGACGTCAAAGAAACTCTCAACTGGCGCTAGAATTTCAGGGCTTTTTTCATAAACTTCCCTCGCAGCTTTCAAAACTACCTCCAAACCCTTTTTTGTCATTTTCCCGAGAGGTGGCCTCAAGGGGCCCGCGGGCATTCCAAGGATGTTCATTAAAGTTTTGCATGGTAGCGGGTTCCTTGCCCTAACAACGACTTCGCCAAAGGCTGTTTCTTCAACCGTTTTAACAGTTACTATTTGAAATAGAGGGTTTAGTTTCTGGCAAATTTCCGCGGCTTCGTTCACCCTTTTTTCCAGAAGCAGTTCCGTCATCCTTTGGACAGCGGCAGGCGCCACGTTTGATGCGACTGAGATTACTCCAGAAGCTTTAATCGCATCATCCATCATCATCTTGAAGGTTTTATCGTCGTCACCTGAAAGTATGTCAAAGTTTTCTCCACACAATTTTCTTGTTAGCTTCATATTCTCAAAGTCGCCAGTAGCCTCCTTAACAGCCCTAACGTTTGAGTGTTCCCTATGAAGAATGGCAAGATCATGCGGCAACAGCTGCGTTCCAGTTCTCCCCGGTATGACGTATGGGATTATTTGGGCATCTGGAAAACGCTCAGCCACTGGGGCGACGTACTCACGTCTTATTTCCAGGGAGCTTGGTCCATTGTAGTATGGATCTACAAGTAGAAAGGCCCTTAGACCAATATCATAGGCTTTCTTAGTGCCCTCCAATGTTTTGCGAGTGCAATTGCAGCCAGTTCCAGCAATCGTCAACAGCTTGCCGGAGCTAAATTCGTAAGTCTTCTCGATGACAAGGAGCTGCTCTTTAGGGTCCAGTGTGGGGCTTTCGCCGGTTGTTCCAACGGCAAGGACTCCGCTTACCTTCTGGGATTTTTGAAATTCCACTAGATTTTGGAGACCCTCGACATTCACCCGTCCATCTTTAAGCATGGGAGTTATCAGGGCGGTATAACAGCCCCTAAACATGTTCATCACGCAACTCCTCCAAACTGTGAGCTTTTTGGTATAAAATCAGTCAAGTTTATAAGAATTTCGGAAAAAATTTTAAATATTTAGTAAATATATTTCAAAATAAATACGAAAAACGTACCAAGGAATAAAAATGGATGAAATAGATAGGAAAATCATTCAAATCCTCAAACAGAACGGGCGAGCTACCTACAGCGAGATTGGAAAGGCTGTCGGTTTATCAGAAGCCGCCGTCAGAAAGAGAATCAAAGATCTCGTCGGTTCTGGCGTCATCAAGCGATTCACGTTGAAGCTCTCGCTTTCTGAAGGCGCCGAAGCAATAGCGCTGGTTTCTGTGAACCCCTCAATTCCAACTTCTGAAATTTCGACCGAGTTATTGAAAATACCCCACATTGACACCGTATATGAGGTTACAGGAGAATATGACATTGCAACCATAATATCGGCTATGAGCATAGCCGAGGTTAACGAATGCATTGAGAAAATTCGCAAAATAGACGGCGTCATAAAAACAAACACGATGATCATTCTTAGAAGCTGGTGAAAAACCATGATGGATAGAGTAATAAAGCCGAATCCAATTGTAAGAAATGCAACCTTAAGAGGTGAGTTGAAGTGAAGAGGAAGGTTGCCGTCCTTGGGGCAACAGGGGTCGTAGGCCAAAGATTTATCCAATTACTTCATAACCATCCATGGTTTGAAATTGAGGTGCTCGCGGCCTCTGAAAAGTCTGCGGGAAAGTCCTATGGTGAGGCTTGTACTTGGGTTTTGGAGGGAGACATGCCACACGAAATAGCCGAGATGCATGTGGTGAACACCGATGTTAAGTCTGTTGAGAGGGCTGGAAACATCGACTTTGTTTTTTCAGCACTACCGTCGGACATTGCCGCTCCCCTAGAGGAAGAGTTTGCCAAAACATACCCAGTTTTTAGCAAAGCAAGCGCCCACAGGCTTGAAGAGGACGTTCCCCTCCTAATACCGGAGGTGAACCCGGAACACTTAGAGCTCGTGAAAATCCAGAGGGAACGGAGAGGATGGAACGGTTTTATATCCACAGACCCGAACTGCTCAACCATTCAATTAGCAATCACCTTGAAGCCGCTGATGCAATTTGGCTTAAAGAAAGTCGTGGTTTCAACGATGCAAGCCCTCAGCGGAGCCGGGTTTCCAGGCGTGCCATCCTTAAGTATAATAGACAACGTCTTACCATACATTCCCGGAGAGGAGGAAAAAATAGAGCTTGAAACTTTAAAAATTCTTGGAAGACTTGATAATAGCAAAATCCAACCAGCGAGCATTAAAGTGAGCGCAAGCTGTAACAGAGTCAACGTTAAAGATGGCCATTTGGAATGCGTTTTCGCCGAACTTGAAGAAGATACTTCAATAGAGGATGTTAAGGAAGCATTTAGAAACTTTAAGGGCGAGCCTCAAATGCTTAAACTCCCCTCCGCACCTGAAAAACCCATAATAGTGCGAGAGGAAAAAGACAGGCCTCAGCCAAGGCTTGATAGAGAAGAAGGGAAAGGGATGAGCATAGTTGTTGGCAGAATAAGAAAGGACAACGTCTTAACGATCAAATATATCTGCCTAGGCCATAACACAATAAGAGGCGCCGCCGGAGCTGGACTTTTAAGCGCAGAGCTGGCCGCCAAAAAAGGATATATTTAATAAGCATCTATTAAGAGGCTCTCAATAACAACAGTCTAGCGAAGAAGCAGTCCACCATTAAAGTGTATTTTCATAATTTTAAGAATAAAAGTGGTGAGGCGATGTAAAGTGTTTTTGACTGCGGTGCAGGCCAAACGTTCTGGGTGGTTGTGGCGGTTACGGTGGATTTAACTGTCGACTTTTGAAATGGCCGCCTTGTATTCGCGCTCTTGAGTAGCTGCTAAATTGGCTTTAATATTTATCCATTCCAGAAAGAACGTTCTGATACGGGTCGCTCAAGATTTTAGTGGGCCGAGCCGTATGCAATTAAAAAATTAAGTGAATCCTGCCGCTTTTTAACTTCATGTTCTGCCATCATCATGACATGAACTGTGGGTCGTGGCTTGGTCTTTTCATCAAGCCGTGAAAATACGGTAAGTTTTATTAGAATGTTTTTAAATCATTTTGTAATGGAAGGTTATGCGCCGACCGGGGCTCTGGTGTTACATAGGCTTATTATTTTTGTTACTGTTGGCTGTTGCTAGTTCTGCAAATGTGTGCGCCGGGCTCAGTGCGTCTGTTGTTTACGGCATTGCTGCCCAGCTTGAGGGCTCTGAGGCCCAGCTGGCTATTGAGGTTTGCAGCTACATTGCTCAGCTTTTTTCTCAGACTGGCAGGTACGCTTACGTAGGCAACCTATGTGGTGCGAACACGCAGAATTGTTATGTCTACTATATTGCGGAATATTTTGAGACATATCCATATGACTTTGTAGCCATCTATTATAGGGGGCACTCGTATATAGGACACCCGGTCAAGATCCGTATTACCATCACAACCACATGTTCCTCTATGATAACGATGGCGGACTTAGACACTGCGATAGGATATATGGTGCGCAAATTGGGGGCTAGGACGCTAAACGCCAGGCACAAGTTTGTGGTTCTATGGAGCTGTGGAACGGCGAACGAGGATCAAACTGGGGAGGTGATAGGCTCGATAGCGCAGCTTGTTAGGAACGGGGGATTTAAAAGCGGGAGCAGCTACTGGGTTCTTAGAGGCGATGGCGACCGCACGGTCACGAATGAGGATGGGCTTTTGGGCTCGTACTCGCTATTGCTTGGCTTCAAAACTGCAGCCCTAGGTAAAGACAAATTCGCCTACGCCTATCAGCTCATAAGCTTACCAGCGGGGGTCCAAGTGTGGTTGACCTTCTGGTACCACCTATACACTTACGACAGAGCCGATTATGATAGGTTTGAGGTCTACATCGCGCCAGTTGGGGGCAACCCAACGAGGGTGTTCTATAAGGGAGGGGCGGGGGTTGCCCGAGGCAGCTTGACAGAGGTTAAGTGGCTTGAGGACCAGGTTATAATAGACCTGAGTGCGTATGCTGGTCAAAGCATATACTTATACTTCAGAGTGATCAACGGAGGGGGCGCATACTATAGAACGTGGTGCTACATAGACTACGTGTCTGTTACAACGGGCCACACATGGGGTATGGCTGCGTCATGGATTAAAAGGACGAGACAGCAAGGCCTAAGCCTAGA
Source organism: Candidatus Bathyarchaeota archaeon (assembly GCA_025057795.1). The sequence goes on along the minus strand of JANXEP010000007.1, from coordinate 1,438 downwards.
CGGATATGCCAGGCCGGATGGACGCGGAAGATGCTTCATAGGATGGCAATACTACTCTATGCCACTAAGCAACACAACAGGATACGGAACATATACATACGCGGACTTCGTTAAAACGTTTTATCGCTATATGCTAGTGTACAATTACAACGTGAAAGAAGCTCTTAACGCGTCCTCCAGGCAACATATTGGTAAACCCTTTGAGGCATCCACCATCTATCGAGGCTGGTGGCAGTACTTCCCAGAGCAAAACAAATGGTTATTTAATAAGGTTAGAGTCTGGGGAGATGGAGGTATGAAGTTGCCATGAGAAAGTATGTTTTAGGATTTCTCCTGATATGTTTGATCCTCCTTTTGGGTCTAACTCTACATGCCCGATCAAATAGTGTTGGATCGGAGGAGCGGTATTTGGATAGAGCTTTATCGTTCTTGAGTGACGTGCTTCAAGTAGATCTGTTAAGGTATAAATTGACGGTTTTAGGCTGCTGTGACCCTACTTATGGGAAGGAGATGGATTGTATGGAGGTTGCTTATAGGCTTGAATCCAAAGACAGCAAGTTCAGCGTTCTATTCATTTTTAGAAAGGATTTTGTGCGTTCATTCGACATATTCAACAGGGAGGGCGTTATACACTACTCCCAACCGCAGCCCATAGGGTATATTAAGAGGGCGAAAGCCTTCTTAGAAAGATATGTAAGGTGGACCGGAGATCAGAAGTATGTAATGCTCAGCGAGATGCTTGAAAAGATCCCAAAAGCTGAAACGGGGAACATAACCATTGGGAATATGAAGTTGGAGTTTAGTATTGGAGACAGAGACGCTGGCCTCAGCTGGCGTCTTTTATATGGCGACTTCGAGTTAGATGGACCTGCAATACAGTTCGAAAATGGAGAGTTTAGAATGTTCTTTGAACCATATGTACTGTGCAAAGTTGGCAGCCTAGAAGTTAAAGTTTCAAGAGCGGAGGCTATAGGAATCGCCCGTGGGCTTGCGGGTAATTTTTCGTGGAGGGTTGGTGTTGAGCCTAATGTAACCGTCGTTAGGGAGTTTAGGATTCTTGATGAGCCTGTTCAGGCTAGCCTAAGCCTATTTGAGAGGGAGCCGCTTACGCTTTATCCGCACTGGCACGTCACCCTATACCTAGACAAGACCTATCCGGGCTTTGTTACGGGAATAATGGTGGGGATATGGGCTGACACAGGCGAGGTACATTACATAAAGCCACTCGGAGCCTCAGGATACCCTGTGCCTCCAGAGGAAACAGCCGGAGAGGAGCCAACATCCAAAGAACAGCCCCTACCCCTAAGCCAAACAGCCATCATCACCGCAGCCCTAACAATAACAGCAGCCTTAAGCCTACTAGCCGCAAAAAAGATGCGCCGCAAAACAGCCCCTCAACCCAAACCAGACAAGACCCCAACATTAATGGGCCGGGCCG
>JANXEP010000017.1 GCA_025057795.1 Candidatus Bathyarchaeota archaeon | reverse complement strand
ATGGGTGTTTCATAAGAGTGAAAAGTCTGTGGATTTAATTTTTCCCTTGGCGTCTATGACAACTTCGAAGCGTTCAGCCCACGGGTGCCCTTCCAAGTCTATAGGACATGTTCCCCTGACAATCCAGCAGCCGTCTCTCTGCTCAATGGCGGAAATGTCAATTTTTTCAGTTTTTTTCCTCTTTTTTAGGAACTCAACAGCTATTCTGTGGGCGTCCTCCCGTATTAAAACCTTCATGGTAAACGCCTCAACATTTACCCCTATTTTTCAGGAATCGTTAGCATTAAAAGTTATGAACGCGAAATCTTTAGCCAAGCTAAACACTCTGATTCTGAACAAAACTAACCTGCGGACTTGAGGTAGTGTGCAAGCACTTTAATTCTCCTGCTTCCTTCCTTAACACCTTCAACAAACCTTTCAAAATTTTCAATTTTGACGTTGATAAGGCTATGCAATTCTTTCGGACTACTCGACAAGCCAAATTCTTCTGGTTTCACCTTTGCCTCCCTTGCAGCCTTAAGTATCCACTCTTCAAGTCTTGGGCAAAGCATAATTACGACATCATTTTCGCCTCTCTGGTGGAATATCCTAATTTCATGCTCCATAAGTCTATGTTTTTCCTCAAATCTATTCAAAAGTGAAGGTTGATGGCTCCATGGGTCTTCATCGATTATCCCCTTTACACCCGTATAGCGTTCAACTAACTTCTTGAGAAGTTCAGATTTGTTTCCAGCGTGGATAATGTCCATTTTTGAGGCCTTCGTTAAACTTTTCACTAATACGACGTCGGGCTTACATTCCACAAGATACATTGCCGCATGACCCACGATTAATGAAACCTTTCAAGGTTAAAGAAAACATCTAACCCCTTTTCCAGAATCTCACTAATTTGATCTTCAGTTAATGCATTAACCTTAGTCTGGTAATCCTCCAGGCTAGTGCAGAAAACTGCCACTTCATCTTTTGGCGCTTTTTCTAACATTGATAAGAGGAAGTATGGATTATGTGTTGAAATAAAGTACTGATTGTTGTTTTTGTCTTGGGCTATAGTTTCTGCAAGATATTTCGTGTAATATGGGAAAGCATGGGCTTCGGGTTCTTCAAAGGCGATTACAGAATCCTTGTTTGAGTAGATTGCTGCCAAATGGAAGACAAGCCTCTGAAGAGTTTCAGAAGCCAAAGAATAGGGGAAAGAAATCACAATATCTTCTTCAAGCGGCTTCTGCAATCTCATTTTACCCTCCTGAAGCTCCAAAACCAAAGTCAAGCCAAAATTGCCGAAAATCTGCTTAATAATAGCCCGCAAGGCCTTCCGAGCCGATATAACGGCTAAAAGATTATCACCATCCAGCGGATAAAGGAATTCTGAACGCTGATCTGGAAAACTAAACTTTATAGCAAATCGGTAAAATTTAAAAGGGGCAAAGTCAGGTAAAATAGCTCTGCTTCCTGTTCCTTGGTAGCCAAACCTAAAAGCCTCCCCAGAGCGTTGCTCTATTTTATCAAAGAAATTCCCAAAGAAACTTCCATCTTTAAATTCCATCTCTAGCGTTTTTTGATCGAAAACGATTTTTACCTTGTTGTCTAAGACGCGGTCGTAAAAGAGATCTGTCATATTTTCGAACCTGCAAAAGCGGCGGACATCTCCACCATAATACATGTATGATAGTAGCCCTATCACCTCTAGAATATTTGATTTTCCCGTGTTGGGTTCGCCGATAAAGAGGTTTATCCTTTTGCATTCTAGTTTTAAATGCTTTACCGATTTAAAGTTGAAAATTTCAAGGTTCTTAATCACTTTAAATGCCTCACATATTTTGTTCACAGTTGCTGTTTTAAATGTTAAGGTTTCGTGGAAACTTTTATAAGTGGCTTTCAACCTACATGGGCGGCGTGCAAGACTGCTTTCCACGGGCGGTTTTTGCACAAAATAAACAGGTAAAAAGGAGTGAAGAGGCGAAATGTCTGGTAAAGAGATGCATAAGGCAGTGTGTTCTGATTGCGGTCAGGAATGCGAGGTTCCCTTCGTTCCAGACCCAAGCAGACCGGTTTACTGCCGAGAGTGCTGGATGAAGAGAAGAAACCAGAGGCGAAGGTACTAGTTTCAGTTTAGCTTTTCGCTTAAGTCCAGTTTCTTCCATTTTTATTGAAAGTTTTAATAGCATGGAGAGTTTACATCTTTAGGTGTGGGTTTAATGATTGGGAACAAGGCCTTAATAGTCTACGCCACCCGGGGCGGAGCCACAGAGGAAGTTGCCCTCAAAATTGCGGAAGTTTTACGGCGAAAACACGGGTTTGACGTTGACCTTGTTAACCTAAGGAAGAATCCATCTCCGGATATTTCCCCGTATAAAGGCGTCATCGTTGGATGTGGAGTGAGAGCGCAACGAGTTTA
>JANXEP010000003.1 GCA_025057795.1 Candidatus Bathyarchaeota archaeon | reverse complement strand
CTTCATAATGGGCCTTCCCACTTTTCTAGGCAATGACCGCAAAGCCAGACTTCCCTTCCGTCTCGGTAGAGGCGTGTTGTAGCCCTTCCGTTGCATTTCTCACAGCTACGAAAATCCTCTCTTAACGTCTTGTAAACGTCTGGAATGGAAGGCGATGGTGGATTTTGTGAACTTACTGAATAAGTGAACTTACTGGAAGAGGGGCTTTCTGAAATGGAAACGCCTAGTCTTTCAGCTAAATCCGCTACTTTGTCTTTTGAAAGGAAGTATTCATATCCGCTTCCAAAACGCCTTTTCTCTGTGAACCCTAACCGTCTAAGAGCATTGCCAACCCATTTAGTTGTTAACCATTTCTGCGGTTCATCAAAGTTTGACGCCATTGCCTCTTTGATTATCTTGACTTTATAGTAACCGTTTTCCGTTACTAGTTTGACAAGAGTTTGAACTAGAATGTAGTCAAGGGTTTCAGTCATGTTTTCGACAAACTTTTCTTGAGATTTCTCCTCTGCAAACTCACAGATTCTTTTGAACAGTCTGTTAAAGTGCTTGTCAAAGAACATGGCAAGTGTTATATTGGCTTCCAGATTTCAAGCTCCCTCTGTTTAAGGTTCTGGAAAACACCCTCTCCCAGCAAGTTCACTTGCTCACTAAGTTCACTAACTACGTTGAAGTAGGAAAGGTAGAAAATGTAAAGCATATCCCTTGTTCCCTGCCAAACTTTGGATTCAAAGGGAATTTCAGCATTAACAATGTCCAAGTTTTTGCCCCGCTTCATGATTATGGATATACATCTGTCCTCTAAAACATCTTCAATACCTCTTATGTTTGCGATTGCCTTAGGCGAACATACTTCATAAGGGACTGGAATGTTGGTTTTTTCATGACACCGAACGGTAACGGCACCTTTTTTATACCCGGAAAGAAGCATACTTCGGAAACCTTCCATCCTTTCAGGGTTTAAAAGCTTCTCTGTCTCATCCATTAGTAGGGTGCATCTTCCATTTTGCACCATGCGGAAAGCTGCCGAAAGAGTCAAATCATTACTGAAAACTGCATTGTGGCATAGAAGATATAGGACTGTGAGCAGTTTTGTTTTACCAACTTGCTCCATACCGCCGACATAAAGGTAGGGAAAACTGGCGAATAAATGAAACAGATATGTGCCAATTGTCCATAATGTTAGGAAGTCATAGACACGCTCATCCTCAAACTCAATATAGGTTTCGAAAGCTGTTTTTACAGCAATGTAAAGCTCTTTCGGTTCAACCCTAGCATTGCCATCCAACCATGCCTTAACGCTTTCAAGACTCTAACGGTTAGGCATCCTAACAACCGAGTGGGAGAGCTGAATCTTATGTTTGGTAAGCTCCTCTTTACGACATAAAATCCGACTTCCATCGCTTCCAATAAGAAAATGGAATTCTTTAAGTTGACTTTTGCCTTCGTTATTGGTAACTTCACATGGCAAGTCAACGCCTACATAGGCAACGCCCTCAACCACGTCAATAGCTGGATGAACCCGCTTCCAATAATTCTAGAAAATGGGTTTAACCGCTAAATCATCCAAAACAATGGTTTCTTTAAGTTTCTGAATCAGCTCCTCCTTAGAACCAGCTAAACCCTCAAACTTTTTATCCGCTTCACTCATAACCTATCCTTCTCCTCTAGGAAAGGGTTTGTGGAAACTTAAAACCTCGTTATAAGCCTCTTTGTAAGAAAGAAGCCCATTTTTAAGTTTTCCTAAAATCGTGGGATTTTCGGCTATACTCAAAAGTTTAGACACATATCCCTTTGAAAGGTGTAACTCTGAAGCAATTTTTCAACAGTCCAATTAAAGGAGACTTTAACATTTAAAATAAACTCGGCCAACTCTCCGACGTTCACTTTACCACGTAAAACGTTAAGCTTTGCACTGTGCAAGATAGCGTCTTGTTTACTTCCATGCAAAACATAAGCTGGGATCATAAGTTTGCCTTGACTTTTAGCCGTTTCAAGTCGGTTTTGGCCGTCTGCGAGCCAATAAACACCATTCTCGTCTTCAAAAACGTGTATTGGTTGAATTACACCATCGGACTTCATGCTTTCCTCAAAATCCATGGTGTTCTCAAAATGGCTGTGAAGCCTAAACGTTGGAATTTTTATATTCTCAATTTTTAGCCAGCATAGTTTTGGCATTTCGCCAAACTTAACAGCGTTGGTTACCAATTTTTTAGAAAAAACTTATATAAGTTTTACTCACAAAAATAGACATAGGGATAAGTTGGAATACGTTTGCCTTGACTGCGGAACCACTTGGCCTGTCCGTCGAATAGACATAACGTTAGGCTACAGACGTTGCCCAAAGTGCAGAAGCTATGACACGGCCCCAGCAAACTTTTGGCAAATGGTTGAAGTGGGCCGTCAACGTGGAATAAGCCACAACACGCCAATATTAGACGTTATAGACGCTTTTCAAGCTGTTGGGGGGGAAGGAAAGCCTTCTGAATTTGGGTTTTGCTGAATTCTGGCGCGTCATGAAACGTGTAATAAAAGAAATTGAAAATCCGCGTAACGCAAGAAGAGGGGAGCTTTAATGCAACTGCGGGAAGTGACTGATATGTTGGGTTTAAATGCCAAAATGTCGGCCCATAGAATTCGCCTCATAAACCTACTTTCGGTGCAAAAAACTGAAAACGTTGAGATTCCGGGGGCCCCTAGGCTTATGGCCCTTCCCAGCCTTAAACACGCTTCTATATAATATCCGCATAGTAATAAAGCGACATGGAAATGGCGTTATAGAGGTGAAAAAAACATTATGGTCGATAGGTGGCGTTTCAACCCGCAAGAGCGCGAGCAAATTCGTGAAGCATTGGGCCGGCTACTCCTAGGTCCAGCCTATGATTTGAAAAAGTCCTTAGTTGAGCAAATTCGTGAGGTGTGGCAAGGCCAACCGCTTATAGGACAACATCTAGGGCTATGGGGCTTTTAGCTGGGACAAAAACGGAACCAGAAAAGCCTCGAGAAGAAGAGTTCCCGATGTCGAGCGACTACGTGGGGGGTCCAGAGGGATGGGCTAAACTGTCCATTGAGGAGAAAAAAGCCATAGTTGAGGGCTTAAAGCATGGTCGCAAGCTCTATATTTCGCTTCCGACGTTTGAAGGTAAGCGCGGAGGGCTGGACTCCGAAATTCTGCAAGCTCATAGACTCAAACGAATTTTGAGCGGTTGAGAATGGACGGCTTAACCCAACTAGCCCAATTGGATTTGCCCTCTGGCAAGTTGCGACAAATCACCCGAAAAACGGCGGTTTTTTATTGCCCCGTCTGCCACTCGCCCTTTAAAAAAATGAAATCCTACAAGTTTAGGCTTGTTTGTGAGAATACAAGGTGCCCATTCATAATGGCTGTTAGGAAGCGTGAAAAATTTAAACTTGTTTACGACAGTATAATGCGGGGCTCCAGAGCGGGAGCGGAGAGACCTCGCACATCTACTCCTCAGCAACCCATTCTTTTCTAAGTTTTTCAGCCAACTTGTCAGGCGCTTCAACGGCTTCTCTATCAATTTGGAGGCTTGGCCTTGCTAGTAGCCTATTCACAATGGTTTCAAGCCTTCAATTTTTTCGTTAAGGTTTTTGACTTGTGTTTTTAACTCCATGTTGTCAGAGGCTAAACCGTTGATTAGGGTTTGAAGCTGTTTATTGCGCTCTTCCAAGTCGGCCCTAAGCTTTGAAACGTCTTCACTCGCAAAGATTAACAGCGTGTGTTCGCCTTGCTTGTAGTAGTTGGCTAGGTCTTCAATGCTATAGCACCTATAAACCTGTGTTAAATAGCCTTCATGTCCCATCAAAGCCTCTACAACGTCAACGGGTATGACCATAGCTAATCTTGTTCTGTAAAACTTTCTCAGAACGTGCGGGTGAATCGTGAACCTTTCAACGCCATTATTATATTGGAAGCGTTTGGCAAATCCGCTTTTGGCTATGGCATTGCGCCAAATAAAATAGGCCGTGTTAGCCTCAAAAGGCCAATTACGACCATCCTCAACCTTCTTTCCATATCGGCTTCTTTTAACAGCCGAGTTTAAGGCTTCATTTCGAATTTTAAGCCATTCTTCAAGGCTTTCCTTAGCTTCCGAGGTTATGAAGGTTGTCCTTGAATTGCCTGTTTTGGTATATTCGCCTCTAATGTTTATTCTGGGCGGTTCTGAAGCCAAATCCAAATCTTCAACCTTAAGCTTTAAAGCCTCTCCAATTCTCATGCCTGATGAAGCCAATACTAGGAATAGGCTTCGGCCCTTAGCGTCCATGTGGCTTAAGATTCGCCTAAGCTCGGCATTGCTGGGAACTTTGTCAAGCATTAGGGCCCTTGAACCTTTACGTCTCCCCTTGAGCTTGCGCCAAAACAGGGCGGGCAACTCTATGCCATTCTCCAACGAAAACATTTTAACGGCTGTTACGCAAATATCAATGCTTTTGGGCGGTTACCCTTCAAGCTTATAAAGTAGGTTTTCAAGTCCTCTTCATAATTTCGTTTTTGGCTGAGATACGCTTTAGCGTTATCTTCCAAGCTTCCCTTGAAGCCCAAAGCCTTAAAAAAACTGTTCTAGCCCCCACTTGTAAACTCTAACCGTGCTAAAGCTGTGAAAGGTTTCAAGCCACTTCAAGCTCAAGCCGAACACCACTTCCCAATTCCACGTTAGCATCTTTATAGTTTACTGTATTTTTACTGCAACTAACGGAATATCTTCTTAATTTAATGGATGTTCTTTTAACAGATAAAATAGGACCATTCGAGTTTTTGTATTTTTGGGTATTTCAAGCAGTAGGCTAGATTATGCGCATGACTGGCAAAATTCGTTTTGTTTTAATTTTCGGGTTTGTTTCTGTTTTCTTGGTGGAATGTATGTTTGAGTATAAGCGTTTGTTGAAACTGTTCGATTGCCTTAAGGTTTCTGGACTGGGGAAGGTCCTTCCAAGCCCCTTAATTGTGGTAAGGCTTAGAAAGCAAGCCCCACAACAGCTAAAGTCATTAAGGCTCTGATGCTTCAGCGGTTCAAGGTTACTTCTTGCGCGCGAAGGCCACCACTTAAGGGGATTAGCCAACGTAACGATACACGCATGCCTACGCTAATGTGCGTTTTAGCTGAAAAAATAGCCGCATTCAAAATTGGAAACCCGAAAAAGGCAAGAAGCATAAAATACTGAACAACCTGAAAGGCTCATCTGCGAGCCCCCTAAAGCCGAAAAGGACGACAGAGCGAATTTTTCCAGTCACGCGCGTTTACATCTTTTAAGAAGTATTTCTCGGATTCCTATGATAAGACCTAAGATGCATAGTAAGCGTACTGGAAAGGCATGCACTGAGTAATAGTCAACGTCGTAGGGAATACTTGTTCCATGCCATAAGTTGATGAAGACTTCCCCAGGAGCCCACAGGGAGATTAGGACGAAAGTGGCGCCAATCATCAAAAAATGGCCGAAGCCAACGGACTTAGCGAACGGCAGTTTTGGGTAAAGTATTAACAGCAAGCCCACAATAAAGCCCACATATCCGACCGGTAATTTGAATCCCCAAAGGCATCCAGAAATAAATGGCCCAACCATAGAGTGGTAAACTCCGAAGGGAAAGATTAGAAGCGCCATAAACAGCACACCAAAAAGAACTCTTACTAT
>JANXEP010000012.1 GCA_025057795.1 Candidatus Bathyarchaeota archaeon | reverse complement strand
AGGAAAAACTTTCTCAATCTGAGGGGGAAGAGGAATCGGTAATTTATAACCAAAACTTACTTGCGTATATTCCCCACCGTAAGGATCAAAATCAGCTTTTATCTCAACAACTACAACATCGATACTGTAAGACAACATTTCTCACCTAAGTCAGATTTATCTTAAATTAATTTAAATACTTTCCAGCATTTAAATACATATTGCTGAAAACCTTCTGTTAGTAACGTCTAACCGAAGCATGGCTCCATTGGGCTTGCTTAAACTTTTGTCCACTTTAGTTTTATGGATCCCGCTTTTTGTTTTTCGCGTTGCAATCCTTATAGGTGATGCAACAATAGTATTGTTTCCCTTCTTTTAATGGCTTTTAACCGAAAATTCGTTTATTTTTGTTTTTGCGTTTTTATTTTGCCTTTTTTCGTTTAAGGCGAATTAAGTGAATGGCAAGAATACTATTCTTTCATGTTTTTTGGCGGTTTTCGTAAAATAAGCGCAAACCTTAAGTCTTTTGACTGAAATATTTTGTCGTGAGGTGATTCATGCATGAGTGAAGAGGAGATTGCTGGTTTAATGGCCTGGGAAATGGCTAGAGATGCCTGTGAGACAGTTGGGGGCGATTGTAAAGCGAGGTGTGAGGCCGTATTGCGCAAGATCATAATTGAGGGTGAGGGCTTCGAGTTGCTAGACCAGCTTTCAGAGGCGGATAAGAGGGCCGTTAAGGAAAAACTGAAGGAGTTCATTGGACAAAACGAAGAAAAGCCCGTTGTAGCCGACCAAAAACAGCTTTAACAGTAAGCCTAGATTTCAATTTTTGAAGTGGGACCCCCACCCCTATGGGCTGGAGTAAGCATTCAGGAATAGGCATAACCCGCAAGCATACGCGTCAAGAAATGCCTAATAGGCAGGTATGGTAAAAACCATGTTGAAATGCTTCTTTTGTGGCCGATGGTTTAAGAACAAGCAAGCATTACGAGCGCATTTAAGATTCTGCGGACAAAGACAACTCTAACTCGGGGATCATACCTTTACAAAGGTGCTTTACAGACCCAAAATTTTGTAAAACGTAGATATTTCCTTTTAATTTGCTACATAAAGCATAGTTCTAATCATTGTAATGGTTTAGGCTGCCGTGATTTGCGTGTTCCGCTTTCAAGTTGCTTGATAATTTCTTCATAGGTTTGTTTAGTGGGATGTCCCAAGCGTTTAGCAGATTCCACGAACTCTTTTTCCGCTTTTTCAATCTCAGGGGTTTTTAGTTTGATTAGAGTTGAAGAGATAAGTTTTCTCGCTTTTTCTCGGCTTTCAATAAGGTCGAAAACCAAATCTCTTTTGGCGTCTCTTGGAAGATTCGCTTTCAGAACCTCAAACTCCAACATTTCGAACGCTAACTCAGCATTATATCTTAAATCCCAAAGCTCCCCAAATTCCCTCTTCTCTTTAACCAGCCTTTCAACTAAACCGGAAAGATGGTTGATTTTTGATATGAAGCCTTCCCTTGCCTTAAGAGTTGTTGTGGCTTTTAGAACAGCCCTCTGTCCTCTCCTACCCCTCTTCTCCTCCACATACCCCTTCTTTACCAGGTCGCTCAACCTCTTTCTTATAGTGTTTCTAGAAGCATTCCCCTTCAATCTTCTACAAAGTTCATTAAACCCTAATTCTCCGGTTTCCTGAACAGCTTTAAGGATTGCCTTTGAAATGTTATCCAAGTTAGACTGATACACTGAGTGACCCAGTAATCTTTTTTTACTCTTGAAGTATAAAAATTTTTTGATGGGTGTTAATCGTGAGTCAAAAGGCGTATATGCTTTGGACAAGGGTTGACGGCAATGTAAGGAAGCTTGTGGAAAGACTTGCTGAAAGCCAAGGCATAACCATAAGCGAATACGTCAGACGTCTTATTATAGAAGACCTGGATAAGCGCAGTATTTTCACAGCCATTCTAAAACACGAAGTTGCCAAAACAATCAACAAGAAACCGCTGAATGGAGAAGCCTTCAGAGGGTCGAAAAATGAGGGAGATAGTTTTCAGTTTTGAAGAGTTTAAGGCCAAAGTGGACTCATCAAAACCAATACATCACTGTTTTTACAGCAAAACACTTGACAACCACGGCATATTCCACCGCCTGGAATTTTGGATAACCGGGGTAAGCAAAGACGCCAACCGCATTATTGCATTTTACGCTGAGAGGCGCTCAACAATAGGCGAGAGAGAAGCAGATCAAAAGTGGATGGATGAAATGGTTGAGCGGTTTGCCAAACCCATTGGATCTACTGAAGGCGAGTGGCGGTAATGAAAGCGGATATCATGCCTAGTTTGAGGTGGCTTAAAGTGACCGACATAAAAATTCCTGAGGGTAGACTTCATAGCCACTTCGACGACCATAGCGATTTTGAGGAAAGTGTAAGGGCTAACGGTGTCATTCAACCCATATATGTTTTCGAGGACGAAAATGGCGTTTACTGGCTTGCAGACGGCCAAAACAGGCTTGAAACCGCTAAAAGTCAAGGTAAACTTATGGTCCCAGCCTATGTTACGTGTGGCTCTGAAAAGGATGCGGTTCTATATTCAGCAAAGCTAAACGTTTTAAGAGGGGAAGTGAACGCTGGCGAATTTGCGGAGTATGTTTTAAACTTGAAAGAAAGATACGGCATGAAGGTTGAGGAGATAGCTAAAAACATAGGCCGTTCTAAAGGTCATGTCTCAAAACTTCTAGCCGTAGCCCAAAACAGGGAATTGTTAGAG
>JANXEP010000022.1 GCA_025057795.1 Candidatus Bathyarchaeota archaeon | reverse complement strand
TATTAAGTAAACAAAGAAGTAAAGTATTTATGAAACTTTTCGGGCCTGTCAAGAGAGTTCTCCGATAAGGATTTAGCGAAAAAGGCGTGGTTATTTTGAAAAAGAAGAAGCATTGTTGAAATTGGGCAGCCTTATTCTTGGTGGCGGGCCCGCCGGGAATTGAACCCGGGACCTACGGGTTAAGAGCCTCAACCCATCCCGCGCAGCGGTTTGGTCCGCCGCTCTACCTTACTGAGCTACGGGCCCATAGGCTTCGTGAAATATGCATTTAACAACGCTTTAATAAGTTTAGCTTTTGCACCTTTATATTTCGGCTTTTTGATTTAAGGGTTTGAATGCGGGGGACGAATGTTTTATGGGTGAGCTTGTTTTTGTGGGCCTTGGCTTGCATGATGAGGCTGGCATAAGCCTAAAAGGTTTGGAGGAGGTTAAAAGCGCGGACAGCGTTTTCCTAGAACTCTACACCAGCCTTATGCCGGGCTTTTCAGCGAGGCGTTTTGAGGAGATTTCAGGCAAGAAACTGCGCATCGTTTCCAGGAGGGAGCTGGAGGATGAAAACGGCGAGGTTGTTTTGAAGGTTGCGAAACAAGGTAAGGCGGTTCTGCTTGTTCCAGGCGACCCGTTAGTCGCAACTACACATATCGCGGTCAGGCTTGAAGCCGAAAAACGGGGAATAAAAACCCGCGTCGTCCACGGAGCCTCGATAATATCAGCGGCTGTGGGTTTGGCGGGTTTACACAACTACAGGTTTGGGAAAAGCGTGACAATTCCGTTTCCCGAAAACTTTTCCGAAACCCCGTACAAGGTTATTGCTGAAAACCTTAAGCTTGGGCTTCACACCATGTGCCTTATGGATATAAACGTTGAGGAAAGGCGTTACCTAACCATTGGAGAAGCCCTTGAAATGCTCTTGAAAATTGAAGAGAAGATCAAAGGCAAAGCCGTGACAGTTGAGACGCTTGCCGTTGGAATAGCAAGGGCTGGAAGCCGAAACCCCACAGTTAAAGCAGACATGGTTAAAGTGCTTCTAAAATACGATTTTGGAGACCCGCCCTACACGCTGATTTTCCCTGGAAAACTGCATTTCATGGAAGCTGAAGCCCTAATAGCCTTTGCTGGCGCCCCTTCAAAAGTCAGGATGATGGTTCAATGAGCCTAAAAGAGCTTGTCTCAAAATATATCACATCTACAGAGCAAGTCTTCGCCACTATAGAAATCGTTGAGGGCTGCTCAAGGCTTTCTGCGGATTCCGTTAAAAAGGTCTTGGAGCATGCGAGAGCTTATTTGCAAGACGCTAAATATTATAGGGAGAGGGGAAGATTCGAGGTAAGCCTCGCTTCTGTGGCTTACTGCGAGGGTTTGTTGGACGCTTTAAAAATGTTGGAAGCGGTGAAGTTTGAATGGCCAGTCCAAAAAGTGGAGAAGGAAAAGGCAAAAGGAAAATAGTTTTGGCTTCAGGAGTCTTCGACCTACTGCACCTTGGACACGTGAAATATTTGGAAGAAGCGAAGAAGGCGGGTGGAGAAAACGCCGAACTAATCGTTATAGTCGCCCGGGACAGCACCGTGGAGAAAAGGAAGGGCTATAGGCCTGTCATGCCTGAAAACCAGCGGAGAGCCCTCGTGGAATCGTTAAAGGTTGTTGATGAAGCCCTTTTAGGCTACGAGGACTTTGACATGGGTAAGGTTATTGAAAAGATTAAGCCAGACATCATAGCTGTGGGCCACGACCAAGACGGTGTGGAAAAAGCCGTTAAAGAATATATTAAGGCGAAAGGCCTAAAAATAGAGGTTTTAAAGATTGGCAAGTTCAGCCAAGACGAGCTTGACAGTTCTTCAAAGATTAAACAGAAGATTATTGAGCATTATAGAAGGTGAGGCCTAACCTTTTTAAAGCCTTTTTATGGCAATGTCAATATTTCAACTTTGACTTTATGGCCGTCTTTTAGGTCGAAATGCTTTCTGAGGCAAATTGGAGATATAATTTCAATCACTGAGGAGTTGTAGTGAGTTCTTAAAGCCGAAACCACCGCGCCCTTAACCTTGTTTTCAATTATTGCCGGATAACACCTCACAGGCCCAAAGCTTCTGTCTTCATCTTTGAAACCTTCAATTTCTATGGCCGGATAAGCCGCAAGCTCCGAGTAGGTTTTAATGTCGTATTCTGTCGTAAGCTTCAGGTTTAAAGTGCCGGGGTAGGGGTCGAACCCCAACTTTTCAATGAACTGCCTTCTATATGGGTCGCGGGTAACGTAATATGCACCTTCGCCGAGGCCTGTGAAAACCACCCCTTCAAGGGTTAATGAAGGCGGGTATGCCGTCTCCATTAAGAACCGCAATCTGGAGTAAAGCGTTTTCAACTCCGCCATCCCAGAATCAGTAATCTTTATTAAGCATCCCTCCGGTGTTATCGTCTTTTTAATCCAGCCTTTACGGTCCAACTCTATTAGGTTGCGGGAGGCTGACTGCTGGGAAACGCCCAGTTTCCTCGCTAAAAACTCCGTGGAGATTTTCGCCGTCCTCCTGTGAGCTCCCATCTCTGCCAACTTCAAAAGCGTGCAAATGTGGCGCCACTCCTGCCTTTCAGACATGGCATATTCCCTTAATCTTATTTAGAAATGAAATGTTACACTTGGTATTTAAGGGACTCGAAAATTTATGGGCAATTTTAAATTTGGTGGCATATTGTGTTTGCTTTAACAAGTATGCCCCGTAAGTCTTGGACGTGCGCTGAAACTTCTAAAGAGGCGGAGCTTGCAGCGGCTGTGAAAGACATGTTGTACGTTCCGTTGCCGTAATCTGTCACCATGAGGCTTGAAGGGTTGACCGGCGTCCAAACTTCAGCGTCGCCATCTTTATAGTGCAGGGCTATGTTTCTGGCTAAGGCTGGCTCTCCCTCATTAAAAACTCGGCAGGTTATGCTAACGATTTTTCCTTCTTCGCCCACCACATAATAGCCGCTTAATGTTATGGTTGTTGTTATGTTAACTGTGTAGGCTGATGTGATGTTTGCTGTTAGCCCGTAAACGGCAAGCGTGAAATCCGCATAGGCGCTTGAAATTCCAAACCCATCTCTGCTCCACGCAATCCTAACGCCCCCCTCATAGTTTTGGTCTTCTGGAAAGGCGTAGGACAAACGGCTTATTCCATGCTGGTTCAGGCTTAGGTAGGCTTCAATAAGCGTGTTAAGGTTTTCCGCTAAAAGGGTTTTTTCTCCGCCTTTCGTAACATTCGCAAGCGCGCTTATAACCGCGTTTCTCGTGCCTTGCTTTACAGCCAATATAAAGTCGCCCAACGGGGCGTCTTCAACGCTTTGCCTTTCTCTGCTGAGCTCGTAAACGTAGATTGTTGTTGATGATATGAGGATGGCTATGGCTAGGGCGGCTACTATAAGAAGCTGCCCAGAACCGTTAGCCCTTGAATTCTTATATGGATTCTTCATTTAGCCACCGCCAAATGCATGTGAACCACGTAATAGTTGAACGCAGGGTTTCGGCTTACGCAAACATACTTTACAAAGGCTATGTTTTGACTGTTGAAGCCTCCATTGGATACTGCTTCCCCGTTTATCTGCCGCATTTCCCTATCATAAACCGTAACGTTAAAGGAAACACCAGTAGGCAACAAGAGACTCAGCGACTCCCGAAGCCCCTGCCAGTTCCCGCTCTCTATATACTCGCTTAGACTTCCCTCGTAATCCAGTTTTATAAGGGCTTGAATCCCCGTGTGGGCTAAAGTGTCAGCCTCGGCGATCCCTTGCGGTGCAACTATTCTTGCCGAAATGGTTAGGGATGAAAAAATTATGAGAACAGCCAAAAACGCTTCAATTATCCTAATCTGTCCTTTCTCACGTTTTTTCATTGTCTTGGGCCTCCAAGCCAAATGGTGCATTGGCAAATAACTGAGCCTACTGTAATTGGGTAACTGTAAACGAAAACGTTTGATAGGTTTGGAGAATCTTTCAGGGCTGGGCCCATTTGGAGGGGTATCTGCGGGTAGGTTGTCCATTCGGTGAAGAACTCCGTGGAATTCCATCCTGTAACAACAAACACTATGGGGCTTGAATCTAGAAGTTTGGGAATGCTAAACGTGGCGGTTTGGTTTGCCCCTGCGGTTTTCGTTAGCTCCGATGAATAGTTAAAGGTTAAAGCATAAGCTCTATGCAAAACAGTTTCAGCATACACCATTGAAACGGTTAAACTGTAATTTAGAGGGGAAAGTTTGAGAAAGGCGCCTTTATGTACAGGTTTAGGCGAGTTGTGGGCAAACTGGTAAACACTAAAAGAGGCGATTTTCTCGTTAAAATAGGATAATGCAAAAACAACCATTAACGCTGGGCCATTCACGTTATTGGGTAACGTCACGTTTAGGCGCTTTACCCCGTCAGAGTGTTGAGGGTTTGATGGTTCCAGAAAATTTTCAGCAATGACGTAATGCCTCAAAACTGCTGAAACTTGGGCTCCGTTTTTACTTGTATATACCTCAAATTCATAAGTGGTTTCATCTAAACCCGCAAAAATCTTCAGCAAATTCACGTGGGTATCAAAGAAGGGTTTTATTTCCAGGCTGAATGTGGCGTCTTGGATTCCAAGGCTTTTGAATATTTGGGCGTAACTTAAAGCGTAAAGATTTTCGCCATTTAGCCTTGAAACCTTGTCAATGTCCAACTCGTATGGGTTATCCGCGTCAGCCTTAGCTAAGCCGAAGGTTTCTGGAACTGTTTGGCCGTTCTGTCCCCAGTTTGGCGGTTCTCCAACGCTCAGAAGCATGTGTTCCGCAATCTCCCTAAACCTTCTAGAGGCTTCAGCGTCAAACGCGCCGCTTATAATGGGCGAAGACAGGTTTGCTGTGGCAGCCATGGCTGAAAGCACAAGCAGAACCATTAAAGAACACGCGAAGAAAGTGTCTATTGATATGGCTGGCATGCGCTTCACCTCCTCGACCATTTAGGAGACAAGCCCGAATACCCCGCTTAAAATCACCCTTGAAAGCTCAAGGGAGACATGCGCCGTTAAGACGAGCATAATTGAATATTTGAAGCCCGCGGCAAAGGTGCCCTCGTTGACTTTGCCTACAAAGAAGCCTGAAAGCCAACATTGGAAAAGTATGCCCACTGAAAATAGGATCATCTGCTCCTGAACAACTTGGAAGGGCATCACCGCGACTCCCGGAAAAGGTAGCTGGGTTAGCGCGTACACGGTTGTCGCAACCATGGTTGTCGTTAGGGCTATGAGGACGCTCCAGATGAAAGCCAAAATCACGTAGGGCCTCAGCATGGACCGCTTGTTTGTCTCCACGTCCTTCTGCTTCTCGCTGTGCTCTGTTAGGATTTCCAGGGCGATGGCTGAACCTCCCCCAGTTTTTATAGTTTCAACAAGTATGAGAAAATTGACTAGAACGGGCCATGTTTGAATTTTTCTCTTGACGTTTGCAAACACTTTTCTAAGGGGTACACCCCATTCCATTTGGCTCCTGATAAGCCTTAAAACTTCAGAAAACCTCCCGTAGCCCGAACGTTTAGTGGCGTGGATTATGCTTTTTTCAGGGGAAAGCCCCGTTTTTCTGGCTTCAGTCACGTCTCTGAGGAAGCTTGGCATGGCGTTTTCAGCTGCATAGTTGATTTTGGCGATTTCGCGGTAAATAACTGCTGGAGGGATGGATATTGTCAATAGGCAGGCGGTTACGATTAAGGGAAGGGTTTCGGGGCTTGTCAAGTGTTGAAGGGGAGGGGCTAGGAATATCAACGCCATAAAACAGCAGACAGCCGCCGTAGATATTACAGCAATTTTATAGGGTTTTTTCAGCCCTATGAAATTGCTTTTCCTCTCCACGTGGGCAACGGCCATAAAAATAACCGAAATCATGGGATTTACAATAAATACAAGCGGAGCCACAGCCCATGTTGGGATTCCCGGCATCCCGACGGCCTTTATGGGTTCAATCAGCGAAGTGGCTGAAAACACTATGAAGAGTATGTATGAGCATAGGGTTACAATGAGCATGACGGCGTAGGCTTCCACGATGGTTCCAAGCCTCTCAACGGAGCGGACGGCGGCAGCGCTTTGAACTTCGAAAATTGAGCGCAGCTTGCTCCTTAGATAGTTTACGATGCTTCCGCCGCTTCTGACGGCTGAGACGTAGCCTAGGAGGAATTCGCGGTAATTTTTTGACTTTGTCTTTTCAGCCCGCTTCTGCATAACCGTTAGGGGGTCGTATCCTAAAACTTCCACTTGCCTAACAACTTCTTTCGCTTCCTTCTGGAATTTTGGCAGGTGGCTTATACCTGAAAGCTTCTTCCAGCTTTCGTAGAGGGTTACTTCGCTTGCAGCCAATATTGTGAAGAGCAAAGCCGCGAAGGGGAGCTCCCTGTCTATTTCGCCCCCGCCCTCTTCGGCTAAGCGGCTTAAAATTTGCCTAAAAATTTTCGGTCCTCTGGTGGGAATCTGCAATTTTTCACCATCCCTTATCTTCCAAAAACTCCCTTTGGAAAAGCTCTGGGCTGTTGTAGTATTTGCTTAGGACTTTGTTGACGCTTTTGTAGTCGCGGATGCCGTGCTCCACCATGTGGGCTAGAACCCTTTTTCGGTACTCCAGCTCGTCTATAAGTTTTTCAATGGGGATGTCGAGGCTTGAAGCCATCTTCTTTAAAAGATAGCTTTCAGAAAGGTTTTCTCTAAAAGTGTCCGTGGATGGGTTCCAGCTGAAAACTTCTTGGAAGCTGTCATGACTCTTTATTTCTGAAACGCTTATGAACTTTCGGCTTGAAAGTTTCCTCCCAGACTCTAGGAAAACGGGGGCCCTGACATGCTTAACTGTGATTACACAGTTCATTAGGGGAATTATCGATGTTGGAATGTTCATGGGAGGCTGCGTAAGCCTTTTTATGGCTGTTTCAACATCGTCCGCGTGCATGGTGCATAGGCCGCCGTGGCCAGTTGCCAAAGCCTGGAAAAGCACGTAGGCTTCTTCACCCCTTATTTCGCCTACAATTATTAGGTCTGGGCGGTGTCTAACCGCCGACTTGATTAGGTCGTAGAGGGTTATCTCCCCCTCTTTTTCAGCTCCGAAGCCTGAACGGGCAATTGTGGACGTCCAGTTTTCATGGGGAAGGTTTATTTCGGCTACTTCCTCGACGGAGATTATTTTGTGACTGGGTTTTATGAGGCATGCAATGGCGTTTAGGGCTGTGGTTTTACCCGCCCCCGTAGCCCCTATAATTATGACTGACATCTTGTTTTCCATCAGAAGCCAGAGGTAGGCGGCTATACTCTCGTTTATAGTTTCGTTTTCTATGAGGTCTATTATTGTGAAGGGGTCTCTGCGGAACTTTCTTATGGTGAAGGCTGTTCCATGGGGTGTTGTCTCTTTTCCGAAAGAAACCGCTAGGCGGTGTTTTTCTGGGAGGGTTACATCCACTATTGGGTAGGCTATGCTGACGTGTTTTCCAGACTTGTGGACTATGCGCATTATGAAGTCTTCGAGTTCCTGCTCGTCCCTGAAAACTATGTTGGTTTTGATATTCTCATATTTCCTATGCCACAAAAATATGGGTTTGTTTACGCCGCTGCACCCGATGTCCTCAACATGGTCATCATACATTAGGGGGTCTATTTTCCCATAGCCGGCGATGTCCCTTTCAAGGTAATATACAATTTTGCGTATCCCTACCGGGGATATTCCCCCAAGGGCTTTCTGGTTTTTCTCGATGATTGCTGGAATTTGTTTCCTAAAGGATTCTGTTAGGGTTTCGTTCTCCTCTGGGGGTTGCAGTTCATATTCAAGGATGTTTTTCAGCCTTGAGTAGGCTTCCCTTTCCTCCTTTGTTAGGGGAAGCTCATCAAGCACGTATAGATATTCGAAGGTTTCCATGTTTTGGATTATGGCAGCATAGGAGAAAGGAGGCTTAAGGGGGTAATATTCCACCTCCACAAAGCCTTCTGGAACGCTCCACTTCTGAACTGGTAGGAAGCTTGCCGGCTCCTCCTTCTTCTCTACCAAGTCTTCTGAATACTCTTCCAGCTCTTCGCCCCTTCGGAGTTTTAGCTTGAACTTCAAAGCTGGCCTCCCACACTTGAGCTTGAAAGCAGAACGTGCGGGGTTTTTGCGCTTATGAAACATTTTAGGCGGATTGCACCGTAACCCCCAATATAAAAGCCTGAAGCTGAAACCATGCCCTGAAGGTAAACCCTTAAATGCGCATCTTCCGCGGGCTTATTTCCAAAACCGCCCTCAAGCCAAGCCCTAGAGGAGTCGTTTCGCAGCCTAAGCCAATACTGCTTATCGCCTATCATGGTCGGCGCCTGCACGAAAGCCTCAGCCGTTGCGTTCGCCGTTTCAGCTATGGTTAGGAGTTCTGTGGTTTTCGCCGCAACATAATCCATGAGGTTTTTCAGCCTCCTTATTTCAGAAGAGTAGCGTATAACCCCAGCATAGTTCATGAAGGAAACCGTTAGGATGCTGCTTATGGCTATTAAAGCGAAAAAAGTGTATAGGTAGCCAGGGGTTATGGCTGGCATTTTAGGAGTTCACCCTCCGAATTTCAATGTTGCAAACGAGAACTTCGAGGCTTACGATCGCTCCGTCCTCGCTGCTTGTTATTGGAAGCCAAACAACGTTTTTTGTTTCCTCTAGGGCGGCTTCCAAAGCTAGGGAGAAAACTTGGCTGTTGAACTCGTGGCGCCATGCCGATGAAGTAACGTTTACCGATGAAACTTTGAGGTGGAAACCTCCACCCGAGGTTATCGGCTGTGAGGCGTTTAGGCTTATTATGTATATGCGGATTAGGTTGAGGGGTTTGCCGTTGCTTGTGCCTAATGAGGCTACTGTAACCATGGGACGATAACATAGAACAAGCTGCTGGGCTTTTTCGCCCCTTGAAAAGTATAACTGCGCCATGGTGTGGACTGTTTGGTTTATTATGGCGCGGCCGTCGCCCCTAACATACCGCCCCTCAAAGCTTTCAGCAGAAGGCTCAAGCGCGTATAGGGCTTTTCCAACGGAGCCGTTAAACACGAGGCTGGAAAAAGTTTGGCCGTCTGTAAGATTCAATAGGAGTTTTCCTGTTTGGGGCTGCGTTTTGAAGGCTCCGCCGCAGTCCTCCCATGTAAACTGTTTTTGAAGCGCCAAAGCTCCAAGCCACAGAACGCACAGCATCATCCAAAGCTTGCATATTCTGCCTCGCAACAGAGACCATAAGCAAGGCGCCCCTTGCACTTATCCTCGCCACCGCAAAACTGTACGTAATTGAAATTATGGTTATAAGCGAGGCGAAGAGGATAAGATAAGTAACAGGGATAGCCAAAGCCTTCCGTGAACCTACAATCCGCCCTAAACCCTTTAAGAGCAACTTCTAC
>JANXEP010000043.1 GCA_025057795.1 Candidatus Bathyarchaeota archaeon | reverse complement strand
GCCTAGCATAGCTAAAAAGGCTTGGGTTTCATTACAGATCGAATAAACCCTGCCTCTAGACACATCCTCTACTTAGCTTAAGGGGCTTTTCAGGTTTAGCAACTTTTTGAAGGCAATAAGCAGCGGAACACCAACCAAAAGTGAGGTTATGACCACCAGCATGTCTTCAATGTAGGAGCCAATAGCCCCTCCGATGAAAATGTAGTATACGGCTTCTGGGGGCCACCCGAAAACATTGTACAATCCAACAGGAATCAGCAGGAAAACTCGTGTCAAAGAGTCTGTTACGGTTGCCACGAAGGATAAGAGGATTAGGGATGTGGGCAGGAGTTTAATGTTCTGCCCGAAAAGGTTTTTGCTCAACCTTGCAGATGGATATATTAGGGCTAATGCAAGCAAAATGTCAAGTATCGTCCAAATTGGAAGCCACGTCCCAAATGGATGAGCAAAATACGCTGCAAGCATAATGGCGTAAATCGCCAAAACAGGCTTCCACTTACCCTTAGCAAGAAAGCCAGCAGCCAAAACACCCAAAGGCTCCGCAACAACCCCAAACATCCAAACATCAATGGGCTTAATCGCCCTAGCCACAACACTGCCAATAAAAGCCGTCAAAAAACCAGCCCAAGGTCCCAAAACAACCCCTTCCATTGGCTCGATGTATATGGCCCAATTACGCCACAAACCAAAAGACATAAAATACAAAACCACATGCAAAGCCGCAAAAACCCCAACAAAAGCAACCAACCTAGCAGACAACAGCCTCATACTTCAACCCAATGTAAAAATTTACACAACAACTTAATAAGCTTAAGCCAAAACACCTCAAACCTACCTAAAATTGTTCTGTTAGTCGCTGATAACCGTGCGCGCAGTTATACTCTAGATGAGCTTGAAGCCACACTTGACTCTAGATACAGCCCCTGTTGCAGTATGCCCTACCCAAGAAAGGCATGGGCTGTAACGTTGCAAATTAAAATAAGTACCCGGGAATAAGGCGATCACGCTCACCTTTTGACCTGCAGCTAAGCTACTTCTAACATATTTCTCATGCTCGAGTGTCATGTCGCCTCTTCTAGCATTTCCTCAGTCTTTAAATACTCCATCTCTAGTTTACGGAGAGTCTCCTTATCAGCTTTCCAATATCCGCGTTTTGCGGCTTCAAGAAGTCTTTCAATGGTTTTGCGGTATGCAAATATGTTTGCATTCCTCATTTTCTCTGATCTTTTCTTGTTAAAAACCGTGTTTTCCGCTATGCTAGCCCACATCCAGTCTTCAATTCCTCCGAGGGTTGCGGATAGCCCAATCATGTACTCAACACGGTCTGCAATCTTCGCTACGCCGTTGTAGCCGTGCTCGATCATAGCGTCTAACCATTTTGGATTGGCTGTCCTGGTCACGATTCCCCTCTTTACCGATTCTTTTACATCCTCAACCTTGACTGCCTCTTTTGTAGTGTCTGCCACAAGTACCAATGGTTTTCTTCTACTTTTTTCTTGCACGGTTTTCGCTAAGCCGCCTAGGAACTCGTAGTAGTGGTCGAGATCTGTTATCTCATATTCCGCTGTGTCACGTACTTGTGCGACCATGTCCACGTGGGAAAGTAACGCCTCCAATAGGCTTCCGGCCTCAACGTTTCGCTTCCCTGCTCCATATGCAAACTTCATGCTTTCAAGATAGGCGTTTACAAGCTCATATTCGCTCCTCCAATTCGAGGATTCTATGAAGGACGTGAGGGAGGTGGCATAAAGCCCCTCAGGCGGGCCGAAAATCCTAAAGTGGGCTAATTCTCCATGTTTTGAGAACATTTTACGCACGTTAGCTTTCACATAATTCATATCTTCAGGCTCGTCAAGCTCGGCAACGAGCCTAAATGCTTTGTCGAGCAGCTCAACAATGTTATAGAAGGTGTCTCTGAATATTCCGCAGATGGTGACAGTGACGTCTATTCGCGGTCTTTTTAGCTCTGAAAGCGGAGTGACCTCCAGATCGCGTATGTATAGTCCTTTCCATACCGGTTTTACTCCGAGAAGATGGAATATGGCGGCTACGGTTTCTCCTCCGGTTTTCATGGTTTCAAATCCCCATAAAACTAAGCTCAACATTCTCGGGTAGCAACCGTTCTTCTCATAGAACTGCCTGATATACTCTTCAGCTATAGTTTTACCCCTTTCCAATGCCGCTTCTGTGGGTATTCTTGTCGGGTCAAGCTGGTAGGTGTTTCGCCCCGTGGGAAAAATTTCCGGGTTTCTGATGAAATCTCCTCCAGGTCCTGGAGGAATGAACTTTCCTTCCAAAGCGTTAAGAATGGCGCCAACCTCGTCCGACCCTATTATTCGTTCGTAAATACTTTTAAGGAAGGACAACGATTTCTCCAGCTTCTCGTTTAACTTTTCCAGCGTCGGCTTTTTACCTTCAAACACATACTCTTTAATGATCTCTCTAACTTTTGTCTCAATTTCATTGAGTAATTCAGCGTAGGTTTTTCCGCTGGGGCTTCTCTGATGGGGTTTCCCTAAAACCTCCTCGTAACTTAACCCCTCAGCCCTCAGGATAAGCTTGTGTATGCCTTCTGCCTCACCTTTGTCATATCTTGCTATGAAGGTTAAGTAATCCAGTATCTCTTCATCAGACATTCTTCGGCCTATAACATGCAACCCCTTTGGGATCAACGAGCGCCTATACTCCGCTATCCTGTCGTACACCTCTTCTACGGTTTCTCCTAGACCGTACTTGCGCGCCATATCCAGAACTTTTCTGGATATTTCAGCGGCTTCCCCTTTCCCATATTGAACAGCGTCAAAGTATTCGTTTATTAAACGCTCGATTTCTTGAAGCTCTCCATGTAGCTCGCTGGTCATTAATGGTGGGCTTCCATGGTTTATTATTAGCGCATAACCCCTCCGCTTTGCTATTGAGGCTTCGGAAGAATTAAGCGCATGATAAACATATATGTTCGGCAGATCATCTATCAGCACGTCCGGAAAGCATTCTCCAGAGAGACCTACGTCCTTTCCAGGCAGAAATTCTAGAGTACCGTGGGTTCCCAGATGAATGATAGCATCAGCCTTAAATTCGTTTTTGATCCACTTATAGAACGCTACGTATTGATGATGAGGCGGCAACTCCTTGTTATGATAAATCTTAGCTGGATTCTCATGGATGCCCCTGCTGGGCTGAACCCCTACAAAAACCTTACCAAAA
>JANXEP010000027.1 GCA_025057795.1 Candidatus Bathyarchaeota archaeon | reverse complement strand
GGCGACCGCCGACCCCAAGGGACGGATGGTCACCGTTTCGGAAGAGAGAGGGACTGGGCGGCCACAGGCGCCTCAGCCTCAGCTTTCGGCCCGTCATATAGGGGGTTTACGGTTCAGGGGACCCCTAGCCCCCCGCCTAAGACCCACCGCCAAAAAGAGAATGAGGCGACAAAAACCTATAAAACTTTACCTTAAACTTTCGTCGAGCCATTTCAAGTAGTCTTTTGAGCCCTCTGTAATTGGTAGGGATATTATTTCTGGGACTTGATAGCTGTGGAGAGCTTTCACCCTTTCAGAAACCCTTTCGAATAGGGCTTTCCGGGTTTTCATTAAGATTAAGTGTTCTTTAGCCGTATCGATTTTACCCTGCCACCAGAAAAGCGAGTGCACCGGGCCGATTATGTTGGCACATGCAATCAACCGCTCTTCCAACAGCGTCTGGGCGATTTTTTCGGCTTCTTCTCTGCTTGATGTTGTGACTAAGACGATCACGTGGGTTGTGCTTTGTTCCACCATTTTTCCTCCCAGTTTTAAGCTGTCGATGAGAAGTATTTATTTTAGCGGTGGCTATCTGTTTTAAGGCTTGCCGGAACGGTTTAGGAGGGTTGCCGTTGAAAACCATAGGCATAGTCACGAGCGGTGGCGATGCTCCGGGCATGAATGCGGCTATTAGGGCGGTTACGCGTTTAGCCTACGCCAATGGCTTTCAAGTTTTGGGTTTTGAGCGGGGCTGGGAAGGCCTCATAAAGAACCGTTTTAGGCGTTTGGATCCCCGCTCTGTGGGTGGCATAATGCAGTTGGGCGGCACCATCCTTTTGACTTCCCGCTGTCCAGAGTTTAAAACGCCTCAAGGAGTTAGAAAGGCTGCCGAAGTCCTCGCCGCCCACAATTTGTATGGTTTGGTGGTTATTGGCGGAGAAGGCTCTTTCCGGGGCGCCTATGAGCTTAGCCGTGAAACAGAAACGCTTATTGTTGGAGTGCCGGCCACCATAGACAACGATGTTTACGGGACAGACGAAACCATAGGGTTTGACACGGCGGTGAACACGGCTGTAGCCGAAATAGACAAGATTCGCGACACAGCCATATCCCATGAAAGGGTTTTCGTCGTGGAAGTCATGGGCCGCAGGCGGGGTTTTCTGGCTTTGGCTGTAGGCTTAACCGTGGGCGCCGAAGTGATTCTTGTTCCAGAAGTGCCCGTAAACATGGAAGAAGTCTACAAAACCATAAGGGAAAACACTGCCAAGGGAAAGCGGTCCGGCATCATTGTGGCGGCTGAAGGCGTAGGCGACACCCGCAAAATCGCCCAGCAAATTGAAGAAAACACGGGCGCAGAAGTCCGCTTGAGCATTGTAGGCTACGCCCAAAGAGGAGGCTCACCAACAGCCAGAAGCCGTTTATTAGCGAGTCTATTCGCAGAAGAAGCCGTCCAACTAATCATGCAAGGCATTGGAAACCGTGTGGTAGGCTTGCAGAAAGGCGAAATCACAAACATAAGCCTAGAAGAAACCTGCAGAAACCAAAAACCCCTAGACACGAGGCTTTTGGAACTAGCGAAAACATTAGCAACATAGCACTTGTCTTAAAGTTAACGGAAAGAATTTTATGAATTAGTTGCCTTGAAGATGGCAGAGCCAGCCCAGCCTTGAAGGATGTTCGGCGAGAAATGGGTTGTAGAGATGATGGCTATTCAGGACTTGGAAAAGTCAAGCGTCGGCGAAGTTTTAGGCTGGGCTCCGCCAAGCCCCGAAGAAGTTTTAACTTTACCCGCGGATGAGCTTCTTTCACGTTTAAAAACCTCCTTGAACGGGCTTTCCTCCGAAGAGGTGGAAAGACGTCTTAAAGTTTTTGGCTATAATGAGCTTGCCAAAAAAAGGAAGAGAGCGGTTATTGTCGAGTTTCTTTCCCACTTCAGAAGCCCCTTAGTCATCATTCTTTTGGTGGCGGGGCTTATCTCCGGCTTTTTCGGCGAAGTTGCAAACGCAATCATCATTTTCGCCATTGTGGTCTTTAGCATTACACTGGATTTTTATCAGGAATCTAAGGCTGAAAAAGCAGCTGAAATGCTAAAGCAGAAGGTAGCAACAACCGCCACCGTTTTAAGGGACGGATTTAAAAAAGAGGTTAGGCTTGAGGAGATTGTTCCCGGAGACGTGATATCCCTTTCCGCGGGCGACATTGTGCCCGCAGACGCCCGAGTGATAGGTGCAAAAGACCTCTTTGTAAATCAGTCTGCTTTGACTGGTGAATCTTTTCCCGTTGAGAAGAATGGCTTGCCGCTTAAATCTTTTAACCCTTCGTTAACGGAGTGGAGCAACTATCTTTTTATGGGCACCTCTGTTGTAAGCGGGACGGCAACAGCCGTTGTCGTTAAAACCGGTAGCAATACGGAATATGGGAAAATTGCAAGGAGGCTTGTGGAAAGAGAGCCGGAAACAGAGTTTCAGAGGGGCATTCGAACCTTTGGCTACATGATAATGCAAGTAACTTTTCTGCTGGTCATCTTTGTGTTTTTCATTAATGCCCTTTACATGCGAAGCGTGCTTGATTCGCTTCTTTTCGCTGTGGCTTTGGCTGTGGGTTTGACGCCGGAGCTATTGCCTATGATAATTTCGGTAAATCTATCCAAAGGGGCGGTGGCGATGGCTAAGAAAGGCGTCATTGTAAAGCGTTTGGCGGCCATACAAAATTTTGGAAGCATGGACGTTCTCTGCACGGACAAGACTGGAACATTGACGGAAAACAGGATAAAGCTTGTCCTACATGTGGATTTCTATGGCAACGAAAGCGACAAAGTTCTGCTTTACTCCTACCTCAACAGCTACTACCAAACTGGCCTTAAAAGCCCCTTAGACGAGGCCATATTAAGGTTTAGAGAGGTTGATGTTAAGGATTATAGGAAGGTTGATGAGGTTCCTTTTGATTTTGTCCGCAAACGCCTCTCCATAGTTGTTGAACATGAGAGTCAGCGGTTTATGGTCACTAAGGGCGCTCCTGAAGAGGTTGCTAAGGTCTGCTCTTTTTATGAAGTTGGAGAGGTTATAGCCGACATAACTGATGAAGTGCGCAGAAATATTGAGGAAAAATATGTTGAGCTTAGCGCTGAAGGCTATAGGGTTTTAGCCGTAGCCTACAAGCGTTTAAGAGAGGAAAAGCCCGTTTACACGGCGGGCGACGAAACTGAAATGGTGTTTTTGGGATTCGTAGCTTTCCTTGACCCGCCGAAAGAAACAGCAAAAGAAGCCCTACAGCTTCTTAAAAACGCCAGCATAGAGTTGAAGATTCTCACAGGCGACAATGAGCTTGTAACGAGGAAAATTTGCGAACATTTAGGCTTCGACGTAAAAGGGGTTATCACTGGGAGCGAAATTGCCCAAATGCATGACGACGCCCTCGCAAGAGTTGTCGAAGAGGCTAACGTGTTCTGCAGAGTTACGCCAGCCCAGAAAGACAGAATAATAAATGCTTTAAAAAATAACGGGCACGTTGTTGGATTTTTAGGGGACGGAATAAACGATGCGCCTTCGCTGAAAACGGCGGATGTCGGCATATCCGTTGAAAACGCTGTTGACGTCGCGAAGGAATCTGCAGACATAATTCTTCTGCAGAATGATTTAACCGTGCTTCATGACGGTGTTTTGGAGGGTAGAAAAACCTTCGGCAACACCATGAAATACATCATGATGGGCGTGAGCTCAAACTTTGGAAACATGTTCAGCGTAGCTGGAGCATCATTGTTTCTGCCTTTCCTGCCCATGCTGCCCATTCAAATACTGCTCAACAACCTTCTATACGATTTTTCCCAATCGACAATACCCACCGACGAAGTTGACCAAGAATACATTGAAAAGCCTAAAAGGTGGGACGTTCACTTCGTTAGACGGTTCATGGTTTGCCTTGGACCAGTTAGCTCCCTCTTTGACTTCCTAACATTCTTTATAATGCTTTTCATCTTTAACGCTTCTGAGCCATTATTCCAAACTGCCTGGTTCATTGAATCCTTAACCTCGCAGACCCTCGTGATTTTCGCCATTAGAACAAAGAAGTCACCTTTCTGGAAAAGCAAGCCTAGCCGACTTTTGCTTTTCAGCAGCCTAACCATAATAACGTTTGTGTTACTATTGCCATATACACCGCTGGGGGAAATTTTCAAATTTGTGAGGCCTCCAGCGACCTTCTACATAGTTTTAGCCGCAATCCTCGGCGCTTATTTAGCGTTGGCGGAGGTCGTCAAAAGCTGGTTTTACAGGAGGTATGGTTACCGCCTAGAGCAAACTCTCATCCCGCCTAAGAAAATTGGAATATACCTCGCTAAAACTGCGAGGCTCATCCAAAATGCTATAGCCGCAATTTGTCTAAGGCCAGAGGACGAAATAACAATTGACTCCCTCCTAGAAGACTTGGAAAGAAGTATGGATTACCCGCCTGACTACCACCAAATAGGCCACGCAATTCTGTATCTGAAACGGGCGGGCCTCATAAGCTTCGAGTGGCATCAAAGAACAATTAAACGGGAGAAACCATTAAAAGAATATGTGACAAAACAGCTAATAACCAGCGAGCTCTGGCCAAAAATAGCCCAGGACTGGCATAAAATCAGCATAACCATCAAAGAAAAATATGGAAAAATAAACCAGGAATACCGGGAACTTTTACTATAGCTATAGAACCCCCAACAGCCAGCCTTTGTTATTGCAGTTTTTAGCCGAAGAATGTGGTGGCTATGTTGTAGAGTTCTAGGTCTACGGTTTTTCTTTTGCCCACCACGTCTTTAAGCGGCACTGGAACGATGCGGTTTCCTTGGAGGGCTGGCATGTAGCCAAACTTTCCCTCGTGCACGTAGTCTATAGCTGCTATGCCGAATCTTGTGGCTAGAATGCGGTCAAAAGCCGTTGGTGAGCCGCCTCGCTGGAGGTGGCCGAGTACAACCACCCGGGTTTCTATCCCCGTGCGTTGTTCAATCTCTTTAGCCAAATAGTAGCCAACTCCGCCCAGGGTTATGTGGCCGAACTCGTCTATGCGTTCGCTGTAAACGATTTCTTTGCCGCCTTTAGGTTTGGCGCCCTCCGCCACCACTATGAGGCTGAAGTTTCTGCCCCGCCGCTGTCTGCTCCTAACATATTCGCAGACTTCTTCAATGTCGAAGGGTTTTTCCGGAATCAGTATGGCGTCGGCTCCGCCCGCCAAGCCCGCGTGCAAAGCGATGTGCCCCGTGTAGCGGCCCATAACTTCGAGGACTATGACGCGGTTGTGGGCTTCGGCTGTGCTGTGCAAGCGGTCAAGGGCTTCAGTGGCTATGGAAACGGCCGTGTTAAAACCGAAAGTGTAGTCGGTTCCAGCCAAATCGTTGTCTATGGTTTTGGGGACGCCGACACATTTAAGCCCGTAATCCGCCATTTTGTGGGCCACGCTTAAAGTGTCGTCGCCGCCTATGGCTATAACAGCGTCCAAACCAGCCTTAGCCGCATTTTCCATAACTTGACCCGGGCCTTTCTCCCGTTTGAAGGGGTTGGTCCTCGAAGTCCCCAAGATGGAGCCTCCGCGGTGCAAAATACCGGAAACAGCGTTCAAATCTAATGGCATGAAGCATCCTTCTAAGAGGCCGCGCCACCCATCTTTTATGCCTATTATGTCGTCATTATAGGCTTGGATCCCCCGCCTAACAATAGCCCTTACCACGGCGTTTATGCCCGGAGCGTCGCCGCCTCCGCTTAAAACGCCAACCTTCACCTTTAAACCACGCCTCCTTTTAGGCTTTGCCAGAACTGCCAAACAAACGCATTTTCGCCTTAACCACTTCTTTCATGGCCTCTTTCGCCGGACCGAGAATCTTCCGTGGATCAAACTCCTTAGGCGAGTTTGCCAAAACCTCGCGGACCGTGGCCGTAAAAGCCAGCCGCAGGTCTGTGTCAATGTTTATCTTCGTTATCCCCATTGAAATAGCCTTTCTAATATGGTCTTCAGGTATGCCTTTGGCGCCCGTCAGCTCCGCCCCATATTTTGTAGCTTTCTCTACCACCCATTGAGGGACGCTGGATGCTCCATGCAGCACCAGCGGCACTTCAACTTTTTCGCGGATAAGCCTAAGCCTTTCGAAATCCAGTTTTGGTTCGCCCTTAAACTTGTAGGCGCCGTGAGAAGTTCCAATGGAAACAGCTAAAGCATCCACACCCGTGCGTTTAACGAATTCTTCCGCCTCGGCTGGGTCTGTTAAGACTTTCTCTCGCTCTTCAACAGCTTTCTCTTCAACACCAGCAAGCCTTCCAAGCTCGCCCTCAACCGAAACCCCCCTTGGATGGGCCAATTCAACTACACGTCTTGTCAATGCAATGTTATCTTCAAAGGGCAAATGCGAACCGTCAATCATAACCGATGTAAAGCCCGCCTCTAAACACTTGCAAACGGTTTCAACATCCTCCCCGTGGTCTAAGTGAAGCGAAATTGGTACCGGTGAATTTTCAGCCGCCGCCTTAACAAGCGCTGTCAAATAACGCAATCCACCGTATTTTATGGCGCTTGGAGTAACCGCCACAATCACTGGGGACCTTTCCTCGAAAGCCGCCTCCACAACCGCCAGCAAACTTTCAAGGTTTTGAATGTTAAAGGCCCCGACAGCGTAGGCTTCTCGCCTAGCAGCCAACAACAACTCCCTGCTCGCGGCAAGCATACAATTCCACTACGAGCAATATTTATTGCGAATCCTTATAAATCGTTTACATAGTCAAAAAACATACTCGCCATTCATAGCTAAAATTAAGTTTAGCGGTTATCGTCAATAACAAAGCGGGTTTGCCCACGGGCTGGCGAAAGGAGGTTTCCGAGGGGAGAAAGGAGAGAAGGGAGATTCAAAAACCGTGATTTCGCCAAACCCGTTTTAGGCTCCCTCGCTCCTCAGAGGAGGTTTTTCAAGACAAGCACAAATATAAAAACTTTACCATTAAAAACTCCTAAAAATGTGGTAAATCCCCAACGATCCTTAAATACAACATTCCAAAAGGGCTTCGACGAAAAGCTTCTCAACAACCTCCGTGGGGCTGGCATCTGCACTATAAAACCAAATAGTCAAATAGGTTTTCACACCAGCACCTTTCCAAAGATAAAGGCGGAAACAATTAAACAATTTCGGTTAACCCTTCGCCAGCCTTTCTGAAAACATCAATAAGAGTGCTGAAGTTGGCGATGAGGTGGTGCTTGTTAATCCGTGCGAAGTTGTTGAAGTCGTGAAGAAAGTTCCAAGGGGCAAACTAACTACGATTGTCGAGATATGCAAGAAGTTGGCTAAGAAATACATGGTTAAGCTTGTTGCACCCTTACAACAGGGATTTTCATAATGATAGCGGCCAACGCGGCTGGATTGTAGATGGGATTTGCTGTTTATTGGATAGAGTAGTTTTATGTCAGGGTAAAGTGGAGTGTCTAGCATTACCATGAAGCCCTGTTCCTAACATGCTCGCAACAACAAAAGATTTCAGTTTCAAACTTTTAGCTGTTTCAAGTAGGAAAATTTTGTAGAGCGGATGCAGAAACCTTTCAACGGAATTTAGCTTTTTACCATTGTTCTCCAGCTTTTACTATGGCAGTATTTTAGTATGCTTTAAAATTTTTAAACATTGTTTTCGCTGAAGCTATATGGGTTCTTCCCAGTCTGTTTGACACCCGTTTTCTGGCATCAAAATTATTGTTGTTTCATCTGGTAGCGGTGCCGTGGGGTTTTCTCTAATATTTATGGGTTTAGACTTTACGTTGGCGTGGATTGCCACTTGTTTGTAAAATCTCTTTTCAATTGGGTGATAGACCATCTGAAGCAAGCTTTTGTATCTCCATATTGGAAATACATTGGCCCTCTTTTTTATTTCTTCATCCACAGCCTTGAGGGCGTCTATTATGGAGGCTTCATCTTTTAGGGTTAGTTGAAAAGCTTGAGGGAAGAACTTGTTTATTTCCCGTTGACGGATAATCACAGCGACTCTTTTCATCAATGTTTATATGTGGATAAATTAACTTAACCGTTTTGCGTTTTGCACAATAAATGCTATGCTTGAAGAATAAATTATTTAAATTCTGGTTATTATAGGTGATGCCGATAATCCAGATGAGCGGGACAAAAGAGGATAAGGCTAAGTGCGAGCATAAATGGAAGGCTGAAGGGCTAACAGAAAACAAATCTCACGTCAAGCTTGTTTGCGAAAAATGCGGAGCAAAAAAGGAGATAGAACTTTTCCCATAAAGGCGAGACAGTTTGTTCTCCACACTTTTTGCTATTAGTCGCTGATAAACGAATGGTGTTCGGGTTAGACCGAAAAATTTATTTAGACTGATACTTAAGGGGGTTAAGTGCTTAAGGGGGTTAAGTTTGCCGCTTTTCAGCCTTCACCCGAAAGAAAAAACAGAAGAGCTTTTTG
>JANXEP010000075.1 GCA_025057795.1 Candidatus Bathyarchaeota archaeon | reverse complement strand
TGAAATGGTAAAGGTTCAACTGTAAAGCTGAGATAGGGCAATCCCTTAACCTTAAACCAACAGCTAACGAAGAGGAAATAGCTCCTTTTCATGCCACTAGGTGCTGGCGGTAGATCAGCTGGAAATAGCACCTGTAATTGGTCTCCTTGCCTTCCAATAACAAACATGTTATCTGCCTCAAGAACAAGCTCGGTTACTTCGCCATACCTGGTGAAGTTGCCCGAGGATGTTGAATTAGACCTGAAAACCTGTGAAAGATAAGCCATCACGGGCTTAACCTCCGTTATTTTAATTTCCCGCTGTGGCGTTGTGTCTATGCCTATAAAATCGAATCGTGTATCAAAGAACGTGTGTATTCTTAGTGAGTAGTTGTTTGTCAGAAACAGGCCTGTGAGATTCACTACAAAGAGGTCTGTACCCACATCGCATAATGGGAATTGTCTACTTTCAGGAACAGGAACCCAATTCCCACTTTCGTCTTTGACTTCCATATAAGGTGGCGGGAATGGACGTACTCCTGGCTTTCCAATGAACTTCGAGGCCCATTTTCCCTGCTCATCCCCAGGCGAGTAAAATATTGTCCCAGATACAACAAGCTTGATTTCCTCAGCCCCTGAAAGATCGCCGAGATTCAACTCGAGAACATCCCACTGGAACTCGTGTCCTTTAGTGTATATGCCGTCCAGCTTAGAAATGATCGGCAAAACGTCGTTTCCGTAGCCGTCAACAGCTGAAACAGGAGTAGACAAGATCCGCCCCACCGTGTAGATTTTTCCTTCCCCTTCAAGCTTGTAAATATACGTGGACTTTGTAGAGTAAACATCAACATCATCCGGATGGTCCACAATAACTAGGCTTGCAGAGTCAATGTAGAAGATTTCATCAGCATTTTGGATGAATATAAAATCATAAAATCCATTTTTAGGTTTCGGCTCAATCTTCAATTTAACATAATCCCATGGATAGCTATACGCGAAAACCATGGAACCGTCTTCTTTAAAATGATCAAGTATTCCTAAGTAACCTGTTCCATCTGAAACTTCAGTCACATAAACATATGTTGTCCCATTCCAAACGTAAAGAGCTGGGCAGCATCTCATAATCACATACATTGCTATTATGGATGTGTATTCTTGAAGGTTAACAGTTCTCGTGGTGGTTGATGAGCCATCCTCCCAACTTCTAAACTGCCAAGTAGGCTCAAATCTGCTTGGTATGTGCTCCTTCGGAACAGATACTGTATATGTGCCCACTGGCAAAAGCTCTGCGTACGGCGTTCTAACGGTTTTGCCGTTAACTGTAAACTCTACTCCAAGAGGCATAGATGAAACGCTTAAAGTGTGCATACCTCGAGGCACCACCGTGAACAACCCTTTTGCGGGTCCCAATTTAACGCGATAGGCGCCTTCCGCTTGAGGAATATACGTAAACTCTACCGGAGTGCTTTCTCCGGATGCCAGATGCATTTTTCTGCTCTCCACTCTGCTCTCATTTATCTCAAGATACAATGTGAAGTTCAGAGGAGCACCATGTTCGTTGACGATTTTGGCCGTAATTTTCACCGACTCGCCAGGCCACACTTCGTAGGGCTTAACAATAAGGTTAGAGATCTTTAAGCCTTCAGGCAGTGTAGGAACTTTTGCGTAAAACCAGCCAGTTAGGTTTCCTATTTTAACTGTGTGGTTTCCCTCTGTTTTAGCGATAACTGTAAACTCAAGCAGTTTTGATTCCCCGCCATCAAGCGTTACGGTTCGGTTTTCCACGGGATCTGAATCAAGGATTAACGTAACAGTATAATTTCCAGATTCGTCCCCTATATTGGTCACATTAACCGTTATGCCCACTGTTTCCTCAAGTTCCACCTCAGAAGGGTATATGTTCAAGTTTTCCAAGATGAATTTGGCAGGTCTTATGGATGATACCTTCAGTGTTTGAATATACGTATACCCAAAAATGGCAACGCAGACAATAGCAGCGTTAACTATGAAGAGAATTTGCGTTTTCGTTATAGCCTTCATGTGGACCATGACTATTTTAATAATGCGTGCAATTTAAGATTTTGCGGTATGAAATGAAGTTGCCATCTTAAGTGAAGGCGGACTCAGCACTCAAGATCTCAATCACAGTTCAGGGGGGCCAGACTCGTCATGGTCCGCCATATAAAGTTAATAATTGTCGCCGTGATAAAAGGTTATAGCCTGTGAGCGTTGCCGGCTTTATGCTCAAATACATGCACATTGTTCCATTAGCTGCTGAAAGTTTAGGCGTAAGATCCATGTGCTGCTTAGTGGAGTCGCCTGATATACGGATATTGCTGGATGCAGGAGTTTCGCTCTGTCCGAACCGTTTTGGGCTTAATCCTCACCCGATGGAATACAGGGTCATAGTTGAATGTAGAGAACGTATAGCTGAGGCAGCTGAAGCTGCTGATGTAGTCACCGTTAGCCATTACCATTACGATCATTATACGCCTCCATTTGAGGATTGGTTATGTAATTGGACAGCGGAGGAGGAAACATCAAGGCAAATATATCAGGGGAAAATGGTTGTTGCAAAAAATCCTCGAGAAAATATTAACTTCAGCCAAAGACGCCGAGGATGGCTTTTCAGAAAAGTCATAGGCAAATATGCTGAAAGTTTTGAGATTGCTGATGGGCGAAGCTTCACCTTTGGACGGACAATTCTGAAATTTTCAGAGCCTGTTTTCCACGGTTCCGAGAACTCCGCACTAGGGTGGGTTCTGATGGCCATAATAGAACATGAAGGTGAAAAGTTCCTTCATGCTCCAGATGTTCAAGGGCCCATGTCTCAGGTTACGCTGGAGATGATACTCCGTGAGAAGCCGCAGCTTGCCATGATAGGGGGGCCTCCGCTTTACCTGGAAGGTTTTAGGGTTTCTGAGGAAGAAATACAGCGTGCCATGAAAAACCTTGAAAGGGTTGTGGCAGAGGTGCCGGTTGTTGTGGTGGAGCATCATATACTGCGTGATGAAGGATGGCGAGATAAAACTGTTAAAATCTTCAAGGCGGCTGAAAGAACCGGGCATAAAGTGCTTACCGCTGCTGAACTTATCGGAAGGAAGGACACGCTTCTAGAGGCTGCTAGGAAGCGATTGTACGCTGAGAACCCTCCCGGCAGGGAGTTTGAGAGGTGGATGCGGTCGAACAGCACTAGTAAAAAACATGTAATGCCACCGCTGTGATAACTTTTCACTAATGCTAAAGGTACTTCAAAGAACTTAAGCCCTTTTCCCGAATATTTTCCCTATAAAATGGAACTAATTCCATTCTAGTCATCATTAAGCGTTACCTTAAGAACTATTTGATCTGCATGCTTTATCCATTTGTATGAATATGTTATTGAGAGAGTTTAATTAGATCCTTCCTAAAGTAAGTTAAGCGGAAGCAGTGGAGTTTCCCATATGAATTTGGAGGAGATGAAACGGGAAATAGAGAAGCTAGTTTTAGAGAAAGGCTTCTATAACACAAAGGAGGATATTCCTAAGAAGCTGCTTTTCGCCTTCATAGAGTTAGCTGAGGCCAGCGACGCGTGGAAGAAGGGCAGAAGTGAAGAGGAAATCGCTGAAGAGCTGATTGATGTGATATTTTATGTTTTGGATGCGAGCAGGCTTGCTTGTCCGTCAATAAACATGGATAAGATGTTCCTTTACAAACTGGAGAAAAACAGGAGTCGACCGTACCAGTACGGTGAAGGGCATCGCCAAAAGCAATAACTTTATTCAATTGAAAAGCTTTCGTCTTTTTAAAAGCTGAATTTGATTTTTTGTAGCACTAAATGATATCATTGCGTGTTTTAAACTGGAAATTCCATGGAGAAACTGGAATCATGTCTCCCTGGCTTACCCGTGTTCGTCTCTTCAGTTCCCCCGGATCCTACAGTTTCGAATGCAGCCGTCCAAGAGGACACGGCAAACCAAAACGCCTACTGCCTAAAAGAATAACGGAAACGGATGAGGAGCTTTACAGCGGCAACGAATGCCTTTTAAGGGCTAAGGCGCTGCTCACCCACCTAAAAGACCCCGTCGACTACATGACTATAAAAAGCACAGTCATAGACTATGGAAATACGCCGTTTTGCCAGAGACAAAGTCCACGTAACGCTTCCAACCGAGAACGTAAGCGCTACTACCGCATAATAAGCGTTGAACACCGCGTAGACGCAAAAACGAAACTCTTGAAATAACCTTAGAGCTTGGAAAAGAAATCCCATTATTGGCAGACTACTTTTATGGCTTGAGGTCAACAGCCGTAACAGTTGAAAAGCCTGCAGGAACAAAACTTGGCAAAGGCTCTATCCGCCAACTGTAAGAGCACCGCCAGGCCATGATCATTCTGTGGAAACCCTGAGACCCAACATCGTAAACTGTAACGGTCTAAATGCGCCTTCCGCGATAAACGGGGACGCTGTAACCGAGTTAATGCAGCAGTTAAAGTGTCAAGCAGCGCTTTATTTCCGGAGACTAGCGATACTGGCGCTGTGGGTGCAACAAGTAAATATTGGAATTGTGTAGCTAGAGGGGGGAGGGGTGGGTGAAACCCGTAGGGGGTAGGTATAGGTTAAATTTTCTGCATAAGGTCAGGGTTGCCTCGAGGCTTGTTAGGAAGGACACGCAAAGCCTTCGGGTTAAGCTTCTGGATGAAGTTGAAGCCATGTTCCAAATTGCCAAGCAAGATGATAACCGTGAGAAAAAGAGGGTTGCCTTACAGCTTTGTTGGTTATGAGGGTTGTGTTTGGATTTTTTCCGGCGATGGAGGTGTTGGAAGTATTGCAGGAAGCTCCGGCAGCTTCTCTTTTATTCTTTGTTCTGCCACGGCTGCGGCTTCTGTTAGTATTCTTTGGGCGTCTTCGTTGGCTGTTTCAAAGTTTATTGTTAGCCCTGTTGTTTGTCCAGCCTCCATTATTATGCTGCTCAACATGTCGCCTATTTCGCTCAGTTCATGGTC
>JANXEP010000072.1 GCA_025057795.1 Candidatus Bathyarchaeota archaeon | reverse complement strand
CTTGAAAAGCTTAAGCTAGCCATTTTGATTAACGCCATAAACCCCAAAATCGGCGGCGTCCTAATAAGGGGGCCGAAGGGCTCGGGGAAAAGCACTATTGTGCGGGCTTTGGCGGATATTCTCCCAAAAATAACGGTTGTTAAAGACTGTCCCTTCAACTGTAATCCCTACGATCCTTCAAACATGTGCCCCAAATGCAGTGAAAGATACGCCAAAGGCGAAAAACTCCCCGTTGAAGAAAGAGACATGGTCGTCGTGGATTTGCCTTTGGGCTCTACGGAAGACCGCGTCGTGGGAAGCCTCGACGTGGAAAAAGCTATAAAACATGGAATAGAAGCCCTTGAGCCTGGCATACTGGCGGAGGCAAACCAGAACATTCTCTACGTGGATGAGGTTAACCTTCTCCCAGACCACATAGCCGACGACCTATTAGACGCGGCGGCAACAGGCTGGAACATTGTGGAACGAGAGGGCATATCCGTAAGCCACCCGGCTCGTTTCATATTCATAGGTACCATGAACCCTGAAGAAGGCGAACTGCGACCTCAGCTCCTTGATCGTTTTCCGTTATCCGTAACCGTAGAGCCAATAACGTCAGTAAAAGATAGAATGGAAATTGTTAGGCGGAACATGGAGTTTGAAGCCGATCCAGAAAAATTCTATGAGAAATATAAGCCGATGCAGGAGGAGCTGCGAAACCGCATAATCCAGGCGCGGAAAGTGCTGGAAAAAGTGGTTATACCCGACGCCCTTCTGGAGGCTATATGTAAGGCATGCTTAAACCTAAAAGTTGACGGCATGCGCCCAGACATAGTGATAGCCAAAGCCGCAGCAGCCCTAGCGGCCTTTGAAAACAGAACAGAGGTAACCCTTAACGACGTTTTGGTGGCGGCTGAGCTCGCTTTAAGCCACAGAACAAGGGAAGGCGGCTTCCTGGAAGCGGCAACACCCCAAGAAATAAGAGAAACCTTTACTGCGGACGTGAAAAAATCCTTCGAATTCGAGAAGATAAGCGAATCTTCGGAAAAAGAAGCTGGAAAAAGGAAATTTCTGAAGGGAAAAGCTTTCTTCTGGGTTAAAAGGGACGCCACTGAAGAAGAGGAAAGAAGGGCAGCAAAAGAAAGTTTTCTCAAAAGAACAAGAGCGGCGTGGTCTGAACTTCTCTTTCGTTTAAATAGGCTTTTAGGCGGAGCATCCTTTGGAATCGGAAAAAGGCTTAGCAAAAAACCTAAAAAGGCTCCAGAAGTGGAGGGCTTCCAAATAGGCTCGGAAAAAATAAAGGGAGAAATTGGAGAGGAAAAGGTCGAACAAAAAAGGGGCTCGCCGAAAGGAATTCCAACAGTAAGCGGCGCCGTCAAAACCCCCAAAGTTTCTGAAGGCGCACCTCTAATATCCAGCATAGCCAAAATAGCTTCGCCTTCAAAGTTTTTTCTAAAAATGGTAAAAAGCAAAACCAAGGGTAGATACGCCTACACCGGCAGACGCGCTCAAACAGTGACAACCCTTCAAAGGGGTAAACCTTACAGCTGGAAAATTCCAAAGGGAAAGCCGTCGGACATCCATTTGCCCGCCTCTATCCGAGAGTCTGCCCGAAAACAGAGAAGCCGAGAAAAACCAGGGAACTTAGCTATAAAACTGTGCATAGAGGATCTTCGTGAAAAGCTGAGGCTTTGCCGGGCGCCGGCAACCATAGTGTTCGTAGTAGACCTTAGCGGCTCGATGCTTCTAAACATAGAAGCTGTTAAAGAAGCCCTTCTTGAACTGCACAGCGACGCCTACCGTTCTAGAGACCGTGTCGGCATCGTTGCCTTAAAAGACACGGGGGCTATTGTGGTTCAGCATCCCACAACAAACCTAAGAGTTGTAGCAAGAAAATTCATAGACCTAAAAGTAAGCGGCTACACGCCTCTTGCAGCTGGAATGTTAAAGGCTTGGGAAGTTTTGAAAGAGGAGAAAAGGCGAAACCCGTCAACGGTTCCCATCATGGTTTTAATAACCGATGGAGGCGCCAACGTCCCATTAAAGCGAAGCCTTGAAACCGGCGAGGTTAGGCAAGTAGAGGAAATCCGCATAATTGTCCGGGAATACGAAGACCTAGCCGTCAAGGACGTGATCTCAGTCTCAAAACTGGTTAAGCGGGAGGGCATCAACACCATAATTGTAAACACAAACCCCCACCTTTATGGACGTGAAACCTACGGCTTCATAGTGACAAAAGCCATCGCCCAAATAACCCGGGGAAGGCACCATGAAATTGGTAAATTAACAACGCATAAAGACATGGTTATGAATGTGATTGAGCTAATCAAAGAGGACCAGCGAAACATATTCTAGCAAGCATTAACCTTTTGGTGGTTAAGGTGAGTTGGTTATACAAGAAAATCGCTCCAACCCCGCCAGAAGAGTATGTTAGGATTGATCATTGAATCTTTAAGAAGTTTTGTTGCAGACGTGTTGGCTGCTTACGACGTGTCTAAAAAGACTCATAGATTGTTGCTGATGTGCTTGTGACCCGAAGGAAGTTTTAGCTAAGAAAGGGGCTATTCTGTCATTAGGTGGGTTTGGCGAAGACTTCGGCGGACACAAAGGAGCAGGCTTAGCATTAGTTGTATACCTGTTATGCTGAGTATTAACAGGTGCTAACTATGCATGAACGTAAGACACAAAACGGAAAAATAACCCGCCAATGTGGGACACTTATGATAGCCATAGATATAAAACAAAATAACACTGATAAGCATGTTCCTCGATAGAATCGAAGAATACAAGCGTTATGTGAAAAACTTAGCGAGGGTATCAGAGAACGCTGAGGCTTGGGTTCCAGAGGAAAAGCATGGCGAACCATAAAACCAGAAAGAAAATAGGAATACCACTCCATAAAACATTTTGAAGGAAATACAAGAAGAGGGCCAAAAGGCGAGAGTAAAATTCAACATTAAAGTGCTTAAAGAAACAGCTTAAGAAAAGCCTTATTTCTATAATTTTTCTTATAATAAGATACTCACCTGTTTTGTGGTAAGCCATCAACATAATGTTTAAAAAGAGTTATAGTTTCACCACGGCTCTTAACACGTTCCCGGGATGCTTTTCGATTAACTCAAAGCCTTCCTTAATTTTCTCCAACTCAAAGGTATGAGTGATAAGGGGTTTGACGTACACTGCTCCTTCAGCTACAAGCCTTATACATGGCTCATAATCATCACTTGTGGATGCCCTGGAACCTATTATCTGAAGTTCTTTGAAATAAAGAGGAAACAAGCTTAACCCGTTTATTTGTTCTGTTAACACGCCGAAAGATAATATTGTGCCGCCCGGTCGAACTGCGTTAATGGCTTGTTTAAACGTTTCAAGCGATCCCACAGCTTCAATGACAACATCTGCTCCACGGCCATTTGTATTTTCCAAAATAGCCCTAACAGGATCCTCTATTTTAGAGTTAATGGTTATGTCTGCACCATACTTTTTTGCCAACTCTAGTTTCCAGTCGCTGCGTGCTGTAACCATCACTGGTTTACCTCCCGAAAGTTTGGCAAGCCGTGTATGCAGAAGACCCGCTGCCCCTTGGCCCAAAATTGCAATGCTATTGTTGGGTATTATTCTTATTCTCTTCTGGCTGTGATAAACTGTTGTTAAAAGCTGTATCATGGATGCTTCTTCATAGGAAATGTTGTCTGGGATTTTGAAAACATAGTTCTCCGGAAGAACTGTGTATTCAGCGTATGCACCGCTTCCTATGTCTCTGCCTAGAAGGCCTCCATTAATGCAGAGGTTTCGTTTGCCCATTAAACATAAATAACATTTTCCACAGTGGAAAATTGGGTCTATGACGACTTTGTCGCCTACACTAACTTTTTCAACTTTTTCGCCGACTTGAACAACCTCTCCGGCTGCTTCATGCCCCATTATTATTGGATATTTCACTGGATACTTGCCATGATAAGTTTCAACATCTGTGCCGCATATTCCCGTTGCTCTAACTTTTACTAGGACTTCTCCAGCGTCTACCTTTGGTTTGTCAACATCCTCTACGGCCATGTTGTAAGGTCCGTATAGTACGGCAGCTTTCATTTTTTCGTTCAAGTGAAAGCCTCCTTGTTGACAAGGTTTTTGGGGATTTGCCCTTGTAAAATGCGTATTGCCTCCTCAACGGCGGTCATTTCAAGCCGCCATATAGCTTCTTGAGTGTAATAGGCTATGTGAGGCGTTAGCACCACGTTCTCAAGTTTGAATAAGGGGTTATCCTTGTCTGGAGGCTCTTTCTCGTACACATCTAAGCCTGCCCCCGCGATCCACCCGTTTTTTAACGCCTTGTAAAGTGCTTCCTCCTGTACGATTGGCCCCCTCGCCGTGTTGATTATGTAAGCTGTTTTTTTCATTAGTTTAAGTTCCTTCGCACCTATCATCCCGCGGGTTTCGCTGGTTAATGGACTGTGAATGGAAATGAAATCTGCGTTTTTTAGAAGAGTTTCAATGTCGACTAGTTCTATGCCCAGCTTTTCAGCTGCTTCTTTTGGAATGTAGGGATCATAGGCAATAACTTTCATGCCAAAGCCTTTAGCTCTAGCAGCCACAGCTGATCCAATTTTTCCTATTCCGATAAGGCCTAGAATTTTCCCTTCTAAGTCTACGCCCATGAGTTTCGGAGAGGGGGACGTCCAAGTTCCCCAATTGCCATATCTTAGAGTGTTGTCAGCCAGCAATAACTTCCTGTTCAAGGCTAAGAGAAGCGCGAAGGCATGGTCTGCCACGGTCCCAATACAATAGTCAGGCACATTTGCGACGGGAATCTTCCTTTTAGAGGCTGCTTTAAGGTCTATGTTGTCAACGCCTATCCCGTATCTGACTATTCCCTTCAACTTTGTCGCTGAGTTTATTATTCTCTCTGTAATTTTTGCGTAGACAACCATTATAACGTCTGCGTCTCTCGCTTCCATCGCTAAATTGTCCTCATCTGTGTTTTTTGCTACTTGTATATCCGCGTACTTACTCAGAATCTTTTTCTCTTCCGCTATTAGCGGCATAGCTTCTGTTATCAAGACTTTAAACTTTGTATTTTTGCTCAAGAAGATCCCCTATCATTTCTGGACAGTTTAGGCTTATTGACTTTTAGCTTTTGTTCATGTAACCTTTTTGACAATCTCTCTGAACTCTTCGTCCGTTAGA
This sequence comes from Candidatus Bathyarchaeota archaeon, assembly GCA_025057795.1. The sequence continues at coordinate 23,249 of JANXEP010000072.1, read as the reverse complement.
ACACGTTTCTTCTTTTCCGCGTATGTCTTTACCATTTCAAGAATTTGATCAACCTTATCTTCAGGCGCCTTTAACCCAAGCTCCTTCAACTTATACACAATAGAGTCTTTTCCGCTTTTCTTTCCTAAGACAACTCTTACTCTCTCATGTCCAATGAAGCTTGGCAGGAACGGGAACATTTCCAACGGCATATTCAGCTTTTCGAGACGTGCCCACCATCCAGCTATTATTCCAGACTCTGTTGTGAACACGTTATCGCCAACTATCGGCTTGTTGGGCGGCATCTTTACACGTGACAATTTTTCCACAAGCTTTGATAACTCACGGAGTTTTTCGAATCTTATTCCAGTCCTAACTCCATATAGGAGTTCAAGGGCCATGGCAACCTCGTCCAGAGAGGCGTTTCCCACCCTTTCGCCTATGCCGTTCACGGTTGTATGAACTATTTCTACGCCTGCAGTTACGGCTGAAATTGTGTTTGCCACAGCTAATCCGAAGTCGTTGTGGCAGTGGATTTCAAGTGGTTTACCAACTTTTTCTTTAAGTTTGCTGACAAAGTAGTAGATTGCTTGCGGTGAACAAACACCAAATGTATCCACAGCGACCAATGAATCCATATGGCCCTCAACGGCGACAGTGTTTATCAGTCTCCAGCATGTTTCAAACTTTGCCCTCGTAGAGTCTATGGTGAAGAAGGCTACATGCAATCCATGTTTCCCGGCATAGGCTGTTGCTTCAGCGGCCAGTTTAACAGCTTTATCTTCAGGCCATCCGTAGGCATAGGACAGTAAATGATCGCTTGAGGGGATTTCCATCACAACACCGTCAACATCGCATTTCAACGCGAGATCCACGTCGTTCTTCATGCACCTTGCAAATGCAAACACTTTGGCGCTTAGCCCTTCATGAGCTATTGCTTTAACGGCTTCCATTTCTTGCTTTGAAACTGCCGGCATTCCAGCCTCGATTCGCTGCACACCCGCCTCATCCAACATTCTAGCAATCTTTACTTTCTCATTTTTCCTAAAAATTACGTTCGCTTGCTGCTCTCCGTCCCGGAGAGTTATGTCGTGTATAACAACTTTTTCTGGAAGCTTTAGATTTTTCCTAACTTCCTCGATGAAATTATAGTGGCTTATGAACCATTTATCCGTTTTCCACGGTTCACTCAATCCTACCCCTCCAAATGTTCATTTATTAATTGATTCCAGAAAAGGAAAAAGGAGGGTATATAAAGTTTCTGTGAGAACTGACGCTATCCCACAACGATTATTTCTTCCGATGGAAACTTGGTAACAACCTCGTAACCGGTGTCCGTAACCAATACTTCCTCCTCTATTCTTGTTCCCCACTCGAACATTTTTCCTTGTTGGGTTTCCACAGCAAAGAACATGTTCTTCTTTATTGGGTATGGATAATCTAATGAGAAAATCCTAGAGACCACTGGAAGGTCATAGTGAGAAAGCCCTAAACCATGACCCCACAGGTTAGCTGCGGCCTCGTCCTCAGACTCGTAGCTCCAAATTTCCTTCGCTGTAGGCCATTTCATAGCTATTTCTTTCGTAGTTATTCCAGGCCTTATGGTTTTAATTGCCTCATACAGCCAATCATAAGCTTGTTGGTATGCCTCTCTCTGCTCTTTGGTTGGTTGTCTCCCGACGCAGTAGGTTCTGTAGTGGCATGTAAAGTAGCCATTCCAAACCAAAACTAAATCTATTAAGACAAGGTCGCCATATCTTATCATTCTATCAGTAAAGGTACGCCAGTTTGGCCAAGAGTTCGGGCCTGAAACGCATATGAAGTTCTCTATATGCTCCACACCAGGTATTGACATCACATATTTCATGAGATGAGCTACGACTTCGTTCTCTCTTATTCCAGGCCTCAATATACGTGTAGCCTCATAGTGAGCAGCGTCCGCTATTGCAGCGGCGATTTTCAGTGCCTCTATTTCGTCGTTTGTTTTGACAGCTCTTGCCTCCAGCAAAGGCTTTAAGCCGTCAGTCCAGTTAACGTTCAGTTCCTTAAAGACTTTTAGCATATTTATGTCTGCGAAATCCACTCCTAAGGGTAAATCTGAAACACCATGCTCCTTCATGTAGTTTAACACGCTGGTTATTAGTTTCTTTGCTTGATACTCATTTGCTGGACCCGCAGCGCCCTTTGTCCAGGTATATGCGTAGCGGATGTTCTCCTTCTTAATCCAAGGACAATGCCTCATAATGTGGTATCTGTTATCTCCCTGTTCGTAAACCACTACGTCGCCATCTGCCAGAATCAAAGCGCATCTTAAGCCAGGTATGGTTTTGGTCCATTCTGGTCCATGTGTTGCTGAAACATATCGGATATTTTCCTCGTACATCGTTAGTATTGCGCCAAGTCCCACTTCCTTCATGGCTTGCAAGGCTTTTTGCTTTCTCTCCTCGCGCATACGAGCCCAGTTTACGCGTTCCATAACGTCAGTTCCGACTGTTCCAAAGCTCATGGTACATCACGACAAGCGAACTCTGCAATGTAAAAATAAAAAGCTTTCTATTATAGATGCACAGAAGGACGATGATGGTTAGAGGTAATCTTTGAATTTAATGTTTTTAATGTTTCCTTTGTCGGCTTCCTCGTAGACTATCTTGCCTTCTTTCATTACGTAAATTTTGTCCGCAAGCTTTGAAGCTAATGGCAAATTTTGCTCCACAATTATCATGCTAGTTTTCGCCTTAAAATCTTCAAGAACTTTTTGAATAAATTCAACGAAGGCTGGTGCAAGCCCTTCTGTGGGCTCATCTATCATCAGAAGCTTCAAGTCACCTATCATCGCCCTTGCCAAAAGGAGCATTTGACGCTCTCCACCACTTAAACCTCTAGCCTTGTTGTTCAAAAGTTTCTTTAGACGTGGGAAAAATTCCAAAACTCTATTGATTCCGTCCCAGTCACCAGTTGCGTAAGCTGCAAGTTCCAGGTTTTCGCGTACAGTTAGATCTGAAAAAACTCTTTTTTCTTGTATGACGTATCTGATGCCTAAACGCGCAATTTGGTGAGGTGTAAGTTTCGTGATTTCAACTCTATTAAACACTATAGTTCCCTTAACGGGTTTCAGGAAACCGGCAATTGTTCGGAGAAGTGTCGTTTTCCCAGCTCCGTTTCGTCCAACGATAACTACGGTTTCATTTTTATTGACGGTTAAGGTGGCTTTTGTAACCGCTAGGGCAGACCCATAAGCTATGTCTACATCTTTTACTTCTAACAAGTTAAAATCACAACCTTACTCTTTATATCGCCAATACAATTCCTGAACCTTTGGGTCGTTTATTACATCCTTTGGCCTTCCATCAGCAATAAGCTTCCCTTCATACATTACGCTAAGCCTGTCAACGATTTCTTGAAGTTTTGTTATTTTGTGTTCAACCATTATCATGGTCCTATCTTTACATAGTTTCTCAATGAGCCTCGTTATTTCATTAATCTCCGGCTCACTTAAACCCGCGAAGGGTTCGTCAAACAATATTACTTTTGGATTTTGGGCGAGAGCCATGAGAACTTCAATTTTGCGTCTGTTGCCATATGGAAGAGAAGCTATAGGGCAATCTGCCACGCAGTCCAACTTCGTCATCTCTAAAAGCTTGTAGGCTTTTTCTTGTATGTCTGAATCCAGCAATGGTGAAAGAAATCGTTTTCCTTTGCTCTCGTAATTTTTGGAAAAGCGTGCAACGGCTATCGCTACGTTTTCCAAGGCGCTCATGTTTAAGAATAGGGATGCCAATTGAAAAGTTCTGACAATGCCAAGTTCCACCCTCTTAAAGGGCTTGAGTTTTGTTATGTCTTTACCGCAGTATAAGACCCTTCCCTTCGTAGGCTTCAAGTATCCAGAAATGAGATTGATTAGGGTAGTCTTACCCGCACCATTCGGACCTACGATTCCACATTTTTCTCCTTCAAATAACTGGTAGTTTACATCGTCTACAGCTACTAGTCCACCGAAACTCTTTGTTAGCTGCTGTGTTTCAATAAGCACTTCACTACCCATGCATCTTCACCTCTTTCACATGTCGATTCCCGTTTTTAAACTTTATATACTTTACATAGAGTGCCTCTAATCGGAACGGAGCCGCAAATAGGTTCTCTGAACTCTCCAGACAACGCTACGTTGATGTTGGAATCAAAACAACCGTGATCCGGGGGTGGTTTTTCAGGGAACCACCAACCATGCCGCGTATGAATGATTAATGGGTGAATGTTTTCCGTTAATTTAACCTTAAACTTTGCCCTTTCGCCCTTAACTTGAGGGGTTTCTATCCAAACCCAATCGCCATCCTTTATTTGTAGCTTTTTTGCAGTTTCTGGATGAATTTCCACCTCCGGTTCTGGCACAAGCCTTCTGAGAGAGGGGATCTGTCTACCCTCAGAGTGGAAGTATTCAACGTGACGACCACCAGTTATAAGTATGTAGGGATATTCTTTCATGAGTTCAGGTGTGCTTATTGGACTTTCCGGGGGCTCTTGATATGTTGGCAATGGATCGTACCCATACTTCTCAAAGATTGTGGAGTACAACTCCACTTTTCCAGTCGGTGTCTTGAAACCTGTCTCCGTGTACTTTTTGTATTTTAATGGTGCAATTATCGTTCCTTTTTCCTTAAACTTTTGGAAGGTTATGCCGACGTCCTTTAGTCTCCATTCGTTGAATTCTTCCACGCTGTTCCATGGAAGGAATTTCCTATTTGCCCATGGAATTCTTTTCACAAGCTCTATAGCCATTTTCATGTCGTCCCAGCACTCGTATAATGGTTCTATTGCCTTTTGTCTTGCAGAAATATAGTTTGTGTACATCATATCGCAGCATTCGTCTCTTTCGAGCCACGTGGTAGCTGGAAGAACATAATCGGCAAGTTCAGCAGTTGGGGTCATAAAGAAGTCCATAACCACAAGCAGTTCCAGTTTCTTTAACGCTTCCCAAACCCTTCTGGTATTTGGCAAATTTACAACGGGGTTTCCTCCAGCACATATTAACGCCTTTACCGGGTAAGGCTTACCAGTCAGTAATGTGTCAATGAAGAGGGGCCCGTGAACAAACGGCGGAACAACGCTTTCAGGTCCGGATATTAGAGGATACTCACGGGCACCTATACGCTTCTTTTCTACCTCAGGGTCTGGTCGAAATTCGCCGAGTCCCTGAAGCATTGAGGAATATTTAAACCCTTTTACTGGTGTAGGAAGCAAGTTTCCTCCTTTCACATCTATGTTTCCAGTTATTGCAATCATTATGGCAAGGGCGCGAATTGTTTGAACTGATCCAATGTTGTGCTCGATGGCAACACGGTGGTGAAGCGTAGCCGGTTTGGTTGTTGCATACAGCCTGGCGGCTCTCTGTATATCCTCAGCGGGCACCCACGTGATTTCAGCAACTTTTCCTGGCGGAAAATTTTTCACATGTTCTTTAAGTTTGTCAAAACCAAAGCACCATTTCTCTACGAAATCTTTGTCGTAAAGGTTTTCCTCGATAATTACATTTAACATGCCGAGAGCCAAAGCACAGTCTGTTCCAGGCCTCACCTGCAGCCACAAATCGGCCATCGCGGCAAGTGGAGTTTTACGTGGATCAACAACTATAAGCTTCGCGTCTTTTTTCTTTTTAGTTTCTACAATTTCTTTGCCTTTGGCAGGGTGGGAGGCAAGCGGGTTTGCACCCCACACTAAGACGCAATTGGCGTTTAGGTAGTCGGGACCAATCTCCTGCGTTATGGATGTGCCGTATGTACAAATTTCAGCAACGAATGATGGAACATAGCATATATGGAGGTCAACGTCAACTCTGTTTGGACTGTTTAAGGAGTATAAGAGCATTGGGAGAGACTGTTTTGTAGGTCTTGGACCAGTGCCGTGTATAGTGGCTATGGCTTCCGGCCCATATTTTTCTCTGATCTCGGTAAGCTTTTGGGCTATCTCGTCCAGGGCTTGATCCCAGGTTATCCTTTGCCATTTACCTTCCCCTCTTGCACCGACACGTTTCAATGGATGCTTTAAACGGTCTGGGTGATGTACAACCTCATGGTACACTCTTCCTTTTACACATATGAAACCGCGGTTCATCGGATGATCAGGGTCGCCCTCAATTTTTGTTACCTTCCCGTCTTCAACAGTAACAAGAACACCGCACTCACAATGGCAGCCTTGGCATATTGTTCTAACGATTTTAATTTTTTTAGACATGGATAAAGGTTTAAAAATGCGCGCTCTTATAAAAGTTTACTCGCCAAAAATGCCGCCTGGCTTGATTGCCAGCACAATGAGCATTGCGATAAAGGGCATTGCTTGAACTATAGGTCCATATACAAAGGCGCCAATTGAAGCGCTCAAGCCCAGTATGATCCCACCTATAAGCGAACCCTTTAAACTGCCTATACCACCTGTTACTACAGTAGCGAAAGTCAATGGAATTATCTCATGTCCCATGTAAGGGAAGACCATAATTATCGGCGCGTAAAGAGCGCCCCCAAGACCCGCTAGAGAACTTCCAATCACAAACATTATAACAAAAGATTTTGATGGATCTATCCCCAACGCTTGCAAACTTTCGCGATCTTCAAGACCGGCGCGAATTATTTTCCCAATCATGGTTTTCTTGAGAAACAATGTTAGCGCAGTATACACAGCTATCGTTAGCACTATTATTAATACTCTGTAAGCTGGCACGCTCATGCCCAGAAGAGGAATGGCTGTTCCCACAGGATCTGCAACAGGTTTTGGTTCAAGCCCCCAGATAATTTTAATAACGTCTGTTACAATGTATACCACCGCGTAAGTTATGAGAATGGAGAAGTCTATATCTTTCCCGTACAACCTTCTAATTAAAACTTTTTCTTCTATTAATCCTATTAACGCAGTGAAACCTATAGCAGCCAATATTCCGTATAAAAAGTTTCCCTTGAAATAGACGATAATGGTGTATAACATGTAGGCGCCTAGAGCATAAAGTATTGCGTGGCTGATGTTGAGGACCCTCATAAGCCCGTAGGTTAAGGATAAGCCAATACTTATTATGGCGAGAATACATCCGAAGGATAAACCGTATATCAGCACCAGAATTGCTTGCCCGATAAGCTCTTCAAACAATAGGTTCACCCCTCTGTCCTTGGCGCGTTGACTCTGCTAATTGATACTTTCTAATGAACTGCTCAACGTAGCCCCAAACACCTTTTCTGAGGATAAGCATTATAGCGATGATAAAAATGCCTAGGTACATCTCCCAACTTCCAAGATAAATGCTAAGATAATCTTTAAGCGCGATGAAAATAAAAGAGCCAACAAAGGCGCCATAGAACGTTCCGGCTCCACCCACGAGAGTTGCGGATATGACTTCAAGCGCCCTCGTGGGCATCATTATGTCTGGAGACACATACCAGTAATGGATGACAAAAAGCGCCCCCGCCAAAGATGCCAGTGCGGTGGAGATAGTGAAAGCACAAAGTTTAATGCAAAAATCGTTATAACCCAAAAATTTCACGCGATCTTCATTCTCCTTTAATGCCAACAGAAGTTTGCCAAAGGGAGAAACCAGCAAACGCTTGTAGAATATTGCTAAGATAAAGATTATCATCAAAACAACGATAAGGAAATCTGACCTGTTAAGAACATTCAACAGACTGGTTGCTTCTATATTAACCCATGTGCCGTCTCTTCCACCCGTGAAATCTTTTAGGGGTATTATAACGAGGAAGTATCCAAACCAGTTTAAGGCCGCATTTACCAAAGCAAAATATGCTCCTCGACGCCTTAAAACCAGAGGCCCGACTATGATTCCAATTATTACCCCAAACACCAACGATGCAAATAGGCTTAGGAATGGATTTGAATTTACGTATTTCATGAACATTCCGGCACTGTAAGCACCAATTCCTAGATACAAAGGATAGCCTATTGCCAACCAGCCCATGTACCCGTAAATCAAGTCAAATGACAGAACAAAAATTGCATATATTCCAATATCTATTACTGTAGATACCGGAAGAAAAAAATGGAGAATGTAAAGAAGCCCGGTAATTATAAGGGCTATAAATGTGTCTCTAAAAACTCTTTTTTCTAGCAATAGTTTTTGTAGCTCCATAGAACCTCACTGGTAGCCCAGCATCGATAACGGCGGCAGATATTCTTCTCCCGTGTAGTACCCGATTACCCTTAGCAAGTCCCAGTATCCTGTTCTTTCATTTGAAGGCTTGCCTTGAACAACAAAAGCGGCGTATGTATATACTGGTTCATGATCCACTCGCCACCTTGCAGGACCCTTAGGTGTTTCAAAGTTTGGATTGTCCATCAATGCTTTTGCAATTGCCGCAGCGTTATTCATATTTTCCATTCCGGCCAATTCCACTGCCCTGAACAATTCCTTAGTGGCTATATATGCTACTATTGCGTAGGAGTCTGGCGGATAGCCCCATCTGTCCCAATACTTTTGAACGAACTCAGCTGTAGCTTGTTGAACAGAAGTTGGAATTCCTGGAACCCCGGTAAGGTTCCAGTAATGGAAGTGTAAGGCATACACTTTTTCATGAAGCGCATCTGCAGGAATCGAAGCTGCAACAACATTTGTTATCCAGCAGACAAAAATCTTTATGTTGCTTCCGGCGCCCGTGCCTATCCCTATTCCCATGGCTTTACATTGCTTTAGCACGTTTACTTGGTCTGCACCAAATTGTGCGAACATGAAGACGTCTGGGTTTTTGTTGATTACGTCCATCAATATGGTTGTAAAGTCTGGAGTGCCAAGTGGTGCTTCATTATATCCAACTATTTCAGCTCCTTGATTCGCGAATTTCGCTACGGCTGCTTGAACTCCTTTGTACATGTCCCATCCCCAAGAGTCAGAGCGGGCTAGGAAGTAGATTTTCTTCAAGTTTAAGTTTTGTATAGCGTAAGCAGCTGAGGCGTATCCGATAGAGTATGCTGACATCATGGCTACAAAAGTCCAGTTAGCAATCACAGTTCTATTTAACATATCCAGGGATACAACACATACTGGGAAGTATGGCATTGGGTTTCTTTTCACCTGCTCGTTTATAGCCTTGGCCATTGGCACCCATGTTTGTCCAACAATTCCATGGATTTTTTCCATATTAAGCAACTCATTGAATCGTCTTACACCAACGTCCAAGTTTGCTTCGTCATCTCGCACTATTCCTCTGACTTTGACTCTGCCCCATAGTCCACCCTTAGCGTTAATTTCTTCAATAGCTAGTAGCACGCCTTCTCGTTGGGTTTTGGCGACGTCTGCAAAGGTTCCAGTTAACGGCAAGAGAATGCCAAGGCGGTATTCCTCTTCCCCTGGTTTTTTGAGAATAAAGACATAGGTCACAGCAGCGATCACAACTATGGCGATAATTACACCGGCTATTATTACCGTCGTGCTTTTTTTCAAAATGGTCCCCGAGAGGTAGTTTTTGGGTTTTTAATATAAAATTTTTGGAAAACCGTGAGCATGCCATGCAGTGATAATGCTGGTGATACATTAGGGCTTTACTACAACCCTTGCCGCCTTACCGCTCCGGAGTAGATTTAATCCATGATTTATTTCGTCCAACGGCACCGTGTGGCTTATTAGCGGTTTAAGTTTGAATCTCCCAGATTCCACGAGTTTTAGGACTTCTATGGCCTCCCATTTGGAGCTGGCACGTGAGCCAAGGATTTTTAGCTGATTGTAAACAATTTTAACGGGGCTTATCACAAGGTTGTCCTCTGAGTATCCAACAAACACCAACCTACCCTCCCTTCGTAAACTGTCTACGGACATTTTTATTGTTTCAGAACGCCCGACCAGCTCGATTGCAACATCCACTCCTTCACCATTAGTCAACGTTTTCACTTCTTCAACTACATTCTGTTCTTTCGCGTTAATTGTTGCGTTTGCACCAAGCTCTTTTGCAAGCTTAAGTTTCTCGGAGACGACATCTACGCCTATGACGAAAGCACCACTTATTTTTGCAAATTGTAACGCGCACAAACCAAGTCCACCCAGCCCCATTATTAAAACTGTTTCGCCCACTCTCACTTTTCCCACTGTTTTTACGGCGTGATATGTAGAAGCGCCAGCATCTATGAGTATAGCCGCTTCATATGGAACATTAGGTGGCAATTTAACAAGTTTGCGAGCGGGGGCCTTTGCGTACTCGGCGAAACCACCGTCTATGGTGAAGCCGAAATGTCGGAATTTAGGGCTGATGCAGAGACTTTCCATGCCTCTTTGACAATAATAGCACTCGCCACAATTGAAATAGAAATGTATTAGTACTCTGTCGCCCACTTTAATATCATCTACGGCGTCTCCAACCTTAACAACCTCGCCGGCAACTTCATGACCCAATATTTGGGGTATTTTGCCCGGCTTAAGTAAGCCTTCATCAATAAAATGGAGGTCTGTTCTGCAGATGCCACAAGCCTTAACCTTGATGAGGGTTTCGTCGGGCTCTATCTCAGGCACCGGAACCTCTTCAATTTTTAACGGTTCTCCAACTCTGTAAAAGAGGGCTGCCTTCATGCTTTTAGGTATGGACATGTGCAACTCATCACCATTGTTTTCTCAAAACTACATGCGCATGGACGCAGGCGGCGAATTAATGACCAAGTATACGGTCCTACTTGAACTAGGATTGTAGGGTTGATGTTTTTCTCCCGGCGGAATATAAGCAGCCATCCCCTTTTTGAGTTCCACTTCCTCGCCTTTTTCGTTTCTAATTCTGAGAACCCCCTCTATTACGTATATAATGTGTTCTGCCTCTGGATGATAATGTATCTCTGAGCCTCCGCCAGCCTCCGCTAGTCCAAGCATTACTTCAACATTTTTTGCGCCTACATTAGCTCCTATCAACTTCTTGTTAAAGGAGTTAAAATGTCCAGGTAGCGCAATCAAATCCAACTTCTCTTGATCGACAATTTTCATTTCAAAACCCCTTCCATTAGTTTATTTAATCTGCATAAAAAGCATTTTGCGTCAAAACTGCAAAATTAAGGATGATAAGAGAGGGCGGCACGTCCAATATGTGGAAGAGCTCGGCAAAATTTAATACATTGAGGGTCTCCTTGGCATAGGTCGCATTTTAACGCGACGTTGCGTTCATGGTCAAAAAACATTTCGTCGAAGGGGCAAGCTTCAACGCAGGCTTTGCATCCTATACATTTGTTCTCTAAGACTATTGGAATTTTCAGCGCTTCGTCAAATTGTATGGCTCCTTGTTGACAAGCTTTCATACATGGCGGATTAGCGCATTGGTGACACACCTTTGGTGTATCAATACCCTTAAAAATGTCGCCTGTGACCCTAATTCTCGCTTTTCTGGGATTAACGAGCTTTTCATGGAACAGTGAGCATACGATTTCGCAGTAGCGACAGCCTATACAAACGCGAGGATCTGCAATAATTCTGCCCATTAATTTTCCCCTAAAGGCATCCGTGTTTTTCCAGTTCTTTTCTAACATCTTCCAAGCCGAGTTTGTTTAGGGTTTCTGGTAATGGAATTCCGGTCTCCTTGTCCCAACCTCTAAGCTGATAGTAATCGTCCAGCATCGAATTCAACATCTCAGAAGAAATGAATTGGCCCTTAGCAGGTCCAGAGGATAACGGTTCATGCATTGTGCGCCAGGCAAGCGTGTCGTCGGCTCTGCGGGCTCCTTCGCGGACATTAAAGGCTCTAATCAGCGAAGCCACTCGGTCCGCAACTGTGGAAAGCTCCTCCACTGTTATGCTCCATCCCGTTACAGCGGAAAGTATTTGCACTATGTCACTATGGTCTATTCCTGCAACGTTGTAGGGTAGGTCACACACGCCAATAGAGTGTAGTATTGTACGGTTATCATAGAGATCTTTTGCAAGCCGCGGCCTTCCTTCAATGGTTCCCGGCTTGTATTTTTTGCTTTCAATGATTACGGGCCAGCCTCTTCTGTGGCATGCCCCTCTGTCAGCTATCGCGTAAAGCAAAGCAAATGCCGGTGACCCTCGTGGCTCATAGGCTGGATATTCCATTCCTTTCACGTGCATTGCAAATTTCTCCGAGTCCTTGTTGAATTTTTGGGCGGCATACCTTACCCCTTCTGCAAGGATGTTACCTATGCCTTCCCTGTACGCTATTTTGTACATAAGCTTGAGGGCGGCGTCCATGTTTCCGAAGTTTAATTCAAGTCCGTCACAGTCTTTCTTAGTCAGTATCCCCTTTTCGTAGCATTCCATAACAAAGCCTATTACGTTTCCGGCGGATATCGTGTCTAACCCAAGCCTGTCGCAGACTTCATTCGCTTTCACAATAAGTTCGAGTTTGCTGTTTCCAACATTTGAGCCAAGCATGGCGTTCGTCTCGTATTCCGGCCCTTCAAGACTGAGACCTTTATAAGCACCTTCTTTTACGGCGCTGAACTTGACACAGGGAGTGTTACATGAATAGCATGACTTATCCGCAACGACGATTTTTTCTCTAAAAGCATAACCATCTATCTCGTAGTATCCTTCAAATTGGCCAGCTTGAAAGTTTCTTGTTGGCAAAATTCCAATGGCTTGTGTGAAGTCCATTGTTAGGGGCGTGCCATACTTAATTCTGTCCTTTACAAGCTCCGCGTTTGGACCTTGCGTGAATTTCCACTCGATTTTGTCGAGGAGATACTCCTTTAGCCTTTCTGGGTTTGCTATATGGAGACCCTTACTTCCTCTTATAGCTATGCCCTTCAGGTTTTTTGAACCCATAACGGCGCCAGCACCTCCCCTTCCAAACTGATGGAAATAGTCTGTGCTTACACAAGCAAATTTCACTAAGTTTTCGCCAGCTGGTCCAATAACAGTGACTTTAAAGTCCTCGCCAACCTCTTTCTTGATAAGGTTTTCCGCCTCCCAGCAATCTTTGCCCCATAGGTGTGTAGCATCCTTAAATAGAACGTTTTCGTCTTCTATCTGCATGTATATCGGTTTTTTCGCCCGCCCCTTAATTACAATCACATCATAACCAGCGAACTTGATTTCTGGACCAAGATGGCCTCCAGCGTAGGTGTCTAAGAAAAATCCTGTCTGGGGAGATTTGGTGACTATGACCGTTCTATTGGCGCCTGGTGCTGGACATCCCGTCAAAACCCCCGTAGCAAAAATCAGCAGGTTTTCTGGGCTGAGGGGATTAATTTTTGGCGGAAGGTTGTCAAAAAGGATTTTTGCTGCTAAGCCCCTACCGCCTATAAATTTTCTTGTTAGTTCAGTTTTCAATGGAGTTTTCTCAACCCTTTCTGTGGAGAGATCTATCCATAGGATCTCCCCGGCATATCCTCCGACCATTCATTTTCACCTCGAATAGAACTTAAAAAACTCGTCGGTTTGATATAAATGAAGCGGAACAAATTTCAAACTTCAAGTTTTTCCGTCAAATGTGTAAAGTTTAAATAATTTATGACGGCCATTGAACCATCTATAAGTTGATGGGATTCAAATGATAGTTGACATCCACACCCATATAATAGTGAAGGAAGCCTTCAAAGAAGTGAAACAGAAATTTCCGCACGTGCAAACGCCCAAAATTGTCAAGGATGCCAAAGATGAAGAATACCTCTTGATAAATGGAGAAGCTACAGGGCCTATTATCAGATCGCTATATACCGCGGAAGAGCGTATTAAGGACATGAACGCTGAGGGCATTGACATACAAGTGCTGTCAGTTGTTCCATTCACCTTCTTCTATAACCTAGACTCAAAAACAGCTTCTGCAATAGCGCGTGCTCAAAACATTGCGCTTTCTAAGCTTGCCGAAAAATATCCAAAACGATTCGTAGGGTTAGCGACCGTTCCTCTTCAAGATGTTGACGCCACAATAGAAGAATTAGAATACGCCGTTAAAAACCTTGGATTGAAAGGAGTTGAGGTTGGAACAAATTTTATGGATAAAAACCTCGATTCCTTGGAACTATGGCCCTTCTATGAGAAGGTTCAAGAACTTGACGTCCCAATTTTGGTTCACCCAATAAATCCAGCCGGTGCGGAAAGATTGAGGAAATATTACTTGACAAACTTTGTCGGCTTTCCTTTTGAAACAGCGATAACAATTGCGAGCTTGATTTTCAGCGGGGTTCTAGAAAGGTTTCCGAAACTTAAATTCTGCTTTGTTCATGCAGGAGGCTTCATGCCATATCAGATTGGGCGTTTAGATCATGGATACAAAGTTAGACCAGAAGCTAAAGGGAGCATATCCAAGATGCCGAGCGAATATTTTAAAATGATGTATTTTGACACTACTGCTCACTACGAGGCTGCACTAAGATATCTAATAACAGTTGTTGGATGCAAAAACGTGCTTATGGGAAGCGACTATCCATACGATATGGGGGATCCTCATCCAGCGTCAACCGTGAAAAATTTGGGATGGCTGTCTGAAGAAGATAAAGAAAACATCTTGGGGAGAAACGCTTCGAGAATCTTCAAAATATAAGACAGAGGCGAAAACATGTCTGCACAATTTATTGACAGAAGTTTAATGATCAACAAATTGAAGGAACACCTTTCGATAAATCCGAAACGAACAGCGATAATCGCGATTGATATGCACCGTGGGCACTTAGATCCAGAAGTTGCCACAATGCATGTTCCTGTTGATGAAAGCAGAAAAGTTTTAGAAAACTCCAAAAAGCTATTTGCCTTAGCAAGAAAATACGGCGTCCCAATAATTCACGTGATATTGCAGATACGACAAATTTCGGATCATTTAACAGAAGCCTCAATAAATCCGTTCTGGAACGCTGTAGAAACTGTGAAAGAAACTTTAACACCGCATAAGCGAAGCGTTATATTCAAACACAACATTGTTGGCAGCGTCCAAACAGAAATAATGCCAGAGGTTGCCCCGCAAAAGGGTGATTACGTGATAGATAACAAGAAACGGTTGAGCGCCTTTTATGGTACGGATTTAGAAATACTCCTACGAACCTTGAAAGTGGACACGCTTATAATTGTTGGTGTCAACACTAATACGTGTGTATTATGCACGGCTTTTGAGGCGTTTAACAGAGACTTCAAGGTGATCATAGTTTCCGATTGTGTTGCAAGCATGTATGGAAACGACCTCCACGAATTCGCACTCCAAAACGTTTCAAGATGTATCGGTTGGGTTTTGACCCTCTCAGAGCTCGAAGACAAACTCAAAAAGCCTTCAAAATAGCTGCCCAATCTCTCTTTTTATTTCTGCGAGTTTCACCAGCAAGTTTTCTATACTGCCATCCATGGCAATGTAATCTAAAACACTTGGTAAAATCTTTACCCCCGTCAAAGTTTTCGCAAAAGTATGAGCTGCTATTTCGCTTATCGCTCTAACCCTAATTTTAAAGCGTAAAGGGCCCAAACGGAAGTGTTCTATAGGATACTGTTCGCTCAAGACCCCGATGAGAGTTTTTTCTAGATAATGAAAAATCTCATGAGCAACATGAAGGTTGAGGATAGCCTTATCTGAAAAGAAATCTTCAAGGGCAAAGCTATGCACCACCTTTTTAAGTTGTTCAATGCTTTGGTTATAAATCCTAATCGTTTTGGGGTAAACATACTCTGAACGTATCAAAAGGCCAGCGGTAACATTTTCCTGACAGATCACGTTTACATCTAAACCTAAAAACTCTACAATTCGCCAGGGATCAACGGTTTTAGTTTCCTCAACAATTTTTGCTGCGGTTTCACGCCCAATGTTTATGGCCGTTTTTATAATGTCTCCTCGAAGATTAGCAGGTATTTTATGGAAAAGGGGGTCTCTCGTTAACTCAAGATAGCCAGCAGTAAAATCGTCAACATTTTCAAGGGCATCCTTTAAGTTTCCAATCAAATCAGACTTCATAAGCTCTTGCAACCTTTAAATGCTAGATTCAAATTTCTTAGATATTCTTAACGGTGCTCGAGAGGCAAAATTATGTATGACAAAATCCCAGCGCCATACGTTGTGTACTTATACGGCCATATCTTTGTCCCCGAATCAAGGTTAGGCCATAAACATTTGGTTTCAGGTAAGAGGCTTAATCCCACCGAGTTGAGAAAAACAATAAAGTTGGCATTGCTCGTAGACTTATACTTTTCCAACGCTATCGACTTCGAGATTGTGGAAGTCGGCAAACTGATGAAACGTAAAGAAGTTATAGTGAAAATAGTTAAGGATGTCGAGGAATCGGATTTCTTTATTGAAAAAGAACTGATATCCATTCTAAAAAGCGTGGGGAAAATTCCATTAAGGTTTAACATTAGCAAAACAGTTGGGCTGGAAGAAAAAATTTGGATGGATAACTTTGCAGAGCGGATTAATGTAGAACTGACTAAAAAAGGGTATTTTACGAAAATAGACAATCAGCTTAGACTAGTGGGAAATAAAATAATGTCCTTACGAAAGGAAGCTGAAGGTATAAAACAGAAAATTGAAGAGTTTAAGGCAAAAAATCCAGAGTTGGCTAAGCTTATTCACGAGGCACTCTAATTTTAAGTAGATATCTGTATTTGCTGAAAGAATGCTTATATAAACGTATTTTCTCTGAAAACGATTTCAGACATAATATGTTCGAGGTGACAAAGACGTGAAAAAACGTAAGGTTCGCATTGGTATTGATGTCGGCGGCACTTTCACCAAGGCTGTTGCCATAGACAATGAAACATACGAAATCGTTGGGAAAGCTGCAGTTTTAACAACTCATGACGCTCCGGAAGGTGTTGCTAGGGGAGTTATACAAGTTTTCAACAAAATATTAGAGGATTTACAGCTTGATCCAGAAGATGTAGTATTTATAGCGCACAGCACTACTCAGGCGACAAACGCCTTACTTGAAGGTGATGTAGCTCCAGTGGGGGTTATTGGCATGGGCGCTGGTTTTGACGGCTGGCGCGCCAAAAAAGTGACATGCATCGAGGACATCGAACTCGCCCCGAGTCGCATATTGAAGACTTGCCATGATTTTTTAGACTCTGAAAAAATAGAGGAAGCCATCAAGAAATGTACTGCGGAAGAATGTGGCAAATGTAAAAAATCGTGTGATTGTAAGGAAACTATTGAAAGACTGATTTCTATCGGGGCAAAGGTTATAGTTGCAAGCGAAGCGTTTGGCGTTGACGACCCTACAAGGGAAAACCTAATCGTTAGGATAGCGACGAACATGGGCGTGCCTGCAGTAGGCGCCCATGAGATCTCAAAACTTTATGGACTGGAGGTGCGGACAAGAACTGCTGTCATAAACGCGAGTATCCTCCCTAAAATGATGGAAACAGCCAACATGACAGAGTCCAGTGTGAGAAAAACGGGTATTAGTGCTCCCTTGATGATCATGCGTGGCGACGGCGGTCTTATGAATATAAACGAAATGCGTAGAAGACCCATATTAACAATGCTTTCCGGACCATCGGCTAGTGTAGCAGGTGCGCTGATGTATTTGAAAGTTACGGATGGCATATTCTTTGAAGTGGGTGGAACTAGCACAAACATAGGAGTGATACGCGCCGGGAAACCGGTCGTAAGGCATGTGGAGATAGGCGGGCACCAGACTTTTCTACCATCGCTTGACGTTAGGGTTTTGGGGATTGCTGGCGGAAGCATGCCAAGAGTGAAAGGAAAGGAAATAATAGATGTTGGACCGAGAAGCGCTCACATCGCTGGGTTACCTTACTCCGCTTTTGCAAAAACCAGCGAAATAGTCGATCCTGAACTCGTGTTTATACAACCAAAACCACATGATCCAAACGATTACGTGGCAATAAAAACTAAGAGTGGGAAGATTTTTGCAATCACAAACACATGCGCGGCAAACGTGCTTGGCATGACAAAACCAGGCGACTATGCGTATGGAAACCCCGAGGCGGCAAGACGGGCTATGCAACCGCTAGCTGAAAGACTTGATGTGAGCGTCGAGGAGGCAGCCAGGCGAATACTTGAAGTTTCAACGGACAAAATTGTCCTGTTAATTGAGCAATTGATAAGCGAATATAAACTTGACCGAGATAGCGTAGTGCTTGTTGGAGGTGGTGGAGGAGCCGCAGCGCTGATTCCATTTACTGCAAAACGCATGAACTTGAACTATAAGATATCTGAAAACGCGGAGGTCATTTCTTCTATAGGCGTAGCTTTAGCAATGGTTAGGGAGGTTGTTGAACGAACTATTGTGGATCCCACCCCAGAGGATATCCTCCGCATAAGAAGAGAAGCAGAAACCGCTGCAATAAAAGCTGGTGCTGCCCCGGGAACTGTTGAAGTCTACATTGAGATTGATTCTCAACGAAAGAGAGTTAGGGCGGTAGCTCTTGGAGCAACGGAACTGCGAACAAAGGATCTTGCAAGAATAGAAGTCCCATTAGAAGAACGCAAAAAAATTGCTGCCCAATCGCTACGTGTGGGCCTAAACGAAGTAAAAGTTGAGGCTGAAACTGAATTTTTCACGGTGTTTTCAGCACGTATAAAAGACAAAGGTTTTCTAGGAGTATTTAAGGCACCTCGCAACGCTCTCAGAATTGTGGATAGAGAAGGTGTAGTTCGCCTCTCCATAAGAAATGGTGTTGTTACAAAGAGCACGGCAAGTGAAGTCATAGACGATTTGAAAATATATGTGACAAAATGCACAGAATACAGCGAAGGCGGACCGATACTTCCAGGCGTTTACATCCTACATGGAGGACGAATCTCAGATTTTTCTGGGTTAACCACTCAAGAGCATATTATCTCCATGGCGGAAACAGATCTTAAGGGTCTGAAACCGGAAGAACCAGTAATCCTAGTACTCTCAATTCAATGAAGGGGAAAAGAAGGAGGGTTATCTTTTTTCTTTCATGGTTTTTATTAGCCAAGCGACTTTTTCTGTTTCCGTATCGGCTTTTTTAGGCGGCACTATTGGAAGAAGAATGTAGGAAGCCTTTTTCCCTCCACCGTAAACTTTGACCTTATAGTTCTCAGCTATATGGTCGTGTAAGAATGGTCCCGTGCCCCTCATTAGGAATGCACCTGTTTTGACTGATGGTCCTCCGTAGTCGTAGTCTTTGCCTCTTATGGTTAGTGCAAGGCGGTATCCCGCTGGCAACACGATACATGTTGACCAAAGCTCTACATCTACTTCATACACTTGTCCCGGTCTTAGAGGTTCAATTTTGTCATGGGTATGATATGGCCGCCATTTCTCGCTCAGTTTTGGGTCCAGTTTGCGGTGGGAGCAACGTAGCCAACCATGCGAAAGCGGAGTGTGGGGATCTAAGTAGTCGTAGAAGTGTACTTCCCTCATGTCCGGCGAGAACGCTCTTAAAGTTAAAAAGAGATCTGCATCGTTTATCGAAGATGAGATAAACAGTTTAGCCGCCAAAGGCCCTGTTATCTCTGTTTGCTCACGCAATGGTTCAGTCATGAAGGTTAAGCCGTCTCCTAAAGCTTCATACTCAATGCTCTGCTCCTTTTTCTTTGGCCGTTTTTGGAGACTGCAGTCCGTCGGGTTAAGATACAGCCTCGTCCAGCGGGTTCTCTTTATTGGCCACTCATTTTCAGCTCTAAGCTTGTAGGTTCCGTCAACGTGGCGGATCCATAAAAGCACTTTTGGAGTTTCCTTCCAGCCGTTGTTTACTCCTTTAAGGTAATAGTCGAAGAAACGTTTCTGCAACGCGACTCCATAGTCCGTGTAAAATTCAGCCCAATGTTCTCTTC
The DNA here is from genome assembly GCA_025057795.1 of Candidatus Bathyarchaeota archaeon. Next base: position 3,609 of record JANXEP010000072.1, on the reverse strand, counting down.
CATGGATTTCAAGCCACTTTTCCTTGGATGCTGAACGCAGGAAACCTTCAGTGTTGCCGCGCAAATGAAGACCAAAGCCTCCCCAGTTTCCACAGGACAATAATGGAACCTTAACCTTAGACCAATCTGGAGATCTTGCCTTATGGAAATCGTCGTCCAACGGATGCGCCTTAATAGCCTCCACAAGATTGACACGGTTCTTTGCTAACTCTTCATCCGACAACGTCTCAGGACCAGCAACCAATTCACCGGTCAAATCATCAACGTAACCTCTTTTTCCAACACCATGTTGGACCATTTTCACTTGTCCTTCATACCAAACTCTCCAAAATGTGAAAGATGGTATCCCACCATGATATGTCATATCGCGATAGAAATCAGCTGCTCCTTCCCATGGGCATATCGCCGCTAAGTGCGGAGGTTGAATCGCTGCAACTACCCACTGGTTAATGGCATAGTAGGATATGCCCGCGAGACCAACTTTCCCGTTGCTCCACGGCTGCCTAGCCGCCCACTCAATACAAAGATATAAATCCTTTGTTTCTCTTGAGGAAAGGATGTCGAGTACTCCCGGGGAACGTCCAGCCCCGCGTGAGTCAACTCTGATAACAACATAGCCTTCCGGAACCCATTTTTCAGGATCCACGGTTTCCCAGTTTAAGTGTTTACCACTTGTGCCTTGAAGAGCCTCGGGATATTTCTCCACAAGCGACTTCCACTGGTCAGGATACCCCTTACTAAAGTGGAGGTTCTTCCCATAAGGTCCATAAGACAATATCACTGGATATTTCCCGTCCATTGCTGGCCGAAAAACATCTGCCCTTAATGTTACTCCATCGTCCATAGGTATCGCTACATCTCTCTCGACAATAATTGAAGACATTCACTTCCTCCAGAGGTGATGCTGAACTTTTACTTCAAAAATATAAAAATTTTTCTAGACAATTAATAAGTTCAGCCGTTAATTTAAAAGAGGAATTTTTAGTTACATTTTTATTTTATAACTTAAATTCAATCAGAATTTACACGAAAATCGCAAATAATATATAGAGCAAGTTTCAACAGTATAAAAAGTTACCGGTGGAGGAGATGGAGAATGGAAGCAGCTCTTGTCGTGACGTCTATATTCGCTATATACATTGTGTTCGTGTATCTGATGTATAGACGCATTCTGCCAATGGTCTGGGCCCTTCCAATACTTGCGATGCTAATGGGATTGATAGGAAGGATACCGCAATCAGGCTATATTGACATCATCACCAAAGGAACATTGTATTTCGCCGACTTCAACTTTACATTCACGCTTGGAACGATATTTGCAGCTACACTAATAGAGACCGGAATTATAGACAGCATGGTTAGAAGAGCAATAGAGTTAGGTGGGGGCAGACCGTTAATAACAGCCATTATAATCTTCCTAGTATGGTCCTACATTAGCGCTGGAGTTGGTATCGGGGGAGCAGTCATGGTTGGGGCAATAACCCTACCAGTCCAAGTGGCGTTGGGCATACCTCCCGTTGTTGTAGCAACTTTCCACACGCTTGGTCAAGCTGCTGGACAACCATTCTGGATGCCACACTGGACTTATTTCAAAAACCTCACAGGCGTGTACTTTGGCGACTATTATGGAATGGCTCTAACAATGACAATCATAGTCTTGATAATGGGCATAATCTACATAATATACCAGTTCAAGAAGGAAAAACTTCCAATGCATTGGACGGCGCAATCAACAGAGGTAAGCAAAGAAAAGGCTAAGAAGGTGCCGGTTTACTCTTACATATGTCCTGTGATTCCGATATTTTTCGCACTAGTAATGAAGTGGGATCCCAAAGTAGCTTTTATGGCTTCGATGCCTTTCCCCTTTATATTATCCCATCAGGGTAGCGGCCGCAAACTGAGAGATTACTATAGCTTAATGGAAAGATCCGCCTACAAAGGAGTAACCATGCTTGCAGAGCTATTTGCAATAATGATTTTTGTCGGCTGGGTGGTTCAAGCAGCAACGTTCCCAGAAATAAGACAACCTTTCACTCAAGTTTTCAAGCCAATTCTCCCATCAAACCCAGCGTTATTCGTACTCTTCTTTGCGGCGCTTATGCCCTTCTGCCTCTTCCGTGGACCAGCAGCACCCTGGGGCTTAGGAGCTGTTTTGGCAATAACATTTTCCCAAGCCGGTGTTCTGCCCCCTTTGGCGATACTTGGAGCAATCTACGCCTACAACATATTCATGGGCGCTTGCGAGCCAACATGGGGTGTAAACATTTGGACAACAACATTCCTAAAAGTGAACGTGTTAGATTTCACAAAAAGAGTGTTGCTATGGGCATACCTTATTGGAGTAATACTCTTATGTGTTGTGGCAATTCAATGGGTTCCATGGTAATATTATCCCCCTTTCTCTACATTTTTATACATTCCTCCCTTAAAAACTGAAAATCTCAAGCTGATACTGCGAAAACTTAATATGTGTGGATGCTTTCCCGCATTCGAAAGATGGTGATAATATGCGGCTCAAAGATAAAGTCGCGTTAATTACAGGCGCAGGGTCTGGAATAGGACGAGCATCAGCAATATTGTTCGCAAAAGAAGGAGCAAAAGTTGCGGTTGCTGACCTTGTGAGAGAAGCTGGCGAGGAAACAGTGAAGATGATTAAAGATTCCGGTGGAGAAGCCATGTTTATACAAGCTGACGTTACAAAAGCCAGTGATGTGCAAAAAATGATAGAAGCCACTGTGAACCGTTATGGAAGGCTTGACATACTCTTTAATAATGCTGGCGTCAACATAATGGCTCCCCTAACTGAAACCTCAGAGGAACTTTGGGACAAGATAATAAACATAAATTTGAGGGGGGTCTTTCTAGGCTGTAAATATGCAGTTCCCATAATGAAAAAGCAACAAAGTGGAGTAATCATAAACACTGCTTCAACTTTTGCATGGGTAGGCGCCCTCAACTTTAGCGCTTACTGCGCTTCAAAAGGCGGAGTCCTCGCGTTTACAAGGGCCTTAGCTTTGGAACTAGCGCCTTACAAAATCCGTGTTAACTGCATATGCCCAGGGACTATTGAAACACCGCTGGTTCGACAAATATGGGAGAAGTCTGGAAAACCGGAGGAAATGCGGGAGTCGCGTTTGAAATTACATCCAATAGGGAGGCTGGGAAAACCAGAAGACGTTGCCCATGCGGCGCTTTTCTTGGCGTCCGACGAATCATCCTTCATAACGGGAACAGCCTTATTTGTCGACGGAGGATACACTGCACAATAGGGGTTCTGAAAGAGAATTATAAAGTGTCTATAGCCTTACTCTTCTATTTTTACTCATCGATGTACCATTTTTCGAGTTCTCTGCGTTTTCTGAAACTGGCGGCTTAACTTTCTTTTTCTTGTCTTGGCTTTCCCTCATCCATTTTTCAAAATCTTTTGAGGGCGGGTTCTCTGCAAAAAGCCTCCGCCTCGCCGCCTCTAAGAAAGTGTTTTTCAAGCCCAAAAACTCGGCGGCGGTTAAAACTTTGTGGCCAACTTTTTCAGCTTTCTCAAAAACCTTAGCCGCCTTTTCCCGCCAATCCTCATCCCTTAAAAGGTGATGCTCTAAAATGGTGCATGGA
>JANXEP010000066.1 GCA_025057795.1 Candidatus Bathyarchaeota archaeon | reverse complement strand
CCTGCATCGCCTCCAGCGCCCGCCATCCAAGAGACTGTTGAGAAGCCTGCGCCGATAGTGAGGGATTTAACTGAAGTGAGGGGTATAGGTGAGAAACGGGCAGCTCAGCTTAAAAGCGTAGGCATAAACACTGTTGAAGAGCTGGCCAGAGCCTCTGCTGAAGATTTAGCTTCTAAGCTTAGGGTTTCTCCAAAAATTGTCAGCGCTTGGATAGAAAACGCGAAGAAGCTTATTGAGAAATCGTGAGAGGTTCGGTAAGGCGCGTTTACAAGTTCAAGATTCTTATTATATTCCTTCTCTCCAGCCTTTTTATAGCGTCTAGGAAATCGTTTTTCTTTCTGCCCGTCAAGTCGAAATTTTCCAATATGTCATATATTGGCATTCCAGTCCTCCCAAGGCTGGAGGCTTCTTTGTGGAGACGTTCCACTATTAACCTTTCAAGTTTCCCACAACGCCAAGTGGTGTTTCGGATAAGCACAACTATCGCCCTTCCAAACTTTTTTTTCCTGCTCAAGTTTGGCTCACATCATATATCCTGCAAATTCTATGCTTTTAGGTTTACGTTAAAGGGTTTCACTCCACAAGGGTTTTCTCAAGTAGTATTCCGTGGGCGTTTCTATAGTAGTTCTTTAGTTTTCCAACTTTTTTATATCCAAGCTTTTGATAAAGTTTTAATGCTGCTAGATTATCCTCCCTTACTTCAAGCCGGCATTTTTCCACCCCTTTCCCTATGAAAATTTTCTCGATTTCCTGCAACAGTTTAGCGCCTACCCCCATTCTTCTGTGGCTTGGGTGGACGTCTATTGTTAATATGTGTCCCGTCAATTTTTCATTTTCAGGATAAATCACGCCTATGACGAAGCCTACTATGGTGTTTTCGTCCTTCGCTATGAGGCTTACCGAATTTTGATGGGTGAGCAGCTGGGCGATCTGCTGTTTTGAGAAAGCCTCGCTTTTAAAGCATTCTCTCTCAATATCGTAAAGTCTATCTAAATGCCTGATTGAGGCGTCTTCAATCGCTATTTTCAAGGGTTTCATTTTTGTCGATAATATCAGCTGTGGAAAATTTAGGCTTTCCTTTGGCGCTTTCGTCTATTGATGCTGTTATCGTTTTTATTTCAAGCCACTGTTGGGTTGCGAACCCGATGAAGAACCTTAGCCAAACGGTTAAAATTCTGGTGAGTATTGTTGCTGTTGCGCTTATCCCGAAGGGTACCCCTAAAACCTTGTATAGGGTTGTCATGGTTATTTCCGGTAATCCAACTTCAAAGGGCACGCCCATGGGGATGGATTTTACAGCTGAAACAATTGACTGTGTTACGAGAATCGCGCTCCATTGAACTGGAAAATCTAAGGCTAAAAGCACCATGTATGAGATGCTCAAGTAAAATAGCCACGAGAGACCGGAGAGAAATATGGAGAGGGCTACAACTTTTGGTGCACGTCCAAACTCCTTCATAGAATCATGGAATATCCAAGCTATTTTAACGGCTTCCCCTCTGGCTTTTGCCAACCTCCATCTTTTCCTGCTGAGAAATTCGATTACCCCTATCCCGAAATCAATGATTTTTAGAGTCCACTCCTGTTTAATACATAGGACGAGAAGCAAAGCTAGGAAAAAGGTGGTTGCAACAACTAGAAAAAGGCTTAGGTTAAATATCAGACTGTCGACATGTCCGTATTTTTCCGCTAGAAGTATGCTCATGCCCACCACGATGGTTGCAGCACATACGCCCATGCTTATTAGCCTATGCGCCACCAGAGAGGCTACAACTTTGCCGCTTACAATGTTGCCCTGCTCCCTCGTGACAAGATAGATTCTGGAAATTTCCCCACTAATCGACTCCGCGGGAATTATTATGTCCATGAATGTTCCATACCAAACGTACAGGTAGGCTCTTCGAACCGAAAGTTTAACCGAAAGATGATTGAGGAGAACGCGCCACGCTATTGCGTAGAAAAAAGTGTCTATGAAAACCATAATTGCAGCTGAAAAGAATAACGGGGGGTTTGCGCCCCTAATAGTTTGTATTATTTCCGGTATGTCTGTTTGAAAAATGTAAAGATATATTATAAATGCAGCTATGCCTAGGGCTGGAAGAACTGCAGTTTTCCATGTGATTTTAGGCTTGACCGAAACCATCGCGAGACGCGTCCGTAATGATTTCAAAAGATTTCTCAAAAACAATTTATATTTTATCCAAATACGCCTAAAATGAACGCTTTAAGTCTCACGTCGCCCCCAACAAGTTTTAAAGGATCCCAAAGAAAAGGGTTTCATGTGATGTTGATGGTTAATAGGGAAAACGCCCTTAACCTCGTTAAGAGGCATATTTCAAAAAGAAACATCTTCTTTCACACGTTAGCCGTGGAAGCCATAATGCGGGGTGTGGCTAAACATTTTGAGGAAGACGATGACAAGTGGGGCTTGGTCGGCTTGCTTCACGACATCGACTATGAGGAGACGGAGACAACGCCTGAAAAACATAGCCTAATGGCTGAAGAAATCCTGAAGGATGCTGTGCCAGAAGAACTTATACGCGCCATAAAAGCCCACAATTTTAGGCATACAGGAGTAAGGCCGGAAAATCGCATGGAGAAGGCTTTAATTGCGTGCGACGCGGTTTCCGGACTGCTTGTTGCATGCGCGCTGGTTATGCCCTCAAAAAAGTTGGAGGATGTGAAAGTTGAGACAGTTGCAAAGAAGTTTAAGGATAAGGATTTTGCCAGGGGCGCTGACAGGGAAAGGATTCTGGTATGCGAAGAAATTGGGATACCTAGGGAAAAGTTTTTTGAAATAGCCCTTAACAGCCTTAAAGCAATAGCTAAAGAAATAGGACTGTAAATGTCTAGAATTCAGGCTTAGCCTTTCCAAGCTTCCTATCCAAGCATGCCTTTACAAAACCGTAGTATTCAGGATCCGGTTTTCCGGGGCGGCTTTTGAACTCTCCGTGGAATTGTGAAGCTAAAAAGAAGAAGTGGGTTGGCATTTCTAGAATTTCCATCCTTCGCCCGTCGGGGCTTGTGCCGGAAAACACTAATCCGTTTTTCTGAAGCCTATCAATGTAATCCATGTTAACCTCGAATCTGTGGCGGTGGCGTTCGTAGATTTCTCCGCTTTTATAAAGCGTGTACGCCGTTGTGTTAGGCTTAACTATAATCTTGTGGGCGCCGAGACGCATTGTTGCCCCCTTAAACTCTATGCCTTTCTGTTCTGGCATGAGGTCTATCACCGGATGGGGCGTGTTGGGATCTATTTCTGTGCTGTTTGCATCTGTTAAACCGCAAACGTTTCTGGCGAACTCTATCACCGCCAGCTGGAAGCCGTAGCAGATTCCAAGGAAAGGAATGTTGTTTTCCCTTGCAAACTTTATCGCCATTATTTTTCCGTTAGCGCCCCTTGGACCAAAACCGTAGGGAACGAATATTCCGTCAAAACTTTCAAGGGTTTGAACTTTGCTTGGCTCCTTTTCAAAGGTTTCAGCCTCAATGTAGTGGATTTTAACCTTGGTTTCGCATGCCGCGCCAGCGTGGCGAAGCGCCTCGTTCATGCTTACATAGCTGTCAACCAGTCCAGCGTATTTTCCAACCAATGCAATTTTAACTTCATATTTTGGGTTTAGCAGGGCGTTCACAAATTTTCTCCATTCGCTAAAATCGGGTTTACGTTCTGGAAGCCCTAGTCTTTTGCATATAAAGCTGCCCATTCCCTGCTCGTCGAGGATTAGGGGAACCTGGTATATGGACTCGGCGGTGTAGGAGCAGAAAACCGCGTTTTCGGGTATTGTGCCGAAGAGGGCTATTTTTCTTAAGGCTTCGGAGTCTATTTTTTCATGGCATCTTGCAACAATAATGTCTGGCTGGATGCCTATTCGCCTTAACTCGTTAACGCTGTGTTGAAGGGGTTTAGTTTTCATCTCCCCCGTGACGTCTAGTATGGGAACCAGAGCCACGTGAACGTAAAGCGTGTTTTCATATCCATCCTCTAAGCGCATTTGACGGATAGCCTCTAGGAAAGGTAAGCCTTCAATGTCGCCTACGGTGCCGCCTACCTCCGTTAAAACCACGTCAACGTTGGAGTTCGCCGCCATGCTTCGTATGCGGTCTTTAATCTCGTTGGTTATGTGGGGCACTATTTGCACGCATTTCCCGAGGAAGTCTCCCCGCCGCTCCTTTTCTATAACAGCCTTATAAACCATGCCCGTCGTGATGTTATTCTCCTTTTTCAGGTTTAAATCGAGAAAGCGTTCATACCATCCCAAGTCTAAATCGGTTTCGCCGCCATCGTCTGTGACGTAAACCTCGCCGTGCATGTACGGGTTCATTGTTCCCGCGTCAACATTCACATACGGGTCGATTTTTATGGCGGTAACCCTAAAACCCCGCGCCTGAAGCATCTTCCCAATAGAAGAAGTGACAATACCTTTGCCCACGGAGCTTAAAACGCCGCCCGTGACAAAAACGTACTTAACCATACCGCGTTTCCCCCTTGTAATAACAAAACCTTAGAAGCCGATTAGCATTTAAACTTATTCTAGACGCTTAACTATCCGCTTCCATGGGCAATGGTTTTTCACTTAAAGTTGAATTCTGAGCCTCATATTGATTGCGGAGGACACCCCTATGATTTTGGTTAAGGCGCCGGGCAAAACGTCAATTTTACGTGTTCTTCCGCTTTTAAATTTGATAGCCCCCTCTAGATTTTCAGCAAACCATTTGCGGGTTTGGGTTTGGGGATTAAAAGTTAATGCGTTGCGGCATCAACGTATTTCTATGAAGGGGTTTAGTGGAGTTAATGGGAGAAAACTGGATGTTTGCAAAAAAGAGCCCCAGCGTCGTTTACTGGCTTGGAAACAATTTATACTTAAACATAACAAACCGTTGCTCCAACAACTGTTATTTCTGCCTCAGAAATTTTAAGATCGGCGTTGGCGGCTTCAACCTTAAACTGATAAAGGAGCCAGCCGTTGACGAGGTGTTAACCGAACTTCAAAAGGTTTTAAACCTGAAGAATTGGAGGGAAATCGTCTTCTGCGGTTTCGGAGAACCCCTCACAAGGTTGGACTGCGTCTTAGAAGTTTGTAGGTGGATACGGCGTTATCATGGGAAAATGGTTACGCTAAGATTGGACACTAACGGTCAAGGATATTTGCTGAACAAGGGGCGCGATGTGGTTGAGGAGCTTAAGGAGGCTGGAATAGACAAAATAAGCGTCAGCCTAAACGCTCCGGACAAAGAAACCTACAGGGAAGTTTGCCGACCCGTCTTTGAAAACGCCTTTGAAAGCGTTTTAGAATTTATAGAGAAAGCCAGAAAAGTTTTTGACGTCGAAGTGACCGCAGTCGCCATCCCAGAAGTAAACCTCCAGAAAACTGCAGACTTAGCTAAGAATATGGGAGTAAGGTTCAGAGTTAGAGAGTACATCCCTTGCTTCTGGTAGTAATCATCCAAAAAGTTTTACGACGCTGCTGGCTGTCATCGCCGCCCCACAAGCAATAATAAGCCCGGCAATGAAGCCGAACCAGCTTAGGGCTTCACTGCTCAGCATCTGCAAAAAGAAGCCTGCAATAAACCAGAAAACTATGCCTGAAAATGTTTCAGCCTTCCTTTTCAAAGAGTCGTGGAAAACGAATCGAAGAACCAGTATGATTATTTGGGAGGCGCCGAAGGCTAGGCCAAACTGCATGGCGGCGGCATACGACTGGGTGACTTTTGGCGGGTGCTGGAAAAACTATGTGTTCTGTTATTTTTACAAGCTGAAAATCTTTGAAAAAATTAACAGTCTCATCTGTTAGGTTTGGATTCGCCATCCATGTGGCGCCAACAAGTATGAAGAAAAACCCTGGTGAAGCCAGACTCAGCATGTCTGCTTTTTCGACACGTTTTTGCTTATCCTCCCCCTCCATAAGTTAGACCTCATAGCAATGGAATGTTGTCTTTCACCCTTTAAAATGGAAAGGGTTGTGTAAATGCGGGGCGTGTTGGAAGCTTTTAAAGGGAAAACGCCAATATTTCTTTGGAGAAATTGATGAGAATTCTTTTCGTAGAGCCGCCGAAAGATGTATGGTTTGTTATGGGGGAATATTTGCCGCCGCCCTATGGCATAATACAGTTGGCAGCATACCTCGAAAATAAAGTTAAAGACGTTGAGATTAAAGTTCTGGACTGCAACGCCCAGAAAATCGACTGGAAAAGACTTGAAAAGGAAATTGAAGCCTTCACCCCAAACATTGTAGCCTCAAGCGCCTTAGCCACATGCAACGCTTACGTTGTCGCTAGAACCTTGGAGACAGCAAAGAAAGTGAATCCCAACATTTTAACGGTTACTGGCGGTCAACATTTCACAGCCACCGCCCAAGAAAGCCTAGGACAGTATCCGGAAATCGACGTTATCGTGCGGGGCGAAGGCGAAGAAACCCTCGTAGAACTGGTGAAAAACGCTGAAAAACCAGCAGCCCTCTCAAAAGTAAAAGGCATATCCTTTAGGTATAAAGGTAAAATCTTCCACAACCCTCCTAGGGAGCTTATTGAAAACTTGGAAGAGCTCCCTTATCCCGGATACCACCTTGTTAAAGATTCAGTCGATAAGTACCATTTTGCCGCCATGGCGGGGCGAAAGGCTTCATACGCCCTAATCGAGGGTTCTAGGGGATGCTTCCATAATTGCACTTTCTGCACTCAGTGGAGGCATTGGCGTGGACGGTGGCGTGGAAAATCACCAGCCCGCATCGCCGACGAGATGGCTTTCTGCTATAACAATTTCGGCAGCCGGTTCATTTGGCTGACGGATGACAATGTTGGTTCAGGCGAAAGGATAGGTGAACTTGCTGATGAAATTCTTAAAAGAGGCATGGGCGAAGACTTAATGTGGTTTGTTCAGGCTAGATGCGACGACATCGTTAGAAACGAAATGTTTCTGCCTAAACTGCGCAGGTCTGGACTTAGGTGGGTTCTCTTAGGCGTTGAAAACCCCAACCAAGAAATTCTTAACGAGTATGGAAAGAACCTAAAGGTTGAGGATGCAAAAAGAGCGGTTAAGCTGCTAAAAGAGAATGATATTTTAGCTCACACCATGTTTATTATAGGTGCTAGGAAAGACACGGCGAAATCCATTGCAAACCTGAGGGAATTTGTAAACGAGCTAGACCCTGACCTCGCCATATTCAGCGTTTTAACGCCTTTTCCCGGAACCCAAATTTACGAGGAAGCCAAAAGAAACGGCTGGATTGAGGATTTTAACTGGGCAAACTATGACATGGTTCACGCCATAATGCCCACAGAAACGTTGTCGCGGAGAGAGGTGCAGGAGGAACTTTACCTTTGCTACAGAAGCTTTTATGGCTCGTGGAGGCGGCGGTTTCGGGGAGTATTTTCGTCCAACGAGTTGCAGAGAAGGGCTTACTGGTATATGGTGGGTAAGGGTATACTCGCACAGTTTAAAACCCTTTTCTAGGCGAAACATTATGCCTCATAAATTCGACTACGGTTTTCTCGCCATTTCAGCCATAACCCTTTCCCTCATCGGGGCAGCCTTAGTGCTACCCCTTACACTTTATAAGTCAACACCCCCATGGAGTTTGGCTTGGCGAAAACAACTTATAGGCGCTCTATTAGCCCTAATCTGTATCTCAGGAATTTTGGCAGCCTTATTTCCAGATAAATGCTCAAAAACCTTTCACAGCCGCAAAAGAAAAAAGACCCAGAATTTAAAGGTTAAAAATCTCAATCCAAGCATGGAAAGCGTCCATTTTAGGGGGCACCATCCAGACTGCGGAAATTTTGACGCCCACATAATCCGTTTAAACAGGCGGGTTTTATGCGCTGCGTGCACGGGTTTACTTTTCGGAGGGGTTCTCGTGCTGGCGGGAACAGCCTCCTACTTTTTCCTTGAGGTTAATTTTCTGGGAAAGCCTGGATTGTGGAGCGTTTTGGCCGGCCAAATCGGTATTGTCCTAGGTTTTTTCCAGTTTAAGTTTAAGGGGTTCACCCGATCCTTTATGAACACCCTCTTTGTATTTTCATGCTTTCTGGTGCTTGTAGGGGTTGACGCCCTTGCAGAAAACCTCCTCATCGACTTGTACTTGATATGCCTAATCATCTTTTGGCTTTTCACGAGGATACTGCTTTCCCAGTGGGATCACTTGCAGATTTGCCGCCGCTGTAAGATTCCATGCGAACTAGCGTTTGCGGCTTAAACTGTAAATGGCTCCTGCGACTATGAGAACGCCGAAGATGATGATGACAAGGGGCCACCAGGGCACGCTTATGCCGTAAAGCTCCCTCAATAGGAAGCTGAAGCCTACAATGATTATTATTATGCCGAAGACTAGGCCCATAACCGTGCTGCTTATGGGAACGCCGAAACACTCCTCCTCTATCCTTTCACGGGGTTCGGCGCTTCCAGCCCCAAAGCATTCCCTTTCATGACGCCGAAACTCGCCCTCGGTTAACTTGTACAAGGGCGCCCCACATTGAGAGCATGTTTTAGCGTCATCGGGATTTTTGGCGCCGCATTTAACACAATAAACCATATTCCGATCTCCAAACTTATTTGCCCTTCACCGCTCATAAGACTTTTGGCCAACTAGCCGTTTCTCGTTTGCAGTCAACCCCCTACTCTACGCAAATAGCGGGACATAGCCTCTGTTTTTCACGTCCACTATTCCCTTGTCAGTGAACCGTATTTCTGGAAGCGAAACAAATGTTGTGAAAAAGACGGCGTTAAGGGGCTTTACGAAAGGAGAACCAGCCATCATCAGAGTTTTATTGATTCTGGCTAGCGTGCTGGCAACTTCCTCTAGGCTCTCGGTGGAGATAACCCCGGCTATTGGCAATGGCAACGCTTCCAACAAACTACCATGGTTCCAAATTGCGATGCCGCCTCCAAAGTTTATAACGGTGTTTGCGGCGGAAGCCATATCCGCGTCACGGTACCCTATTACCACCAGCTGATTTTCATCAAAGTTTAGGCTGCACGCGATAGCCCCAACCTTCGCCCCGAACCCATTGATTAAGCCTAGCCCTATCCTGCCGCTTCTAAAATGCCTGTCAATGACGGCGATCTTGGCTAAGTCTAAACCCTCGTCTGGCTTGACTTCTCCGTCAACAACATTAACATCCATCAACTCTTTGCGGGTGACAGTCTCATTTTCAAGTCTGCCTACAACAACTTTCACAAGGCCTTTTTGGATTGGGGCTTTGATCTTGAACATTTCCGGTTTGACTTTACCCTTCACCTTCATGGTTTTGAATGCATAACGAGGATACGAATACTTTTCAATTTCTCCGACAAATTTTCCCTCTTTAGCCTGAACCTGCCCATTACAAATCGTAAGCAACACTTCAGGCTTTTCCAAGCTTTTTATCACCGCTATGTCAGCGTATCTCCCCGGGGCTATAGCGCCTATATGATCGTCCATTCTAAAATGCCTCGCCGGGTTTATGGTTACTGTCCGAATGGCTTCAACAGGGTCAAGTCCATGTTCAACGGCTTCCTTAACCACATTGTCAAGGTAACCTGCTTCCACTAAGTCGACGGGGTCCACGCCGTCGGTTACAAGGGCAACATTGCAGAGGCTTACCTTTGAACTTATCAGCTGTGGAAGTATGTCTGACAAGCTTCTTTTTATGGAACCTTCACGGATCATCAGGAAAAACCCAAGCCGAAGCCGCTCCATCGCCTGCTCAGCGTTTATGGCCTCGTGGCATGAAGATACCCCAGCGCATGCGCAGCTGGCAAGTTTGAAGTCTTTTGCGCCCGCAGTATGTCCCTCAATCAGCTTGCCCATTTCAAGAGCCAGCTTAAACCTCTCAGCATAGTAACCTTCATTGTTCAAAATCAATGTCCAAGCAACAGTTTCGCCAAGTCCTGCCACGGACTTAGCGGATAAGAACCTCTTGTAGGCGTTTAACGGCATCGGCTTAATTGGGCTTAGCGTGGGATCTTGGGGTACTGTAAGTGGTACCAGCACATAAACTCTAAGGGGCAGTTTCCCAACCTCGTCTATGAAAATTTTTAAACCCTTAGCCCCTAATACGCTGGCCAACTCGTCCGGCTCAGCAAAAAGGGTTGTGGTTCCATGAGCCAAAGCCATTTTAGCCTGTTCCGTAGGTGTGCAAAACGCGTCTATATGCGCGTGAGCGTCAACGAAGCCTGGAACGGCAACGCCCTCGCTTATCTCCATGACATGGGTGGACGGGCTTATCATGTGGCCTGAATTCTCGCCGACATAAGCAATCCTGTCGCCCTTAATAACAACGTCAACGTTCTCCAGAATTTCCCCTGAAAAGACGTTGAGCAAAGCCCCACACTTTAAGACAAGATCCGCCTTTTCCCTTCCTAAGCATACGTCAATAAGCAATCTTCGGTTCAATACATCACCCGCGGCTCCTAAATTTGAAAGACAGAAGGAGACTTACAAGAATATAAGACTAAGGTTTTTCTCCCCCTTTTCCCCATCGAAAGCTTTAAGAGTTGGAACCCTTAATGTAAGAAGGGTTCAGTATTGGAAGGATGCAGCAATAAAAAGGCTGTACTTGTTTTGGAAGACGGATCCTGCTTTTTCGGCGAAGGTTTTGGGGCTGTTGGGAAAGCACAGGGCGAACTTGTCTTTAACACTGGAATGGCGGGTTATGTGGAGGATTTAACAGACCCCTCTTACGCCGGGCAAATTTTGATGATGACTTATCCGCTGATAGGCAATTACGGCGTATGCGAAGAAGACTTCGAGTCGGATGGAATTAAAGTTGAAGGTTTCGTCGTCAGAGAACTTTGTGAGACGCCCAGCAATTGGCGATCTGAAAAAACCCTGCATGAATTTCTGGAGGAGTATGAGATTCCGGGAATACAGGGTGTGGACACGAGGCTGCTTACGAGGAAGATAAGAATTTACGGGACGATGAAAAGCACCTTGTTGGTTTACGAGGGAAAGGATGAGCCAAACCTTCAAAGCCTGATCGAAGAAACAAGAAAGCAGCCTGCCATCACCGAGTTAGACCTTGTGCCAAAAGTTTGCGTCAAAGAGCCTAAATTGATAGAGGCTGGACGCGACTTGAACGTTGTTCTTGTTGACTGCGGTGTTAAATGGAGCATAATCCGCCTGTTAAAGAACTACGCAAACATAATATTGGTGCCATACAATACTCCTGCAAAAAAGATTTTGGAATACAATCCTGACGGGGTGCTCCTTTCCAACGGTCCAGGCGACCCCGTAAGGGTTAGAGAGACAATTGAAACAGTGAGGGAGATTGCTGGAAAAGTTGTTTTATACGGCATTTGTCTTGGGCATCAAATGATATCTTTGGCTTTGGGCGCAAAAACTTACAAGCTGAAATTTGGCCATAGGGGTGTAAACCAGCCGGTAAAAGACTTCGAAACAGGCAGGGTTTTCATATCCACTCAAAACCACGGCTTCGCCGTGGACAAGTCATCCCTAAAAGACGCTGGCTTAGTCCTAACGCAGATCAACCTAAACGATCACACTGTGGAGGGCGTAAAACATAAAGAGTTACCCATAAAAGCTGTCCAATACCACCCGGAGGCTGGTCCCGGGCCCCATGATACATACTTCTTCTTTGAAGATTTCGCTAAAACGATGAAGGAGTACACTTAGCATGCCTAAAAGGAAAGATATTCGGAAGATCTTAATCATCGGGTCTGGCCCAATAGTGATTGGGCAGGCATGCGAGTTTGACTATTCTGGCAGCCAAGCATGTAAGGCGCTGAGGGAAGAAGGCTACGAAGTAGTGCTGGTGAACTCTAACCCTGCAACGATAATGACCGATCCAGAGATGGCCGACAGGGTTTACATTGAACCATTAACGGTTGAGGTGCTCACAGAAATCATTAAGAGGGAGCGGCCTGACGCGTTGCTTCCAACCCTTGGAGGGCAAACAGGGTTAAACCTAGGCGCAGAACTAGCCGAAAGGGGAATTCTTGACAAATATGGTGTTGAGCTTATCGGCGCAAAGCTTGACGCTATTAAGAAGGGCGAAGACAGGCTGCTTTTTAAGGAGACTATGGAAAAAATAGGCATCCCCGTGCCAAAAAGTGCTCCAGCCTACTCTGTTGAAGAAGCGTTAAAAATAGTTGAGGATATAGGCTATCCCGCCATAATCCGGCCTGCCTTCACCCTTGGAGGCACGGGCGGAGGCATAGCCTACAATAAGGAGGAACTCATCCAGATAGTCTCTAGGGGGCTGGCGTACAGCCGTATAGGTCAAGTTTTAATTGAGGAGTCGGTGATAGGCTGGAAAGAGTACGAGCTTGAAGTTATGCGGGATTCCGCTGACAACGTTGTAATCATATGCACCATCGAGAACATGGATCCCATGGGCATCCACACGGGCGACAGCATCACGGTGGCTCCAGCCCAAACCCTCACAGACAAGGAATATCAGGTTCTAAGAGACGCTGCTATCAAAATCATAAGGGCGATAGGCGTCGAGACAGGCGGGTCTAACATACAGTTTGCAGTACACCCAGAAAATGGGCGGTTTGTGGCCATAGAAATAAACCCGAGGGTTTCCAGAAGCTCTGCTTTGGCTTCGAAGGCAACGGGCTTCCCCATAGCAAAAATTGCGGCGAAACTGGCTGTGGGGTTAACGCTGGATGAGATACCAAACGACATAACAAAGAAAACTCCCGCCTCCTTTGAGCCTACAATCGACTATGTTGTGGTAAAGGTTCCAAGATGGCCTTTCGACAAGTTTCCCGAAGCGGACAAAACCTTAACGACGCAGATGAAATCCGTCGGCGAGGTTATGGCCATTGGACGAACATTCGAGGAGGCGCTGCAGAAAGCCATACGCTCGCTGGAAATGGGCCGGTATGGGCTAGGCGCTGACGGCAAAGATGAGCCAGTCCCAGACGTTAAAGCTTTAAGGGACTATTTAAGGATCCCAACGCACAAGCGGGTCTTCTACTTAAGACAAGCCATCAAAAACGGCATGAGCATAGATGAGATATATGAACTGACGAAGATTGACAGGTGGTTCCTCTACAAGATCAGAAACATAGTTCAAATGGAGGAGGAAATTGCAAAGTATACTGTTGAAACCATCCCGAGGGAGGTTCTGCTGAAGGCAAAGAGGTTAGGCTTTTCCGATAGGCAGATAGCCTACCTGTTGAAAATCGACGAGCTTACAGTTAGACGGTTGCGTAAGAAGCTTGGGATAATCCCAACATACAAGATGGTTGACACGTGTGCCGCCGAATTCGAAGCGGAAACACCATACTACTATTCCAGCTATGAAGATGAAGACGAAGTGAAAGAAAGCAGGAAAAAGAAGATAGTTATCCTCGGTTCTGGGCCTAACAGAATCGGGCAGGGAATAGAGTTCGACTATTGCTGCGTCCACGCGGTAAAGGCGCTGAAGGAAGAGGGCTATGAAACTGTAATGGTGAACTGTAACCCTGAAACCGTAAGCACAGACTTCGACACTTCAGACAAACTGTATTTTGAACCCTTAACGTTTGAGGACGTAATGAACATTATTGATCGTGAAAAACCAGAAGGGGTCATAGTTCAGTTCGGAGGCCAAACTCCGTTAAACTTAGCCATTCCCTTGGAAAAGCAAGGCGTCAAAATCCTCGGCACATCTCCCGACAGCATAGACAAAGCTGAGGACAGGAAGAGGTTTGCCGAGATTGTGGATAAGCTGGGAATACACCAGCCTCCAAACGGAACAGCCATGAGCGTTGAAGTAGCAAAAGAAGTTGCAAAAAGATTAGGCTATCCCGTGCTTATTCGCCCATCCTATGTTCTAGGCGGAAGGGCTATGGACATAATCTACGACGAGGAAACCCTTGTCAAGTTCATGAATGAGGCAATAGAGGTTTCGCCTGAGCATCCCGTTTTAATAGACAAGTTTTTAGAAGACGCTATTGAAACTGAGATTGACGCTGTCTGCGACGGCGAAGCTGTCTACATAGGCGGCGTTATGGAACACATTGAGCAGGCGGGGGTGCACTCTGGAGACGCAGCATGCGTTTTGCCGCCCTTCAGCCTCAGCGATGATGTAGTTAGAACAATGATTGATTATACGCGTAGGCTGGCTAAGGAGCTTCAAGTTGTCGGGTTAATCAACATTCAGTTCGCTGTAAAAAATGGAAAAGTTTACGTGTTAGAAGTTAACCCGCGAGCTTCAAGAACTGTTCCCTTCGTAAGCAAGGCAACAGGAGTTCCGCTGGCAAAAATAGCAGCTAAGGTTATTGTGGGACGCAAGCTTAGGGAATTAGGCCTAACATTTGAAAGCGTGAAAATCGACCATTTAGCTGTTAAAGAGGCAGTGTTCCCATTCGCTAAACTCCCCGGCGTCGACGTGGTTCTCGGCCCTGAAATGAAGTCAACAGGCGAGGTTATGGGTATAGACCACGATTTCGGAATGGCATACTATAAGGCGGAGTTGGCTGCTGAAACCCTTCTACCAACAAAGGGAAACGTGTTCATAAGCGTCAGAGACGAGGAGAAACTACGCATAGTCCCCGTTGCTAGAAGACTATCTGAGCTTGGCTTCAAGATTTTAGCAACCCGAGGCACGGCTGAAACCCTGCTCATGATGGGCATAGAAACGGGAGTAATCCCAAAAATCAGCGAGGGAAGACCCCACATAGTCGATTACATCAAATCCGGCAAAATAAGCCTAATAATAAACGTCCCAAAGGGAAAAGGACCCAAAGACGACGAATTCCCAATTCGAAGGGCAGCCGCAGAATACAAAGTCCCGTACATAACCACGGTTGCAGCAGCACAGGCGGCTGTTAAGGCTTTAGAGCGAATCCTCGAAAGCAATTTCACCATAAAATCCCTACAAGAATACCATAGCTCAGTACTGAAAAAGAACACGCATCTTCTGCCCAGGCTGCAAATATAACCGTCAATTCAACTAATCGTTTATAAAGTTTAAACAATCAGCCGTCTTAATCTGCTCAGTAAGTTGGTGCAAGGGTGAGATTTGAACCTGCTTAAAACTGGAGAAAATCAAGGCTGCTTTGTTTATCCCTCTTATTATTGCCGTTTAGAATGGCGAATATTTTATAACATTTATAACAAAAATAACAGGAAATATGTGTAAAGCTTTGTGCATTGTGTGGATGTGGTTTAAGGATGCATGTTGGTATTGATTCTATGCTTTTGAAAAGGGAGAGTGTTTCGCTTGTTGGTGAAAAGGGGAAGTCTTTTAAGGCTTTGGTTGGGGTTTCGGTTACGACTTCTGATGAGAATTTGTTTCGTTATAGATATGATAAGTGTCTTCAGGAGGTTTTTGATTCTGTTGGCGTTTCAAGAAAGAAGAAGGTTTACAAGGCGGCGCATCTTTTGAAGCAAGTGAAGGAAAAGACGACGGATATTATTGCTAAGTTGATTGATGGGTTGGAGGATTGTATTGAGCATTTGGATGTTTACTGTGCTTATTATGCTCGGCAATACATTTCTATGTTTGGCAGAACGAGGCTTCAGCGTCTTGAGCCGCTTACTTATTTGGAGTATGTTAAGAATGCTTTTCCTCATGTTTGTGCGTGGTGGTATGTTAAGACTTATAGTGATGTCGAGGAGCCTTTGTTTTTAGATATTGACCATTTTGAGGGGAAAGTTACTCCGGCTTGGAGGGAGCTTGTAAGCAGAAGTGATGTAGAGAAGCGAATATTCTTTAGCGGTGGCGAGTGTAATGCGCTAATTTCTGTGGCTGATTTGGCGCTTAAACTTGTGGATATTTTTCAGCGCGGGACAGTGGATGGACGGTCTTTGCTTCAACCTTTAAGGGATTTGTGTCCATCTTTTAGTGGTAAAAGGAAATTGCGCTTTCATAATCTTGGGGATAGGGGGTTCCAAAATTAAGCCTTCTGTTCCTGATGTAGCAATAGATATGGATGTTTCTCCGTTTTTGAAGCATCCTATATTCTTTCATGTTTGGGATCCCGGAAGACCAAGGGGGACTGTGAAGAAGAGTTTTGAGTGGAGTCCTGTTTATAATGCTACGGCGAATAGGGCTTTTGAGCTGAAGGGTTCGATGAAGAATCTTGCTTTTGATGAGGATATGCTTTTCTGGGATGCGGCGAAGGATTTTCTTGTCGTTTGGTCGGAGGTTGATGAGGAATATGTTGAGATGTTGCGGAAAATGGGTTATGCAACGCCAAAAATTTTGAAAGCTGAGGATTTGCTTGGTAGGAAAAATTAAAAGTAAGGCGCATTGCGCAAGGAACGCATCCTTTGGACTTAGGATGCGTCAACAGATAAGGATACTTCTTTTCTTATAAAGTTTATGAATGTTTGTCTAGTTTTCCATTGTTTTTGGTTTTATTTTTGCTTTGTCTTTAATGTCAGTTCGGTATATTTTTGTTCCATTTCTAGGGTTTGGCTTCTATTTGGCGGTAGTTTATTTAGTCTGCGAGAAGCTCCTTGTAGGTTTTTACGGCTGTTATTATTGTGCGTAGTCTTGCGATTTCTGCTTTATTTAGGGCTTCTTCTACGCTTGGGGGTCTTTCGGCATTATCAGTTCGGAAGTAGTAGTCAAGCCTTATGCTTTTTGGCTGACTACTTTTATAATCCAGTTATTTCGATTTTCTTAGGACTGCGTCTTTAGTTTTGCCCATTTTGCGGCTATGTCGGCCGGGTTTGATGATGCCCATATCAGTGTTTCGTTTTCGTAGGCAGTCGGGCTTTTGAAGTCGAGCTAGTTTATTTTTTGTTTGAGGGTGAGGTATCGGCTGACTGTTTTCAAATAATTCTTGTATAAAATCTTGTAGCTGTTCCGCATGGCTTTTCATTTTTATGGGTAAAACAAGCAAAAACGATATTTATTTGATAACATGTTACTTTGCGATTCAGCTTATTATTTAATTAAAAGTTTTGCACAAATTTTCAAAATTATGAAGAGAGTGACAGAAGAGGTACTTTCATTAAACTCTTCTATGGCTACATTTCCATGAGCAAACCTGTTCCTGAAGTTAATAGAATCGGCTTCAACCAAAAGTAGCTTTAAGAAGCATTGAAAATTCTCGCCAAAGTTATCTTTAACTTCCCTTAGATTTAGAAGCCCGCCAAGTTCTCTCTGCTCAATAATTTTGCTTTCATAGCTTGAAACATCTGCCCCTACTGCACGTAAATAATCAAATAATATGCTTTCGATTAATGGTGTTAAGATTGAAACGGAAGCTACGTAATCGCCTTGAAAATGATGTTTTGCTCCATGCAGAATCAATTCAAAGCTATTTTTGCTTAAATTACATCGTGAAAGAAAATCAGCAACAGAAGATAAAGTTAAAATGTTTCTGTATTGTAGCTCTCTAAAAATTTGGGTTACTATCCAAATTGTTTCAAGCACTCCAAAGTTTAGTTGCTGATTTAGTTGAAATTTCTCTTTATCTTCAATAAATTCTAAGCGAACGGTTTTCTCGCTGGCGAGTAAAATAATGCTAAAAATATTTTGCAAGGGATGCTCTCTCATCAACTTTTGTACAAATTCCTTTGTTTCTTCTAAATTGATGCGAATTATCGATCCATTCATGCATATATTCAAAAGTATCTGCGTTGAAGGAAGATTACCTATTCTATTAATGTATTCCCGAATTCTCTCTCCTAGCATTTCGTAATGTTCTTTAACGATTTTTTCGAGTTGTTCCCTTTCTTGCTCTGGTATGGTTATCTCTATTAGCTCATCCGAAAAATCAATTCCAGCTAACTCTTTCTTAAGTTGCTGAGTCATTTCCCTATAACCATAACCTATCTTAACGCTGTAATCTAATGCTTGTTGAAGAATAAAATATTTGACCAATTTGCTTGCTTTTCCCTTCTCTTGTGCCTCATTAATCCAACTCTGTAAAAGTTTTTCATGTAATTGTTTTTCATCGTCCTTGAGTTTTAAGAATTTCGCAATTTTTATCGCTTCAGACAAAAAGTCCCTTTGAAAAATGAAATTCTTATCCTCCGACATTCTTTCTGAGAATTCAATAAGCGTTGCATAGACGTATTCTATATCTTCCCATTTTGTCTCGTTATTCTGGTTCTTGAAAAACTCAAGGTACATATGTTTTACATACATGACTAACAAAAATCTTTCGTTGGGTCACGTTCCAGCGCATCTAGGTAGGAGATAAGGAAATGCTTTTGTGCCAAAGTTGTCCTCACCTGTATTATCTTGCAATTCAATTTTAGAAAGTTATAAGAATTACTAACTTAAACCCAAATGACAGTTTTAAACGCTTAAGTGAAATCAAAAGCCACTGTCAATTTGTAGTCGATTTTTTGCTGTTCTACGCTCAAAATATGCGAAATTTAAGCGATTTCGATGACCCAGAAATGGTGCGGGGGGTGGGATTCGAACCCACGGAGGCCTACGCCAGAGGATCTTAAGTCCTCCCCCTTGTCTTAGGCTTGTCTGGCTCCCAAAGCCTATTTAGACCTGGCTCGGGTACCCCCGCGCTTGAGCAATTATTTTGAATCATTTCATCATAGTTTAAGTTTTTTGTTATTTGTTTCCTATTCTTATGGATAAGAGTTTTTGTGCGGTTTAGCCCCGTCCCTCCTTCCTTCAACGCGCTTGTTGTGTTAAAAGGTTTTATCCGATGTGCCCTAATATCTGTTTGAGGAGGGTTCTAGTTTGCCCTTCATTGAGGTACATTATTTGGATGGGAAAACTGAGGAGCAACTGGAGAAGCTGGCTAAGGCTATCACGGATGCAGTTGTTGAAATCTTCGGGGTTCCAAGGGATGTGGTTTGGATAAAATTCAGTGAGATTCCTAAAACACGTTTTGCCACGGGCGGTGTGCTGAGAAGCAAAATATAGCTAGGCAAAAACTTAACCCATAAACCCCCTTTTTATGCATACACAGCTTTGGCGGGGTATTATTGAGTATTTGCTGAGAAGCTTAAAGGAGGATTCATGAAAGCAAACCTGAAAGGGTTATAAAGAGATTTGTCCCCTAGTTGTCCAATCGCTGGATTCCACTACGATTTTCTCGAAGAAATCGGCAGAAAATCGAAAAAATCTTTGCGCCCAAAACAAGAGGTTTTAAAGTTTTACTCACTAAATTTTTGCCTGAACATTTGCCCAAAAGTTTCGCTAGAGTGAGCTTGATGGCGTGCGCCGAGAATTTACAAATACATCTAACGTTGGACCAGCCAAGTCTACCATCTAAAAGCTTACTTGAGAAAACATGAAACAAAGTTGACCCGCGCAGAATCTAAACCATGTTGAAGCCAGAAACTGGCTATAAGCAAACCTTGAGGAAGCCATTTCAGGCGTTCCGAAAGCTCTAAATTTCTTAATGCGGCTTTTCTGAAAGGAGGCGCGAGGGCGGGTAGCCTAGCAAGGATAGGGCGCAAGCCTCCTAAGCTTGTGGTCGTGGGTTCGAATCCCACCCCGCCCGTTTCAGAATGAACCCTGCCCGCATGCTATTTGCGCTTTCTAAACAGCATCACGCCCCTCAGGGAGGTACGCGGCTGTATTCGAAGCCCGTCTCTACAGGTTGCCGTTCTTCCTTTGATGT
>JANXEP010000055.1 GCA_025057795.1 Candidatus Bathyarchaeota archaeon | reverse complement strand
TGCTGAGAGTAAAAGGTTTTGTGCTTTTATTTTGGTTATTTTTATTTTGGTTATTTTGACCCCTATCCTTTTATGGTAATGTGGTTGGTAATGTTTTTGGTAATGTTGGAGGTTTGCGGTTTGAAGTGGCAGATTGGGGTTTGGGTTGACGCCCAGCTCTGGAGCGCCTATAAGGAGTTATGCGACAGGGATAGTGTGCGTCCCGCCGACCCTATTGAGGCTTTTGTGGGATTTGTGGTTAGAAGCGGCTCAGCTTCGGCGGCTTTAAGCATGTTTAGGGTTATGGACGAGGCGGAAGCCGAAAGCTTCGAGGCTTATGCGCGGGTGCTGCTGGAATGGTACAAAAGCGGAAAACGCTGGGTTTACGTCACCGACGAAAACGAGGCGCCCGTAGGGTTCCTACTCCTAGAAGCCTTGAAAAAGGTCAGGGACAAGGCGCTCAGAGAAGAAATTGAAGAAACCCTCAAAGCCGGAAAATAAGGCGGGAAAAAGCGGATTATGTAAAAAATGGTGGGGGTAGGGTGGAGTAAGTAGAGAGCACACTGCCTAGCCAAGATCAACAAAGGAGTTTTTGGCGAGGCCGCCTGGAGCGGTGCGAACAACCGTGAGCGCGGCGCCTTTGGCTGTTCTAACCTCAATCTTTATGGCCTCATAGTCGCCAACAGTGTTTTGGCTGTCAAGGTTGACTATCAGGAAAGCCTTCTCATTAGATTCTAAGACCGAGTCGCGGTCATCGTTGTATAAGGCGAACATGGCCCCTTGGCTTTGGATGCCAGCGAAGTCATCATTATCACTGAGTAGGGTGTCTAGATTTGTGGTTGTGGTCGAGTTGGCGCCTTTATAGATATTCAGCAAAGTAGCGTCGGACAGGTATACTGAAACCACCACTGATTCATTTCCAAGGTCAACGGAGGCTTTTCCAGCGGAAAGCTTCACTGGAACAACTACGTATTGAATTTTGTTGTTTTGATCGGTTTTTCCTGTGACCACTCCGTCTAGTTGTAGTGCACTTAAGGATTCTTCGAGGCCTGACTGCATTGTTTCTTTGGTTTTCTGTGTTGTGTAGAAGCCCATGTTGACGACGACGTAGCTTAGGGCTGCGGCGATTATGATGAAGGCTATGAGGACGATGGCTGCTTCTACGCCGACAATACCCTTCCTATTCTTGAAGAGTTTTTTGGCGAACATTTAGCCCGCCACCGTTATCCAACCAGTGGGCAAAGATTCAGGAACATAGAAGTCAACGGTCAGCGGCGAAGCCTTTTCTGGTTTAACCTCCACAACAATGTGGGTTCTTGCGATGGCAGGGGTAGTTAAATGTATTACCAAGTAGCCTTTCTCGTTAGAATCTAAAGCCTCGTCCTTGTTGCTGTTTTGAATGAAAATGGTAGCGTTTCCAAGGCTTACATTGGCGAGTAAAGCATCAAAGTCGCTGCTTGCATTCATTTCTTCTGTGCCAGCGTAAATGTTTGGCCACGCATTGCCGCCAACTTTTAGGGTTACTGCTGTCTCGTCTGTTCCAAGCGCTATATATTTGACGCCGTAAGCCCTCAATGGAATAACTATGCCATTAATATGCGTTGCATTAGTAGCGTTTAGCATTATGCTTCCGTCAACCACCAGCGGTGTACTTGACTGTCTGAGGCTGTCTTGGACTACCGTTTTGCCGCGTTCTGTTGCGAACAAGCCTTGGTTTATGACCATGAAGCTGAAGGCGCCTGCGATGATGACGAAGGCTATGAGGATTATTGCGGCTTCTAGACCCATAACACCTTTCTTCTGCTTTGCTAGTTTCACTAAAGCCTTTTTCCAATTCATTTCTCTCATCTTCCTTTTAGCGGTTTTTGATTTCTATGGGGAACTTATATTAAGTGTTATGAAATGCCAATTTAGATTGGTAAAATTGTTAATTTCGATTCAAAAACTAGATTAAAACTGAATTGAATTCGAAATCCGATTAAAAATAAGAAGGGAAAAAGCAAAAATCACAATATCAAACCAAAAAAGGAGCTGGAAATTGGGGTGAAAAGGGTGCCTAGCCTAGGTCTATGTAGGCGTTTTGGGGCATGCCGCCTGGGGCTGTGCGCACCACGGATAGGGCGGCACCCTTGGCACCCTTCACCTCAACCTTAAAGACTTCGTAGTCTGCTACAGTGTGGCGAGCCCCTGGAAGCCCCGCCACAGTGCTGTTTAAGTGTATCACCAGGAAGGCCTTTTCCGTGGGCTCTAGGCAAGTGTCTCCATCATGGTTGTATAGGGCGAACATAGCCATGTCCGTCTCATTCATCTTGTACAGTTGACTTAGGTTTTGAATTAGTATGTCGCAGTCCGCCTTCGCCTCTAGGTAAGCGCCGTTATATATGTTCAATAGCGTGGCGTTGGGCAGATAAACTGAAGCCACCAAACTGCCGTTTTTGAGGTCTATTTCACCCCTTCCGGCGGAAAGCTTCACTGGAAGGATTATCCACTCAATGTATGCTTGGTTATTAGTCTTAGCTGAGATGGAGCCGTCCAATTGCAACGCGCAAAGGGACTCTTCAAGGCCTGACTGCATTACCTCTTTGGTTTTTTGGGTTGTGTAGAAGCCCATGTTGATAACCACATAGCTGAGGGCGGCTGCGACGATTATGAAGGCTATGAGGACTATGGCTGCTTCTACGCCCACTATACCCCGCCTATTCTTAAACAATCTTTGCATTTATCTCCCTCCCTATATGATGGGCACGTAGGTGTTCGGGGGCATTGACTCAGGTATGGTGATTTCAATGGAAAGGGTGGCGCTTTTATCCAGTCTTATCTCAATATTTATTGCAGTTCTGGCTGAGGCAACATCCTCATCCGAAAGGGTTACTATTAGATAACCCTTCTCGCCACTGTCTAAAGCCTCGTCGCCGTTACTGTTTGCAATGGCAAGCACAGCCCCAGTGATTAGGTCGTCGCCATATGTGCCGTTTACATAAACTTTTGCTGTGCTGTTATAGCGGAAACCGACAAAATCGTCGAATTTCACAGCTTGCGTGTCGTTTTCATAGCGCAGCGAAGGATCATAAGTCTTGCTTACATCGGTGCTGTTGTAGAGTACTCCGCAGTATACGTTAGCCCACGCCATTTCGCCCACTCTTAGGGTGATGACTGTTTGACTTCGCCCAAAAGCGACAAACTTCACTCCGAAAGCCTTCACTGGAACTATGATAACATTTACAGTGTTGCCGCCGGCGGTTGTCCTCACGAAGGTTGTTCCATCTATGGTTAAGGGTGTGCTTGCCTGCTTTAAGCCTTCTTGGATAACCACTTTACCCCTTTCGGTGGCGTACAAGCCTTGATTCACAACCATGAAGCTGAAGGCTGCAGCGATTATTACGAAGGCGATTAACACTATGGCAGCCTCCAAACCTATGATTCCCCGACTCTGGACAAAGGCCTTTACTAGACGGCGGCGCTTCAAAGCGACATTTGGGATTTTCTGGTTGCATGAGGGGCATGTTACCATTTTAAGTTTTGATTTTGTGTGCCACTCGTGCCCGCATTTTTGGCATTTAATGTTTGGTTTTTCTCCCATATTCCACCACTTACTCTACTACTTACTCCACCACTACCTCCAAGAGTATAGCGTGTATTAAGATTTAATAAACATTATCTGAAATTACGAATCAGAATATGAACTCAAAATATGAATTAAAAAGAAAGCACGCCCACCTCTCAAAAAGCCACAACACACAACGTAAAATCACATGCCAAATCCAAGGAGAAAAAGGCTAAATAGGCAATTCAAGCCTAGGCATAGAGCCCAACGCGATTTCTATAAATATCTGAGCAGCCATCCAAGTGATTCCGCTCACTATCAGAAGAATGCCCAAATTCATAAAGAACGTTCCCCAATATCCCGCTGAAACCTCCTTAATGGTTAAGGCGTTCACCACAGCCATAATGAAGATCAATGCTATGTTACCCGCCTCAACCAGGGGTATGGGGATGGCGTTAAACCCGAAATAGGGCAAATTCACAAGGTATGTGGACATAAAGTCGGAGAGCACCTGCATAACCACAAGCAAAACAACGGTTAAAGGCTGCATCACCAATATTATGGTTTGAAAGCTCTTAGCCACAACATCCCTTGACTTCCGAAACTCTATAAACTTCACAACACGGTTTCCCAAAGCGTTGCCTATTTCAAGGGGATTGGCGCCCCTGCTCAAAGCGTCAAGAAAAATCCTATTGCTAATATGAACCTGATACGACGCCGCCTCGGAAGAGAGGGTTTCCAAAGTTTGCTCATGCCCAATCCCAAGCTTCAAACGCGCCGAGGCATTTTTAACAAGGCTTTTAAAGGGCCCGAGCTCCATCTGCAAAATGTAGGAAAAGGCAGCCTTCAAGTCAGACGTGGATGCAAGGTTCTCCCCTAAGGCTTTTAGAAAAGTTGGATAGTTCCTGTCAATGCTGTTAACATGCCTTTCCAACATGTAACCAAAAAATCCGGGGACAATAACCCCTAAGCCAAGCGCTATAAAGGCAAAGGAAGGCCCCTTTGAAAAATACAACAATGTAGCGAGTGTAATGGAAGAAGCGCCTGTTGCAACTAAACTCCACTTCATTAAAATGTAAAGTTTTGGGGGATACTTCCCAATGTAAACAACCTTCTCCCTCGGAGAAGCTGACCTAAAAATCACATACATCATCACCGCCGAAAACGCGGCTATAACGTAGCCAAACCCGATGGCGTTTGGGTCTATCATAAAAATCGCCATAATAACAATGGTCATTATCAAGAACACGGTTACGCTTTGAAAAGAGGTAAATATTCCCCCAAGAGTCTTCAAAGTTTCAATGGCGCGGGTGTAATAGCCCGAATACTCCTCAATCAACATAGAAGACTCCATCTCCAAATAGCCCCGCGGCTCCACGCTGGAGAACACGTTTGTCAAGCGCACAAGAATATCTTTAAGGGGCGGCTTTACAGTTTCGGCAACATGCGCCGTGGCCTTGGTAATCCCATAACCGAAATCCTTGGCTAAACTTCGGATTTTCTGGAAAATTTTGCTGTAAAACCCATACTCGCTGTTTTCCGCAATGGTTTTAACAAGGTCTTCAGGGGAAGTTTCTCCAAGGGAGAGGCTGTACATGTGAAAAATAGCTGTTGTTAAGGGAAAATCCACTTTTCTAGTAACGCTCCTCCTCTTCATAACCCTTAACATTCCAAAAACTCCTAACGAAAAAAGCAGGATGATGATGACCTCCAACGTTTTCCCAAGGAATAGGTAATAAACTGAAAAGAGGAGGGGAGGGGTTGAAAAAAACATGAGCATAGCGGCGTTTTTAGAAATTTTCACTCCCAAGGAATCTTCATCTCCTTAACCCTGCGATAAATTTCCCAGACGCCCTTTTCCCGAACCGCTATCACGGTTTTCCAAAGATCACCATACTTTGGGAAATTCTCAGATAGAAAACTGAGAATCTCAGCCCTAGCCCTCAATTCGTCATAAAGCTCTTTTAAACGCTCTTTCCCCCAACCCCTAAAAGTGAGAACCTTAGTTTCCAAGTGAAAGCTTGAACCCGTAAACCGAATCTTATCCAAGTCTGGATCGTAAATGAACGTAGGCAGGTAATTCAATCTTCCCTCTTCAGGCTCATACCCAATAATCTCGTTTATCGAAGTGACACGGCGTATGAAACGCTTTCCCCGCTCCATACGCGCCTGGAAAATCGCCAAGTTCAACCCGTCTATATGCGTCTTTGGAACGTCTATCGGATATGAGGTAAGCCTCTGGAAAAGCTGGCCTAAGGTGCCCGCGTGCATGGTCGACAAAACCGGGTGGCCCGTCTCAATGGCTTGGAAGGCCACCCTTCCCTCCTCGCCTCTAATTTCCCCTACAATGATGTAGTCTGGCCTCTGCCTCAAAGCTGCCTTCAAAAGGTCGAACATAGTCACGGGCACTCCGGTGTGCAGCCTCGTGACTTCCCTAATCCAGTTTTTATGAAAAATGTTTATTTCAGGGGTTTCCTCTATGCTTACAATTTTTGAGTCAGAGTTTATAAAACACGTGAGGGCGTTCAGGGTTGTTGTTTTTCCAGAGGCTGTTTCCCCGCAAACCATCGCTGAAACCCCAACTTCAAAAAGCATCCACAGGTACGAGGCAAGTTCTGGGGAAAGCGTCTTCCATCGGATGAGCTGCGTGACCGAAATGGGCTCTTTCGGGAACTTCCTTATGGTGAAGTTGCTTCCCCGGAGGCTTATGTCTTCACCGTAGACTATGTTGAACCTTGAGCCGTCGGGAAGGTGTATGTCTATTATCGGATGGGTGTAGCTCAAAACTTTTCCATATCTTTCGGCAATATTTCTCAGCAAACGGTTGATCTCATCTTTGGAGACATAAACGTTGGTTTCAAGATGCCCAAACATTTTGTGATAGACGAAAACCTTGCCCTCTCCCGGAATGCTGACGTCTTCAAGCCACGGATCCGCTAGGAAACCGTCGATGAAACCGTGCCCAATCTTCTCCCTCAAAAAGTGGTAGAGGATGGCGCTTTCATCCTTATCCTTGGGAATCTTAACCATCTTCCTAACGGCTTGCTTAAAAAGTCCAGCCAGAACCATCTCCTTCTTTCCAGGGTACTCCCTGTCCTCGATAAGCTTTGCAACAGCCGTTTCAATTTCGTCCAGCAGCCGGCTCGCAGGTTTTTCCGGCTCTATAATGTTATATTTTCCAATTTCCCCTCCAACGTCAATATGCACATAGATTCCCAATCCCAAAGGATATAAAAGGTTAGTTTCTTTCTCCTCCAAGTCAAGGTTTAAAGTGTATTTCGGTTTTTCTGGGAGGCTTTCCAAGTACGTCGCCAAGTAGGGATGCTCTTTTAAGGCTTCATCTAATGTTTCACAAACCGTCTTTTTAAAGGGCCAAACTTCCTCTTCCGCTTCCATCTTTTTCTTTTTGGAGATGGAAATTTTCGGTATTAAGCCCAATTTAAGTTTGGGCAATAATTTTCCTCCTAAACTTTAACTCCGCTGAGGGGCATGACCCTTAAACCGATTTGGGGGTTAATTTCAAGGGTTATGGCGCTTTTTCTTTCGCCGCTTACTCCCCAAAGCTTTACAACTCTTAGAATTTTGACGTCGATGCCTGAAATGCTCGCGTTTTTCAGCACTAGGTAGACGTCTGAGCTTGCCCTAAGCTTCATAATTGACTCTTCGGAGAGAAACTCCGGATGGAAGGTGGCAATAACAGTTTTTTCATCAGAAACCAAGTTTTTCATTCTGGTGACAAACGTTAAAAATTCAGAGGCAGGCGTATTCACCGTTAACACGCTTAGGCTGTCGATGATTACCGCGTCATACAACTCTTTTTTCAACTCTAGAAAGTTTGATGCAACCCTTAGGAAAAAAGAACTTAGAAAATCGTTCCATCTGCCCCCTTCAACATGTAATGGGTAGATGTTTAGTTTTCCAGACAAGTAGTAGTTGTCTACATCAAGCCTAACAGACTTCATCATGCTAAGGTACTCTTTCACCGTCGCCTCGCTGGAAATAACGTAAACCCTTAGGCCTTCCTTAAGCATGGCTGAGGCTATCTGTTGGATGAAAATGGTTTTTCCAGAACCATACTCCCCCTCGATAGAAATTAAACTTGGGTGAGGTATGCCCCCGCCGAGATCTCTATCAAGCTCAGCTATACCCAAACTTATGACCCGCATTAGCCTCTAACAGCCTCCTTCTTGGCGGCTACACCATAATGGGTAACAAAAACAATCGAGACTAAGCCTTGAGGGGGAATTTCAGGAGCTCCATAGGGTATGCTAAACGAAATTTTTGCCTCTTCCCCAGGGTTTAGGAAACCATGGTTTTCCAGGTTGAAAGCATAGTCCGTTCCTGAAACTTTAACTTCTAAAATCTCATAATGCTCAATGAGGTAGGATCTCCAAACGGAACCGTCTCCATAAGACAGTATTATGGTGTTCCATTTGAAGTCTCCTTGATCCTTTAAGATAATAGCCCTGGAGCCTTTGTTTACAACGGTTATGTTACATGTTGTGGCGTTGACAGAATCCACTTTTAACTCAAAGGCAACGTCAAGTTTCTCCCTTTCTAGGCGCGTATACTCCTTAGCCAGATAGGAAAGATCCTTTAACCCTTGAAAAAATGCTGCCAAAAAGGAGGTGGATATGGCAAGTACAGCTATTAGGATAATCGACGACGTTATTGTTACTGAAAAGCCCATTTAACCACCTCATGAGGGAGGCCCTGTAAAGAGGTAGCTGCTGCCTATTCCCTTCGCTGGGACGATTTTTGCCTCGAAAACAACCCCGTTTATGTTGCTTGTTGGAAACGCCCTTATTGTAACTGTTTCCCTCAGCTCCCAAACTCCGTCTTCATCAGAGTCCACCAAATTGAACTGTCCGCTTCCAGGCCCAGAACTTGGATTGTATGTATAAAGTTGAGCCTTTCCATATTCGCCAACGTAAACATCGAGGTGTCTGAAGTCGTTAAGCGGCAGGTATCCAACGTTTTTTGCGTATACGACAAAGTGTGGCGGATTTGTTGAACTATCTATTGTGGCATAGACTATTTCCAGCTGCATGTTAACCATTCTTCTGTAGTCGCTCACGTTCTGCATTAGCTCGTTTTGGACAAGGTTCCCTGTATAGAAAGCGTAGGCTGAAAAGACGCTTGCTAGGCAAATGGAAGATATGACCATTATGATGTGGGATAGAGTTAGGGAGAAACCCATGGCTTAACCCTTTTCATCGTTTGATTTCTTAAGCCCTTTTTCCGCTATTGAAATAAGCCGTTTCATGTCCTCTATGCCTATTCTCATTCCTGAAATCAGCGACGCCTCATACATGTTCAACAACAGTTTACTCATGGAAAGTCCCTTGGACTTGGCCTTTTCAGCTGCCACTGCCAAGGAATAAACCTGCTCGCTGGAACCCTGCGGCAAAAAGCCCAAACGCTCATAGGATTGGGCAAGCTGATTTATATCGTCTGACGAAAACCCTAAATCGAGAAGAGACCATACCCAGTCCAAGTAAGCCACCCTTGAGGACTGCAAATCATGTTCACGCGGGATAGGGGGAGGCAGCTCCCTCTCAGGCTTAGTTTCCAAAGCTAAAGCTTTTTCCTCTAAAATCTGGGGTTCTGGGGGTTTCTCTTCAGCTTTTTTCACCTCCTCTTCTTCCTTTTCAGGTTTCCCCAAAAACAGCGATTTAACCCCAGAAGGCAGCCTTTCACTATTCAGTTTTTCCAAATCTTTTTCGCTTGCGACAGCCCTTAAAAGGTTAAAGGGATTTTCAATTTCACTTACGGCAGAGCGAATATCCACAATAGATTTTTTAAGCTCATCCACCGCTGTCCTCAATTCCTGCGATAACCTGTCAACGTCAGACCTTATCTTTTCAATCTCCTTCCTCTCCGCCTCTGGCTTCTCGCTCTGCGCTTTATTTTCAGGCTTGTCTTCACTCTTTGACATTTTAACTCCACACAAACACAGCTGATTTATTATACGAATTCACAATTTACATTTAAGTTATATGAAACCGAGATCAGTATTTGTAAAATTTTTAGTTCAGAATCCAAAAATTATAATATTTTTAATTCTGAATCGAAATTCAACAAAAAGCGTTACGCTCCACAGTTTCAGCAATATCTTGGCGCGGGGTGCGGGATTTGAACCCGCGCGGCCCAAAAGGACCACAGGCTTAGCAGGCCTGCCCCCTACCAGGCTAGGGCAACCCCGCACCTTTCTCTGAGAAAGATGCCTTCCGACAAGAAAGCTTTAGGGTTTTCTGTTGGATAAGCTTTTTCCAAGGCTTATACTAAATCTTCGAATGTTTTGTTGATGAGGTTCATGCATGGCGATTTTGGAGGCGCCGGGAGTGGGATTTGAACCCACGCGGCCCAAACGGGCCACAGGCTTTCCGGCATAACCTTCAAAGTCTCAAGGCCTGCGCGTTATCCACTCCGCCATCCCGGCATGTTCAAACACTTTTAGAAAAATTGCATTTTAAATCTTTGTCTGCTGTTCACGTTTGAAACTTTTGGGTGGTGGCCGGTCTGGGCTGAGGGCTTAGCATCGGCATTTTGTGTTGTGGCATTTGCATTTTGTCTCTTCGATTGTGAAGGATAGGTCTATGAGGATTTCTTCCAGTTCTTCGCTTATATCAAGAGCACCGTCGGATTTTGCCTCTTCTAGGAGTTTCTGCACTTCAGTTTTTAGGGCTAAGAGGTCTCCAACGCCTTCCCTCATGAGTTTTTTGTATTTTGCTTTAACAGTTTCAAGCTTCTCTTTGGGGTTCATACAAGTACTGTCAACAAGGAGGGTGAAATAAATGGGTTTCGGGAAAACTGCTTTAACCCAAATCATATTTTGCCTAGGGCTTTTAGCACTCTGTCAGGGGTTAGGGGGTGCTCATCTATCCATTTTCCTATGGCATTGTAGACTGCGCTTTTCAGGGGTCCGGTAGCCCAAACCGTGCCGACGTTTTCGCCGATGCCGCATGACCCGTAAACATTGTAGCCTAAGCCACATTCAACGGCAATGCAGTCAACGGGGAATATGTCGGCCATGGTGAAGGTTGGGTAGAATACATGGTTGTTGTTGAGCACAACCCCCGTAAGCGGGTCGTAGACTTTCTCCTGCCATTTTTCCCTCTCCACGCCGAAGTAGCAGCCGCCAAATTGTTGGCCTACAACCCCTCGGGGGTTAATAACCCTCCCCACATCATTCACAACCACAGCCTTTTTTATTTCAATTTCTCCAGTCTCAGGGTCCACCTCAACCTCCACAAAGTGGGCTTGCCTCGCGAAAATGTAGAATGGCGGTGGCTTAGACACGGTTATGCCCGATGCCACCACAAGGGTGCGGGCCATGATGTTTGACTCCCACATGGCGCCAAAATTTGGGGCGCCTCCAAACTCTTGCATCACTTCGGCAACGGTTCGCTTGTTTTCAGGGTTCGCTTTCTCGTAGATTATGCTTTCTCTGATTTCGAGCTCTTCGATTCTTTTCCCTTTAAAGAATCTGGTGGCTACAGCTATTTCGAGGATTCTCTGCTTAACTTTTCTCCCCAACTCCACCATTATAGAGGTGTTTGTGCAGGCTGTTGATAAGCTTCCCCCAGGCTCAAACAAGTCGATGTCGCAGTCTGTATTTAGTGAAACATCCTCATAGCGAAGACCAGACTCCTCGGCGAAAACTTGGCATATAGGGGTTTTTGCACCAAGAATATCAAAAATTCGCCCCATGACGACTGCTGTCCCGTCGCCCCGAATGACGCAAGCCGCGGAGACTGAAGGGTTTCCTGGAAGAACCTGCCATTGATGGCAAACCCCAAAACCGAGTCCATGGTATTTTCCGTTGGGCAGTTTTTTAGCTCCTGGCGGATGCCACTTCGCCTCCCAACCAATCGCCCTCTTACCAGCTTCTATACACTCTTTAAGGCTGTCTCTAAGGGGGAACCCTTTCTGCTTTTTAATTTGATCCATGACTGGGTGCATGGGTTCGCCTTCGCAGCCGTCGTTTTTTAGGGCTACCTCCGTCGGGTCCATGCCCAGCTCGGCGGCAACACGGTTGATAACTTCGTTGAAGACCAGCGTGTTTTGGGTGCCATGCCTATAACAGATTACAGGTCCGGTATTCACGTAGGCGCGCATGTTTTCGCCGTATATGCTCTTGATGGATGTGGCTGCGCTTAGTTTCTCTGTGGGAGCCTGCTCAGCAAGCGAGCCGATGGTTTTTACTTCAACCGCCGTGATTGTTCCATCCTTCTTGAATCCAACTTTGAAGTTGTAGAGGCCTCTTTCTTCTCCGACTATATAGAACGGAGTGAACTCGGCGAGCACCTTTACAGGCCTTCCGGTTCTCTTTGCGAATATAGCCGCCAAAAGCACAGGGGTGTGGCACATTCCAGTCCAGCATATTCCCCCAAAGTCGGCTCCGTGGTAGGTTACGTGGAATCTGATTTTGCTTTCTTCTATGCCGAGCATCCAGTTAAGCCAGACGGCTGTCTGGAGGGGTTTGTGGCCTCTGGCCCATACGTGCAGCTCGTCGCCCTTCCACATGGCAATAGCGCTGTAGGATTCGGCCATAGCAGAAGTTGTGTCCCTCCTTTGAACCTTCCACTCAACCACTTTGTCAGCGTTTCTAAATCCCTCTTCTATGTTGCCCCGCGGCGGCGTGGGATGCACGGGGCGCATGGAAGGCGTGTCCGGCGGGATCGCGTTGTTTTCAAGTTTTCTGAAATGCTGCGTTATGGGCGCGTCGGGTTTTAAGGCTTCATCCTCAGAAAGTATGAAGGGTAGCTCTTCCCACTCTATCTTAACAAGCTTTAACGCTTCGTCGCATAACTCTGGGCTTTCCCCGCAGACGGCAACCGCGACAGGCTGTCCCTCGCGAACAGCCTCAGACGGTAGCACAAAGTCCCAAAGTTCGCTTAGATACGGCGCAGTTGCATGATAGTGTTCGCCTGCGCTGCCTATCCCCTCCCTGTGGCCGCTCCAGGCCAAGTCTGGGTCGCCGCAGACAAGCACGTCCACCACGCCTGGAAGCGCTTTAGCCTCGCCGACGTCGACTTTTTTGGCTTTGGCATGAGCGTGAGGCGACAAGTACCATTTAGCATATAACATGCCTGGAAGCATCACGTCTGAAACGTATGCTGCTTTGCCGACCACTTTCTCCCAGTCTTTTGGGGGTACATCCCTTCCCACAACCCTAAATTCGGGGTCTTCGGGAAAACCGCGCACGGTAAATGTGAAGAGCGGGTTCTCTTTAAGCGGCTTCCTTATTCTACGTTCATCTACCATTTTATCATTTTCCCCCAAGCTTTTTAGCCGCTTCGAGAACTGCGCTTATATGCCCTGGATAGGTTCCACATCTGCATATGTTGCCGCTCAACGCCTCTATAATGTCTTTGACCGTCGGGTTTGGCACCTTATCCAAAAGCGCCTTCGCCGTAACCACAAAACCGGGCGTGCAATAACCACATTGATACGTAGGGTTATTGAGGTACGCCTCAACTATGGGGTGTCCAGACGCCACAATGCCCTCCAAGGTCTCGATGTTTTTGCCCTCACAGTCCACAGCCAAGGTCAAACATGAAAGCACGGGCCTACCGTCCAATATGACGGTGCAGCTCCCACAAACGCCCTCCCCCTCGCACATGTTTTTAACCGAAGTTACGCCCAATTTTTCACGGAGAACCTGCCAAAGCGACCAGTTTGGCTTAACATCAACCTCGTATGGCTTCCCATTCACATTAAACTTCACAACGTTTGCCCTCCCAGCACCGATAAACTCGCATTAACAAATATGGAGATAAAAAATTAGCGTTCGCCCAGAAAAGCCGCAGTAACCCTCTCGGATAGGCGTAAGCTGCCTAACTACGATTCTTGTTTTCTAAGGCAATGCGGCGGAACCCCAAGTCAAAAAGTTTTATGTGGTGTGCGTGCACAGCATATTACCGGAGTTAGGGAACAAGATGGTTGAAGATAAGAGATGGTGGCTTTGGAAAACCCCTGAGGATGCGAGGTATATAGGTAAGAAGGGGACGCTGCGGAAGGACGCGAGGGCGAAGGCTTCTGGGAAGGCTGTCTTCTGTAGAGACGTATACCTTCATGGGATGGTTTATGCAAAACCCCTTTTGGCGCCTTATGCGCACACACGCATCAAAAGCCTAAACACTGATAGGGCTGAAAAAGTTCCCGGAGTTGTTGCCGTGGTGCGGTGGGATGACCCTGAGTTTAAGGGCAGATGGCCCACTTGGGGGGCGGGATTCCTCGTCGCAGCGCGAAGGCTTCTAACAATGATTCCTGGAACCGTCATTCCATATATAGGCGAAAAAGCCTACTTTTACGGCCAGCCTGTGGGCTGCATTGTCGTGGCTGAAAACGAGGAGGCTTGCGACGAAGCCCTTAGGCTGGTAAGGGAGGACACTGTTTGGGAATGCCTCCCATTTATTTTGGACTGGGATGAGGCTGTGAAGCCTGGGGCTGTAGCCACGTGGCCTGAGCATAATGTTAATGGCAATTATAGGTTTCCCCAGAATGTCTGGGAACGGGGCAACGTTGAGATTGGCTTCAGAGAGGCTGACCACATAATTGAGTTCACCATCCGGAAAAGCGCGGAGGACGTTTGGGCAGGTGTTGAGGGAGGTGTTGCCGTAGCCCGATGGTTGGAGGACTATTGCGAGGTTTGGTATCAAGGCCAAAACATTGAGTGGTTTAAGGAGTTGCTGATTAAGCATATGAACCTACCTGAGAATAGGCTTATTGTTCACACGCCTTATCATGGGGCTTTGTTTGGCGGCTCATCTCTGCAGATGCAGCAAGATGCCATAGCAGCCACGGCTGTAATGCTTTCAAAAAAGTTGGGAAGACCGGTAAAGCTTCTTGACGACTACACCACTTTTCGCGGCGCAGAGTTTCAGCTTGGCACTATGCACTTCAAAATAGGAGCCAAGAACGACGGCACCATAACAGCGGTTGAAGTGGAACACACGGCAGTGAACGCCCAGGACATTTTTGGCTATGAAGCCCGCAGTAAACTTTGGGAAGGCACAGCCATCCCAAACATCCGCTTTAAGGAAAAGATTCCATACGTGAATAGGCCGATGACAATATGTTATAGGCATGGTGCCCCAGCTTGCAACATTGTAAACTATGTTATCAACCGTGTTGCCGCCGAGCTGGGCATGGACCCGACGGAGGTAGCCCTAAAAAACGACGGCTGCGAAGGCCACAGCATAAAGCACGTCTACGAGCACATAGCCAAACCGCAGGGATTTGACACCTCAAGGTGGAGCCTCAAGGAGGTTATTGATGTGGGTAAGAAGGCGATTGGCTGGGATGAAAAGTGGCATCCGCCAGGAGCTAAAAAACTGCCCAACGGAAAATACCATGGTATGGGGTTTATGGGGGTTATACAGTGGACCCACACTCCAAACATTAAACATAGTTTTGTTCCTGGTCCCTCGGCGGGTGTAAAAGTGAATTTTGACGGAACTGTCGAAGTTTTGATGCAATATGCTGAGGGAGGCGTGAACCGTGAAGCGACCTATTGCCAACTCGTGGCGGATGAAATGGGAATGCGCATCGAAGACGTGGCAAACTATCCCTTCGAGGATCGCGGTTTTTACGGCGCCCCAATGGGCGGCTCGCAGGGGTTAATGAGCAACGCCCCATGTCTCATAATGGCAGCGAGAAAAGCCAAACAACTAATCCTCAACTACGCAGCCCAACTGGACCCGTTCAAGGGCAAAAGACCTGAAGAGTTAGACATCAAAGACAGCATGATATTCGAGAAGGCAAACCCTGAAAACAGGGTTCCGGTGGTTAGGGTCGCCGAAAGCTTCCCAGCTGAAATATTTGTCTGGAGCGACAACCAGTTTATGGGAGAGGTTTGGCCCAAAGAAACGCCTTGCATGGTTCGACAAGCCCACTTTGTAGAGGTGGAGGTTGACCCCGAAACTGGAAAAGTTGATGTGGTAAAGGTTGTCCTCGTCAACGATGTGGGCAAAGCCGTTAACCCCGACGCAGTGAACGGTCAACAGTACGGCGGGGCCTACATGGGCTTAGGCAGAAACCACCAGGAAGCCATATTCTACGATCCCCTAACGGGGGTTAGGCTTAACGACAACCTCACCTCATACGGCGTCATGCTCATGAACGACGTAGAAAAAATAGAGTGGCACATAGTTGAAACCGGCCTATCATACGGAGCCTACGGAATGTGCGGCTGCTCAGAAGCCGTGGGAGCAAGCCTAAGCATGATCCTAGGCCCAGCAATATATAACGCCATAGGAAAATGGATAGACGACCTCCCAATAACTCCAGAAAAAATCCTAAAAGCCCTCGGCAAAACATGAAAGAACACGACACCTTTTGTTACCAAACATTGTTACCGAAACTGTTACCGTTTAGAAAGCCTACCAATTATTCTAACCAAAAACAAAAAGAGAAAAAAGCTATTCTTCAGGAGGGAACCATGTGGTCTCGTGTTCGCCGCCTAGACAAAGCACAATAAACCCGTAGGGCTTGTCAACCCACCTACAAATGAAGGGACAATGAACCACGTTCTTAGGCACCAAAACGGCTGCGGGCTTGTTAAAAACATGCCTCTCCTCTTCCTCACCAAAAGAAACCTCCATCTCGCACCCCAAAAAATTTAAGTTTTCAGGATCAAGCCCAACCCAGATCAGAATTTCCTCAACCGGATGCTTATGCATTCCACCCCGGCCTATTCTATGCCCAATACCAGGCCTACTATAGAAACCCCAAGAAACATTAAGCTCAAGGCCCTCAAGATTCTCATTGTAAAACCATGCTATCTGATCAGCATTTGATGGGCCGGCGAAAGGCCGCCCAGCAGGAAGCACGGCACCCGTTGGTGGACGCACCGTCGTCTCCAAAGTCCGCCCCAGTTTTCGGCTTACAACCATGCGGGCCATCCTAAACTTTTTAATCAACCGTATATACTTCAACACCATTGATCTAGCAGCTGGTTTTTTGGCAACGGCTTCCGCTCTATATTCTGGACCGAGGCCTACAAGATAATGCGCTATGGGCTTATTTAGCCTTCTAACCTCAATCGGGCCATGCGGCATCCCTTTAGGGATAACTACAGCCGTAGATTCGTCGAAAAAATGCGTTTCACCTTCTTCGCCAATTCCAATGGAGACTTCAGCGCCTAAATCGAGTATGTCGTCCGCCGGATCAGAAGGCGCAAAAACAAGGACTTCGTCGTAAGGATGCACCAACGCCTCATTCTCCACTGGATGGCATAAACAAGGCTTTTTAATAAACCCGTAGGAAAAATGAATGTTAAAACCTTCCAAATCCTTAGACTCCATCCAAAAACGCGGTTCATCGTAAAGCTCCTCTGGCCCCCTCTTGACAAGCAAAGGCTTCACCAAATGCTTATACTTCTTCTCCATCTTTGGTCAACCTCAAACAGCAGTTTTGACAATACACAGTATATAAAATTTTCATGACGCAAAGAGCCAGCCTATAAACATTCAGTAAGTCTTAAATGCCATGACAATTCATCATATTCTACGCTCTTCGACTGAAAATTTTGCCCTAACACCTTATCCAGGTGGTCAAATGTCTGGGAGAAAATACGAAAATCTAATTAAAAAACTGGTTATCCGAAAAGGCCCCGGCGGAGTTTTACCCGACCAGCTGGTTTGGATGGAAAGCAAAGACTTAGAGGGGATTAACTTATGTTTCGGAGGAGGCGTCCACGGCAGGGAGGCAGGGGTAGGCCACACTTGGGCCGGGGCCCACACGCACAAGTACGACGAAATCCTGTTTTTCCACGGCTTAAACCCCTCTGACATCACCTACTTGGGAACGGAGATGGCTATAGAAATTGGCGAAGAGCAGGAAGAACACATTTTCAACGAATCCTCAATTGTAGTTGTTCCAAGGGAGATGCCCCACGGCCCAATTTCAAACATGCAAAAAAGGCTTCACTTACATTACCACATTGTTTTAGGGCCGGAAACCCAAACCACATGGAAGTCGAAAGAGGCAAAACCGCCGAAAACCCATGGAACAAAATACAGCCATCTGTTCAAGCCGTTAAGACCAAAAATCCTTAAAAAATCCGAAAACGAAAGCGGCCCTGGAAGCGCCGACCAAATTGTTTGGTTTAGCAGCCAAGACCTTGAGGGGCTTGCAGTCAACTTCACATGGAGTGTTCACAGCAAATGTGGAGTTTGGCATAGATACAACAGCGCGTCAAAAGCCCACATGCACCCCTTCGATGAAGCACTCTTCTTCTTAGGCTTCGAGCCCAGCGACATCAACTATTTAGGGGCTGAAGTTGAAATTTACATTGGCAAAGAACAAGAAAAATACGTCTTTGACAGGGCTGCTGCGGTTGTACTGCCCAAAAACATTCCTCACGGCCCAATAGTGACAACATGGGTTGACAAACCCTTCGGATGCTTCAAAATATCCCTAGACAAAGGCTACAAGGTTACATGGGTTTGAAGCCAAAAACGCTACACTCACGCCCTATGCCTTGTAAACCTTGCAGAGCAAAGCCCTAAGCGGCCAGCCCCCATTCACCATATTACATTGGTCAGGATCATCATTCGTAACAACATTAATGTTGGATTCCCAAACGCCATGCAGCGAGGGCTCTTCCCCGGGCATTTCAGGATACCACCATCCATGCTGGGCATTAACCACCCTCGGGTCAATCCCGTCAAAAAGCTCGCACTTCTGCTTTACTCTTCCTCTCGGAGTTTCAATCCAAACCCAATCTCCATCTTTTATGCCCAACTCAGACGCCGTTTTCGGATTAAGCTGCACTATGGGGTCGGGATGCTGTTTGCGCAAAGAGTCTATTTGACGAAATTCTGAATGGTAGAAGGGTTGATGCCTACTCCCAGTTATGAGAATTAAAGGATATTCCTTAGCAAGTTCTGGCGTGCTGACGGGGCTTTCAGGAGGCTCATAATACCTTGGCAAAGGGTCATAGCCCAGCTTTTCAAAAACAGTCGAGTAAAGTTCCACTTTTCCAGTAGGCGTGCCAAACCCAACTTTTTCATACTTCTTTTCCTCTCTGGGCGGCCTAATAATACCGCCTGTTTCACGCATAAGCTCTTCGAAAGAGTCGTAACCAAGGGGCTTCAAACGGTAGAGAAGGGCTTCTTCAAGGGTTTGCCAAGGCCAATACTCCTCTTGGCCCATCCTAATGCCCAGCCCCCGCCACAAATCGTAATCAGGTCTCCGCTCATAAAGGGGCTGCACTGCCGCCTCGCTAACATACACGAAGTCTATACTATCCCAGTAGTTGAAGATGCATGGTCTTTCAAGCCAGGAGGCGCAGGGAAGCACGTAGTCGGCGAGTTCGGCGCTTGGCGTCATCCAAAAATCATGAACCACAAAAAGATCCAAGCTAAGTATAGCCCTATACACCAATCGGGTGTTAGCCTGGGTAACCATGGGGTTGCTGGCCACCGTTATCAAGGCCCTAACGGGATAAGGCTCACCCGAAATCATGGCTCGATAAACGCTTGGAGCGTGAGCAAAGGTTGTATGCGCAGTGCCAACCCCGGCTTTAGCATACTCCTTAATAAGCTCATAACCAAACTTGCTCATGAGCTTGAACCGATCCACTCCAATCTGCTTCCTTCTCTGCTCAAGGGGCAACTTATCATTAAGCTCAATTTCATACTCCGTCCTTATGCTGGGGTGAACGCTTCGCAGTTCCTCTCCGCCCTTCACATCAAGATTCCCCGTTATCGCGGTCAATATGTATCTGGCATGCAAGGCTTCAACACTGTTAGATAAGTGCTCCACCCCCATGCCATGAATAATCACTCCAGGCCTGGTTGTGGCGTAAGTCCTAGCTGCCTCCCTTATTTTCTCAGCGGGGATCCATGTGATCTTCGCCACATGCTCCGGCGGATAATCCTGAACCCTCGTTTTAAGCTTGTCAAAACCAAAACACCATTTGTCAACAAACTCCTTATCGTAAATTTCCTCATTTACTATGACATTTAACATGCCCATGTACAAGGCGCAGTCAGTCCCAGGTCTAAGCTGCAGCCAAATGTCCGCTTGTTCCGCCGCCGCAGTTCGCCTAGGATCAACCACTATAAGCTTAGCCCCACTCCTAACACTTTGAACTATGGCCTGCCACAAACCCCTAGCAGCCTGCTGAGGATTCGCCCCAAAAAGCACAATGCAGCGGGTGGAACGGCTTACCGCCGGATAAAAATCAGGCCACCCATAAATGGCCAGGGAAACCATCGATCCCGGTCCATAACAAATGTTTCCTTGGCCTATATTGTTTGGGCTTCCAAGCAGGTTCATGAAACGCATTCGGTATTCGTCGTGTGTTCTTCCAGTGCCAAGGCTTGTGGCAATGGCTTCAGGGCCATACTCCTCTTTTATACCCAACAATTTATCAGCAATCTCATCTAACGCTTGATCCCAAGAGATGCGAATCCATTTTCCCTCTCCTCGTCTACCCGCCCTCTTCAAAGGATAACGAAGCTGATCTGGATGATACAGCCATTCTGCTACATTGCGAGCTCTTGGGCACGCCCTGACTACGGGACGTAAGAGCTCAGCCCTTGGGAAAGCTTTGTCCTCTTCAATTTTCTCCACACGCCCATTTCGAACGTGCACTTCCACCCTACAATGATTGTGACACCACATGCACACGGACTTTTTTATTTCCAACACTTCACAAACCGCCTAACAGTACATATCTACAATTTAAGCCGCTTTAAGATTTGTGAACAGCACAGGTCAGTAAAGCGCAAACAGATAAAGAAAATATGGGAGAAAAATGGTTAAAGCGATTCTACGCAACTCTATGCGAGTGCATGCTATGGAGGTGTGAAAACCTTCCTATGGTAGGCGGATCCGAAGAACATGTTTATGAACATAACTGGTTTACCTAGCCTTTTGAAGTAAAACGGTGTGTGTATAAGACCTTTAGGAACGTAAACCAAAGTGTTTGATGTTATTGGATATCTCTCTCCCTTCTCGCCGAGGGCGATCTCAATTTCAGCATCAAAGTCCTGAATATTTTCCGATGGCCCCAAGAAAATCAGAAGCTGATCGTAATCGTGGGAATGAGGCGCTTCAAAAGTGAAAGGCTCACCGTGGATGTAGGTGTACCTGAATCCTATATCCACACCCTCCCCGAAGATCGGACCGAGGTCAAGAATGCCCCTCTGAGCCCCTGGAGGATAATCACTTTTAACAGTGTATATGGGCACTAGATATTTGCTATAAAGCCCGCCGACAAATTTTTCTCCTGTTTCGCCTTCCGCCTCTGTTCGCCGTTCAAATTTAACTTTTTGCAGCATCTCTAAAAACTCGCTGCATGCGGATTTAAGTTCTAACAAAAGCTCAACCACTTCGTCAGGCGCCAAAAACAAGACAGGAGTCGACGACCTCATCAAATGCACAACGTACTCCACGGCCCTTTTCATTGCTTCCTCTTT
This sequence comes from Candidatus Bathyarchaeota archaeon, assembly GCA_025057795.1. Next base: position 1,437 of record JANXEP010000055.1, on the reverse strand, counting down.
GGGTTTTCCTTGGGATAACCAGTACCTGTAAAGTCTTATAGTATACGTCAAGGAAGATTCAATGTCCCTAATCACCCTCTCCTCTGAAGGTTTAGAAATTTTTAGCTCCATACCACCCCACCGCCTATCTTTCGGCAGCTGAAACGTATATAAGCCTTGCCATAACGAAAAAGTTTAAAACTCTGCACAATACAGCAATTATGCATCCGCCAAACGCTTGACATGCTGAAATTTTAAACTTCCTTACAGATAGAGGCTTGTTATACTCTTGGCGCACGCAAATTTTTTATTGAAAATAATCTAATACCTCTCAAACATTAATGGTGGTGTTTGTGGATAGAAAAATACCCCCGTTGGTTTCAACCAATTGGTTGGCTGAAAACCTAAACTTGCCAAATCTTGTTATAATCGATATTCGAAGCCGAGAAGAATATTTGAGGGGACATGTTCCAAACGCTGTGAACGTTCCTTTTGAAGTTCCTGAATCAGCTTGGACGGTGATGAAAGGCAGCCTTATGCTGGAGCTTCCCCCAAAGGAAAGCCTCTTCAAAACGATCGGCTCCATAGGCATAAAAAAGGATTCCCTCATAGTTGTTGTTGGCAAAATAGGATCATGCGCTTGTCCGTCTGGAACCTGCCCCTTCCCGTTGGCTGATGCTGGAAGGGTGGCAACAACCCTATTGTATGCGGGACTAAAAAATGTCGCTATATTAAATGGCGCGCATGAAACATGGGCTGACGAAGGGAGACCCTTATCCATAGACGATGTTAAGCCTGCGCCCACAGCATATGAGGGCGTTACAAACGACGCAATGCTTGTCTCAAAGGAATACGTCTTGAACAAGGTTAACTCAAAAGATCCCAAAACAGTTATAATTGATACGAGAGATCCCGACGTATATTTCGGAGTCACAGTAGAACCGTTCTCCCCTGTTCCAGGGCATATTTCAGGCGCCAAAAACTTGCCTGCACCTTGGCTCTGGGTTGAAAATCGAAAATATAGAGATGTAGAAGCGATTAGGGCGATGGTTACAGCGCTTGTAGGCGGTGACAAGTCCAGAGAAATAATTGTTTACTGCGGAGTCGGCGGATACACGTTTGCATGGGGATTTGTCCTCAAAGAGATGCTTGGATATGCAAACGTTAAACTTTACGACGGATCATATGAAGAATGGACTGTGGTCGAACCCTGCGGTCCAGTAACCGTGTACAAGTGGGAGTGAGCAAGCTAACCAGCAGAAAGAAGGAGTTTATACAAAATAGAGAAAGGGCTTTTCTGCACGCCGTTAACAAAGCCTAACGGCGTGGGGTGCCGTATTTTTCTACGGCTTTTATTACGGTTTTTACGTTTTCAGGTGGGGTTTCTGCGGGTATGGCTGTTGAAGATGCAAGTATTAGTCCGCCGCCGGGCATTAGGTCTTCCAGCAGTTTCTTGAT
>JANXEP010000018.1 GCA_025057795.1 Candidatus Bathyarchaeota archaeon | reverse complement strand
TTATTATCCATACTAGAAAGGTGCTAGTCCAGAATGGATGAACGCTTTAGTTTTCTTTCTAGGTTTCACAGTTGGATTCTTAACCTTTTGGTTTCTACATAGATGTTACAAGTTGTAGGGCGAGTAGAGAGGAAACAAACACAGGAAAACTCTACAACTACAACTTTCATCTTCAAAAATTATGGAAAAGGACACCATTGTCCGGGAATGGCGTTGTTTGTAGCAATATAATTTTTCTACTATTCAGCTAGAGAAACGTAAGTTATGGTTTTTATCTTAACAATTTCTAAATCTATGTTCATTTAAGCAAAGCTTTTTAGGATTATTAGGCGATAACCTTGCATTATGGTGTTCAAAATTGAATAAAAATAGAGCTTCATTTTTCTCGCAAAAAGGTTCCTTGCAAGAAATTTTCCCTGAAATTGAAGAAATCGACCTTTATATTAAATCAACTAATTTAGCTGGAGAGATTAAAACAGAATACTATTTTAAAGATATAAGGTCCATACCGTCGCAAGTAAAATGTGGAAATTCTGAATGTCGAGAGGGAGGTTATAACATAGTGCTAGATATAATTATGCCCGTATACCATGAACGTAAGACTGAGAAAGAGGGCACTATCGTTTGTAGAGGATATGAGAAAATAGGCATGGGAACGAGATCATGTCTTCATGCGGCACACTACAAGCTTCGGATTAAATATAAAACTTAGAGCTTATCGATTTTGCTTTGTATTTCTGCTATTGCCTTGAAGATTCGCTCTTTCAGATCCGCTATGAGCTTAGGGTTAAAGTAGTTTGCCATAAAGATATTCGTGCTTACTCTTCCATGTAGAAAATCTATTTCCGCAGGGTTCAAATGTTTCGTTAAAAAGCTGGCGTGTGCTTCCCTAATATCTGCAAAGCGAATCTTCAAACCTCTCTTCTTGACAAATTGCTGAACGCTATGCTTGCTTGTTAGCGGATTCTCGTTAACAATTTTAGAGATCAAATCTTTTGGCACGAAGGATATGAATGCCTTTTTGCTTTTCCGTATGAACACTTCTTTAAATCTGAAATGCTCTAAGGTCTCATTAGCTTCATTATAGTAATGGTTAAGTTTGCCTTCCTTTGAAAGCTGGATAATCAAATTGTAACTATGAACAGCTTCATCGAGACGCAAACCCGTAATGGCAATGTAATCCATAAACACGCTAATGTCTGATCTTCTCTGTCTAACCTCTCTAATCCATGCAAAAACCTCATCTGGATCTTTAACCTTGACAAGTCTATCAATCACTAAATCATCAACGCTTTTACCTTTCCATGTTAAACCGTAATCCTTAACAAGACGCTTATACTCTTCATAAACTCCTAAGAACTTCGCTAAGCTACTTAATGCCTTAACAACATTAACCCTTAAAGTAGGTCGAAGATCCCTTACTTCACTTAGATCCTTCTTTAACAGACAATGCGCATACTTCCTCGAATAATTGACAATATCTCTTGTAACTGCTGGACGGTGATCCTTAGCAACCCACTCAGCAAAATCTTCCCAATTTATGGCGCTTTCACTTAAAGAAGGCAAAGGTTCAGTCTGGGGCGCTGGCGATCCTGGGTTCAAATCCCAGCTACCCCACCACTGTGCATCTTGCTTTTAGCTGGCTCCGCAAGTTTTAAGTAATCAGCGCTGAAATGTGTCTATCTCTCGTAAAGGAATAAATATGCCTCCTATAATCCGCATGGTCAACATCACAAAAAGGTTCGGCAATCTTGTGGCAGTGGACCACTTAAACTTGGAAGTGGAGGACGGGGAAATTCTGGGTTTTCTAGGCCCCAACGGGGCTGGAAAAACTACAACCATGCTTATGCTTATGACGGTTATTAGGCCCACTGAGGGCACAGCCTTCGTCGGACCCTATGATATTACCAAGGAGCCGGATAAGGCTAGAACCCTCATAGGCATGGCCTTTCAAGAACCTAAACTTCTATGGGTTGACACCCCTTGGGACGCTTTAAACTGGCATGCCAAAGTTTGCGGTTTAAGCTCCGAAGAGCGCAAGAAGAGGATTCGATGGGCCCTTGAAGAGCTTGAACTCTGGGACCACCGGCTAAAAAGCATCCACGACTTTTCAGGCGGTATGCGGAAAAGAGTGGAAATAGCAAAAATCCTAATTCAGAGGCCTAAAATAGCCATAGTGGACGAGCCCACAGCCCAAATAGACGTTGTTGGCAAACATAAGATATGGAATATGCTGCGCGCCCTCAGAGACGAAGGGTCAACAATACTGCTTGCAACAAACGACCTGCACGAGGCTGACTTACTTTCAGACAGGGTTGCCATAATGCATAAGGGTAAACTGCTTGTCTGCGATAAGCCCAAAAGGCTTAAGGACAACATACCAGGCGGAGATGTGGTAGAGCTGACCTTAGAGGGAAGGGCACCGGAAAACGTGCTTGAAAAGTTAAGGGAGATCCCCCGCGTTGCAGATGTTTCAGCAAAACAGAACCGCTTAAAAATTTATTTAAACCAGGCGGAGGAGGCCCTTCCAAAAATTACAGAGCTTTTTATGAAGGCCCAAATTCAGCTGAGGACTATAACCATGAGTGAGCCTTCTCTGGATGATGTTTTCGCGCATTACACAGGCTTAACCATTGAAGAGGCACAAAAGGAATGATAAGTCTAAGAAACGTCTGGAACGTGGCTGAAAGAGACATCAAAATGTTTATGAGGTACAAGTTTCTTCTGATAATGCGCGCTTTATGGTTCATCGCGCAGATAGCCCTCTTCGGCGTCATTGTCAACCACATGTTCCGCGAAGAAGTCCAAGCGGCTGTGGGAGGCAGCTACTTCAACTATTACGTTGCAGGAATAATAATAACGATGCTCTACTCCACGGCGGTTTTCATAGGCTACGACATTTACGAAGAAGCCGACCACGGGGTTGTAGAATACCTCTTAAGCGTTCCAATTTCAAGAAAAGAGCTGGTTTTGGGAAGATCCATCGGAGGCGGCTTAAGAAGCTTCCTATACGTGGGACCCATGATGCTTTTCGTCCTCTACATAATCGGAGTTTCAAACATCCTACAGCTCCTCGCAGCCTTGCTCTCCCTTTTCCTGTTCACCTTTGGGGCGTCGGGCTTCAGCATAACCTTAGCCGTCAGCATAAAATCCTCAGACAGGTTTGACATACTGATGGGCGCCCTCGACGCCCTAATAGTTAGGCTGAGCACAACCCTTTATCCAGTGGCTTACATGCCAACATATTACCGAAATATCGCCACAATCAACCCCCTAACCTTCGCAGCTGACCTTTTCCGTTGGGGCGCCGGGCTGGAGTCAGCGTTTCTGACTTCGCCTTTGTCCGCTTCCCTCGGCATAATTTTGTTCTTTTCCACATTCACCTTGTTAGGAATTTTTTTGCATGAGCGCATTTTAGAGGGGGGCGGCTGGCACTGAAGCCAATCTTAAACGTTGTAGAAAGGGACCTCAAATACTTTTTCCGCTATAAATGGTGGGTTGCTGGAATGATTAGCATGAACCTTGCAGACCTCTTCATAATGGCGCTGGTTTACACGAACATGGTTAACCCAAACATTACACGCCAATACGTCTCATACTTCGTTTTCTTTGCACCCGGCTTAACTGTCACAGCGCTTTTCGCCGCAGCCTTCATGATTGGAAGGGAAATAAACATGGAGGTCCGACATGAAATTTCCCACTACATGCTTGGCCTACCCATAAAAAGGTGGGAGCTGGCCGCTGGAAGAGTTCTAGCCGGAGGAGTCAGAGGCATGATATACATGGCACCGCTTCTGGCCACAACCATGGCGATAACCTTCCTTTACACTGGAATTTTCCCCACTTTTCTGGAGGCCCTCACAATCTTACTGGCTTTGTTTTTGGTCTCCTTGGGCACTTCCGGTTTAAGCATAGCCCTCGCCGTCTCAACCCCAAGCTTCGAAAAATATACAACAGCCAGAGGCGTAGTCTACTATCTACTATTCTTCTGCAGCACCGTCTTCTACCCAGCAAGCCTCATACAGCAAGCTTTGCCCCAACTAGCGCTCTTGGCCAAATACAACCCCTTAAGCTGTGGCGCAGACCTCTCAAGGGCTTTTCTCCTAGGACAACCACCCTTCGAGTATTTCATGCTCCTCGACGTAGCCTTGTATGGGCTCGTTTTCACTTCAATCGCAGCCCTAGCCTACATGAAGACCACCCAAAAATAGAAATCCCCAAGTATGGGCAAACGCGATACACGGGACACTTTTAGTGGGAAGCTAAGCTGCTCGAATAATAGAGCAGAGGCAACGCAAGAAGTATAATGTTTCTCCCTTTTGACGTAAGCGTATACTCCACCCTCAGGGGCGGTCCAACTTTTACAATTCTTTCTATGTATCCATGGCTTTTCAAGTTCTTAAGCTTGTCCGACAATGTGCGGGAGTTCACTCCCAAAATTTTCTTAAAACCGCTGAAAGACACAGAGTTCTTCAAGAAAAGCGTGTAGAGTATTTCAAGATTCCATTTCTGGGACAGCAAGTTGAAGCTTTCCTCAAGGCTTTTCAAGTTGCTTTTCAAGTCTTCGAGGGATATGTTCTGGTTTTCTAAAACTTTCTTAAGGGTGTCCTCTATCCCCCTTAGAGTGTGTTCCATACGCGTTTCTATGAGTTTACGAAGCTCACCACTCATGTTTAATTGGCGGTTTATTGCGATACACCAAGTATGGACTGGTTTACTTCAATGCTTATAAAGGTTTACTATACAACAAGGTATAGAAAGTACACCATGAAGGGAAAACGTTGACGGAATTTGACGTTATAGTAGTTGGTGCTGGAACAGCCGGATGTCTAGCTGCAAAAACAGCTGCAGAGGCCGGCTTAAAAGTTTGTTTAGTAGAGAGGAAGAGCCGAAAAGAGATCGGGGCGAAGGTTTGCGGGGACGCCCTGGGAGAACACCACCTAAGGGCTGTTGGGCTGGGAAATCCCCCAAGCGATGTTGTGGATAAGAGAATAGAAGGGATTAAGATTTATTCACCTGACATGGAAACAGTTTTCACGGTGAGGCATGAAGATTTTTCCGGTTACTTGTTGAACAGGCGGCTTTTTGGCCAGTGGCTTTTAAGGCTTTCCATGGATGCAGGCGCAACTCTGTTAGATTCAACTCAATGCTTAGGCCCTCTAATAGAAAAAAATTTTGTAACGGGGGTTACAGCCAAAAACCTAAAGACCGGAGAAAGGGTTCAGCTCAAGGGCAAGGTTGTTGTTGATTCAAGCGGTTTTCTGGCTGTGATCAGGCGAAAACTTCCAAAAAAGATAGGGATAGAAGCTGAGATTTCCAACGAGGACGTGGAAGCCTGCTATAGGGAGATAAGGCAGCTTAAACAGGAAACCGAAGACACAAAATACTGTGAAATATACTTAAACCAAAAGATAACCCCGGGAGGCTACACGTGGATTTTCTACAAGGGCGGCGCAAGGGTTAATGCTGGCTTGGGCGTTTGTATGCGGAAGAATTTTCCAAACCCCAAGGCTCAATTTTACAAGCACATTCTAACCAAACCTCTTTTCGATGGGTCTTTGCTCCTCGACGGCGGAGCATGGTACGACCCCACGCGGAGACCCTTAGACTGCATGGCTGGAAACGGCGTCATAATAACCGGAGACGCTGCATGCCTAGTCAACCCCATCCACGGCGGCGGAATAGGCCCCTCAATGCTGAGCGGGTTTTTAGCCGGAAAAACAATAGTTGAGGCTTTAGAAAAGGGCGACGCAAGCCAGAAAGCCTTATGGCCATACAACATTCGTTACATGGAAGGCTACGGAACGAAGCAGGCTGGACTTGACGTTTTCCGCATGTTGCTCTTAACGTGTCGAGACGAAGACCTTAACTATGGAATGAAATATAAACTTTTAACAGAAGAGGATGTCCTAAAAGCTGGCTTGGGCGAGGAATTCCGGCTAAACATAACCGAAACCGCTAAACGTGTCTTCAAGGGGCTGAAAAGAATAGGCTTCTTAAACGAGCTGAGGACGGCAGCCAACCTAATGAATAAGGTTAAAGTTCATTACAGAAACTATCCAAAGGATCCAAAAGACTTTGAGGATTGGCGTGTTAAAACGGAAGCCTTATTCAGGGAAGCAAGGTCAAAACTTTTAGAGTAGATGCCATGCGGGTCGCAGTTTTAGCTACTGGGGGAAAGGACTCCGCCCTCGCTCTCCACAAAGCCCTGAAAAAGGGTTATGAAGTGGCTTTTCTCGCATGCATGATTCCAGCAAGGGAAGACAGCTACATGTTCCACTATCCAAACATCCACCTAATTGACATGTTTGCAGAGGCGGCTGGCATCCCCCTTGTAAAGGCTGAAACTTCCGGATTGAAAGAGGTGGAAGTTGAGGATCTTAAACGTTTAATCGCAAAACTTGACGTTGAGGGCATAGTTTCAGGAGCCATAGCCTCAAACTATCAAAAAACAAGGATAGAACAAGTCTGTAAACAATTAAACTTGGAGTGCGTAAACCCCCTCTGGCATGAAGACCCGCAAACCATCTTGAAAGAAATTTTAGACCTCAAATTTGATGTAATAGTAACAGGCGTTTATGCGTATGGCTTCGACGCAAGCTGGCTTGGAAGAAGAATAGATGAGGAAACCGTCAACGCCCTAATTAAGCTGAATAGGCAACATGGTGTTTCCCTTGTGGGCGAAGGCGGCGAATACGAAACCCTAGTGCTTGACGCTCCATTCTTTAAGAAAAAAATTAGAATTGTAGAGGCGGAGAAAATCTGGAAAAATCAAAGGGGCTATTTTTTGGTTAGAAAAGCAAAACTTGAAAATAAGCAAACATCCCCGTAGTCTGCGGAAAGTTTATTTTGCTGGTCATGGCAATCTTTGAAAGACTGTTGGCGGATACAATCCGTTGGGATGTAACACTTAAGGTTGAACCATAAACATAAGCGAGGTGAAAAGTGTGGCGTATAAATACATAGCAGAGGCTTGGAAAAAGCCAGACGAATCCTATGTAGAGGAGCTGATGCGCCAAAGGCTTGTAGAATGGCGGAAACAACCAGCCATCTTTCGCGTCGAAAAGCCTACGCGTCTTGACAGAGCCAGAAAACTCGGATACAAAGCAAAGCAGGGTTTTGTCATTGTCCGTGTAAGGGTCAGGCGGGGAGGATTAAGGAAGCAGCGTCCAAGGTCTGGAAGAAGACCGAAAAGAATGGGTGTAAAGAAATATAAGCCAGCCAAAAGCCTTCGACTCATTGCTGAAGAGCGTGCTGCCAGAAAGTTTCCCAACCTTGAAGTTTTGAACTCTTACTGGGTTGGTGAAGACGGAAGGTTCAAATGGTTTGAGGTTATAATGGTTGACAAAGCCCATCCCGCAATAAAGTCTGATAAAGACATAAACTGGATATGCCAAAAACAACATTGCGGGAGGGTCTTCAGAGGACTAACCAGCGCGGGCAAAAAAGTCAGGGGTTTAAGAAAGAAGGGTCGAGGAGCGGAAAAAGCCAGGCCAAGTAAAAAGCAGCCATAAAGGAATAGCCATGACAGCCATTAAGCCCTTAGTATTTAAAAAGTGTGGAAAACCGCGTACCGGTAAAGGATTCAGCTTAAACGAGTTAAAGAAAGCAAAATTAAGCGTTAAAACAGCCTTGAAACTTCAAGTGCCAGTAGACCCCCGACGAAGAACAATCCACGAAGAGAATGTTAAGGCGCTCATTGATTTTATCGAAAACAAAAGGGTTTCTTCGAAGCCCGAGAAGAAGAGAAAGGAGAAAACCTAAAAGCGGCGAAAGAATAGTTAGTAGTGTTGATGATGCTGTTTGTCTTCTAAGGTTCCTGTAACCCACATTGACGTTAGGGTGTTTGCCCACGCCACCGAAGATGAAGAAAAAGTTTTAACCGCGTTACGCAACACGCTTCCTCCGCAAGCATCTGAGAACATGTTTTTAAAGAGAACAAGCTTAACGGGGCATCATGGAAATCCAATAATTCTTTTCGAGGCGAAAATTAAAGACAAAAATCACATCAAAGCCTTTTTCGAAAATTTGGCTTCCAAATTGAACAACTTAGACAAGGAAATTTTGAACAGCGAAATCGAACGGCACGTTGATAAAGGCTGCCTCTATATAAGGCTTGATAAACAATCCGCCTACTTAAACGATATTAGGCTTTCCCCAACGGATCCCATACATTTCCGCATCCACTTTAAAAAGTCTAAACCCGAAGAGATATTGGAAGTTTGCAGAAGTTTTGGGATAGTCCCATGAAGAGGATTTTTGCTGACGTGCACTTAAAGCCAGACTTAAGCGACATAGAACAAACAAGGCGGATGATAATGAAGGCTGCGGAACTTGGCTATCGCTTAGTGGCAGTGCCCCTCCCGCTGGGCTCCGCCGAAAACCACATTAGGCAGCTGCGAAGCCTCTGCAAAGAGGCTTCCATAGATTTTGCGTCTCGTTTGGACTTGAAGCCTAAAACAGCTGAAGAGCTAGTTCGCTCATTGCGAAAGTCTAGGAGGAGATTTGAGATAATTTGCGTTATGTGCGAGTCAAAGGCTGTGGCGAGGCAAGCTGCAAAAGACCGTCGCGTGGATCTTCTAAACTTTCCGGAAACGGATTTCCGCAAAAGATTTTTCGACGAAGCAGAAGCAGAGCTTGCCTCAAAAAGTTTAGCCTCCATTGAAATAGATGTTAAACCTCTATTAACGCTGGAAGGGATGGCAAGAGTTAGGCTTTTAGCGACTCTACAAAGGGAAGTCGCTATAGCCCAGAATTTTCGCATTCCAATCGTTGTTTCAAGCGGGGCTACAGACGATTCGACTATGCGGAAACCCTTGGATGTGAAAGCCTTAACGATACTTTTTGATATGGATAGGACTCAAGCCCTAAACGCCGTTTCAAAAAACCCGCTGGCTATAGTTAAGAGAAACAGGGAAAAGCTTAGCCCAAAATTTATCGCACCTGGAATACGCTTAATCAGAAGGGGAAAAGATTGCCCATAAAAGTGAGACGCCGTTACTTAGCCCTAAAAATTGACTCTGACGAAAATTTCAGTTCAAAAGAGTTTATGGAAGCACTTTGGGGAGCCCTTCTGAAACTTTTCGGCGAATATGGCGCAAGCAGGACAGGCATGGCGCTGGTCGACTATTATATGGAAAGGAAGATTGCCATCATACGGACAGCACATACAGAAGTTGAAAAAATAAGGGCGGTGCTTGCATCTATAACTAGAATAGCGGCTAAGCCAGCAGCCGTGCATGTACTAAAAATTTCCGGCACAATAAGAGCCCTTCACAATAAGTTAGGTTTTCGTTGAACTCGGACGTTGAGCTGAAAGTTAAGTTTCTCTTAGAAAGGCTGTTGCTTTAGCTATTTGAGCCATTGTTCTTCCAAGCTCCATTGCATTCGCGATTGCCTCAGTATCCTTGGCAGCTTCTCCCTTTTCACGAGCCAGCGACATCACGGCAGGACTTGCCATAATCATTCTCGCCGACACGAAAAACATCAAAATTTGGGATAAAGCACTTGCCAAACCTGACCGTCTAGCCACCACCACCGCCCCGCCAACTTTGTTTCTGAAAATTTTTCTTTCTCTTGCAATATGTAGGAATCCAACTCTGTCGATAAAAGTCTTAGTTTGTGCACTAACGCTTTGGAAGTAAACAGGGCTTCCAATGATGACGCCGTCTGCATCCCTAATCTTATCGAATATTTTTTCCACATCATCTTCTATTTCACATTTTCTGGTTTCAAAACATAATCCGCAACCATTGCATGGCTTTAAATCAAAGTCAACCAAATGTATAATCTCGCCTTCAGCGCCCTCCCCCTCGGCAACCCTCAAAACCTCCATAACCAGCATCTCAGTGTTTCCACCTTTTCTAGGGCTTCCAACAACACCTAACAGTTTAACCATGCTCTCACCCAACTAAATACATCATATCTAGAGAAGCCTTCTATAAAAGACAAGCCAATATAACATGTTCTCCATGAAATCCATAAAAGTTTATTTTCAAGGATGCGCAAGTTCAGAGTGGGGGATGACGGAGCCGTCCCAGTCTGAACTTATGCGGATGAGGAACTATGACGAACAGACCCCAATTAAGAGCTAATAATGCCTATGCAAACTGTTTATGAAAAGTCGAGAGTTGTTTAAATATTTCAAAGGCCTGTCGTTTGCTCAAAGCCATGTAAAGTTTTCTGCATCATAGTAGACATTCAATTATTTTGTCGCACGTTAGGCATCCATCGGGTATCGGCGTGTTTTTCGGACGCTTCTTTAAATATCCAAGGAAATGCTTGCATTCAGTTGTCTCTGACACGTCACGTTCGGCTTTTCTTTCATCCGCAGCCCTTTCTTTTTCTTTATGTTTTGGAGAATTTCCATCCTCCACCTTCGCCAAGCATCGTGGACAAGCATAATATGTCGTGAGAGAATCGCCTAGCAAAACACTCGCAAGAACTGGTTTCAGAAAATTTTCTCCACATTCAACGCAAACCAAAATGCCGCGCTCTCCTTTAAATGGTTGTTCCCCATAAGATCTGGCTAAGGTTGAGGCTTTAAACACGTCAGCCAACCAATGTATAATGAATATTAATATTTAATAAACTTTCTCGATGCCACGTTCAACACAAAAACACTAATGGGCCGGACCGGATTTGAACCGGTGACCTTCCGCACGTCAAGCGGATGTCCTAACCGAGCTAGACTACCGGCCCGACTTTCTTTTCAGAAAGAAAGTCGATTAAGAAATTTAGAGCTTTCGGTTCCACATAGTTTAATATTAATTTAGAGCTTCCTCGAGGATTTTTGAAAGGTTTAAACCTTGTTTATCTTAGCTTAACCAAAAAGGCAATTCAAATTCAGAAAGTAACCAAACTTTGTTTCGTATAATGAAAAAAATCTAAGCAAAGAAGAAAACGAACGGAATAAAAAACGGAAAAAATGGAAAAGATTTCTAAATAAAAATGTAATACAAACTGCTTGAGCGAAAGTTATGCTGAGGTTGCAAATATGAAAATTGATAAGTTTTTGATTCCTGACGAAGACATAAAATATGAAGAGTGGCATAGAAAAAACCACGTTTGTGTGATATTACTAGAAATAGAAAGTCTAAAAGTAAGCCCCGAATTTTTGAGGAAAAAGTACTAGAGTATCTTCTCGAAAACAAAGGCATGCTGGGTATTGATAAGATTATTCCGCTGAAGAACGCGCGTGTTGATGCTGCAACAACTTTAGAAGATGGACGTCTAATTCTCATAGAAATTAAGTACACCTTAGACTGGAGGAACTGCTGCAATGCTCGAATAGAAATTCAAAGGTTCTTAACAGAAAAACTCTACAGAGATAAAAATTTCAAAAATAATAAGCCTGAATGGGCATTGATTATTTTCGAGCATTTCAGCCGTGACTGGAGCAGGAAAATGAAGGGCATAGGTACGAAAATGGATGGAATCAGTCTCCCTAGGCGGAAGCCTAATCCCACGAGACTCCATCAAATCCAAACTCATACCATCACCTCAAGCTTTTCTAAAGCGTTGAAAACTCTATCCCTTAGTTCTTTGAAGCTTGGACTCCAATAACTACGTATAAACATGTTTTGCGGAAATCCTTCCCTGCAATTATCCACTTCCTCACGAATTAAACCATTTTTAAGATAAAAGTAGCGAAATAATCCCTTAACTTGTTAATCCTCAGCTTTAAACCGTTTTTGAGAAGTCTTTTCCGTATTCTTTCATAAGTTATAGGTTCACTGTTGCTATTTTTCTTGCTTTAGTATATAGCCACTTCGCTTTTTCACCGCGGCGATAGTGGAAAGTACAGCGGGTGAGGCTTCTAGCTTTGGTTTTACGATTATTTGCCAGTTACTGGGTTTTTGTAATGGAATGGTAGGCTGAATGCAGATGGATAAATTCCTCTGGTTTCCCCTTCCCCGTCTGGTTTGAAAGGAAGCGGGTGGTGTTTTGGGAGGAGATATCTTGACGGATCTGTCCATTTGTCTACAGGAGCGTTAAACCTCATGCACCAGTGGACTTTCAATAGCTTCCATTTTCCATTTTCTTTAACATATTCAACTTCATAAACTCCGTTCATAACGTTTGGCGAGATGCGCCCATCAGGGTCTACTAAAGCGTTAAAACCAAAACCATACCATCTTCCCCACGCCCTTTTGCCGTCTGGATCTACATCTATGATAGGTGAAAGTTGCATCACTTGATGTAGAAAGTACGGGTTTGCCGTGCGTTTTTCATAGATATCCTCCTTTGTTCCCCCACCGCGGAAAAACCTTGCGATGCTTTCTTTTCCTCTAAACTCACCAGCAGCGATTTTTAAGGTTGCCTCAGGGCTATCGGAAAACAGATCAATTAGCTCCTCAGACATCCAACGTTCAAGATAGTACCCGTATGCCCTCTGAAGCCTTTTTATCTCCTCAATATCATGCATAACCCTCACCTGTTGTTCTAACGCCTTAACTCGATCTTCTAAAGCTCTAATTCTTGCTTCCAATCCGTTTGATTCCATAACAACCCTCCATGCTGCTTATACTTCAAATTCAATGGCAATAAAAGCTTTGCCTGCACATATGAAGGCTATTCTCATGGCATTCAAAGGGCAAAACGTATCTAACGTTATATTTCCGGAACCTCCTCCCTCAACAGTTGTATAATCATTTCCCTATAGTTTATGAATTCCCTGCTGAGCTTGTCCCTAGGCCTTTGCAATTCGATAGGTATTATCTTCTTAACGGTTCCGGGACGCTTTGTCAACACCAAAACCCTATCGCCAAGGTACACGGCTTCTTCAACGTTGTGAGTTACGAAGATCGTCGTTTTCTTCAGTTTTTCATGTATCGCCCAAAGCTCCTTATGCATTATCCACCGCGTTTGAGCGTCGAGGTCACCGAAAGGCTCATCCATAAGCAATAGAGACGGATCAACAGCAAGGGCTCTTGCTATTGCTACACGCTTACGCATGCCGCCTGAAATTTGGTGCGGGTGGAAGTGTTCAAAACCCCTTAACCCCACGAGGCTAACCATTTCTTTAACCCTGTCCTCTTTGGACAATCCCCCTATTTCTAGGCCAAACCTCACGTTTTCCTCTACGGTTCTCCACGGAAAGAGGAAATCCTCTTGGAACACAAAACCTACCCTTTGCGCCCTAAAGTCTGGTGTCTTCCCGTTAATTACTACAGAACCCGAGGAAGGATTTTCAAGTCCCGAGATTATCTTCAGAAGGGTTGTTTTGCCACAACCCGATGGACCAACAACAACAAAAAATTCTCCACTGTCAACTTGAAAATTTATATTCGTTAATACTTCTAAGCTGCCATAACGTTTTGAAACGTTCCTAACGGCGACAGTAACTGGTGGATTTATGCTCATCAGACTCTAACCTCAACGCGCCATTTAAAAAGTCTTTTTTCAGCTTGTAGGAAGATTTCGTTCATTAGAAGTCCAATGACGCCTATGAAGATTATGCCAACTATGCTTGCGTCGATTTGTAATAACTCAACATGCTTTATTATTAGACGCCCCAAACCCACAGGATCCCCGCCCATCATCTCGGCGGCGACAATGCACATCCAGCCTACCCCAAGTCCTATCCTCATGCCAGCGATAACCTCTGGCAAAGCAGATGGAATTATGACCTTTAAAATTATCAATTTTCCATCCGCGCCAAACACCCTTGCAACGTTAATTAAATTTATGTCTGTTCTCTTAACACCGGACAGCGTATTCAACAGTATGGGGAAAAAAGCCCCTAACCAGATTATCATGATGTACCGTAAATATCCTGAAAGTAGCAGAAAAACAATGGGAAGCCAGGCTATAGGAGGTATAAAGCGCACAGGCTCAATTACAGGTTTTGAAGCTTCGTAGATTTCGCGCCTCAACCCCATCAAAAGTCCCGTGGGAAACCCCGTTAGACAGGCAAGTCCAAAACCCGACAATACTCGGATAATGCTTGCAAATACGTGATCTGACAACCTGTAACCTTCGATGTCCCCAAAAACAATGATTCTAAAGGCGGCTGCCACAACTTCCGTAAAGCTTGGGAAGAAAGGCGAACGAAACACTTTAGCGGCAAACTCCCACACAACAAGCAGAACAATAACCAGAACAACATTGTATAGTAGAATTTTGTATCGGCAACCACCTTTTGAGTTTTCCCCATCAGTCTTAGTCAGCTGCTTCCATCTCCTCAAGGAGTTTTCTTAGGTCGGCGGGAAAAGCTTCGTCCACAAACTTGTCTATGTCAGGAACATCTTCAATGCTTATCTTCCCTTGCTCTATAAGATACTTCACAAACAATTTGATACTCTCCACGTTTGGATGATAATCCCAGATAATGTTTTTCCACGAATTTTCCACAACTTCCATGGACTTTCCCGTTGTATTACTGAAAATTTTCATGGAATCCGTTCCGTTATCAATAACAAACCTAATTGCCCTAATATGAACTTTAAGCAGTTTCCTCAGCAGATCCGGCTGCTCCCTATAAATTTTACCAGAAACGTAGAAGATGCAGCACTGGTGGTTTGGCAGAATATCCCGTGAAGCGTATATAATATGGCCTATTCCCTTTGCCGCGGCCTCCGTGGCGAACGGCTCCCATGCTATGTACGCGTCTATTTCCCCTTTTTCAAGGGCTGCTGGTAAATCTGAAACCTTGTAATGCTGATGAGCCACTGTAATATTAAATTTCCTTTCAATCATGTATAGCAAGCAGTCTTGGATTGTGCCTATGCCCGGCGCGCCCACAACTCTCTTATCTAGTTCCAAAACGGATTTTATCTCATTCTTCGAGACAATGGCTGACCCCTCTAAGTTTGAAGAAGCTACAATTACAAGGTCTACTCCTTTCGCTTTAGCCATCAACGCGGGAACAACCCCAACGTATCCTGCGTCGAGGTCTCCTGCGGAAAAGGCAATCATTTGCGCTGGGCCATTTACATACTCTAAACGTTTAGGCGCAATTCCCTCATTTTCATAAAATCCTTTAGAGAATGCCACAAAAAACGGTGTGTGGTGGATATCCGCCATAAGATAACCTACGCGCACCACCTTTGGAGCCGCAGTTAAGCCAGCATTGTATCCGATGTGATAGCCGGCAGCAAAACTTGCGGATGCCATTATAACCGCTATTATAACTGCAAACAGCCTTTTTGACGTTAAAAACATCTTTTATCACTCCGTTGATGTTTTAGAAGTAGTTAGTTTTCGAAAAATTTTATAATATTTTTGACACGTTTTTATTACAAAGTGGTTAGACTTGGATAACCAGAAAAGTCAGAAATCTGTATCTTTTACGGTGCGCCTGCCTATACGTTGCGTTCAGATAATCGACGAGCTCATTAAGGCTGGAGTCTATTCAAGCAGAGGAGAATGTATCCGAGATATTGTCCGATCAGCCTTTAGAGAGGGCTTCCATAAGAAGATGTTGCCAGATAAAAGTAGGGAAGGAAACTAGACTATCGAAGCAGCCACAAGTTCCACAACATCGTAAAGCTCTATGTTAAACTTCCTCTCATTAATTGCGTCTCTGAAGTTTCGGTAGCAGAACGGACATGCTGAAACAAGAGTATTAACGCCAACTTCAAGCGCCTCATTTATTCTCCTCGCCGCTATCTCTATAGCTTGCGTTGGAAAGGCAGACTTAAACCCGCCTCCGGCTGAGCAACAATAACTGTACCAGCGTTTTCTAGGCATTTCTTTGAGTTTAATTCCCGGAATTGATTGCAAAATTTCGCGTGGTTGATCAAATAATGGCTTGTAACTGCCGTTTCCGTCCATTAAGTGTCTTCCTATGTGGCATGGATCATGATATGTTACTTCTTTTGCGATCTTTTTGTCTAAACGGATTCTTCCGTCCCTTATCAATTTTTGTATAAATTCAACGGAATGCAAAACCTCAAAGGGCAACATCTCTTTAAGAGTCTCCGGATATTCCTTCTTCCACATTCTATAGCATCCCGCACATGAAGTGACTAGTTGTTTTGCCCCATAGTTTTTAACTGCTTCGACATTATGCTTAAGCTGACGGTTGAACAGGTTTGTGTTTCCAACCATGTAGACTGGAGAACCACAACACCACTCTTCAGGAAACATTATCGTGTAGTCTACTCCAGCTTTCTCCAGTATATCCACAGTTGCTTTAGCTATTTGCGGTTCCCTATAAGATGCGGTGCAACCCACAAAGTACACGACGTCAGCCCTTTTCGGAAGTTTCCCTCTGACTTCAGGCGAGAGCCAATTAAGCCTAGCCTCATGCTTTTCAAAGTAGGGGTTGTTCCTCTCCTCTATTTCCTTCATCCATCTTTGCTGCCTTGGCAGCGGACCTTTTCCAAGCTCCACAGAGTCCCTTCTCAAGGCTAGAATAATTTCCAAGGGGTCAAAAGGTGAAGGCGGCACACCATGTTCCTCATAATACTTCGTCCTTTTTCTTGCAAAACATTCTTCTCGACAGGCGCCGCAGACAGAGCAAGCATATATCAATTCAACAGCTTTATCTGTTAACTCCATTTTCCCCTCGTACAAGGCCCGGGCAATAGCTACTTTGCCAAAGGAGCTGTAGGCTTCATGCTGCCAAACATCATAGGCTGGACAAAGATTTTGATAACCTGCACTCTTGTCTTTGCCATCTAAATATTCATAGCTCTCAAAAATGCAGTAGCGGCAGGTCATGCAAAGATAGAACATGTCACCCTTTGTTCGCCAAGTTGCTACCTTTTCAAGGTTTGGGTACTGAACCATCATCATCTCCTCCTACTCTGGAACCGATTCTGGCACGTAGTATCCGGGCATGAGGATGTTATTGGGGTCAAGGGCCTTCTTAATTTTCTGGCATACCGTGATATACCCCCTATCCAGTCTAGACATTAGGTAGTCGTGGGCGAAGGGGTTCACCCTGTATGGGTAGTACCCCGCATCCATGTAGTTTTTGATGAGTTCGAGATAGCATCTGCGCGCCCTCTCAAGTTCATCTGGCAACTTGTAGGTTAGCAGTCCAACGTGGTGGATTGCCCTTAAACCGCCCACATACTTCATCATGTAGTCAAATCCATATTTGGCCGTGGTTTTTACCCCTATCTCTTGCATTTGGAGCGCGTCTTCCCTTGTAAAGGGGGCCATCGGCGAATAGAACGATAGGCCTCCTCCACGCCAGTGAACCCAACCCCACAAAGCCCTATGCGGATAGCCCAAATGGTCATATAAAACGCGGTGGGCGATTTCAGCAGATTTTAGGGCTTCCTCCTTGTCGACAATGTAAAGTTCAGGGTAATCTTTCATGAATTCCTTTAACATTTTCCATTTTGCCTGCAATCCCTCTTCGCTGTCCGCATATATGGGGCCGAAAAGCTCGTACTCTGGCACGTTATACTTCTGTTTAACCTCTTCTATCCATTCTCTGGGTAGGGGTGCTGTGCCTCCGTTTATGTCCCACGGGTATGTTAGATCGCATGAAATAGCCGCTAGGGCGTTGGAAATTGTAAGACCCCCTCCCACAATACCGTGAATTATCAGTTTTCCAGCAATTTCTAAAATGTCTCCAACGTTCTCAGGCTTTGGACCCCCAATGACAACCCAATCATATGCTTTCGGCCTAGGAGCTAGCCAAAGCCCTATCTTGGTTACGACTCCAAAGTTTGACTGTGAGAAAATGCCGTCGATCCATGGTCCAAAACCCCACTTGAAAACGTGCCAACTTTTGGAGCCACCGAGCTGTCCTGATCCTGTTCTGACAACTTCACCTGTTGGCAACACTACTTCCATTCCGCATACACACTCAAAATGTTCACAGTAAGGCCACCATGTATGTCCCACTCCGCGCGAAATGGCGCTTGCTAAAACGCTTGCTTCCGGGCTTCCCCCAATAACGTCGGCGATGAGGTGCGGGTAGTTTTTATCCAACTCCCTTACGAACTGGCGAAAAGTGACCCCTGGCTCGATAACCGCATAATACAACTTATCGTTAATCTCATAGATCGTGTTCATCCTTCCAAGGTCCATAATAACTCCGCCGAATGGCGACACAGACCCGCCATATCCATGGTAACACTGTCCACTCGTAACGAAAATAGGTATTTTCCATTTATTTGCCCACCTCATAATTTTCTGTATTTCTACCACGAAGCGCGGTCTCACAACGGCGTCTGGCCAACGCTCTTGAGCTACGCTTATGTCCCTCACATAGGTTGCCAGAAAGGCTGGGTCTGTATAGACATGCTCCGAGCCGACGATAGCCTCCAGTTCACTAATCGCTTCCTTCTTTATCAAGGTCTCACCCCAGCTTAGAAAGTTATTTCTCAGTAGTTTAACTATAAAAGATTTTGTCAAACCTCATGTTAATGAAAAGAGGGTAGCGTATTTTTTATGTAAGCATTCATCGCGCACGCGGCTATTTTTAGAGAATAAAGCATTCAATTCGATTATTGCTTCCATTATCTTGTTTATGCCTTCGTCAAATGTTGCTGAGATATTGCTTTCTGTTTCAAACCAATATACTTCCGCACTTTTCCTCAGCGTGACGCCTGCTCTTTCCGCTACTGCTCGCATCATTTTTTCAGCCTCTTGAACAACTTTTTCACTAACATCCTTGGAGTCGAAAATTATCCCGCTGCTTGTTTTAAATCTCTGTGTGCCCACCGTAATTGTAACGATATTTTGAACCAAAAGGGGTAATGAAAGCAGATGCACCACGTAGACGTGGTTTTCGCCATATTCCATGGATCTAACGCCTAAAACTCCATAAGGCTCCAGTTTTTTCTTAATCGTTTCCTCGTTTATCGCAAAGTCCATAGTGCGAACTCCGCCAGCCTTTTAAATTTTTATTGTTTTCCGGACAACTTTATGTTTCACCGTGGTAAATTTTGGTTTCCCTGTACCCTTCCGCGGCTGCTTTTTCGTTGTTTTCAGCAAGGTTTCCAGCGAATCTCTCTCGAATGGTTTTCAAAACAGACGATAAGGATACATCTTTTGTGGCTGCTGCGAATGCCCCACACATAACCGTGTTAACTATGGGGGTGCCTAAAGTTTTAAGGGATATGGAAGTGGCGTCTACAACTGCCACTCTTTTAACTTTAAGGTTGAGCTTAGACGGGTGCATGGACGTGTTAATGAGGAGTAAGCCATCCTCTTTTAAGCCGTCAAGCACTTTCACCGTCTTAAAGAGGGTTTGGTCAAAAACCACGATGCAGTCGGGATTGTGAACGTAGGTTCTAACGGGTATGGGCTCGTTGACACTATACCTTAAGAAAGCTTCAACGGGGCTTCCGCGCCTTTCTAGGCCAAAAACTGGAAATGCTTGAACATTTTTCCCCTCAAAAAACATTGCTGATGCAAGGATCCTTGCTGCGGTTACCGCTCCCTGTCCCCCTCTTCCATGAAACCGAACCTCTTTCATGGCGAACCCCCAGCAGCCCTTACATAGTCTTCCCACTGTTCATCAACGTATGCCTGCACCATTTTTACCTGCTCATCCTTTAGATGCCTAAACCTCCCCTGCATCTTTAGGTACTGTTCTACGGGCGTCTTTTCATCCACGTTGTATGTAATCCTTACCCGTCCAAACTCTGACTCTGCCAAGATGAAACATCTGGTTTTAACGGCAAGTCTGCCCATTTCCACGGTTTTCTCGGTAGAATACCCCCAACCAGTTGGGCACGGGCATAAGATATGTAAGTACCGGAACCCGGGAGTTTGCTTCGCCTTTTCCACTTTTCGCCGCAAATCAACGGGGTAAGACGGAGATGCCGTTGCAGCGTAGGGTACTTTATGATCCGTGATTATTCTGAACAAGTCCTTCTTAGGTCTATCCCTGCCGAAGGGCGCTAAAGCCCCCACCGGCGTTGTAGTTGTGTATGCACCGAAGGGCGTGGAGGCGCTTCCCTGCCGACCGGTGTTCATGTAGGCTTCATTGTCGGTGCAAACGTATAGGATGTCGTCGTTGCGTTCAGCTGCGCCGGACAACGCTTGAAGGCCGATGTCCGCCGTCCCTCCATCGCCAACTATAGGCACCACTATGACATCTTTCATTCCTCTAACTTCCAAGCCAGCCTTAACTCCAGCGGCCACGGCTGCTCCATGATCAAGGGCTATGTGAACGCCGGGCACCCTGAATTTGAAGGCACCTTCCCTCGTTAGGGGGCCTACACAACTGGGAGGCAATAGGACTATCGTTTTCTTACCTAAAACTTTCATTACTTGCCGCACTGCTATGGCGATCCCGCAGCCGGGACATAGGGGATGCCCAGGCATCAACAACTCTTCTTCTTTAATCTTCATGCTTTCACATCCTCAAAGGCGTAAGCCAAGCCATTCAACTTCGGTTTCAACAATGCCCTTTTCGGCGACGCTTAATAAACGCTTAATAATGTACCTGAAATTATCCAATGTTATTTCTCTACCTCCAAGCCCTGTTATGAAATTAACTATTTTGGGTATGTCTCCAAGCCTTTTGAGGGCTGCAGCAGTGTCCACATATACGGCGCCTGCGTACCCATATGAGAAATCTCTTTCAACAACTCCAACAACGCTTACGCGCTCCAGAGTCTTCCTTAACTCCTGAGTTGGGAACGGTCTATAGGTTCGAAGTTTAATCAAACCAGCTTTCACGCCGTTTTTCCTGTACTCGTCAACAACTGTTCTGGCCGTTGTCGTCATAGATCCTAAAGTTATTATGGCAACCTCAGCGTCGTCCATTCTGTATGCTTCAAAAAGCCCTCCATAACTCCGCCCAAAGTTTTCTCCAAATTCGTCATCCACATCTGAAATAATTTTTTTGGCGTTTTCCGCAGCTTTAGCTTGAAAGTATTTGTACTCCATGTAAGAGGCGTCTGGAGGGCATAGATGTGCTAAACAAACTGACAGGTCTTCTTCGAGGAACCTTTTCAAACTGAACTTGAAATCTAAGGGTGGTAAAAATTCGTCAACGGACTCTTGATCGGGTATTTCAACTCCCTCAGAAATATGGGTTAAAGTGAAACCGTCTAGGCATACCATAATTGGCAATAAGACATCGTAATTTTCAGCTATCTTGTAAGCTTGAATAATGGAGTCTAAAACTTCTTGGCAGTTTTCGACGTAAATTTGAAGCCACCCCGTGTCCCGCTGCGAAATCGAATCAGCGTGGTCGCACCAGATACTCCAAGGAGGGGATGCTGAACGGTTCGCCACAGCCATTACTATGGGAAGCCTAGCTCCAGCCGCGTAGAACAGCATTTCATGCATGTAAAAAAGCCCATTAGAAGAGGTCGCTGTGAAGGTTCTGGCTCCAGCCATCGTTGCCCCAATTAAGATGCTCATTGCACTGTGTTCCGACTCTACGCGGAATACTTTAGCCTTTAGTTCGCCGCGGGCTGCGAAATCCGCCATAATCTCGGAAATTTCTGACTGGGGTGTTATTGGGTATACTGCCACAACTTCAGGACGGCAAAGTTTCGCCCCGTAGGCTGCAGCCTCATTTCCCGTTAGAACAGTGCGCTTAGGCATCTAATGTTCATCCACCATTTCTATAGCTTTGAAGGGGCATTCGTTGGCGCATATTCCACAACCCTTGCAGTAGTCATAATCAATCTCGACAGAGTTTTCTGTTTCGTATATGGCTACATCTGGACAATAGTCAAGGCATACTCGGCACTTTTTACATAGCTCTTTCTTTATCAGAGGCTTGAAAATTCTCCAGTCGCCAGTTCTGTCCATTTTTTGCGAAGTTGTATATGGAATGTGCGGCAGCTTTTCAGTTGAACGGCTCATTTTTCACCCTTCTGATTCCGTTGCGCCTTTTAGGTTCAACACAATATCCCGCGGATAGGTATCGCTAAACATGTTTAAACACTTAATGTGGCGGCTGTCAGCGCTGGAAATTAGAGTTGTATAGATTAGCGGCCGCGCAGGGCTCGGGCTTCTTCTGGCGTGTACCACTTGCGATCGCTGTGTTTCGGGAAACCTGGTATTGGCGGATATACTGATTTAAAGAGGATGTGTCCCCATAGGAAGGGTTTACCAACCCTCCTAATAACAATGGGACAGTGGGGTAAACCCTTTGGAATGTAAACTATTGCGGTGGTGTCGATCACATGCATTTCCTGTTCTTCGCCCAAGTATAATTCAATTTCAGCGTCGAATTCGAAGAAGTTTGATGGGTTGCCGCCCCATATAAATAACAATTCGTCCACGTCATGTACGTGAGGCATCTCCTTCATGGTGAAGGGCCTTGTTATGTAAAGCAGCTGCAGTTCTGCGGGAAAACCTATAGCCCCATGACATTCTTCATGGCCACACGCGTGGATACTCGGAGCCCCGAGACCTTTCTCTAAAGGTTCCCTCAGTATATACTTCCCATATTTTGTCCCGCTCATTTGCTTCACCTTGCTGACTTTTAAAAGATGTGCACATATAAATTTTGTCAAATCATACAGAGAAATCAAATTCAAATAGTTTAAAATAGTTAAGGAATTCGTCTCTGGTGGTTGAAATGCTTTCAGTTGCTGGAAAAAGGTGTTAATTGTTCGGGTTATCTGTGTACTATTTGCTGAGTGCTTGAAGCACAAGCTCTGTTAAATCATAGTATTTTATGCTTTCTTTGCCATTTGCTATGGCGTTTTCGAAGTTTATAGCGCAGTGGGGGCAACATGAGACTATTGCTTCGGCTGATGTGGTTTTTGCCTCTTCAATTCTCTCCTTAGCAGTGAATAGGGTTAGATCCGGGTATGCGTGTCTAACATCTGGTCCTGCCCCGCAGCACCATGCATACTCTTTTATTCTCTCCATTTCAACAAGTTCCACGCCAGGTATAGCCTTCAACACTTTTCTTGGGGGGGCGTATGTGCCTTTAGACCCGAAAAGCCATGTTTTTGGGGGATCGAAAACACCGAACCTTTTTATTTGGCCTTCCCATGGGATGTAGGTTTCACCTAGCCTTCCGAGCAGGCAAGAGTCGTGATACGTCACTTTCACGTCAACTTTTCTGGTAAGTTTCAGTTTTCCTTCGCTGATGAGCCTATTGACCAACTCGCTAACATGTAATACTTCAAAGTTTAATTTCCCAACAACTTTTGGATACTCTCTCTTGAAGGTTCCATAACAGTGGGCGCAACTTACCAGAAGCGTCGAGGCACCCGTTTTTCCAATCGCGCTAACATTGTGCTTCATAAGTTTTTGTGCGTTTTCTCTTTGGCCTGTCCGCCAGAGGGATGATCCACAGCATTGTTCATCAACGCCGAGCGTTGTAAAACTTACATTAGCTGCGTTAAGTATTTTTACTGTAGCTTGGGCTATTTCGGGCTTTAAGTAAGCTGTTGTGCAGCCTGCAAAATAAACGATGTCCGCCTTTTCGGACGTTTTAGTTCCTTCGGGCATCCAGCTAAATCTTTCTTCTCGGGGTTTTCCATATATGTTACCATGTTTGGCAATGTTCTCCGCCATCCGTTTGTGTTGGGGAAGGGGGCCCATCTCATCCTCTACGGCTTTAGCCCTAAGTTCCAGTATGATGTCGAGAACCTCAGCGTTTGCGTGCACCCATTTACATGCGTAATCGCAATAGCCGCATGTGGCGCACGAATACAACAGCTTGATCAGCTTATCCGTGTAACCCAATTTCCCGTTCAATATTTTTTGCGCAATGAACAGCATGCCTTGCCCTGAATACGCATCAAAGCCATAATACTTGTGGATAGGACAAGCAATGTTAAAACGCCAGCTTTTTTGAACAGGGCCGAAGATAACCTTGCAGAAACCGCATCGAGTGCAACACATTACGTCACGCCTGTACTTTTCAAGTCCCATAGCATTTCCCTCCTAAAATATGGATAAAACTCCTGGGTTCAGTATGTGCTTGGGGTCGAACACGTTCTTCACCTTTTTCAGAGTCTCTACGCCTTCAGCATACCCTTCATAAACCATGTCCGCTACTTGGCCGTACGGTCTGCTGAAAAACCCGCCCATTTTCATGATTTTCGCAGTTGCTCCTGTAAAGAATCTTTGGGCAAGTTCGACTTCTCTTTCGTCCGACGGATTATAAGGGACGTCAAACTCTATATGATAGGCGTTTCCTTGGAAGATTGGCTGTATGTAACCACCAATATCCCTTAATGAGTAGCCGTAACCGGCCGCAATCTCGCCCATTGCATTTATAAAGTGTGCCGCCTTGCTTGGAGGCGCCAAAAAGAATATTTCACAGCATGAGCCTTTCGGCCTCAGCTTCCAGTATGGCTCTTTATCCCACGGCTTTGACAGTAGCTCTAGCATCAGTTTTTCTTTCCCAGCGGCTCCTGGCAGCGAAGGCAATGGTTCAAGGGCCAGCTGTTGGGCTATATCCATTAAGCATTTTTCCTGAACTTTCACTCTTTCTTCGGCTAACCTGTATCCGCCAATACATAGGATTATGGTCCACGGCGGGAGATTTTTCCTCAGGGTTTCAAATTCCTCTGGCCATTTTTCTGCCAGAATCGTTGCAAGGTTAAAGCTGTTTAGGGCTAAGATCTCGTCTGCCACGCTTCCCATAACCCCATATCTTAAGAGCCTATTCATGGGCTCTATGATGTCTTCGCCTTTTTCAACGGGTATGAAGTAGATTTTCCGGATTTTTGGCGCCATCTCAACTTTAACCATGGCCCATGTGACTATTCCAAGAGTTCCCTGAGCATTGGAGAGAAGTTTAAAGTATTTTATGTCCCCTGGGCCGAACGGGTTAACCATGTCGGCGGTAAACTCGCCCACGGCACCTGGTCCAGAAGCAGTGCCCGTTCTAAATTCATCGCCCGTTCCGAAGACAACTTCCATTGTGAGAAGGGGGTCTACATAGTCAAACTGGTATTTAGGCATGGTTGGCGGTTCCCTTTCCAAGTAGTTTGTAACAACGGATTTTGAAGCGCGGGGAAGCAGCGGCATATTAAGCCTTAACCCGTGCTTTTCAAGTTCGGGGACAAGTTCGCCGAAGGTTACGCCGGGCTCAACCATAACCGCCCTATTTCGCGTGTCAATCCTCAGTATCCTTTTCATTTTGCTTAGATTCACTATTATTCCGCTCTGTCTCGGGACTGTGTCGCCGCGGAAGTGAGGCCTTCCTGAACTGACGGGTATAAGCGGGACGTCATTCTCGTTGGCAAACTGAACTATTTTCTTGACGTCCTCTTTGTTTCGAGGATAAACTAGACACAGCGGCCTTACAGGTTTTACGAAACTATGATCCTTGGCATATTCGTCAAGAACTTTAGGGTCATCCACAACGTTTTCTGAGCCAACTATCTCAGCCAATTTCTTAATCAAAGCCTCGTATTCCATAATCATGCGCCTCATTCTTCGGGTATGGCGTAATACTTGGGATTGGCCACTAGGTTCGGATCCAAAGCTTTCTTAATCCTCATTTGCCATATGTGGAACTTGCTGTAAAGCGGTCCAAGCCTTTTAACGTCATCGTCTGTGTACGCGAAGAACCGAAACATGGTGTCCGGGAATTTTCCCGTGGAAGTCCACTCCCTCATCTTGACAGAATAACCTATCATTCCATCTCTGGACTCCGGGACTGTTGGGTCTCCGAAGATGAGATTTTCCGTGACTGCCATGTGGCCATATTCGGTGGGAACAATCCAGTAACTGTCAAAAGCGTCTAGGATCAAACCTTTCTCCACAAACTCTTTTCTTACCTTGGGGATGCCCATGCCCCACTTAACCATAGTGTCTATTGAGTCCACGCCACACGCGTTTGACGCGAATCCTCCTGTTTTTTGGGCTCGACAACTGGATATCCCCAACAGTATGCTTGTTGTGGCAAGATCTATTTGCAGGGCTTTCCCTATCTCCCATCCTTCGTCGTAAAATTCCCTAGGCGCCTCTTTTCCTCCAAACTCTGATATTATCTGTCTAACAACTTTCTCTTGGTACTCTACGTCTTCACGACAACAACCTTCAATAAAGACGACGATCATGCGGGAAGTTTCCCTTTGGAAGAAGCCGTCTGCATATCTTTCCCAAGCTTCTTCCATGGTGCTTGACCCTTCAATGATTATGGGAAAGTTAAACAGCTTGAACACGGCGGTTCCAACCTCAGCCTTGCTTATCTCGTATAATGCCTCGGCCAAGTTCAGTAGGCTTTTGTCCCAGCCCAGCTCGTCCACGTTGGGCATCTGGAAAAGTAGAAGCTTAAACTTATCATCTGGAAGTTTCGTCAAATAGGTTATTGCACCTGTTTTCGGGTTTGTTAGCGTTTCTACTTCAAGCTCCCTTGGGCCCCACCATGGAAACAGCTTAATAGCCACCTTAGTGATAATGCCTAAGCCAGATCTTGTAAGCAAACCGTCCAGCCCTGGGCCGGGGCCTGTTGGGCAGAACCATCCAGCACCATAGCTGAGGGAACCCAGCCTTATGATCTCTCCTGTAGGCAGAACCCACTCCACTGCCAAGGCGTGCCGTCGGCCATCCGAGAAGCGGTTAGCCATATAACCGTGCCCTTCAATGCCCTTCGCTATGGCTCCAACCAAGGCGGAGCCTACAACGCTTGCCACGGGATACTGTAAGCCCTTCTTGAAGCATTCTACCGCGAGGGCAGCCCTTGTGACACCGGGCTCGACAATGGCGTACATGTCCTTCTCATTTATCTCAATTATCCTGTTCATCCTTTTCAAGTCGAACAAAACCATTCCGGGTTCAAGGCACATGGGCGACATTGTGACAAAACAGGAGTACCTAACCTTGTACCTGTTACACAGCCTAACCACCGCTGCAACTTCTTCTGTGGTTTTTGGCATAACCACCATCGCGGGGCTCTGCGCGGGGAAAAGTCCTGCTTCTTGGTAATAAGCCGCCAGTATGGCTGGATCATCGCTTACGTTCTCTGGGCCGACCACGTTTTCAACCATTTTATAGAATGTTCTTGGCAACTCCAAACAATGCTTCCTCCTTAGCCCTTAATATTCTAAGCTAGTGCAAATAAGAATTTTTGGGTAACTCACGCATGCTCAGGTTTTGGCAAATAGCTGCCTGTGGTTTTAGGAACTTTTTCGTCGGCGTTTTTCTTTCAAGCCGCGGTACAACCCGTAAAGTATTGCGAGGCTTGCAAGGGACCAAAACGTGAAGAACACTGCATAGTAAATGACACAGCGGTCATGATATTTAAGGTACATTTTCACAGTTTTGTAGATAAATTCTACAAGCAAAATGGTAAGTAAGATTGCTGGGACATAGAAGGGCGTTGTTAAAGCCGAAACTATTGTGGCAATAATCATTAGGCCTCTGATTAAAAGGTTGAGACGGACAAACTGTTTCTTAAAACCATGTTTGGCGAATAGCTGGCCAACTCCGATGAAATGGCGGATGCATTTGCGTGTTGCGGTCCAAACGTTTGGAGAACCTCTAAACCATACGATAGCCTCCGGCTCATATAACAGCTTGTACCGCCTCGTCAGCCTGTAAGTGAAGTCCGTATCCTCGCAGCGGACAAGACTTTCATCAAACAAGCCTACTTCAAAAACCGTGTCACGCCTAAAGGCTAGATTCATCGTTGGTGCTAGTTCAACAAGTTTTCTATGTGCCGGCGGTTTCATTCTTCCTCCAACAATGGCCAAGAAACGGGCACACGCATGCTCGCGGTTCCAAAGGTTTAATCTGCCCGTCACCGCGGCGACATCAGAGTTTTTGAAATGCGGCAGAATTTTCTCAATCCAGTCTGGCTCCGCATAACAGTCAGAGTCTATAAAAAATACTATGTCGCCTTTAGCTTTCTGAACGCCGAGGTTCCGTGCGTGGCCGTATCCCAACCCAGGCTCTGAAAAAATTTTGACAGGAAACTGTTTTATAATATCCAACGTGCCGTCTACCGAGCTTCCGTCAACAACTATGATTTCATCGGGCTTGCGCGTCTGGTTAAGTGTTGATTCTAAGCATCTGCGTATGGTTGAAGCCGAGTTCCGGGTTAGTACCACCACAGAAACTTTAAGCGGAGCCTCGCTCAAGATAACTCCTCTCGAATCGGTCTCTATTATGTCATGTGCGCATGCCAAACACGGATTCATAATTTAAGTCCAAAAATAAAGCATTTTTTTCCCTTAGACTGAGCCAGATCCTTTTATCTTCCGTTATTTTCCCGATTTCTGCCGCAGCCAAGTCATGATTTCTCAATGTCTGCAAACATTCTTTAGGTTTGCTGGTTGCAATAATGAAACCCGTGCTTGGGTATGTAATGAGCCAATCAGCCAAGGTAACATTTCTTGGTAAGGGTATATTTTGTAAGTTTACAATTGCCCCAACATGGCTAGATTCGCAGAGCATAGCAATTGTTCCCACAATTCCTGGGCCGCTTACATCTTTAGCCGCGTTAGCTAAACCTTTCTCGGAGATTTCAACCATGGAGTTCAGCTGATGCAGCACTTTTTCCGTTGACTTTGATGAAACAGAATCGAATGTTTTTAACCATCCCCTAGATTCAAATTTTCCATCCAAATCCACGGCGAGAATAAGGGAGTCGTAGGCCTTTGCTGTTGTACCTGGGATTATTTTCTCTGATACGCCTATTGCAGCACCATCCACAGCATCATATGATGTATCTGGGTGAGTATGACCCTTAAGCAAAATTAACCCGTACTTGTCCAGCCCGTACTTTATTCCCTCGGCAATTCTTCGCCGTATACTGCTAGAGCTTGAAGAGATTATGTTAACAAACCCTCTCGGGCGCGCCCCCTTTGCCGCAATATCCCCCACATTTGTAATGACGCAGTAGTAACCAGCCAGCCATGGATTCTCTTTGGCAACGGTTTCCACTATACCATCACATGAAACAACCACCTTGAGATTTCCCACTTCAAGAAAACCAGCGTCATCATACGCCATTTCGTTAAATACGCTTAAAACATCGTACAAAACAGATTTACGCGCTAAACCCTTAAAACGCTTTAGTTCACGTACAAGAAAGTTTAACGCTTCACCATGCTCATTTTGTTTAATATCTTTACTACCTGCCGATTGCCCATTCATATCTTAACTTTCCTCGTAATTGCAAAAAGCACCACAACTTCCACGGGAACCGTAACTAACAACCTAGGTAAAAGAAGCATGAAAGAAATTTCGAACGAGGGCAGCACGCCTAAGGCTGTAATGATTGCTGCTGCAATGGGATAGCCAGCAAGCATGCCGAAGCCTCCCACCCAACCGTACCTACGGGCCAGTAATCCAACTAAAAAGCCAGAAACGGCAAAGCTGGGTATATCACAAATGGGATACTTAGCCGGAATACCCGCTAAAAAACCAATGATAGCCCCGCCCAATGGCCCTGAAAAGGCTGAGCCTACGGTAACGAAAATTCCCCTTGGATCAATAACAAATGGTCCCCCTATAGGAATGGTCAACTGGGCAGCCCTCACAGCAAATGATAGAGCCCCAAATACTGCACAAATCGCTGCTTGTTTAGTGTTCATTCTAAAGGATGACATAAGTCGTTCTCTAAAGGTAGTTTTTATTAACATTTTTGACACGATTTCACGCCAAAATGGTTAATATTAAGTTAAGAACCGCATAGACGCGACATGGATTCCAAAAGCAATATTCATATAGCCTACAAGACCTATTTGAAACACGGCTTTAATTGACTTCCTCAATGAGCTCATCGAAAGACTGTTTCGAGACTAAAAGTGGGCCCGTAGCCCAGTATGGATTAAGGCGCCGAACCGCACTTAAAGCGGATGCGCAGGCCTCCGGATGCGCATAAAAGGGGACAGCCGGAGAGCAGGGGTTCAAATCCCCTCGGGCCCG
Source organism: Candidatus Bathyarchaeota archaeon (assembly GCA_025057795.1). Next base: position 2,034 of record JANXEP010000018.1, on the reverse strand, counting down.
CCAGTTTTCGGGTTCGAGTCCTTTATATAGAGGTGTGTATCTAGCGTATTTTGGTGGCTGAACGTGAGTGTGCGCGGTAGCAAGTACCGGCATTTGCTTGGGGATGTGGATGTTAGGCGCTGGTTTGAGAATGTGGCTAGGGGCTCCGAGGTGACGGCTGAGGTTTATCTTCGTAGGCTTGGCGCGTTCTGCGAGTATTTCGGCATTATCCCAAGGCAGCTTAGGGAAAAGCGGGAGGATGAACTGTATAATATGCTATTGGACTACGTGTCCCATTTAGAGGCTAAAGGGGTTGCTGGAAGCTATGTGAAATCAGCGCTTAAGGCTGTGAAGTCTTGGCTTTCCCATAACGGCATAGAGGTTAGGCGCAAGATCAAGATAAGGGGAGCTGACGATACGCCGACGCTGAAGGAGGAGCGTGTGCCAACACAGCAGGAGCTTAAGCGCATATTCCTCTCCGCCGATAAGAAGGTGAGGGCGTTATGCGTTTTGGTGGCTCACAGCGGGCTTAGGCTTATGACAGTGGGCAACTACAGGGGCACCGACGGTTTGAGGATAAGCGACCTGCCGGAAATGAGGGTTGAGGGCGACATTGTGGAATTCGAAAAGATTCCTACAATGATAATTGTTAGGCCTGAGCTGAGTAAGGCCGGCCACCAGTATTTCACATTCCTAAGCGAGGAGGGTTGCCAATACTTGAAGGATTATCTGGAGGAGCGGTTATTGAACGGCGAAAGGTTAGCTCCCAAGTCGCCGCTGATTAGGCCAAAGGTTGTTGCCAAGCCTTTCATACGAACTGTTAACGTCGGCGACGCCATACGGGGTGCTATAAGAAGCGCCGGCTTTAAATGGAGGCCGTACGTTCTCAGAAGCTACTTTGACACTCAGCTCATGCTCGCCGAATCCAAAGGCCTCGTGCTGAGGGACTACCGCCAATTCTGGATGGGCCACAAAGGCGACATAGAAAACCGATACACGACAAACAAGTATAGGCTGCCAGAAAGCGTCATAGAGGACATGCGCGAGGCTTATAGGCGCAGTCAGGCGTACTTGCAAACGGTTGGACAAGAGTTAAGCAGGGAAAGCATGGTTGAGGAGCTAAAGAGACACCTGCTACTCGTAACTGGCTTTTCTCCCGAGGAGATTAATAACTTAGATCTGAAGGGTTTAAGCGATGAGGAGTTTCAAGAGATTATCCGGAAAAGGCTCTTAGGCAGAATCAAAGCTGAAAACTGCCTTCAGAGAGTTGTGAACTTAGAAGAGGTGGACAAATATTTGCAAATGGGCTGGTCCTATGTGGATTGTCTGCCCGATGGAAGGGTGGTTATTAGAAAGGATCACTAACTAAACTCGAATACCAAAACCGTTATTTCCTTGCTGGTTGAGCAATAATGATCCTCGTCACCCCGCCAAGATGCACATATCTTCCATTCCCCACACTCATCAAACCTTTGCTCAAGAGCGTACACACCGTTGATGTCTGTCGAGACCTTGGATTCGCTTTTATTCCCTTTAGGGTCTACCAATGTTAAGGTGACTTCTTGCAGGGGATGAGGGGGTATAATTCTGCCAGTTATTTTGGGTGCTGAACCTTTCACAATAATGTTTCTATAAACTTTAACATCGCATGTTATTAGACTCATTCCCTCTTGGAGTTTAATTAACATGGGCATCAGGTTTCGTGAAATGAAACTCTCCTGAGCCCATCTAACAAAAGTTTTAAGAAATTCATTGTCAAGGCATAGCTTTAGAGGCATCTTATACCCACATTTCTCACACTTTATTTCGCGTTCCTCGATAAGTTCAAAAATGTTTGCTGTTAAAACGTTCAAGCTATTGCATTGGAGGCACTTGAAAATTTGAACAACTTCTTCCGGTCCTGCCTGATTATATTTTGTCTCATACTCTTCCTTAACGGGCAGAGGCAGACCCCTCAATATTCCGGTGTAGTACGAGTGAAACTCGTTCTTGACAAATGCTACAACCATCCTTTTAATATTAGGAGGAAGACTTGAAATAACTTCCTTAAATGCC
>JANXEP010000008.1 GCA_025057795.1 Candidatus Bathyarchaeota archaeon | reverse complement strand
GCATTTTTGAGGCTATTCTAAACCTACCCCTCCCCTCCCGCGGAGCGATTTTAAGTAGGAGGCATATTTAGGGTATTGTTCCTCAGCAAGCATAATCAACTCTGTATAATGCTTAGCCCCTATCCCCTCAGGCTTTCTTCCACTAATGAACTCGGCTATATCCCTATCAACACCATTTTTTCGCATCATGTTATAGGCAAACTTCTGCAAAAGCTTAGCCCGCAGCAACCCCCTTCTCCACGCATAATGTTGATACACATGTTCGCCTATAGGCCTTAAAGTGTTCCGAATTATGCCTAAAGTTTCCTGGCTCAGAAAAGCAATAAATGTATGCTTAATACCTCTCTCTATTGAAACCCAATATTTGAAAAAGCCTCCCTCACATGGTTCAAGTCTGCTTTCATCAAACCTATTTATTATTTCAACTGCATGTAAAGGCCTAATAGCTGAGTCTAAAACGAGATTGTAGACTGCTTGAACCGGATAAGGCGCGCCATTGAGTTTCATTAGAGTCTCTAAAACTTGCGCCTCTTTTGGAACTTTGTTATCTGGATTCGCCTTTTTAACTGGAGGCATGGCTTCCAATAAAGGCTTAATCTCATCTCCACTCCAACCATGAGAAGCGCAATACTTCAATAGATTGCGAATTCCAAACCATAAATGCCTTTTACCTGGAAACTCTCCCGAAAAAAGCCTATCAATATCCTCAACTGAACGGATAACAGGGCTCCATTTATTAAGCGTGTTTCGCAAGTCTTTTACATAACGGCTTCCAAATCTGCCCTTAGCCCAAACAAGAAAACCGTTTCTAACCTCTTTCCAAGAAATCGGCTCAAATAAGGGCTTTGGACCCGCCGACGGGAGTTCGAATCTCCCCCGGGCTACCAAACTTTTAGGCTTTTGTATAAGCAACTTCGCATAAGGAGTCTTCTTGTGCTTTTAGCCGAGCCCGGAATTTAGCAGAAAATTTTTTATGCTCCTAGAAGGAAAGTGCCTATGCATTGGGTAAAAAGAGGGAGGAAAATGAACAAGGAGGAATTCTTGAAATACATTGGTCACTTTAATAATAAAAGGTATGAAGCTGCAGTCAGCTATTTTAAACCTGATGTTACCATAGAATATCATGACAACGCAATATATACCGGGGGTTATACTTTGCCTCCTGCGAGAACATTGCATGGCCCAAAGGAGTTTATTGAAAATTACAAGGGTCTCCACGAGTATGTTGATGAGAAACTTGAAGTTGGAGTTCTCATGATTGATGATAAGCACATATTTGTTGAACTTTGGACGGAGTTTTATTGTTTCAGGGATCCGCCTCCGGGATCACGCCTGCAGTATAAGAAGGGCGACCTTGTGATCATGACAAACTGGGTTCTGTATGACTTGGAAGACGACAAGTTTAAGCGCATAAGAATAGCCCACTTCAGAATGCACGAACCCAAGCAAACAAAATTTTTCAAAGACAAAATCTCAAAATAAATTAAATTATTTCCTCCATTTTTATTTTTGCTGTTTTGGCAAAGATAATGTTTGTTTAGCGATATGCTTAAATATCACTATTGATATCAGAGTTGACATCAATGGTGATACAATGTTTGACTGTCCCCCAGCCCTTCCGCCTTTCAGACATTGGATGAGGCATATGGCAACAGTCCCTAAAGGGTTTCTACGCTACCAAGTACTTGAACTTTTAAACGAGAAACCCCTTTCGGGTTCAGAAATAATGAGCGAAATTGAAGAAAAAACAGGTGGATGTTGGAGGCCCAGCCCCGGATCTGTTTATCCACTTCTAGCTTGGCTTCAAGACAACGGTTACATACAGGAAGTCCCAGCCCAAGAAAGCGGGGTTAAACGTTACACGCTTACAGAGAAGGGCAAACAGCTGTTAGAAGAACAGCGAAAGTTGAAAATACAGTTTGGAAAGGAGCGAAAAATTTTTGCTCCACCATTCTTCGGAGCCTTGTGGCTGCGTATTCCATCAAAGGAGGCTCGTGAGCTTCGGGTTGCCATGAGCCGTTTTATTGACGCGTTCTTAAGCTTGGGCATAAGTTTGGAAAGGAAGTTTTCAGAGCAAGCCTTAAAAGAAGCATTGACAATTTTGAATGAAACCGCTCAGAAACTTGAAGAGATAAATGAGAAGTTACGGAGTAAAAGCATACATGACTGAAGACGTGATTAAAGCTGAAGGGCTGACGAAAGTCTTCAACAAAAGCTTGGTGGCAGTGGACCACATAAACTTCAGCGTAAAAGATGGTGAAATATTCGGGTTTTTAGGTCCAAATGGTGCTGGAAAAACAACAACAATTAACATGTTAATCACTGTATTGAAGCCCACAGAGGGCAAGGCTTCCGTTTTAGGATATGATATTGTAAAACAGGCGAATGATGTGAGAAAGGTTATAGGAGTTGTGCCGCAAGAATACACGGCAGACGAGGACTTAACGGGATACGAGAACATAATTTTGTGTGCAGACCTTTACGGGATCCCCCGCGAGGTTTCCAAAAAGCGCGCCCTTGAACTCTTGGAGCTTGTGGAGCTTACCCATTTTAAGGATAAGAGGGTTGACACGTACTCAGGCGGGATGCGGCGAAGACTTGAACTTGCCTGCGGGTTGATCAACAGACCCAAAGTGCTTTTCCTAGACGAACCCACCTTGGGCTTAGATGTTCAAACCAGAACTGCAACATGGAACTACATTAAGAGGCTAAAGGACGAGTATGGCATGACCCTTTTTATGACAACACACTATTTAGAGGAGGCTGACGCTCTCTGCGACCGCATCGCCATTATAGACCACGGAAAAATAGTTGCAACTGGCACTCCGAAAGAATTAAAGGACAGCTTAGGCGGCGACATAATAACGATAACAATAAAAGAGGATGTTGATGTGAGTGCGCTTATTCGCGACGTCGAACATGTAAAGGACGTAAAAAGGGAGAATGGTTCATACCGCATTAAGGCTGAGTCGGGGGAGGTAACAGCTCCCCTAATAATTGAGGCGTTGCGAAGGAGAGGTTACACGGTAACTAGGCTTTCGCTTACGGAACCAACCTTAAACGAGGTTTACTTAGAATATACTGGCAGATCGATGCGGGAAACGGAAGAGTCAAAAGAGGATTTTATGGCTCATAGAATCAATCTATGGAGGGCTAGAACACGCTGAGCGAAACAAACGAGTATCGCCCAAGCAAGCTCCAGGGACTATTAGCCCTAACAAATAGAGAATTGAAAAAATGGGTAAAAGAACCAATGATCCTTGCGATGGCTATATTCCAGCCGATCCTTTGGATGGGGCTTTTCGGTAAATCCATGAGCGGCATGTTTGCAGCTAACAGTTTAAGCAGCATACAGATACCTGACCATATTCCAATACCTGGAACATACATAATTCCCCAGGTTAACGGGGTGGTTTATGTAAGTGGTGCGTGGCTTTCACAAGTGCTTCAGCAAATGTTTTCAGAGATTGGTACAAAGGCTTTGCAGAACATTTTCGGCGTTGCGGATTACTTTAGCTATATGGCCATGGGCATGGTTTCTATGATTGTTATGTTCACAACTATGTTTAGCGGCATGTCCATAGTGTGGGATAGACGCTTGGGCTTCCTAGATAAGGTACTAAGCACTCCAGTGTCGCGAGCAGCAATAATCCTCTCAAAAGTGTTTAACGCAGCTTTGAGAGCCATGTTCCAAGCCACAATAATCATCGCGTTAGCGGTTGTTTTCGGTTTGCAGGTCAGCCCCACATTCACCCCTATCAACGTGTTAGGCGTTTACGCCGCAATATTCCTTCTCTCCACAGGGCTTTCATCGCTTTTTCTAGCCCTTGCCTTAAGATCAACAAAGCAGGAAACACAGATGGCGATTGTAAACTTAATCAATATGCCTTTAACATTTACAAGTAACGCATTCGTTCCAATATCTACTATGCCTGAACTGCTGCAACCTATAGCACGTATAAACCCGGTGACCTACTTGACAGACGCCATTAGACAGCTTATGGTTTTACCCTTAGACCTCACAGCATTGCTTATCGACTTCGCCTATCTTGGAGTTTTCGCAGTTGTGTTTTCATCTATAGGCATAATGTTGTCATGGAGATACCTAACCAAGTAGACGCTGGCACTGTGAGGCATTATGGGCGGGTTCCAAGCGTAACGGCAACCGTCATTACTTGTTTTTCCCTTACAATCGTCACTTCCACCGTTTGTCCAGGCGAAGTGTTTTCTTCAAGGTATGCTGAAAGCACGTCTATGTTGGTTATTCTTGTGCCGTTTATAGCTATTATTATGTCGCCTCCAATCGTCACGTATTTACCAGTGATTAGCACCTGCCTTGTCCCGCCTTTCAAGCCCGCCTTGTCTGCTGGTCCCCCGCTTGTTACTTGGGTTATGAGCCATCCGTATGTGACGTCCACGCTCATGGCCTTTGCTATCTCGTAAGTCATGTCCACCCCTACAGCGCCTAGCCACGGATGCCTATTGTAGGAGCCTGTCGTAACCAAAAAGCCAATTTCCCGCAGAATCGTGTTAGACGGTATTGCAAAACCTAACCCTTGGGAGTCGCTTACGATGGCTGTGGTTACGCCCACAACTTGTCCTTTAAGGTTGAGGAGAGGCCCACCAGAGTTGCCCGGATTCAGCGGAGCGGTTGTTTGTATGACATTGGCTATTGGGTAGCCGCCTGTCTGTTCTTCTGTTATTGTTCTGCCCAAAGCGCTGACTATGCCTATGGTCATGGATCCAGTTAGCCCGTAAGGGTTGCCAACTGCAACGACAACATCGCCAACCTTTAACGTTGATGAACTCACAATTTCTAGGGGTTTTAACTCGCTTTCAGGTGCATCAACTGAAAGCACAGCTAAATCCACGTAAGGATCGGTGCCAAGCACTGTTGCCGCGTACCCGTTTCCATTTATGAAAGTCACGGTCACATTGATTGTGTCCGCAATTACATGATAATTTGTGATTGCCACCATTCTTCCAGAGAAGTTGTAGATGAAACCTGAACCTTGAACTTGTGTGTAGTGTGGGCGGCGAAAAATGTCATACTGAACTACTAAGCCACGGATAACAACCACTGAGTCCTTAACTTTTTCGTAAAGCTCTGAAAGCGAGACATTTGTTCCCATAATGTAGGTTGTAGTGTTCACCAGTTCGCGGGTTAACTGAAGGTTTGACAGTTGCCCTTGAACCGTTGACAGTCTATCCTCTAAAACTTTAATTTTATTTGAAAGGTGGAGGTAGCTAAGAGAATAGCCCGCAAATCCTCCAACAAACAAGCCCAGCAAGGCAACCGCAACCACGAGAATTGCCAAAAAGCTTTTTGTTCCTACTTTCTGAGTGTTTTCCATTGATTTCCCTCCTTTTCATAGTGTTCTTCCACTGGAAACATACCTAAATCCTCTTAAAATGCTAATGGCAAACATGCAGAAAAACTTGAGGTTATTTAAAACCCACAAAGCGGCATTTTACTTTTGAATCACCGTTTTCGTTAAGATCATTATTTCCGTCACTTTAGCGTTTTCGACATCAACCTTCACAATAGCACGCTCAGTTGCATCTTTCTCACGCATTAGGATAGCACTTGTTGCTTTTACACTAACTGCGTCGTCACCCGCAACCACCGCTTTTATAACGGGTTTAACACGTGTAACGTTGTACCCTTCATTTAGCAAATTCTGCACGTCCACGTCGCTTTTGGCAATTTTAATAACATTCACTCTAAACTCGTCGCTAACCTCAATAAACCCGCGGCCAAAACATCCTCGCCTGCCCTTTCCTTCATGAGGCATGCCCTGCATTTCCAAGCTCAAGTCTCCAGTGAACCATCCAGCGCCAAAGCCTCGCCACTGTTCCCCGTTAACTGTGGCTTGCGCTTTGGCGGTGAAAACCCCATTTAAAGCTACGCCGACTATAACCGCTGCTGCGACGACAACCGACAACAAGATTAAGGCTTCCCTCCTGTCTATTTTAAACCACCTCCATTTACCCGCGAAGTGCTGTTGCACCTCATGCACACCGATACGCAGAAATTATTAAAGGATTTTTCAGAATTAAATCCAATTCGTTCCCAAATTCTAACTTCGAAAAGAACATGCTTTTATCTTGAACTTAAGATAAGTTAACCGAACCCGGAGCACCGCAGATGTTTGCTAACAAGCGCACGTTAAAGTATTTGCTTGGCTGGCTTATTGCAGGAACAAGGGGAGGGTTAACCCGAGCAAAAATAATTATGGCGTTAAAAGAGGCTCCTCAAAACGCAAATCAGCTGGCAAGCCAGCTTAAAATGGATTATAGGACAATTAGACATCATCTTGAAGTTTTAAAGAAAAATAAAATAGTGGTGTCTGCGGGCGAAGGGTATGGCACCACGTATTTCTTGTCGCCGGTTATGGAGGAAAATTACGCTTTGTTTGAAGAGATTTTGAATAGAATTTGTAAAAAGTAGAAAAGGAGGCAAAGCGAATGAAAAATGAAATGAGTCAAAAGTCGAGAACTTGGCTGCTATTGGTGCTTCTACCCATCCTGGTACTGGTAGCCATATTGGCGGCCACATGGGCTGCTTCAACTTTCTGGTCTCCGAGATTCCCGTGGCAACCGCGACACCCGTATAGCATTCCCGGAGAAGTAGATTTCTATGTTCCTGGAGACATAGAATTCTTTTATATAGCGAAAACTGTTATCTCCACGGTAAATGTAACCCTTTTAATCTTCTTGTTAGGGGTTTATGCGGATATTTACCGGAAAACGCGCTCCGAATTCACAGTTGGACTTACAATATTCGCGGCAACTCTTCTTCTCTATGCTCTCACCTCTAACCCTATAGTGATAAGAGCCTTTGGTTTCATGCCATTCGGTCTTGGACCGTTCGCCCTGCTGCCAGACCTGTTCACGTTTATGGCGCTTGTCGTCTTACTATACCTTAGCATCAAATACTAGACGATTCATTTTTTGGCAAGCTTTATTTCCGAAGAAATCTAGTGTATAACAAATGGGCGTGAGTTTATGGAGAAAATCGAGGTTATAGGAATGATAATTGCGGTTTCCTTTTTAGGCGCTGTTGGCAACATACTCTTTAAAATTGGAACC
>JANXEP010000074.1 GCA_025057795.1 Candidatus Bathyarchaeota archaeon | reverse complement strand
GTTATTCCGCCGCCCACATGCCTCTTTATTATGGAGATTATCGGCTCGGGAAGGCCAAGTTTTTTTGCGATTTGCACCCCTACAACCGCGTGGTGCACGTTATGGGTTTTCGAGCGCCCGATGTCGTGAAGGAGTGCTCCAATCTCGACAAGTTCTAGGTTAACGTCTAAACCGTTCCTAATGCATGCTTCTGCAATTTTAACGGCAAGCTTTGAAACGGCTTTACAATGCTCAATTACATTTGTTTGACATCCGCTTTCCAGTAAAAGCTGGAGAGCTTCCTCTCTTGTTGGGAGCTTTTCACTCGCCAAGCTCCTTCCTCAATTGTTCGACTTTTTTGGCCAGCACTTGCACGATTTTCTCGTTGTTATAATGCATTAGGGGTTTGCCGCACGTGGGGCATTTAAAGACGTATTCCACCGCTTCTTCGAAGGGGATTCTTCGGCATCCAGGCGTTTGGCAATAGTAGAAGTCGTGGGTTTTCTCGTATTCCAATCGAAAATTCAGTTTTTCCAGCACCCTTCGCTTTTGACTTAATATGAAGCCTTCAAGCTGGTCTGGCTGCAGTTTCCAGTGGAATATGAACCATCCCGTTTTGGGATCCCTTGTCCTTCTTAAGCCTACAAGAGAGTGATCGTAAAGCTTGTAGAGGATTTTGCGTACATTGTTAAGCCTCACGCCTGTCTTGTTTGCTATCTCATCATCTGTGATTTCATCCGAGTTTTTCAAGATCTCAATTATCTTAACAGCTTCTTCATCGCCGAAAGCCTCTGCAATCTTAGCCAACGTAAAGTCATCTGATGATGATAACATGTTGACCCTTTTCTGTTTAGGCGTTGCACCCCGTTCCGTAGTAATAGTATCTAAGTTTTAGTTTAAATCTCTTTTCCAACTCCAGACTCTAAATTAATCTTTCTAACCACCTTTTTACCCCTCATCTGGGGAACTATCCTAACCTTCGCGTCTTCAAAGGTTTTGGTTAACTCTTTTCCCTCGAAAAATCTGTCTAGAAAAACTGCCAAGCTTGCACACTCGGAGTGGGGCTGGTTTCCAATTGCCACGTTGAAGTCTGAAACAGCCTCTGAAAAGAATTCTCCCGGCACTTTCTGGCTTCCAACAATAACTAAAACGTCTTTACACTCCGCCTTTATCCTTTGGAGGACGTTGCTTGTTTCGATATTTTCACCGTAAGCCGTCAGGTGGACAACTATCCCACCTTTCATTCTCCATTCTTTAACAGCCTTTTTCCATGGAACCCCCATTTCAAAATGGAATGGGCCTCCCCAGTTTCTTACAACCCTCTCAACGGATGCCTTTATCCTCTCGTCCTCTATGTCGGCTAATATAAAGCCCGACGCGCCCAAGGCTCTGGCTGTTAAAGCCACGTGGGTTGTGAGGCGCACGTCTCTTCCAGGCCTATGGCCCCACCTTAAAACCACTACTCTAGGTGTGTTTTCAGTGCTTGAAGCTTTCAATTTTTCCACCGAGCTCCATGATGCGTCTTTTCATTTTTTCTGCAAACCAAGGTACAGCCTCAAAAACGCCGTGGGCTACGTTCTCCTCATACCTAATTTCCTGCACGTCTGCTCGGTTGTAGAGCCAAGAAATGAATGGCATTGTTTCCGTTGTCAACGGCAACGTGAATGAAACTTGCACATAATCTTTCAATGTGTTGGTTACTTCCCATTTTAGCTGGTCAATGTTAATTCCGTAAAGTGCGGATATGGGCACGGGTTTCGGCGCTTTTTCTTTAAGCTTCTCCATTTTTTGTTCAACTTCCGTTTTGGACATTAAGTCTATTTTGTTCATTACGGTTATTAGTGGGATTCCAGAGGCCCCTATGCGGTCTATTGTTTCTAGGCAGACTGAAAGCTTCTTTTCAATGGCGTTTTGGGGCTCGCTTAAGTCAACCACGAGGAGTATCAAGTCGGAGTATATGGTTTCTTCTAGTGTCGAGTGAAAAGCCTCTATTAGCGTTAAGGGTAGGCGGTCGATAAAACCCACGGTGTCCGTTAGCAGAAACTTTTTCCTTGAAAACTTCACAAGCCTAGTTGTTGTGGAGAGGGTTGTGAAAAGGGCGTCGTCCACGGGAACATCCTCCTCTGTCAAGGCATTAAACAACGTGCTTTTCCCAGCGTTCGTGTACCCTGCCAAAGAAACTGTTGGAAAACCAAGTTCCGCTCTTCTTTCGCGATGTAAAACCCGTTTTCTACGAATCCTTTTGAGCTTCTCGTTTATGGTCTGTATCTGCCTCTTAACAGTCTCATAGTAAACATCAACCTCATATGCTCCGAGACCCATGAATCCCGGCTGCTCACCCATTTTCGCAAGCCTAACCTTTTCCTTGGCACGAGCCAACTCATACTTAAGCCTGGCAAGCTGAATCTGTAGCTTCGCCTCTGTTGTTGTAGCTCTTCTGGCAAATATTTCAAGGATAAGCTGAAAACGGTCAATGGCTTCTACACCCGTCACTTTCGCTATGTTGTAAGCTTGAACAGGTTTTAGAGGATTGTCAAAAATTATTTTTTGAGCCCCAGTCTCCTTTACAAGCTCAGCTACTTCCCTTATTTTTCCATAACCCACTTGGTAGCGGGGGTCCGGCTCTCTCAACTGCTCAATTTTCCCGACAACCGTATAGCCAGCTGATTCTGCTAAGCTTTTAAGCTCGTCAATTGCTGAAGGTTCAGAGGATTTTCGGCGCTGTATAATTATTGCCTTCGTTAAGCTTTTTCCTCCAGCCCCTCTTTGTTAAATTTGAAAAAGTCTCCTAGAGTTAGCTCGCCGCCTTGCGGTTTTGAGAGGGCTGCGCTAGGGACTTTTTCTTCCGACGCTGGGATGAGGAGCTTAATTTTTAGGGCGTGTTCCAGTTTAGCGGCAAGCCTATTATCCGGCAACATTTTTTTAGCTTCGATTTTTTTTAGCACGGAAACCTTCTCGCTTATCCTTTTTCCAAGCTCTTCGTGGGTTAACCCCATTTTTTCCCTAGCCTGCCTTATTTTCACGTCAAAATCTTCCACAAGCTCTAGGGTTTCTTCAACATTTTCTTTTAGATGTTTTCCGCCGCTCTGGGTTTTCAGCAAGGGCGGCCTCGGCGCCGTGGTTTTCGGTTTAAGCGTTGGTTGGGCATGTTCCAGTTCTTCCCAGACGATTTTTCCATGCCTTGAGCATTCGTTGCACACCAACAGTTTCGCTCCCTCAATTATGGCTCTGATGGGTTTGCCCTGGATTTTTCGTCCGCAAACTTCGCAGCGCACCTTTAAAGCGCCCCTTTTAAAACTTTTATCTACTTGGTTATGTTTATAGTTGTCGAATCACTTTTAGGCTTAATGGGCGGCGAAAAAAGCATGGATGCTCTTAGGCGAATTAGGGGCGTCGCAGATTACCAGTTTGGAAGGGGTGTAGGCGAAAAACTCTTTCCGGAAAACGTGGAAATAGCCTACTCCAAGCGTACTGGAAGAATTCGCTACGTTTACCTAAACGGCAAGCGCCTCGCCACGCTCCGCCCAACAGACGGCCTTTTCTCATTAAGCATTGAAGGGGCAAGAAGGGTTATAGAGAACGGCGCCCCAGCCAAGTGTATAGTTGTGGTTAAAAATGAGGTTTCAAAGTTTGTGGCTGAAGGCGGAGACGTCTTCGCTGTCCACGTCATAAAAGCTGACGGCGAAATTCGCCCAAAAGACGAGGTTATAGTAGTTAACGAGAAAGGCGAGGTTTTAGCTGTTGGAAAAGCCGTTTTGTCAGGGGAAGAGATGACAACCTTCAAAACTGGTGTAGCCGTAAAAGTTAGGCGGGGCTGTGCGGAAGAAAGTTAAGTATTAAAAGGGCATAAACAGATTTTAGGAGAGGAAAGCTGACTTGATGCGTAGGCGGATAAGCCCGAGAGAAGCTAGGCGCATGATGCAGCGCATGGGCCTAAGCATGGACGCTGTTCCAGACGTCCAGCAAGTTATCATAAAAACAAGCAGCAAAGAAATTGTTATAGAGGAGCCGGAAGTCGCTGTTTTAGAGGTTCAAGGCCAAAAAATGTTCCAAGTGGCTGGGGGAAAAATAACTGAAAAGGCTGTTGAACGCAAGTTGACAATTTCTGAGGAGGATGTGAGGCTTGTCGCTGACCAGACGGGTAAAAGCCTTGAAGAGGCTCGAAAAGCCCTAGAAGAATGCGAGGGAGACTTGGCAAAAGCTATTCTGCTCCTCCAATCCAAAATTTGATGCCTCAACGCGGTGTTTGAGCAGTTGTTTGAAATAGTTTCAGCGGGACACTTCTGCATAGACTCCATCACCTTGCCGGGCAGAAGTACCCCTTACGTTATTTTAGGAGGCTCTGTAACTTATGTTTCTCTAGCTGCAAAGCGGCTTGGCGCAAATGTCTCTGTTGTTTCTAAGGTTGGGGGGGATTTCCCAAAAGCTTACATGTGGTGGCTCAGCCAAGAAGGTATAGACCTTTCCGGTGTGGTTGAGGTTAAGGATGCAAAAACCACAAGGTTTGAACTGAAATATGACGGCACCTTGTCCAGTCGTAGTTTGCGGTTAATAAGCAGGGCTATGCCAATAACTGTGGAAGATTTGCCAAACTCTTTAAGGGCGAAAACTATCCATTTGGCGCCTATAGCCAACGAGATTCAATACGAGGTTGCTGAAAGCCTGAAAAAACGTGCCGAAGTTTTGTCCATTGACCCCCAAGGACTAGTTCGCACTTTTGATGAAAGTGGAAATGTAACCATAAGCCCCCTAGCGGACAAGCGTATACTGGAACTTGTAAACATTTACAAGTCGTCGCTGGATGAGATTGAGGCTGTTACGGGGCGACGGGATCTTAAATCCGCAGTGAATGCTGTTCACGACTTTGGTGTTGGGACAGTTATTGTAACTTTGGGAGTAAAGGGCGCGGTGCTATCCATTGACGGAACCATCTATAATGTTCCAGCATACAAGCCCAGTAAAGTCGTGGACCCAACGGGCGCCGGCGACGTCTTTATAGGAGGTTTTCTAGCCGAATACATTAGGGGCGGGGACTCTTTTTGGTGTGCGTGTGTAGGCTCTGCTGTTGCCTCAACAGTTGTTGAAGGCTTCGGACCGACATTTTTCGGCGAGGAGGGGGAAATCCGTCGGAGAGCACGGGTTCTTTATGAAAAAGGGAATTAAGCAAGGAAGCATAATGTATCATTTTAGCCTTCAAACTGGTTAAAATTTAAGAGAGGGTTAGGGTTGGGGCGTGTTTCGAAAGGCGAAAAGTGCAGCGTTGTAGGCTGCGGCAACGAGGCCAAACGTTCCCTTTCAGCGGATAAGGTTAGGCTCGCCGGCTTAAATGTTGGAGGTGAAAAACGCGCGTATCTATGCGAAAGCCACTATAAAGAGTTTAAGAGGAAGACTAAGAAGGAGAGGAAAATTGAGCAGTGGCGGTATAAAGGCGTTTAAAGACTGAATGGGGAAGTTGCCATGCGCATATTACAGTTGCACTCAAACTTCATCGAATACAAACCTGTTCAAAAAGAAATAGCCATGGCTGAGGAAACCGAGGAGGAGGCGAGGCGCCTTGAAGAGGTTGTGGTCTTGTTCACGGCGGTTGAGGAAGACGACGACGAAGCAACAGCGCGAAAAGCCATAGACGAGGTGCATGCTTTCCTTGAAAAGTTGAAGGCGAACAGGGTTTTAATCTATCCATATGCGCATTTAAGCAGCAACCTCGCGGCGCCTTCCGAAGCGCTAAGGGTTATAAGGGCTATGGAGGCTTACGCCAAAGAAAAAGGTTTGGAGGTTTATCGGGCTCCCTTCGGCTGGAATAAGCAGTTCACAATTTCCATAAAGGGGCATCCGCTTGCGGAGCAGTCCCGCGTGATTGCACCTTCCGAAGTGGAGGCAGTGGAAGAGGCTGAAAAGGTTTCAGAAGCCTTAAAAGCCGAGGAGAAACTGAAATCCTTCTGGTACATTCTCCAACCCGACGGGGCTATGGTTCCAGTTGAGGAGTTCAACTTTACGGGGCGTGAAAACCTTGAGAAGTTTGCGAAGTATGAAATTTCAAAGGTTAGGGCAAGCCAGCAGATGCCGCCCCACGTGCCCCTTATGAAGCGTCTTGAAATAGCCGACTACGAGGCTGGAAGCGACCCTGGAAACATCCGATGGTATCCTAAAGGGAGGCTTATGAAATCCCTCATTGAGCAGCATGTAACCGCCAAGGTCATCGAGTACGGCGCCATGGAAGTTGAAACCCCAGTCATGTACGACTTTCAGCATCCAAGCCTCGCGGACTACATAAACCGTTTCCCAGCCCGCCAGTACCTCCTAAAGTCGGAGGATAAGGAGCTTTTCCTCCGGTTTGCCGCGTGTTTCGGCCAGTTCCTTATGGTTCACGACGCCCAGTTGTCGTATAGGCATTTGCCCCTAAAGGTTTACGAGTTAACCCGTTACAGTTTTAGGCGGGAGAAAAGCGGCGAAGTTGTGGGTTTGAGGCGTCTCCGAGCCTTCACCATGCCAGACTGCCACGCCTTCTGCGCGGACCTTGAACAAGCCAAAAAGGAGTTTGTAACGAGGTTTAGGCTTTGCATGCAGGTCCTAGAGGACATTGGCCTTTCAAAGGAAGACTACGAGGCGGCAATACGCTTCACAAAGGACTTTTACGAAGAAAACAAGGACTTCATAGTTGACTTGGTGAAAATTTTAGGCAAGCCTGTTCTGGTGGAGATGTGGAAGGAGCCCTTTTTCTACTTTAGGCTTAAGTGGGAGTTCAATTTCGTCGACAATCAGGATAAGGCTGCAGCCTTATCCACAGACCAGATAGACTTTGAAAACGCGAAAAGGTATGGCATAACCTATGTTGACGAAAAGGGCGAAAAACGTCACCCGCTTATATTGCACTGTTCTCCAAGCGGCGCCATAGAAAGGTGCATTTACGCTTTGCTGGAAAAAGCCTACAAAGAACAGCAGAAAGGCAAGCCGCCCATGCTTCCAGTTTGGCTTTCGCCCACACAGGTGCGCATAATCCCCATGTCAGACAAGTTCCTCAACCCATGCGAGAAAATGGCAGAAACGTTGGAAGCTCATCAAATACGCGTTGACATAGACGACAGGCCGTTAACGTTGCAGAAGAGGATCCGCGAGGCGGAAATGGAGTGGATCCCATACATAATCGCTTTTGGGCAGAGGGAGATGGAGTCAGAGGCGCTTCCAGTTAGGGACAGAAAAGCGGGAAAGATACGGGAAATGAGGCTGGACGAGCTGATAAGCGAAATTAAGGCGTCCACTGGGGGTAAACCGTTTAAACTGCTGCCTTTGCCTAGGCATGTTTCGAAAAGACCCCAGTTTTACGGCTGAAAAAGGCGGGCTGCAAAAAGTATATCAACCATAACTTGATAAAGCTTTGTGGTTTGGTGAATCGCCTTGGAAAAGGAGCCTCTCGTCTATATAGACGGCGAATATTATTCCAAGTCCCAAGCGAAAATTTCAGTTTTCGACCATGGGCTTTTATACGGCGACGGCGTGTTTGAGGGGATACGCGCCTACAAAGGCGTGGTGTTCAAGCTTAAAGAGCATATAGACCGCCTATACAACTCGGCAAAAGCCATAATGCTGAATATTCCAATGACCAAAGAGGAAATGATAAACGCTGTATTGGAAACCCTGCGGAAAAACGGGCTTCGAGACGCCTACGTAAGGCTTGTTGTGACAAGGGGTGTTGGCGATTTAGGCCTCGACCCGAGGAAATGTCCAAAACCCACAGTGATCATAATCGCTGACACCATAAAACTGTATTCTAAGGAGGAGAGGGAAAGGGGCATAAAAGCCCTAATTGTTTGGGTTAGGAGAAACCCCGTGGACGCGGCTTCCCACGAAATTAAGTCTCTAAACTACTTGAACAGTGTTTTAGGAAAGATTGAGGCCAACCTTGCGGGTTTTGACGAGGCCATATGCCTAGACAAAAACGGACACATAAGCGAGGGGGTTGGCGAAAACCTCTTCATAGTCAAAAACGGGAAAATCATAACTCCGCCCCCGTCAACAGGCCTCCTCACGGGGATAACCAGAGATGTCATAATAAGGTTAGCTGAAAAAATGGGATATCCCGTCATTGAGCGGAACATAACACCGACAGAGTTGTTCACAGCAGATGAGGCATTCTTTACAGGAACTGCTGCGGAAGTAACCCCCATAGCACAGGTCAACGGACGCATAATAGGCGAGGGCAAACCAGGCCCAATAACCCGCCGCTTGATGAGCGAGTTTGAAAAATTGCTCGGCGACCCCGCAGAAGGCGTACCCATCTTTCCCTAAAGATTAATTTAAACTGGGCTAAGCTGTCCGTATATTTTCAGCTCTCTCCACTTTTTAGGTGGAGGCTATTTTCTAATTTTCAATGATGAAAATAAACGTTTCCGGCAAAAATATTTTAAAAGTTAGATGGTTGAAAGCTAAGCTTCTGAGGAATTGAGTTCTTGATCCGAGGTGTTGGATTTGGAAACCCTCATACTAACAGATGGGGAAGTAAAAGAGCTTATTTCCATGAAGGAAGTTATGGAGTGGGTTGAACTTGCCTTCAAAGAAAAGGGCTTGAAAAGAGTTCAGATGCCCGCCAAGGTTTACTTATTCTACAAGAAATACAACGGAGATTTGAGGGCGATGCCCTCCTACCTTGAAGAACTGGACATTTCAGCAGTCAAAGTGGTTAACGTCCATGTTGACAACAAGGAAAAATATGGGTTTCCAACAATAATGGCCGTGGTCGTGCTAGTGGATCCAAAAAATGGTTTCCCATTAGCGGTCATGGGCGGCACAACCATAACGGAAATTAGAACGGGAGCCGCAGGGGGAATAGCTGCCAAGCACCTCGCCAGAAAAGATTCAAAAATCGTAGCGCTTATTGGAGCTGGAACCCAAGCAAAAACTCAGTTGGAGGGTCTTCTCGAGGTTTATAAGAAATTTGAGGAGGTTAGGGTTTGGAGCAGAAGCAGAGAAACAAGGGAAAGATTTCTCGCCGAGGCAAAGCAAACATATGGGCGCTCTTGCAAATTTGTTCCAGCGGTGGAAGTGAGAGACGCTGTTAAGGGGGCGGATATTGTGGTCACAATAACCCCATCAAGGAAGCCGCTTGTTATGGGTGATGTGGTTTCGCCCGGCATGCATTTTAACTGTATAGGTGCTGATGCGCCGGGAAAAGAGGAGCTTGACCCGGCTATTTTGAAGAGGGCTAAGATAGTTGTGGATGACTGGGAGCAAGCCTCTCATAGCGGAGAAATAAACGTCCCCCTTAGTCTTGGGATAATAACAAAAGAGAACGTTTGGGCTGAAATGGGTGAGATCGTTGCAGGACTAAAGCCTGGAAGAGAAAAGCCGGATGAGGTAACTGTTTTCACTTCAACGGGTTTAGCGATTCAAGATGCAGTTACAGCGAAGCTTGTCTATGATAAGGCGATTAAAAAGGGTGTGGGAAGGTTCGTTAAAATAACATAGTTTCGCAGCGGCTTTTCTAATCTCCCACCCTTCTTTTTGCTTGGTGTTTCTCATGTTGAGGGTATTGTTGCAGTGAAGGGGTCTGTTTCAAAGTCTTGGGCGAAATAGGCTACAACTGTTATGGTTTCTCCTTTATATTCACTCCAGTTCCAGTTCAACTTTATGGTTTCAGCCGAACCTGGCATAATGTCCACCGAGAAGTCTTGGAAGGTTTGGGATGTCCCGTCTGGGAGGGTGCAGACAACCTTGTTGACGGTTACGTTGGCGGCGGATTCCGCCGAATTAAATATTGTCACGTTGAAGCGGTCCGGATAAGCCTCATTAAAGGTTACGTTTTGAATTGCCGCGTTAACGGTTTTTAATTCCACCTCTTTTTTGAACATGTATCCCTGTTTAGTGAAAACTGTAACCACAGTCCTGTTGAATCCATGCCAGTTTCCCTTAAACATAACGTCAAGCGAACCGTTCTTCGGAATCGTTTCAGGCTGCAAGCCTAAATTTGGCGTCATTTCCTCAAACCCCACGCCTAAAATGATTATTCCCGTAACTGTTAAGTCAACCTCCGAGTTGGCTTCATTTTTCAACGTTACATTGAATTTTTTAAAGGAGACTTGCGGGTTAAAATCTGCGGTGATGTCCAATTTAACGAAGGGGAGACCTGCTTCAACGTTTGAAGCTGCTGAGTCTGGGGAAAAAACGTGTGTAATGATGGTTTTGCCTGGGAATTGGCTTACGAATTCTCCGAAGGTGATGTTTTCACCGTCTTTATTAACCTTTGAGCATGTAATTTTTAGAGATTCACCGCTGGAAACAACCAAACCGTTTTTGGCTATTGCAGGCTCCGTTTCTGTGACGTAGTAAAGCTGGTTTTCGCCCTTAACGCTTACTGCAATGCTTGAAATTGTAGCGCTTGCGGGCGAATAAGACGGATTCAAAACATTTACCCTGAAATAAGTGACGTTTTGTTTGTCAAGGTAAAAATCAGTGATCACGAGGGTTGTTCTGTGCGGATAGTCAACGTAAGCCGCAATTGTAAACGCGTACGCAATCACCCCTCCCACTATCGCGGCGATCAACATGAGAAGAATAGCCGTTAAGGTTGAAAGCGCCTTTCCGTCAACGCGCATGTCCATAATCTGCACCATGCTTCAAACGTTGCTTTATCTCTCATATTCTTTTTGAATAGATAAACATTCTTGTAAAAACCCACCCCTCATTTTATATTCTCCAAAAGAAAACCCCCACGCTTTTCCATCACAAAGTTTAATTGCTTCGCAATGAGATTGAAAAGCGTTTAAAGGGTGGATATGATGGAGGACACCGTCGCGGTTATCGGCGCCGGAGTTATAGGCGGAGCCATAGCCAAAGGCCTAATCAAAAGCGGGTATAAGGGCAAAATCATAGCCACAAGAAGAAATCCGGAGAAACTGAAGGAGCTAAAAGAGTTAGGTGCATTCATAAACAGCGACAATAAAGCAGCGGCTAGGGAGGCTGACATAGTTTTTCTTTGCGTTAAACCAAACGATGTGATGAAGGTTTTGGAGGAGATAAAAGAAGAAATCGCTGGAAAACTCGTGATCTCGACAGCCGCCACCATACCGCTTAAGCATTACAAGAAAGCAGCTCCCAAAGCCAGATTTGTAAGAACAATGCCCAACATCGCAATCCTAGTACAGGAATCCTTCACCGCGTACACCTGCGATGAAGAAGTAACCGCTGAAGACAAACAAAAAGTCAAGGCAATTTTCGACACCATGGGAGTTTGCCAAGAAGTAGAAGAGAAATACATGGACGCCATCACAGCCCTAAGCGGCAGCGGTCCAGGATACATCTCCATAATCATCGAAGCTCTAATGTATGCGGGTTTAAAGGTGGGGCTTCCCAGAGAATTAGCCCTCTACAGCGCAGCCCAAACCGTTCTGGGCACTGGAAAACTGGCCCTGGAGTCTGGAGGACACGTGTCAAGCATAAAGGATATGGTGACGACGCCTGGAGGAACCACCATCGAGGCCATATACGAACTTGAGGGAAGCCAAATTAGGCAGGCTCTTATGCGGGCTGTGGAAAAAGCCACTGAAAAATCCCAGAAAATAAGGGAAAAGTTGGCTCTTTCTTGATTTTTCACCCTTCTTAACGGTGAATCTTATTAGTCAAAATGGCATTTCATTACTAGAAGTGGTTAGGAATGTATGGTTGGAATGGAAAATTCTTGAGGGTTAACCTGACAAGGCAGAAGGCTTCCCCTCAAACATACGACGCTGAAACGGCTGAAAAATTCCTAGGCGGCAGGGGTTTCGCAGCTAAAATCCTCTGGGACGAGCTTAAACCGGGAATAAATCCCTTATCTCCGGAGAATAGGCTTATTTTGGCCGCCGGTCCGTTGACTGGTTTTGCCTTGCCCAGCAGCGGCAAGCTTGTTGTTGCATCTAAAAGTCCTTTGACAGGCGGTTACGGCGACGGAAACCTGGGCTCTCAGGCTGCGGTTCAGATGCGAAGGGCTGGATACGACGCCATAATATTTGAGGGCAAGTCGGAAAAGCCCGTCGTCTTCCTAGTTCAAGGCGGCGACATTCAATTCCTTAAGGCTGATGAACTGTGGGGTTTAGGCTCCTTTGAGGCTGAGGAAAAGTTGAGGGCTGTCTATGGGCCTTCAGCAGGCATCCTCACCATTGGTCCAGCTGGAGAAAACCTCGTGAAATTCGCTAACGTTGTCTCTCAGGGTGGAAGGGCTGGAGGCAGACCTGGAATGGGCGCGGTTATGGGTTCCAAGAAACTCAAAGCCGTGGTGATTGTTGGCGTGGGCGAATTGCAGGCAGCCAACCCAAAAGCATTAAAAGAGCTTGGCGCCGAAGCCTACAGGGAGATTTTAACAAAGCCCAATTACAGCTTCTGGAAACGCCAAGGCACTATGTCAACCCTTGAATGGAGCCAAGAAAACAGCGTTTTACCCACATTTAACTACCGCGAAGGCGTGTTCAGCGAAGCAGACTCCATAGGCGGGTTTGCCATGGAAAAAATAAAGACTTCTCAGAGGGGCTGCCCCAACTGCAACATGACATGCGGCAACGTTGTTGAAGATTTCGACGGCCTAGAATCTGAGCTTGACTATGAAAACGTTGCCATGTTGGGCGCAAACCTTGGGATTGGCGACTTGAAAAAGGTTGCAGCCCTAAACAGGCTTGCCGACGCGTTCGGCTTAGACACCATTTCACTCGGCAACGTTATAGGCTTTGTGATGGAGGCTTCTGAAAGGGGTCTTGTCAAGGAGAAGATTGCATGGGGCGATTATGAGGCGTCTAAAGCCCTTATTGAGGATATTGCCTATAGGCGGGGTTTAGGCGCAACCCTAGCGGAAGGCGTGCGCTTCACATCTGAAAAAGTTGGCGGAGACTCAAGCCAGTGGGCTATGCATGTTAAGGGGCTTGAAATTTCCGGGTATGACTGCCACGCCGCGCCCGCCATGGCTTTGTCCTACGCCACAAGCCCTATAGGGGCTCATCACAAAGACGCTTGGGTAATTTCCTGGGAGGTTAAAGCTGGAAGGGAAAGCTACGGCGAAGAAAAAGTTGACAAGGTGATTGAGCTGCAGCGCATCCGCGGAGGCTTCTTCGAGTTCGCCACAGCGTGTAGGCTTCCATGGGTTGAGGTTGGCTTTGAGCTTGAATGGTACCCGAAGTTTCTAAGCGCAGCCACAGGCCTTGAAAAGACTTGGGACGATTTGCATCTGGTTGCAGATAGAATTTACGCTTTGATCCGCGCTTTCTGGGTCCGCGAGTTCGGCAACGCTTGGAGCCGAGACTTAGACGTGCCGCCGGCAAGATGGTTTAAAGAACCGTTATCTCAGGGAGCGCTTAAAGGAGCAAGGCTTGACAGGGAAAAGTACGATGCCATGCTGCAGACGTATTATCGGAAAAGGGGATGGGATGAGAGGGGCATCCCCACAAAGGCAACGCTTAACAGGCTTGGCTTAAAAGAAGTGGCCGGCGAGCTTGAAAAGAGGGTTAAGCTGAAATAGGCTAGTAGGATTTGGCGAAATAAACCACTTCCTTTGCCTCTCCGCCGCAGTAAATGCACCCTGAGAAGGGCTCCTCCCTCTGGAATGGGATAAGCCTAATAGTGGCGCCAGTTTCCTCTTTTATCTTCTCCTCACATTTTGGGCTTAAACACCATGAGGCCTTAATGAAGCCGCCTTTGGATTCTAAAACCGCCTTAAAATCGTCATAACTCCTTACTGGAGTGATGTTCTCCTCTAGGAACTTTTTCGCCCTGGTGAATAGGCTTGTTTGAATCTCGTCAAGGAGCCTCTGCACGGTTTGCACCGCTTCCCCTTCCTTGACGGCGATTCTTTCAAAAGTGTCCCGTCGGACCAGCGTCACTTGTCCCTGCTTCAAGTCCCTTGGGCCTATTTCAACCCTCAAGGGCACACCTTTAAGTTCCCAATCGTTGAACTTCCAGCCAGGAGTGTACTCCTTCCTGTCGTCGAGAACCGTGGATACTCCGGCTCCTTGCAGCTTTTCATAAACTTCCTTAGCCTTAGCCATTATCATGTTCGCGTCGGCAGTTTTATACGGTATTGGAACTATCACTGCCTGTATGGGGGCTATTTTTGGCGGTAGGACAAGCCCCTTGTCGTCGCCGTGAACCATCACTATTGCGCCTATGAGGCGGGTGGATATGCCCCAAGAGGTTTGCCAAACATACTGCTCCTTTTCGTCTTCGCCTATGAATTTAATGTCGAAAACCTTAGAGAAGTTCTGGCCTAGGTTATGCGAGGTTCCCATCTGGAGGGCTTTGCCGTCGGGCATTATGGCCTCCAAGGTTGTTGTGTAGAGGGCTCCGGCGAACTTTTCGCTTTCAGTTTTCCTGCCTACAAGCACCGGAATAGCCAAATAATTCTCCATCAAGTCGCGGTACTCGCCTAGAATCTCCATAACCTCCTTGTCGGCTTCCTCTTTAGTGGCGTGGGCCGTGTGGCCCTCCTGCCAAAGAAACTCCCTTGTCCTTAGGAAAAGTTTTGTCGCTTTTGTCTCCCATCTCACAACGCTGCACCACTGGTTAAGCTTTATGGGCAAGTCCCGCCAACTTCTAATCCACTTGGCGTACATAGCGTAAATTATAGTTTCAGAAGTCGGCCTAATGGCAAGTTTTTCCTCAAGAGGCGAATCTCCACCCGCAGTAACCCAGGCTACTTCTGGGACGAAGCCGGCGAAGTGCTCCGCCTCCTTTCTCAAAAAGCTTTCAGGTATGAAAAGGGGGAAGTAAACATTCTTATGCCCAGTCCTCTTTATCTTTTCATTGAATATTTGCTGAATTTTCTCCCATATGGCGTATGAAAGTTCCCTAAAAACCATGCACCCCTTTACCGGGGCATAGTCCGCTAACCCAGACTTCAAAACTACCTGCGTGTACCATTCCGAAAAATTTTCAGATTTTTTGACGGTTACCCCTAGGTCTGACATTTCGCCCTCCCTTTTTCCATCATTTTGCCAAATATAACCTTAGCGCAGAGATTCATTTTGTTTCAAGTTTTCGCCTAGTCTTTTAAGCTTTAAGGCGCTTTGCCCAAAAAGTGATGAATGCTTATCATTAAGATGGGTAAGCGTTTTAACCTTCCACGTTAATTTAGTTTTGTTAGGGCGTGGTTTAGTTGAGGGCTCTCCTCATAGTTGCCGATGGGATGGCTGACTGGCCCATAAAAGAGCTGGGCTGGAAAACACCGTTAGAAGCGGCCCGCAAGCCAGCAATGGACCGCATAGCAGACATGGGAATTTGCGGTGTGATGGATCCTATTTCTCCAGGAGTGCCGGCTGGAAGCGACACCGCCACGCTTTCGCTTTTAGGCTATGACCCTTTAAAGGTTTATTCTGGCCGCGGCGCTCTAGAGGCGTTGGGTTGGGGTCTAAATATTGAAAGGGGTGATGTTTGTTTTAGGTGCAACTTCGCCACAGTGGATGACAATTTAACAGTTCTAGACAGGCGGGCGGGCAGAATCTCCAATGAGGAAGCCTCTAAGCTGGCTAAAACCCTTCAGAAGATTAGGCTTTCAAATGGCGCGGTTAAATTTCTGTTTCAAAACACCATTCAACATCGGGCAGTCTTAGTTTTACGTGGTCAACACCTCTCAACAGCCGTAAGCGATTCAGACCCGAAAGAGGAGGGAAAAAAGGTTTTAGAGTCAAAGCCCTTGGATTCCAGTCCAGAAGCAACGTTCACCGCAAGGGTTCTAAACGAGCTTACGGAGAGATTCCATGAAGCATTAAAGAATCACGAGGTTAACAGGAAGCGAATTAAAAAGGGGCTTCCTCCAGCAAACATCATACTTTTTAGGGGTGTCGGAACAGTACCGAAAATTAAGCCTCTAGAGGAAATCTACAACGTTAAGTCCGCATGTATAGCCGTCGTCTCTTTAATTCGAGGCGTATGCAGAGCCGCCGGGATGACATTGTTAAACGTTGAGGGCGCCACAGGAACCCCAGAAACGAATTATTTGGCTAAGGCTAAAGCTGCTGTCCAAGCGTTAAAAGAAAACGATTTTGTATTTCTACACGTCAAGGCTCCTGACGTGACAAGCCACGATGGAGACCCGAAACAGAAAGTCCAAGTTATAGAGAAAATTGATTCAATGATTTCCCACATAGTTGAAAACGTAGATTTAGACAACACATACCTAGCTTTGACAGCTGACCACACAACCTCCTGCATTACAAGAAAACATGAGGGGGATCCCGTCCCAGTGGCTATAATGGGGCCTTATGTTCGAAGGGACGACGTTAAAGAGTACAGCGAAAGAAAATGCGCTATGGGTGGTTTAGGAAGAATAAGAAGCATAAACCTTATGCCTATACTCATGGGCCTTATAGGCAAAACTGAAAAATTCGGAGCATAAACCTCCTTTGATGGAAAAAACAGGCACATTTTCAATTTTAGCAATATCCGAACATCCTAAATTGATCGGTGTGGCTGTGGCTTCAGGTTCGACATCGGTGGGCATCCGAGTTCCCCATGCCAAACCAGGGGTAGGTGTCGTGGCAACTCAAGCATATACAAATGTGGCCTACGGGGTTGAAGGGTTAAAGTTGTTGGCGGCGGGCTATTCGCCCGCAGAAACCCTTGACAAGCTTTTAAAAGAGGATTTGGAAAGGCAAATGCGGCAAGTGGCAATATTGGATTTCGCCGGGAGAAAGGTTGCATTTACAGGTTTTTCTGTCCCAGAGTGGCGTGGAGAAATCATGGGCGAAAACTACATTGTAATTGGAAACCTTTTGAGAGGTAGATGGGTTCTTGAAAGCATGGCTGCGAAATTTGAAGGCTCAGATGGAAGTCTAGCTTGGCGCATGGTTGGAGCCCTAGAGGCTGGGGCTGCCAGCGGCGGGGACAAACGAGGAGAAAGGTCTGCAGCGCTTATTGTTGCCGACCATTTTAGGGTGTTGGTGAACTTGAGGGTGGACATGCACAAGGACCCAGTTCGGGAACTACACCGTCAACTTAGAAGTGAATGCTTGCCAGTCTAAAGGGTTAAAGCTTTTTCCAGAATATTCTTGTGTGTTCGCTTATGAGCGTTCAAGAGCAAAAACAGCGTTTAAGAGAGAAAATTTGGAGGGAAATGGAAAATTCCAAAGTGGCAACTTTCCCACTGCCCTGCAAGGGCAGAATCCCAAACTTTGTCGGAGCCGAAGCTGCAGCCGAAAAACTCCGCCAGCTTGAGGAATGGAAAAGGGCTAGGGTTGTTTTTGTGAACCCAGACTCGCCACAGCGCAAGGTTAGGGAAAACGCCCTAAAAGATGGGAAAACCCTCATAATGGCTTCTCCAAGGCTCAAAAGCGGCTTTATCCTAATAGACGCTACACGCGTAAAGGGCAAAGAGCGTTGGGCTTCAACCATAAGGGGGGCATTCAAGTCTGGGGTACAGGCACATGATTTTCCAAAACCCGACATAATCGTTGAGGGGTCGGTGGCCGTTGACCCGCAAGGTCATAGGCTTGGAAAGGGCGGCGGTTACGGCGACATGGAAATAGAAATCTTGAGGAAAAAGTTTGGAGAAATCCCCATAGCTACAACAGTTCATGACATACAAGTCGTCGAAAAGGTTCCCTTCGAAGAAAAAGACCAAAAAGTTTCAATAATAGTCACTCCAACGAAAGTCATCCGCGTGCCGTAACAAGCATTCAAAGAAGAAAAATCTATAGGGGGTATCCAATTTTGCAGTCTTTTCTCTCTTAAATTTGACATGCTTGCAGCGGAAAATCCATAGTGGAGAACTTCTATCCGCTGTTTTCTAAACCAAAAAATGGGGGCGTAATTGTTAAGCCCCAAACAGCCAAAAATACAACGTTCACCGAAGCTTTTCAAGGGCTTTGTCAACATCTTCAAGTCCAAGTCTTAAAAGCACATCTGACTTTGGTATGCCCCTCTCGTCCCAGCCAACCACCTCATAATATTTTCGCTTCTCGTCATTAACGCGTTCCCTGTCCGCAGCCTTGCCCTTAAACGGCCCAGCTGGCAATGGTTCATAAAACCGCGGCGGATTATCGTCGTGAACCTTCGGATCCCATTTTATGTCTGGGCCGCCTAGAAGTAGCATAGCCCTCTGCAGCTGAAGCGTCTTCAAAGCATTGTTTTTAATCCACATGTCCTTCGTCAGCTTTAAACCCGTCACAGCCTCGTAAAATTCGAACAGCACGTCATGCGGCAAGCCGAAAGCGTTGAAGACGCAGTAAACAGCTGAATCGCCGAAAATGGTCATAGCCTCACTCCTCGGATCCTCGAGGGGCTTGCAGGCTAACGATGTGTGGTCTCCACATTGAACAGAACAAGCATAAGAGTATGCTTCGGCAAAGTCTCTTCCACTTCGGATTCCATGGGCGCCAACACCTATCCCCTTAACATGCACAGCGTACGGCACAACGTCCACGCCCTTTATCTTCCCAATCCTCACTGCCGCGCGGTATGTTCCCTCGGCTAAAACGTTGCCAATGCCCTCTCTGTAGGCAATTTTCTTCGCCATAACGGCGAATGCCCCCGCGTCGCCCCATTTAAGCTCCACACCATCCAAGTCCTCCGTCGTCAATATCCCCCTCTGAAACAGCTCAGCAGCAAAGCCCAAGACGTTGCCGGTTTGTATGCCGCAAAGCCCCAAATCGTCAATGACCGAAGCCACGTAAACGTTATCTTCAGGAGTGAAAATTCCAAGGTTCGGACCCAAATAGGCTTGCAGCTCATAGTCAGGATTGTCCGTTATCGCACCCTTAAACTTTCCATGCTTCACAACCGCAATCTTTAGGCATGTCGTGGGACAGCCAAAGTCTCCCCAATAATTTTTAACCCAAACCCTGTTTTCAAACTGGTCCACACCGAAGCTTTTCTCGTCATGCCACTCCCCCTGCCAGTTCCGCACAGGCTCAGAGCTTGTCTTAGCCCCAAACTCGTAGCCGCCTGAACCAGTCCCCCAACGCCTCCACGAATCATTCTCGTAAGCGCCCTCACAAACCCTCTGCATCAGCATCTCCACCTTCTCCAAGTTGGCAACTTCTGGAAGGGGTCCTGTACCCTTTACGGCTACTGCCTTAAGCTTCTTAGAACCCATGACCGCGCCGTATCCTCCATAGCCTGCAGCATGCGTCCACTTGGCAGCAACCACAGCGGTTCGCACCTTGTTCTCGCCGGCAGGGCCAATGTAGACGATGGAAGGCTCTTTCCACTCGCCTTTCTGCGGGTAACGCGTCCTTAAAAGCTCCCTACACTCTCGGGTTAGGGTGGAAACCGTTTGTTTAGCATCCATCCCCCAAATGTGACTTGCATCCCTAACCTCAACATCCCCGTCCTTAATGAAAAGGTAAACGGGTTTCTCAGCCTCGCCAGCCACTATTATACCGTCATATCCAGCGCATTTCAACTCAACACCAAACTCGCCTGCAACAGTGGAGCCCACAACCCCATTGCTCTGCGGGGACTTACCTGAAACACAAATTCTCCCACCAGGGAAAAACCCGGTAAGCGGCCCCGTCAAAAGCAAAAGCAGGTTGTCCAGTCCCAGCGGGTCAACAGTTTCCCATTTGCCGCCAAGCCTATCCCATAAAATTTTTGCCGCCAGCCCCCTTCCGCCAACGTAGTCTCGCAGCACCTCATCGCTGAACTTAACCTCTTTGAAACTCTTGGTTGAAAGGTCAACTTCCAAAAACTTTCCAGCATATCCATAAATCATAATAGCTTTGCCCCCTCCTCCCCATAGATTTTAACAACTAAGCTCCTTGTAATCTCCTCAGGCGTGCGGGCGTAAAGCCCATAAGGGTTCATCCTTCTAGGCACAGCTTTCAAAACATTCCAGCCTCCCTCCTGACAGACTTTGGCACATTGAGGGTCGCCCCCGCACAGGTCGCAGATCAAAACACGTTTTTCTTTCGGATGCATGTGGGGAACCTTGCCGGGACAAGCCTCAACGCATTTTCCACATCCAGTGCAAACATCTGCATTCACAAGAACAGCGCCTGTTTCTTTGCTCACGGACAATGCATTGAAAGGACAAGCGTTAACGCATGGGTAATCTTCGCATTGAGCGCAGAAATGGGGAAACTCAACTCCTGGAACAAGCATAAAAACTCTTATTCTTGAGGCTTCCGGCCATATGCGCTTCTCATGGAAAAGCGAACATGCAATTTCGCATTTTCTGCAACCACTACATTTGGAAAGATCACGGGCAATCCAAATGGCTTCACGCTTCATTTAAACCCCAAACCTCCAACGAGCATAGATTTTGGTGAATAACCCAGATTTAAGATTTGGCTTCACTCCATAACAAGACCTAAAGTTTTCTAATGCGAAATCCATGAAACTGTATTGAAAACGCTGCTTAACGTTTAGTCTTAAAGCGTACCTTCTTCCCAATCTAAAATCCCGTTGTATACAGTTAATTTTAAAGGCTTAAAAATAGTAATACAATCATTTCGAGAGGTGAGATGACATGGTTAAGGTTGACGGATACGAGGTTCCCGAAGGATTGTATTACACGAAAGAGTTTGGATGGATAAAAATTGAAGGGGACAAAGTACGCGTTGGCATAACAGACTACGCCCAGAAACAACTCCGCGAGATAGTATATGCTGAACTCCCAAGCCCTGGAACAATCATTAAACAAGGCGAACCCTACGGCACAGTGGAATCCGTTAAAGCCGTCTCAGACTTGGCGGCCCCAATAAGCGGAACCGTGGAAGAAGTAAACGAGGAAGTCCAGTCAAAGCCTGAACTTCTAAACGAAGACCCATATGGAAAGGGCTGGCTGCTCGTGGTGAAACCCTCAAACATGCAGGCGGAATTGGCAAACACGATGGATTTCAACCAAGCAGTTGAGTGGCATAAAAGCCTAATAAAAGAAGGGAAGTAACCGTTGCCGAGACGCATAGTCATAATTGGGGCGCACGCTGCAGGCGTAGACGCAGCCTCAGCTGCTAGGAAAACGGACAGAACAGCGGAAATCACACTGATAACAGAGGAGAAGCATGCTGGATACTCCCGCTGCGGCTTGCCCTTTGTAATAGGCGGACAAATACCCAGCTTCAACGATCTAATAGTTTTCCCGCCAAGCTACTACAAGATGATGAAACTAAACCTAAAAACAGAAACAAAAGCAACAAAGATAGACACGGGGAAAAAAGTCGTCCAAACAGTGGATAAAACAGGTAAAACAGAAGAAATTCCATACGACAGCCTCATAATAGCCACAGGCGCAAGCGCCTTCACCCCTCCGATAAAAGGAAGAGAAAAACAGGGAATCTTGCCCCTTAGAACCATCGAGGACGGAGAAAAAATAGATCAAGCCATCAAAGAAGGAGCAAAAACAGCCGTTGTGATGGGTGCTGGACTGATAGGTTTAGAAACGGCTGTAGCCCTCCAAGAAAGGGGATTGAAAGTTACAGTTGTGGAAATGCTGCCCCAAGTCTTGCCAGCAATGCTGGACGCAGACGTAGCGAAAATGATTCAGGAAATGCTTCAACAGAAAGGAATAAACATTTTACTAGGTAAACCTGTCGAGGAGTTTCTTGGAACAGAGAGGGTGACTGGCATAGTGGCAGGAGGAGAGCAAATAAGCGCAGACTTGTTTGTAAGCGCTTTTGGAGTAAGGGCGAACACCCAGCTTGCAGCAGAAGCGGGAATAGCCATGGGAGAAACAAGATCCATTAAAACAAACGCGAGGATGGAGACAAACATAAATGATGTTTACGCAGTAGGCGACTGCGCAGAATCCACACACATAGTAACCCAAAAGCCGACAATACAGCAACTAGGCACGGTAGCCGTTAGACAGGGAAAAGTGGCTGGAATAAACGCTGCGGGAGGCTATGCATTATTTACTGGAGTTTTAGGCTCAGCTGTAACCCAATTATACGACATTCAAGCGGGTGTAACAGGATTAACAGAAGCAGCGGCTCAAAGGGCAAGAATTGAAACGGTCACGGGCACTATAGCTTCAAAAACGAAAGCAGACTATTACCCGGGAGCCAAGCCCATAAGGGTTAAGCTGGTGGTTGAAAAAGAATCCCAGCGCATAATAGGCGCCCAAATAATAGGGGGAGAAGAGGTAACCCAACGCATAAACGCCGTGTCCCTCGCGATACAGAAGCAAATGACCGTGCGGGAACTAGCCAAAGCGGACACAGCCTATGCTCCGCCCCTCTGCGAGACATGGGAACCTCTAGTGTTGGCCGCAGAAATGGTTCTAATGAAACTCCGTTAAACATAACGGAAAATCCACACTTTCTTCTACATTTTCTTTTAGTTCTGTAGAAAAAATTAATTAGGAAAACCATTTCAAGATTAATGCGTCGGTGGTTGATATGGCCATAAAGGTTGCGATAAACGGTTTTGGAAGAATTGGAAGGCTTCTATACAGGGCGGCCATTGAAAGAAAAGCAAAGATAGACTTTCTAGCCGTAAACGATGTGACAGACGCTAAAACCCTGGCGCACCTACTAAAATACGACTCGGTTCACGGCCCCTTCCCAGGCGAGGTTAAAGCCACAGGAAACAGTATGGTAGTAAATGGCAAAGAATTGAAAGTGCTTTCACAGAAGGATCCAGCCTTACTGCCTTGGAAGGACTTAGACGTTTATTTGGCTGTGGAATCCACAGGCTTATTCACAGACAGGGCAAATGCCTCAAAACATTTGCAGGCGGGAGCCAAGAAAGTTTTGATTTCTGCACCAGCTGAAAACCCAGATATAACCATCGTGCTCGGCGTGAACCACGACAAATACGACCATAAAAACCATAATATACTTTCTAACGCTTCATGCACAACCAACTGTGTAGCCCCAGTGGCAAAAGTTCTTCACGAAAACTTCGGCATTAAGGCCGGACTTATGACGACAGCCCACGCCTACACAAACGACCAACGTGTCCACGACCTAGTTCACAGAGACCTCCGCAGAGCAAGAGCTGCAGCCCTAAACATAATCCCAACAACCACAGGGGCAGCCCGTGCAGCAGGTTTAGTTTTGACAGAACTTAAAGGAAAACTTGACGGTTTAGCCCTCAGGGTGCCCGTTCCAAACGTTTCAATAACAGACTTAACCGTTGTTTTAGATAAAAACGTTACAAAGGAGGAGGTAAACGAAGCCTTCAGGAAGGCGGCTGAAGGCCCATTAAAGGGCATATTAGCCTACACTGAAGAACCGATAGTTTCAAGCGACGTAAACCACACGACATATTCCGCTATCGTTGACGGTTTATCCACAATGGTTGTGGGCGGAAACCTTGTCAAAGTGCTAGCATGGTATGACAACGAGTGGGGCTTCTCCTGCAGAATGGTGGAACTGATAGAACTCATAGGCAAAAAGGCTGGCTTTTAGCTAATTCTTTTGTAAAACTTAAAAATATCCTTCCCTCTATTTTTCTGTTTCAGAGAGAAGGGATAAAATATGGTGAAATATCTAACCCTGGACGATGTCAACGTAAAAGATAAGGTGGTTCTCGTCAGAGTTGACTTCAACTCTCCGGTGGACCCGGAAACAAAGAAAGTTTTGGATGATACACGTATCAAAGCCCACGGTGAAACAACAATAAAGGAGTTGGCGGGAAAGGGGGCAAAAGTTGTAATATTGGCCCATCAAGGGCGAAAGGGCGATCCAGACTTTATACCCTTAAAACAGCATGCAGAAATCCTCGGCAAAATCCTGGGCAAACCAGTGAAGTATGTGGAGGATGTTTTCGGAGAAAAAGCCCAGAAAGCCATAAAAGAATTGAAGAGCGGTGAGATTCTGGTTTTAGAAAATGTTAGAAACTTTGCAGGAGAAACAAAGGAAGGAACCCCGGAAGACCATGCCAAAACAGAACTCGTTAAAGCCTTAGCGCCGTTGGCAGACATATTCGTTAACGACGCATTTGCGGCAGCCCATAGAGCCCATGTCTCCATGGTGGGCTTCACCGCGGTTTTGCCGAGCGTTGCAGGGCGCATAATGGAAAGGGAACTTAAATCCCTAAGCAAAGTGTTGGAAAACCCTGAAAAACCGTGCATTTACGTGCTTGGAGGGGCAAAGGCCGACGACTCCCTTGAAATTTCAAAATATGTGCTGGACAACAAAATAGCCGATTATGTGCTTACAGGCGGGGTTGTAGGCCACGTTTTTCTAGTGGCAAAGGGAGTGAACCTTGGCAAGCCGAACATGAAGTTCCTTGAAGAGAAAAAATTTATGGACATAGTTCCCGGAATAAAACAGCTGATGCAGAAATATCCAGACAAAATCAAGGTTCCGTCAGATGTGGCTATCGAAGTGGAAAAGAAAAGGAAGGAGTTGCCAGTTGAAAAACTTCCAGTAGACTATCCAATATATGACATCGGTGAAAAAACTGTTGAGAACTATGCAAAAATAATACGAAACGCAAAATCAATCGTTGTAAGCGGGCCCATGGGTGTTTTCGAAAACAACGAATTCGTTTATGGAACGAAACGCGTATTTGGAGAAATTGCCAGCTCGAAAGCCTTTTCCCTCGCAGGAGGCGGCCACACGATTGCAGCCCTACAAGAACTTGGACTGTCAAACAAGATTTCCTATGTAAGCACGGCTGGAGGAGCCCTCATCGAATTTCTGATGGGGAAGAAGCTTCCAGGCGTAGTAGCCCTTGAAAAAGCAGCTGCACGTAAACCATAAACTATCCCCTTTCTTTTTATCCACTATTTTGTTATTTCCTCAAGCAAGTCAACTACTTTGGCTTCTTCAAACCCTTGCTTGCACTGGAGCATTTCATATATCTGCAGAGTCTGCTCTGCAACCTTGCGCCATGTGAAATATTGTAATACGCGCTTTCGGCCATTCTCACCCCATTTCTTAGCCCTTTCAGGGTCGCATAAAACCTCTTTTACGCCCCACGCGATATCCGCGGGGTTTCCGCCATTAACATGAACCCCGTTTTGGTCCGGCCCAAAAGGCGCCACCTGCTCCCTGAAGCCCACTACCCCTTGGGCGCCTACAACTATCGGCTTAGCCATAGCCATGGCTTCTAGGCTTACTATGCCGAAGGGCTCGTATGTGGATGGGAAAACACAGACATCAGCCGCTGCGTAATGGAGGATCCGTTCCTTTTCAGGGACGAATTCAAATAGGCAAACCACTTTGTCGCTTATTCCAAGCCTAGCCGCAGCCTCAACTATGTCGTTTTGCTGTTCGCCCTTTCCCAAAATGACGAGTTTTGCATTTGGGTATTCGCCTAAAATCATGGGCATGGCTTGGACAAGGTTTATAACGCCTTTAACCCATGTAAGTCTTCCAAGAAAGAGGATCATTTTTTCTTCGGGTTTTATGCCATATTTGGCGCGTATGGCTTCAACCTCTTCGGGTTTACATTTCCGCGGATTATACCGTTCGGGGTCCACCCCGTTCCAGACAACGCTGATTTTGGATTTCGGCCAACCATGCCTCACCAGGTCTTCTTGCATGGCATGGCTTACGGTTATGATTCTATCCGCCTTTTCCGCCATGGCAGATTCAAGATAAGAAACAACTTGGGAGCCTTGTCCCCCGCTTCGCCCCCATTCTGTGCTATGAACGTGAAAAACCACTGGAACCTTTATCTCGTTTTTAATTATAATACCTGCTATGCTGCTGAGCCAATCATGCACGCAGACAACATCAAAATTGTATCCTTCCTTTTTTAATGTGCTATTAATGAATTTAGCTGCGCTTAAAACATTGTAAATGAAAATGTCGCTGAATAGGCGAATGTTTGTCCCCCACCTTTTCAGGTCATCTATAACAAACATGGGAAAAACGTTGCTCGCATCCACAATTATGGGTCTGTGAACTTCAACACCCCGTATAATCTCCCTTGTTTTCAGATTTCCAGTATTAAGCGTAAAAACTGTTACGTCATTACCCATAGAAACAAATTGGCGGGTAATGTAATCAGCATAAGTGCCCAAGCCGCCAACAAGCGCAGGAGGATATTCCCAAACAAAAAACCCTATTCGCAATTAAATCACCAGAATAGTCTGGAATTTGACAAAGATTGTCCGCCAACGAGCCTCTAGACTAGCTTCGACCACAAATTCTCTCCTCATACTAGTGGGGGGAGTGTGGATAAAAATAAGTTATGAATTTCAGATTCAAATTTAAAACCTAAACGTGACGTAAGTTAGAACAAGTAAACTAGAATAATGCGTAAGGCAATAAGGAAAGCGAGGTCTAAAACTTGACAGACATAGTTTTTGTATTCGAGGTTCATCAGCCTTTCAGGTTGAGGAAAAACTATTTCTGGGAAAATAAAGTCTTTAAACGCTTGGGAAAGGAGGAACTTTTCGACTACTATTTTGACCGGGAGCTTGACAGAGAAATTTTCGAAAGAGTTAGCAAAAAATGCTATTTTCCATCAAACCAAATACTGCTTAACTTAATCGACGAGCATAAACGGGAGAAAAAGCGGGTTAAATTCTCTTTCAGTATCTCCGGAACTTTTTTGGAGCAGTGTGAAATGTTTAACAAAGACCTTCTAGAAACTTTTAAACAGCTTGCCGAAACAGGTTGTGTTGAGTTTTTGGGACAAACATACTACCACTCTCTGGCAAGCCTCTACCCAGAAAGGAATGAATTCATTGAGCAGGTTGAAATACATAGGCAAGCATTAAAGGACATGCTTGATTGCACGCCCAAAGTTTTTGAAAACACCGAACTAATATACAATAATGCCATAGCAAAAACCGTTGAGGAACTGGGCTATAAGGGAATATTCACAGAGGGAACAGAAAAAATATTGCATGGAAAATCACCTAACTACGTTTACAAGCCTAAGGGATGCGGAAAAATCAAGCTGCTCCTGCGAAACTATAAGCTGACGGACGACATAGGGTTCAGGTTTTCAGCCAGATGGTGGAGCGAGTGGCCCCTGACTGCGGACAAATATGCAGGCTGGCTGGCGGCAACCCCTGGACAGTGCATAAACATATTCCCAGATTATGAAACTTTTGGGGAACACCACTGGCCGGAAACAGGAATACATGAGTTTTTGAGGCATCTGCCAAAGAAAATTTTGGGTTGGCAGCACCTTAACATGGCTACACCATCAGAAGTCATAGATAAATACGACACAGCCGGGGAAATCGATGTTCCGGAGCTTGGCGGAACAGTCTCATGGGCTGATTTAGAGAGGGATGCAAGCTCCTGGCTTGGAAACACTCTACAGTGGGCGTATTACACGTCTGTCAAGCGGCTTGAGCCTATTGTCAAGGAAGCTGACTGCGAAGAATTTTTAAAGATTTGGAGGCTTTTCCAGACAAGCGACCATCTACATTACATGTATTTGGGTAGCGGTGGACCTGGAGAGGTTCACGCTTATTTCAGCCATTTCAACTCTCCATCAGACGCTTACATAACAGCTCAAGCCGCAATGTTAGATTTTGAAAACCGCGTAAGGCTTGCCGCGGTAACCGCAAACGAGCCCTTTCTCTTCTACAGAGATGTTGGAGAAGAAAACTACACTGGGGTTATGGCTTGGACCCTTAGAGGATTCGTGAAGGCTTTGAGAAGCGTCGATGCGGGTTCAATAGAGTTTCATAATAACCGCGGAGATTTCGTGAGATGGGCAAGGTTTTCCCTTCACGATGAAAAATTGGCTGAAAATCTGGAAAAAGTTAGGCTTTCCGAGTTGAAGGGAAACAAGTTGAGAAGAGCCGTTGTTAAAGCTGTGGAGAGAAGACTAAAACAGCTTATACGGCAATTGGAGACGGCAGCCCAATATTTTTAAGGCATAACAGCCCTAAAATAGATAAGTTTAGGTGGGAAAGTTGAGGGAAGAGCTTCCAATTTCCGAGAAGGTTTTGCAAGCTCTGCACAACTTGTGCGCCACAGCTCCAGACCTGGCTAGGAAAAGCGAGGAACTCGCCCAGTTTATGCGCTTGGAGAAGGCAGAGGTTGAAAGGATTTTAGACGCGTTCGGCTGCGAGGGTTATGTTGAAAGCTTTGCAGATGCAAACGGCAGGAAATGGTACTACCTAACGGGAAGAGGAATCATAAAAGTCTGCGCCCTTTTCACTTAATCGGCGGTAGCAAATGCGTGTCATACTTTTTTCTTGGGAATTCCCGCCAAGAGTTGTTGGAAAACTTGCAGATTACGTGAAAGGATTGGCGCTGCAGCTCGCAAAACATGGCGTGGAAACCCATGTGGTTACATACCATGATTACTTGACTGGAGATTTTGAAGAAGATGAGATCAAGATCCACAGGGTGACAAATCCCGTTAAAACCCACATAAGTGTGCTTACGTGGGTCCTCACATTAAATCAGGAGATTGAAAGGGTGGCTGCCAACGTCTATTATAAGGCGAATAAGCATGTTAATTTAATCGATGTGCATGATTGGCATTTCATCCCAGCGGCCGTCATGCTGAAAAAAGCCCTTAAAATTCCCTTCATCTATTCAATTGAAAGTTTGGAAAACCACCGTTCCCATGGAGCGGACACGCCGTTTAACATGGCGATTAAAAGTATTGAATGGCTAGGCACGTATGAGGCTCAAAAAGTGATAGTTAAGTCTGAATGGATGGCAAATGAAGCAGTTAGAATATACAAGGTTCCAATGGAAAAAGTTAGGGTGGTAACGCCAAAATCGGAGGGCTGGCTTAAAACGGTTTTGGAAACGTATGAAAGCTTATGTGGAGAGCGAAGATCAAGTGCCTCCTGAAATTAGCGTTATGATGCTCACGTGGGAGTTTCCGCCGAGGATTATTGGAGGAATATCCCCACACATCCATTATTTGTCAAAAAGCCTCTCAAAGGAAAATGTGAAAGTCCACGTGGTAACATGCGATTTTCCAGGCGCACCCCAACATGAAAGCATAGACGGTGTTGAGGTTTACAGGATAGACTCTTATAGAAATCCTTCTCCAGACTTTGCAAGTTGGGTTTACTTGATGAATATGAATATGCAGAAGGAGGCAGCTGCCATT
Source organism: Candidatus Bathyarchaeota archaeon (assembly GCA_025057795.1). The sequence goes on along the minus strand of JANXEP010000074.1, from coordinate 7,460 downwards.
GTCAACAGTTTAGGCGGAGTGGACATTTTCCATGCGCACGACTGGCTTGTGGCAGCCGCAGGGATAGGCTTGAAACATGTTTTTAGAAGACCACTCATCGCCACAATTCATTCAACTGAGATCGGGCGGCGAAACGGCCTTCACTCTGATTATGAGAGAATGATTCATGAAACGGAGGCTTGGCTTACATATGAAGCTTGGAGGGTTATCTGCTGCAGCAATTACATGATTTCTCATGTCAAGTGGGCTTTCGGGCTTCCAGAGGATAAGCTGGTCATGATTCCAAACGGCGTGGACGTTAACGACTACGATAAATATGCAAACGTTGATTTGAGCAATTTCAGAAGGAGGTTTGCTTTGCCTGAGGAAAAAATCGTGCTTTTCGTCGGGAGGCTTGTCCATGAAAAAGGAGTTCACGTGCTTATAAACGCCGCCCCTAAAATTTTGGAGAAAGTTAACGCAAAATTCGTCGTAGTTGGAAACGGCTACATGAAAGAGCCGCTCTTCGCCCTTGTCAAAAACATGGGCTTAGCCCACAAATTTTTGTTTACAGGATTTTTAGACGATGAAACTTTGAGAAAACTTCAGAAGTGTGCAGACGTCTCGGTTGTTCCCTCCCTTTTTGAACCCTTCGGGATAGTTGCACTTGAGGCTATGGCTGCAAAAAGCCCGGTTGTGGTTTCCGACACCGGAGGCTTATCTGAAATTGTCGAGCATGATGTGACGGGCGTTAAAGTTTACCCAGATAACATTCAATCTCTTGCATGGGGGGTTACAAGGGTGTTGCTTGACGAAGGATACGCGGACATGCTTAGGGAAAATGCCTACAAAAAGGTTAAGAGCGTCTTTAACTGGGGAAAAATAAGCCAGCAGACGAAAAACGTTTACAAAAGTGTTTTGGGCGAGTATTCAAAGACTTTTTGGACCTAAAATTATGGGTATGCAAGCCTAATCGCTTTGTTCGGGCAAGCATCCACACATTTAAGGCAGTAAATACACTCTTGATGGCTGAACTTTTCCCATGGAAGATCCAATATGCGGACTTGCATGGGACATGCTTTAACGCACGCTCGGCATTCGCCTTTAACGCATTTCACGGGGTCCCTTCGCAAGCCTAGAAAACTAAACTTGTTTAGAATAGCCATAATCGCCCCATGGGGACATAGGTATCTGCACCATCCTCTTGGAATGTAAACCGCTAAAACAATAACCAGGGCTAAAATGAAAATTTGAACCCAGAACAGAACTGGTAAAGTTAGGATTCCAAGCAAAGCTTCAGAAGCAGACTTTTCCATAACGGTTGCAATAAACCCTTGTGCTGCCTTTGGAATTATTGCAAAAAGTGTTTCAGCCGGGCTTAGGGAGGTGAAGGGTGCATAGGCAAAAATGCCGAATGCGCTCTCGTAACTTTTGTGAGTCCCAAGGACTTTGGATACTGAAAAAGTTACGCTTATCAACAAAACAACGCCGAGAACAAGATACTTCATGTAGGTTAAGCTTTCATGGGTTTTGGGCGAGACCTCCTTTTTCCTGACCTTGACAAAGTTTAGCAAGTCCTGTATGAAGCCGAAAGGGCAAACCCAGCCGCAAGGAGACTTGCCGATTAAAACGCCAACCACAAGGAAGGAGGCAACTGCAAGCCAAGGGAAAACAACCGCGCCTGACCAGCCGCTAAGCATTAATTGTAAAGCTGTAAAGGCGTCGCCAGCGGTCTTCCGTTCAAGTCCCCATGTCCAAAGAACTGGCAGCAAAATTGGCCAATAACCCACGTTGAGGATTGTAGCGCTTAAGAAGAGGAACGAGAGAAGTTGAACTATTCTTCGCGGAGTGTTAAACTTCAGCAGTTGCTTCCAGATTTTTGCTTTCAATTTCGCCACTTTTATGGGTTTATTGTTAAGGCTTGTTATTTATTTTCCGATGACTTTAACCTTTTCCACTAGAATCCAGGGCGCCACAAGAGCCCCGATTTTCCTCTCATTATCAGCCAGCATGGAGACGTTTTTTAGCAGTTCGAAGACGTTTCCAGCAAGCATGGCACCCCTCACAGCATGGGCGATTTCGCCGTTCTTGATTTTCCATGCGGGGGTAGCCACGACAGAGAATTCGCCGCTTGCTGGGTTGCTGCTGTGGGCTCCTTGCAAAGAATAAACCAGAAGCCCATCGTCAACTTCTCCGATGAGCTCTTGAGGGGATTTTTTCCCAGGGATGAAGCGGAAGTTTGTGGGCTCAACGGTTGGTGTGGACCTGTAGCCTGCTCTAGACGCGTTTCCAGTACTTTCTATGCCTTCTTTTCTGGCAGCGTAGTTGTCGTAAATGAAGCTGCGTAGAACACCCTTCTCTATTATGGGTGTTTTCTGTTGTGGGACGCCCTCGCCGTCAAACTTCCATGTGCGAAGTCCGCCTTCGAGTAAGCCGTCATCATAAATTGTGACGTTCTCCGAGGCGACTCTTTCGCCCATTTTGCCCTGGAGGGCCGACTGGTTTCGCTGCACATAGTCCGCTTTAACAGCGTTCACCAGAGTGTAATAAAGAAGGTCTTGTAGCGCAGATTGGGCAAAAATAACCTTCATGCTTTTTGTTTCCAGTTTCTTGGTCTTTAGGGCTGAAGCTGCAAGCCTAGCAGCCTCGGCGCCTACCCATTCGGGGTCCACACCATAACATCTTTCAATGTTAAATTCAAAGCATACTGGGGTGACTGCGCCCTTTTCCCTAGCGATGGTTGCCAAACTACATTCAATAACGGTTCCATGGTCGAAGCCTACAACACCGTTTGAGTTTGCAACAGCCCTAAGCAGATATGAGGTCCCAACCCCGCCTTCAATGGGGAAAACTCGCGGGTCTCTTTTTTCGGCGGCTTCCAGCGTTAACGAAGCCATTTTCACCAAATCTTCTGAGGAAAGTTCCATTATGCGGCTGTCAAAAGTTTTTTCCACTTTTGGAATAGACTTTTTGGCGGGTAACCCATGCCAGTCTTTATCCGGCCTGCTTGCCTTTGCAGAGTTTAAAGCTTTTATGACGGTTTCCTCTATGGCTGTGCTGCTTTTAAGCATGTTTGTGTATGCGAAACCCACAGCCTTGCCAACTATGGCTCTTATGCCAAGCCCTTGATCAATGATGCGGGAGCTTTTTGCAATCTGTCCCCTTTCAATGGCAACGGTCATCGTTAAGCCTTGGTAAACGAAGGCTTCCGCCTCGTCGGCGCCTCGTTTTAAGGCTAAATTTACAGCGGATTCAGCTAGGCTTATGGCTTCCGCCTCTTTAAGCGCTGCCACCCACAACCACCTCTTTAACCCTTATGTGGGGTCCGCCGTCGCAGACAAACGCTGTTTGACCTTTCCCACACCTTCCAGGCCAAAGTTCAAAGTCTTTTCCGACAGCGTCAACTTTGAGGAGGGTTTCAAGGGTGTTTCCGCTTATTGAGGCGTTTCGCACTTGCTCCCGAACCTCGCCTTTAACTATTTCGTAGGCTTCTTGGACGCCTACTTGGAAGGTGCCGTCCAAGTTTGCTTGGCCCCCTCTGAAGCTTTTAAAATAGTATCCGAATTTTACGTCTTCAAGGAGTTCTTCGAAGGAGTAGTCCCTCGGCTCCATGAAGGTGTTGCGCATTCGGATTATGGGCTCAAAGCGGAAGTCTTCGGCTCTCGCGTTTCCAGTTGGCTTTGCATTAAACTTTTGGGCGGTTTCGCGGTTATGCATAAGCCCAACGACAACGCCGTCCTTTACGAGGAGGGTTTTCTGGGCTGGGATCCCCTCATCATCGTATTTGAAGGAGCCGAAGGCGCCTTCCACTGTTCCGTCATCGTAGAGGGTAACCACGTTTGAAGCTATTTTTTTGCCAACCTTATCGATTAGCACGGAGCCTGACAATGTTAAGTCGGCTTCAGCTAAATGGCCGAAAGCCTCGTGGACGAAGACGCCTACCACGTTTGGCCCTAAAACTGCCTTGAACCTTCCGCCTTTTGGGGGTTTTGCCTTCAACTGCTCCACAGCCCTTTTTGCGACTTTTTCTCCAACCGTTTCGGGAGTTTCAACATCGAAAACTTCGTAGCCTGCTGTTGAGCCTATTTCTTCGCGGCTAAAAGTTAAGATGTCTGCTTCCCTCGCCGTGGCGGTTATCCTTGACCACACGTAAAGTTTATCCTGCTCTATGTAGGCACCCTCATTGCTCATGAAGTAGCTTTTCCCAGCCAAGTCGAGATAGTCTATGGTGCAGCTTCGCAGGCGCCTATCATAATTTAATATTGCGTTGGCGACTGTTAAGGTGGTTTTTATCTTGTCTTCCATGGAAATTTGCGAGGGGTCTTTGCGGGGCTTCGCCAGCACTTTATCTTCAAAAGCCTTACATTCGACAAGTTTTATGGGGTTTTTAAGCCGTGTGCTGGCAGCTTTAGCCATTTTACACGCGTCAGAAAGGGCTCCTGTTAAAGTTTCAAGGTTAAATGTTCCAGCGGAGGCGAACCCCCATGCCCCATCGACCAGAACCCTTAAGGCTACGCCGTTTTCAATGCCCTCTTTTACAGCTTCAACCTTATCCTCTTTAAGCGTAAGCATGGTTTTAAACAGTTCTTGAGCGCGTGCTTCCACGTATTCCGCGCCGAACCTCTGCACGGCTAGATCAACAACTTTCTTTAAAAGATCCTTCACCCTTCTGTCCCCTTCACGATTTTGGGATTTATTAATGGAAACTAATAAGAATTTGCGTTCTTCAACGCGGATTTAATGATAAATGGGAGGGTAAAGTTTTAAGTTTTGCGCATAAATAGGCGTACTTGGCTGACGAAATCGCGCTCTTTTAACTGCTGTCGCTCTAGTTTGCGGAGCACCTCATTGCTTGAGTAAATGTCTTCTAGGATTTTCTGTTCAATGATGTAGGCGCCAGACTTTAAAAATTCTTCAAGCCCCTTTGCAAACAGTTCAATTTTTTCGCCTATCTCATTACATCTAACAGAATATTTGTCCTCTAAGTATCGGTAAATGATGCGAGTGGCTTCCTCCCCAAAGACCTGCCTTAGAACCCTGTCTATAACTTTGGAAACTATATCGTTACATGTTTGCGGGGTTGTTTCAGTTATCGGGTTCATAGGTGCTCAAGTATCTCACGACTTGCTACTTAATAAATTTTGTCGCATATCTGTTCAACACCTAAACATAATTTAGGCATATACTTTCAATACCTAAACATATAATAAGACATAAACGATGCTTTTTACATGAAGTCTGTGAGGTTTAACTGTTGAACTCTTTCAGGCTTGGTTTTTGTTTTGGGGGTTTCTTCGTTGATTATGGGGCGGCCGTAGATCCCGTCATATCCCGGTGTAACTTTTATTTTGTCTTCTCTGACTTTTATGATGGCTTCAGCTATTCTTTTTTCTGTAAGTTCTACAAGAGCCTCTTTTGGGGCGTCGATTAGCACTGTGTATTCGTCTCCGAATTTTTCGACTAGCTTGTTGTAAATGTTCCATACTTGCTGGGTTGACGGGGAGTCGGCGCCGAGGACTGTGGCTATGATTTCTGAGAGGGGTAGCAGATGCATATATCCTATGGCGTTTTCCGGCTTGAAGCCTTCAGGGCGGTCGGCGAGTTCCTCAACCCGCTGTTCAACACCCTTCGTAAGTTTTTTGCGGCAGACTGGGCAGATGTTTCCAAGTTTTACAGCCTCTTTTGGAGAAAGCGAAACATTGCAGTTTCTATGTCCCGTCCAGTGGTATTTTCCGTAGGCCGGGTCGGTTTCCACGGTGAATTTGAATTTTTCTCTGTCCTTATTGCGGATGGCGTTTAAAATCTCCCAGTAGCTTGGTTTTTCAAGTTCGAAGACGTTGGCTTCCCTTCCCATGCGCCAAGGCCAGAAGCTGTGGCTGTCGCTGTTCGACACTAAGGCGAAACTGTCTAGTTTGCTTAGCCGCCAGTTCATGGGCGGGTCCGAGGATAGCCCAGTTTCAATAGTGTGGATGTGTTTGGTCATATCTTGGTAACAGTCTTCTACTGTGTTGAAGCCGCTGAAAGCCCCGAATATACTGAACCATGGTGTCCAGGCGTGGGCTGGGAAAACCATGTTTTCCCTTGAAATTTCCATGACTTCCTCGACGAGTTGTGGGGCGGTCATGTTGAGGGTTGGTCTTCCGTCGACGGTTAGGTCGCCGTATTTGGCTAGCCTCTCGTTTATTTGAACTGCTGTCTCTATGCTTGGCGTTAATATGACATGGTGGATTTTTTTAACGTCGTTTTCGAAGGGGAATATGGTGCTTACCTCGGTTGTTATCATGAAGTATACGGGGGATTCAGGGCTGGTTTTATATAACCCCACGTCCTGCTCCTCTGTAAGGGTTTCTTGTATCTCTTTAAGCCATTTTGGGTGGGTGAAGTCGCCTGTGCCAACAAGGTTTAAGCCTTTAATTTTGGCGAAGCGTTCAATCTCCTCGATGCGCATGCTTTGGCTTGTAGCCCTGCTGTAGCGGCCGTGAATGTGGAGGTCAGCTATAACCCTCAAAGTTTTCGGTCAACCCTCAACCTTCTGTTGCTTTGTTGTCTATTTACGTTTTCTGAAGAACAGTAGGCCGTCTTTTTCCAGTACATATTCAAAGCCGGCCTCTAGTAGGGTTTTGATTTCTTCAGGGCTGCTTGCCACTTTTACGTGGAACTCGTTGTTGTCTCCGCTTCCAAATATGGCGTTTTCAATGTTTATGTAGATTAACGTCGAGTCTAGACTTTTGTGGCCGAGAAATTCTTTTACGTGTAAAATGTCTTTTGTTTGATGGTAGAGTACTGTAGCCCGCCAGTGACGTATGGTGTGGAAATGGATTTCCATAAGCCGTGGGTTTCCAAGCTTGCGGGCTATACGTTTCCTTGCAGTTCTGAACCATGTTATTAGGCTTCTCGGGTTGTTTGGGAAAATTTTATCTGACTTTTTGGGAAGCATGTTCAGCATGTTTACGAGTTTTGTTGATATGTGGAATATGCGTGGTTTACTGTTTTTCTCAGCTTGAACTCTTATAGTGTGTTGTTCAGGGTCAAAGTCGATCCAACGTATTTTAACGGCTTCTCCTATGCGGATCCCTGTTTCCTTGATTAGTTGAAGCAGGGCTGCCAGTTTTCTGCCTGAAGCCGCTATTAGCTGGTCTATTTCGACTTCTGTTGGAATGAATGGGATTTCGTAACTGGTTTTATAGATTGGCGGTTTCCATGTTAAACCCGCGAAGGCTAGAAAGCTTCCGTAAATATTTGAAATGTTTGCTTTTGTGCTTGTTTTCCACGGCTGTTTTGAAATGGCTTCTTTCACATCTTCCGGATTCAGCAAGTTGGCTCCTAAGTTTACAAGACGCTTAAGTTTCCGCATCCTCGACTCGATTGTTTCAACACTGTAACCCTGCTTTTTCATCCACCAAGCATATTCAACAATTTTGCCCTGAACATCCGTCGCTGTGGCTCCCGCAGGCCCGCTTTCACAGTTTTCCGTTTGTCCA
>JANXEP010000065.1 GCA_025057795.1 Candidatus Bathyarchaeota archaeon | reverse complement strand
TTACCTTGCCTATCCCACTTCCCAAGCGTATTTGGACGAACACCTAACCTTTCACATACCTCCTTAAATCTCAGCAACCTCTCTTCCATCAAAAAAGAAGTGATAAGAAGTGTTACATAAAGTAACTATTGAGAAACTACATAGAAACCCATTTTAGCACCTAAATTTTCATCTATTTAAGCTGAAGCAAGTCTCTCTTTGTTTACGCTAGGACCAGAAATTATGCAGGCGGCGTGAACTGTGTTAAGTTTGAGATATGAGGTCTTTTAAAATCTCTTTAACGGGCATTTCGAAGAGTTCTCTCACGCGGTTTAGAAGTTCCAATCCATGCTTCGTTGCAGAATAATATTTTATGCGGCGTCTACCCTTCCTCATCCATTTCCCGTTCACTAGCTTGTTATCTTCTAACTCGTAAAGAAGTGGGTAAACAACTCCTGAATGGAAGCTCCAGCCCGTCAACCTTTTAAGTTCTTTGGATATGCTGTAACCTGACATGGGCTTCTGGCTTAAAAGCCAGAGAATCACGATTCTGCTGAAGCCTCTGATGGTAGCCTTAACCAAGTCTTTTTCCAGTTTGCCCACGCGATGGTTCCACCTTGATTACACGCTAGCCTTCTTCTTATGCTTAAATTAAGAATATAAATGCTGTTATAGGCGGAAAACTGATATACTTAAATCCAAAAGTGTTTCTTGGAAAGTCCATGGTTAAAATAAGCGACGGGTTCCTCCGCAGCCTTGAAAAGCCAATAATATTGTGGCTCTTATTTCATAAGCCTAGACACGGCTACGAAATTATAGTTGAGTTTAAGAGGCTTACCGGGCGGAAACTGAAACCAAGCATCGTTTATCCCTTCCTCCATAGGCTTGAGAGGGAAGGATTCGTTAACAGTGAATGGATGTTTAAGGGAAATCGAAGGATAAGGCATTACTCTTTAACTAAAAGTGGAGAAGAGCTTCTACTAAAAGTGAAGGAAATATTTACGCAACCCATTAAAGAGATTTTTCTAGACTTGATTGACAAAAGAAAACCGTAAAGGTGCATGTAAAACATACACGGGTTCATATTCAGCTGTGGCTTCATAAAATATATATCAAAATTTAAATGTTTTAATTTTTTACATTTCTACTAAAATTGAGGCTAGGGGAGAGGGGATACGTCTAAAATAATCTTGACAGCAGACCGCACTTTAATGAGCGACTATCACCGTAATGAATTCATAGGCTTTGGGGCATGCGCGCCTCCGAATGTTATTCCAAACTGGCTTTACAGTTTCCTATTCTTCCCACCGATTAAAACAAGGAACGGCGTTCCAGTTGCGGCTCCATATGGGTTGAGAAAGATTGAGGCTCAACTTTTAAGTGAAGGGTTTGACGTTTTAACCGTTGACCCAGACCATGTTGAAAAATACATAAACGAAGCAAAAGTTTTAGGCATACACGTAATGGACCCTTTTGGGCTTGGTCCAGCTTCAAGCACTTTTGCCGCCATCTTGAAGAAGGAGCCTTTCTTGGCGCAATACTTTCGCGGTTTGTTGGAAAAGCCTGCAATTAGGAAAGCAAAGAGGCGTGGCTTGAAAATAGTTGTGGGCGGTTCTGGAGTGTGGCAGTTCCGATACAGGGAGAAGTTTGTTGAAGAGCATGGAATTGACTGCATAGTCGAAGGCGAAGCGGAGAAGGTTATTGGGAAAATTATGCGTGCAGCTTTAAACGGCGAGAAGTTGCCCCGCTATTATGAGGTAAGCGTCGAGGAGACCCCCAGCTTGGAGGAAATCCCCAACATCATGTATCCTTCAATTAATGGCTTGGTGGAGATTGGTAGGGGGTGCTGCAGGGGATGCAAGTTTTGCAGTGTGACTCTAAGGCCGTTAAGGTGGTACCCCATAGAAAAAGTGCTGCGGGAGATGGAGGTAAACTCTATGTGGGGATACGCGTCCAGCGCGTGTCTCCACGCAGAAGACGTTATGCTCTATGGTTCTAAAAACACCATTCCAGACGATGAAAAACTTGTTAGACTTCACGAGGCTGTTTTAGAAAGATGCGCGCTTGGCATAAGCTGGAGCCACTGTTCTCTCGCAACGGTCGCGGCGAAACCTAAACTTTTTAGACGGGTGGCCGAAGTTATATTGCAGAAACAGCCTTGGTGGGGCGCTGAGGTTGGCATAGAAACAGGCTCACCGGAACTTGCAAAGAAGGTTATGCCTGCGAAGGCGAATCCCTTCAAGCCCGAAGAGTGGCCTGATGTTGTCCGCGAAGGCATGGGATTAATGCATGATAACAATCTGATTCCCGCGTGCACGTTAATTGTGGGTGTTCCGGAGGAGACGGAGGAGGATCTGATAAAGACCATTGAGCTTGTTGAAAGCCTTGAAGGGATTAGAAGTCTTATCGTGCCACTGTTCTTTGTTCCTTTGGGGAGGCTGAAAAGCGAGGCATGGTTCAAAGAAACCCAGATGACAAAACTCCACTATGAACTTTTAATCAAATGCTTAAGGCATGATTTCCGATGGATAGGCAATATAATAAATTTGTCCTTTTCCGGAAGATGGTATGCAAAGCCCATGCGTTCCCTATACTCCCTCTTCGTAAACATAATTAAATACAAGGCAAGGAAGGCGGGGATCCTCTGAGAAGCGGTTACAGAAACCTTAAATAACTTTAAAGTAATATCATACATAGAATTAGTCGAACACTTTCTGCGTGTTCTAAGCTAATTCAATCGAGGACAAATATGCCTTCTTGTCCAAAGTGCGGTAAGGAGGTTCCTGCGGACGCTGTTTACTGTCCCCATTGTGCCTGGAAGGGTATCTACACCCCTCTAGCATCGTCACCCACACCGCCACCAACTCCCACAAAGAAGAAAGCTATAAAGCTTCAGAAAATATTAGGGGCAACTATAAGCGTTATTATTTTCGTAATGGTTATTTCAGTTATCGCCTATAAGTATGCTCCAACTTTAATGCCCACTCCTACTTCAAAGCCGACCCCCGATACAAATGCATTAGATGCCGTTATCGCTCAGATAGAGGTCGAGAAAGATAGAGGTCGTGATGCTTTAGACGTAAAGGATTACGGCACAGCCTATAGGATCACGTATGAAATGGAAAGATTGCTTGGAAACGCCATGAAGGAGTATTCGGCTATCGCTGAAAGGCTTGCGCTTGGCATGTCTTATGGTTATAAAATCTACTTTGGATACATGGATGCAGAGATCAAGAGGATAAGATTAGTCGCGGACTGGTATGCCCTTGAGGACTTACTTTCTCAATCTCGGGAGGATCCGGAACTTCTTCCACAAGTAGGGTTTGCGTTGGTTTCATATGGAAATTTAATCCCTGACCACAGTCAAACATTGGATACTTTGCAGAGGCTTTACGAGCAAGATCCTGAAACTGCAGAGGCGTGGGGGCTTACACCCAGCTTTCTATCCGGATATAAAAAATGGATAGCCATGATGGAATCCGACCTGGACAGATATCATAATGAGTATGAAAATGTTAAGACTCGGTACAAGGAATATGCTTCGATTGAACAAAAGAATATTGAAGCCTCGTCCGAAGTTCGGGATCGATTGATGGCGCTATGCCGTACAACATCCGCAGAGGGGATAATTCCGTTCGACTTGGCGTTATTCTTTGATAAATTCGATTTAAACGGCGACGGGAAAATGAGTCTGAACGAGGGCCAGGAATTCTTCGCATGGGTTGAGGCGAACATTAAGTACCGATACGATGATGAATATGACCCTGAGGGGTTTTCGGCCAAAGTGTCTGGATTAATAACCCAAGAGGAACTCGGAGATGACAGGCCTGGAGACGAATACTGGCAGAAGCCGTATGAGACGTTTAAAGAGGGGTATGGCGATTGCGAGGATATGGCTATCCTTGAGGCTGCATTTTTACAACTACTTTGGCGTGGAAGCTTACGTGGCGGCTGTAAGCGTGGAGGTGCCTGGAATCGTTAATCACGCCCTATGTATTGTGAAAATAGGGATAACTTAGACGAATATGCCGATTATCTGGGTGAATTAGTTTACTACCAACTGAACGGCAAGTACTTTATGATGGTGGACAACGCTTACTCCAATGAGTATGGTTACATATCTGGGGCAACCATTGGAGTTGATGTGGATTTCTCACTTTATGATTACTGGTCTTTGGAGCAAATATGCGCTGAACGGTGGTGTCCATCAACTCAGTGTGTGACTAGTGTAACTGGAAAATGGGAGGGAACCTTTCAGATTCTAACCGTGTCCAGGATTAAAGGGGAAGTCGACTGGGAAGAGTTCGGCAGGGCAGAGGCGGGCGGCTCCATATCTATATGGATTCTGCAGAAGGGGGTGGAGATAAAGGGATTTGTTAAGTTTTACAATGTACAGGAGAGCATTAAGTTTGATAATGCAGCGTTTGGTGAGTACATAGTAATGTTTTCCACGCTGGAGGGTACGTTTGAGTGTGCAGGAACAGTCAACGCCGATGGAAGTTTAACAATCACGCAATTCGTGCGTTACTCACAGTTCAAGGCTAATGTTGCAGGGGATGCCGTGAGTGCAAGTTTTGAAGAAACCTTTGTTTCTGAGATGGATGAGTTTATCTGTCTCAAAAGATCCGGCGGAAAAATTGAAACGGTTATTGGGCCGACTGAAACAAAGGACATTGTTACTTTCAACCTGCGAAGGGTTAGCGACGAACCGCCCTTCCTCGGGCCACATGTTCCCACCCCCGCAGCTACATATCATCAATGACGTCTTGTTCTTCACGTCGCTGACTCATGTTAGACGCACCTCTACTGGAAACTCAGCCGAGTAGGTGGCAAACGGGGTGCCGAAGACGCCGTTTTTAGGGTCCTCGTAGGGCTCAGATGAGGAATACACTGGTTTCGTCTTTTCTAAAGGCTGATCTTGTAGACTTTCGTCGTTAAGAAGCGGAATAAACTTAAATATTGCAGAAGAGCTCAAACTTTTAGTCTAGGCGGGCCGCCGTAGCTCAGATCGGTAGAGCGGCTGGCTGTTAACCAGTCGGTCGTCGGTTCAAGTCCGACCGGCGGCGCTTTTACTGAACCGGCGTACTCCCGGGCTGGGCCTGAGCCCTGGGAGCGCTATTTCCTTTTCCTGAAGAGGTTTTGCGCTTTCAAATCTCCGGCACTTTTGATTTTATGTCTTCAAGTTAAAGTGAAAATGGGCTGTTGGCAGAGCTTATTTTCGCCTCCCCCTACTCCCGGAGTCAATTTTAGGGTTTCTGGAACTGCTAAATTGGCCCTACCCCCCTAGTTTTTGCAGCTGATCTAGGGCTTTGGCGTTTGGCTGCTTGTGGACGTATTCCGTTAAAAGGTTTAGGGTTTTGGCGTATTCCATGAAGGCGCAACCATGACGATTGCTCTTTTACATGATAATGTGCCTTTATGGGGTTAAGGGTTTGCATGGAGACTTGACTGGGAAAGAATTATTAGGGATAATAAACATTACATTATTCCAGATTTGGAAGGGGAAGGATGGAGAAAATTTCTGTAGTTTTAGCGTTGATTAACATAGTGGTTGCTATCGGGCCCTTAGCTGGAACGGTTCTGGTGCATGTGGGCAATCCTATTGAGGTGGTGATTCCGCCGGAGATTCAGGAGTTAAATGAGTCGATGGGGGCTTTTTCGGAGACGTTGCAGACGATAGAGCTTGTCAATGTTGCGTATGATTCGGAGACGCGCACGCTCACTTTGAATTTCAGAGTCACAAATAGGTTGAACGTTGACTTGCGGTTAATAATATGGAGGCTGATGTTGTTTGTGCTGTGCATGATTACCCATTAGGCCACGCGTACTTGAGTGGGCCTGTAGGATTGGAGTCTGGGATGACATCCCACTTGATAGTTGTGTCTCAGTGGGATGTTGACGCTGAGCAGCACATAAGAAGTCAGCATGCTGGAGAAAGTGCCATAGACATTAATCTAGCGAACTTCACAGTGGACGTTGAGGGTGTGGTTGTTCAGACTAGTCAACCGATAAAGCTGACGAACGTTCCCATAGGCTCTCGTGGGGGATGATTGTGCGGGTGGTTAACTGGTTTGGCATCGCGGGAGGCGTCGCGGCAATTCTCCTCATAGCCGTGTCCCTTCACACGCCGTGGTGGCAACTCGTGATCGGCGAGGATTTCTTAAGGGTTAACGTTTCACCGTTCAACCTCAATTTCAGCTTTCTAGGCATGGCATTTGTAATACCGCTTATACTGGCTCTAAACATTTCAAGCCTCCTCATGCTTCTGATCGGCGGCATAATCTTGATCATATACTCCTTAAGCCCCTATAAGGCTTATTCGAAGAGACTCTTGTGCTTTGCATACAAAAAACCCCTTTACTCGGTGATTTTCTTCCTTGCGGGAATAATCGCCGTAACCATGATTCTCAATTTAATGTTTAACATTAGCATGCCAATCTATGGAACAGCCATGGTAAGGCTGTCCGACGCGACGCAGGGCGCAACCGTCAATGTTTCAGTGACGACGAGTTTCCAGTGGCCCTTCTGGTTCGCCATAGTCACCGCTGTGCTATGTGTTGCAGCGAGACTATACCACAAAAAACTCTCCGCAGCCTAACGTCGCAAGCCATTACGCTTCATGAGCCATGAGTATGTTAGGGTGTGCTTTAGACCAAGCGAGCAATAATTGGTTGGTTTCAAAAACTGCCATGTCAATTTTACGCTTGTCGTCATATGTCAAAATTGATACCCCCTCTAGATTTTTCGCTGTGGAAAATGGATGGCCTCAAAAGCCATTTTCGCATCCCCTCTAGGTTTTCAGTCACAAGAAGGCTGCGCATGCTAGTTTTTCTTAGCCACTTTTTAGTGTTTTTAGTATTTTTTCTGGGGTTATGGGCCAGTCGTCTATCCACTTGCCTATCGCGTTGTATATGGCTGGCGCCGCTATTGTGGCTAAAACTGCGCATGGCGCCTCGCTGCACCCCGCCGCCCCATAAGGCCCA
>JANXEP010000051.1 GCA_025057795.1 Candidatus Bathyarchaeota archaeon | reverse complement strand
AGACCTAAAAATAAACGTGCTCAGGGATGAGCAGCTTTTAAGCGACATGGTCTGGCAGGCTAAAAAGTCCGGAGCCCTAATAATAGGCGGAGGCATATCAAAACACCACGTCCTCTGGTGGAACCTATTCAAGGAGGGTTTGGACTACGCCGTCTACATAACCACAGCCGTTGAATACGACGGAAGCCTGTCAGGCGCTAGGCCAAGAGAAGCCGTATCTTGGGGGAAAATAAAGGAAAAAGCCAAAACGGTGACAATTGAAGCTGATGCAACCATAATTTTGCCCATGCTATTCGCCGCCCTTCTAGAGAGGCTCAAGTAATATTTATTACAACGCAATAGGTTAATTGAACTGAGGAGCAACATTGCCCCGCCCCAAAAGAGCAACGAAAGATTCAGCAGTTGAGCCAGCATCCGACATGTTTAATTTAGCTGGTGAATTAGCGAATTACCCCTATCATTACGAATTAATAGCTGAGCCTATGGCAAGTAGAAAAGAAAAGTTCCGATAAACTTTCGCTTTGTGAAAGGGACCCCTATGAAAGTTGCTGTTTCTGGAAAGGGCGGTGTTGGAAAAACCCTCATCGCTGCCAGTTTAGCCTATTTCCTCGCTAAGAAAGGATATAAGACTATTGCTATTGATGCTGACCCTTCGCCTAATTTGGCTTTAACTTTGGGCTTGCACCCTGAAGAGGCTCGTAAAATAGTGCCCATTTCAGAGAATAAGGAGCTTGTAGAATCTAAAACAAGCACGGGCTACAGCGGGGTTTACCGTTTAACCTTCACCGTTGACGACATCGTAAGAGACTATTCGGTTAGGACGCCCTTAGGCGTCAACCTCATCGTTATGGGCACGGTTCGTAGCATGGGCTCTGGATGCACTTGCCCGGCAAACGCTGTTGTGCGCTCGCTTCTGCGCCATTTGGTTGTGGAGCGCGGCGAGGCAGTGGTCTTGGATATGGAAGCCGGAGTGGAGCATATGGGGCGGGGCACGGCGCAGCATGTGGACAACATGTTGGTGGTTGTTAACGCGAACATGAAATCCCTTGAAACTGCTAAGAGCATCCATGAGCTTGGCGTCAAAGCTGGAATGGGACAGATAAGCCTTGTTGGAAACAAAATTGAAAACGAGGTTCAGAAGGGAGTTGTTGAAAAGTTCGCCTTGGAAAACGGCTTGAAAGTTTTGGGCTATGTACCCTTCGACCCGAAGGTTGTGGAGGCTGAAATGCGGGGAGAAACACCCCTAAAATATGAGGGTTCTGAAGCCTTAAAAGCCATAGAAAAGCTTTGTGAAAGGCTAATGCTGGGAAACGCCTAATAAGTTGAACAATAGACGTATACCTAACAAGGGGTTAGAGCGCCTTGAAGATTCTCGTCACCATGGGCAGAGGCGGCACGGGGAAAACAAGCTTCGTCGCCCTAATGGCAAAATACTTTATTGAGACAGGAGAAGCCCCTCTGCTGCTGGTTGATGCCGACCCAGACCAAAACTTGGGCGAAATGGTTGGCGTAGACCTCCACGAGAAGGGTAAAAAATCCATTTCAGAGCTTCTTGTGGAAACCTTCCTCGTAGAGGGCGGAACAACCGTCGGGGTGCCGCCCACCGAACGCATCGAAAGCAGGATATGGGCGCAGGGAATGTATGAGGGCGAACACTTTGACTTTATAGCTCTTGGAACCAAATGGGTTGAGGGGTGCTACTGCCTCCCAAACGCCGCCCTAAAAGGAGCCTTGGAATCCTTAACAAAAAATTACAAGTACGTTTTAATAGACTCGCCAGCCGGCTTAGAACACTTAAACAGGAGGATAACCTCCAAAGTAGACGACATCTTCGACGTTATAGACCCTTCCAAAAAATCCTTCGAACACGTGGAACGCGCCTACCGTGTAGCCAACGAAGTCAAAATCGCCTTCAAAAACTTCTACGTTGTTGGCGGTTTCAGGTTTCCGGAAAGTCTAGAAGAGCATGCTAGAAGGGTTTTAAGGTTTAAGTTTTTGGGGAAAATTTCCCACGATGAGAATGTTGAAAAATATGTTCTCGCGGGCGAACCCCTCCTGAACTTGCCGCCTTACACTCCAGCATATCTTTCCGTCAAGAAAATAATGGAGAACGCGGGCTACGCCAAATAGTTGAACCTCTCTTTCCAATTTCCACTCCCCTTTCAGTATTTTACGGAAACCGCTAGAAAAGTTTAAGAAACAGTGTTCCAAAGTTTTATTCTTTAAGCTATATGAAGATATGGGGGCAACTGTTTTGTTTAACAAAAACGTCCGCATCAAAATCGACGAGTTGAAAACTGACGCAGGCATTATCAAAAATCTTGAAGTAGGGCTTGGAAAAGTCACGGTGGATACATGGGCGGAACCCATGGGACCAACGCCTTTTCCATCAGTGACCACCCTAAGAGAGTGGGATATGAAACTGCTAAAGCGTTACAAGCCCTTTTACATGCCATTCTGTGACTTATGTTGCCTGTGCACTTTTGGTAAGTGCGACTTAACTGGGAACAAGCGCGGTGCATGCGGGATAGATATGGCTGGGCAACAATCTAGAATAGTGTTGTTAGCTTGCTGTATTGGCGCGGCCACGCATACGGCGCATGCCCGTCACATGGTGGAACATTTAATCGAAAAGTTCGGCCGTGACACCCCATTAGATGTGGGCGGGTTAAATGTTCAAGTTGAGGCGCCTATAATTCGCCTCGTTTGTGGCATTAAACCTGAAACTTTGGGTGATTTAGAAGAGGTTTTAGATTATGTTGAAAACCAGATTACTCAGCTTTTAGCCTCAACTCATACTGGGCAAGAAGGAAACAATCTCGACTTCGAGTCAAAAGTTTTTCATACTGGGATGATTGATCATGTCGGATTGGAGGTTGCTGATATAGCCCAGATTGCTGCCTATGGTTTTCCAAAGGCAGATCCCGAAGCTCCTCTGGTGGATTTAGGGTACGGCACCGTAGACTCATCTAAACCAGTGATACTATGCATAGGCCACAACGTTATTCCTTCTATCGGAATTATTGATTATATCACTGACAATGCGTTAAACGATAAAATCGAAGTTGTAGGTTTATGCTGCACCGCACATGACATCACACGTTATTACTCACGTGGTAAAATCATCGGGCCTATTTCTTGGCAACTGCGTTTCATAAGGAGCGGCATTGCCGACTTGGTGATTCTTGACGAACAATGCATAAGATGCGACGTTTTCAACGAGGCTGGCAAAGTTAAAGCACCCGTCATAGTTACTTCAGAGAAAAACTGCATGGGCCTTCCAAACCGTACCAATGATAGTGTAGAATCCATAGTGGAAGACCTTGTAAGCGGCAAAACCCCAGGCGTTTTAATCTTAGACCCTGAAAAGGTTGGCAAGGTAGCTGTTGAAGCAGCCCTTAGGGTTGCTCCTCTGCGAAAGAAACTGAAAGCTCTTCCAGAGGTTGACGAAATTATAAATATGGCGGTTACCTGCCGCCAATGCAACCTCTGTAGGCGTGCATGCCCCCAAGACCTTGATATTACCGAAGCGATAAACGCTGCCCTTCAAGGCTCACTGGATAAGCTTGCCGAACTCTACGAAGCTTGTGTAGGATGCGGCCGCTGCGAACAATCATGCCCAGTAGACTTGCCCGTTCACAGTTTCATAATAAAAGCTGGCGAACAGAAACTGAAATCGGAAATCTACAAGTGCAGGGCTGGAAGAGGCGCCATACAAGACTTGGAAATACGAAAAGTTGGCAGTCCAATAGTGCTCGGTGAAATTCCTGGAGTAATAGCAATGGTGGGCTGCTCCAACTATCCTAGAGGAGGCCGAGAAGTCGCTGAGATGTGCCGTGAATTCGCAAAAAGACGTTACATAGTGGTGGCATCCGGATGTGCAGCGATGGCTATTGGAATGTACAAAAATGAAGAGGGTAAAACCATTTACGAAGAGTTCCCAGGAGAATTCGCCGCAGGCGGCGTAGTCAATGTGGGCTCTTGCGTTGCAAATTCCCACATAGCAGGGGCGGCGATAAAAATTGCCAACATATTCGCGAAACGCAACCTCAGAGGCAACTATGAAGAAATAGCTGACTACATACATAACCGGGTAGGCGCAGTGGGCATAGCATGGGGTGCTTATTCTCAAAAGGCTGCAGCTATAGCGGCAGGCTTCTGGAGGCTTGGCGTCCCAGTTATAGTTGGCCCCCATGGCGGCAAATACCGCCGTATGCTTTTGGGAAGAGCCGACAAAGAAGAATCCTGGTATGTTTACGATGCAAGAACTGGTGAAAAAGTGTATGGCGGGCCGGCACCTGAACATCTGTTCACGGCTGCTGAGACTAAAGAAGAAGCTATGGTTAAAGCTGCCAAACTATGCATGAGACCCAACGACACTTCGAAAGGCAGATCTATTAAACTCACCCATTATGTAGACATGCATAAGCGTTTTTACGGCACATTGCCCGACGACATTCATTTATTCATAAGAACAGTTGCTGACATACCGGTAACCATGAAAGACGAAATAATAAAAGTCCTCGAAGAGAAGAATTGGAAGGAGAGAGTGATTCCTGACCCGACACTTCTTCCAAGAATGATTAGAAAAAAGGCTACATAAAGGGAGCGATTTCCGGAGGGCTATCATGGTGGAAAGCCGGGAAGTGACGTTGACCATTGACGGGGTGAAAACGAAAGCCGTTAAGGGGACCCCCATATTTGAGGTTGCAAGGCAAATAGGCATAGAAATCCCCACTTTGTGTTATCTCCGTATTCTTTCGCCCTATTGTTCATGTAGAGTTTGCTCCGTCGAAATAACCACCCCAAATGGCCGTAAAAGGATAGTTACCTCCTGCAATTACCCCGCTGAAGAAGGCCTCATTGTCGAAACAAAGTCTGAAAAAGTTATAAAAATTCGCAGAAAACTCCTTGAGCTTTTGCTGGCACGCTGCCCCAAAGTTGGGAGAATAAAGACTCTTGCTTCGCTTTATGGCGTTAAAGAATCCAACTTGTGGATTGAAAATGAGTCTGAAGACTGCATCCTCTGTGGTTTGTGTGTACGCGTGTGCAGCGAGTTAATTGGTGTTTCAGCCATAAATTTTGCAAACCGGGGAGTAAAACGGGTAGTAACCACACCGTACGACGAGTTTTCAGAAGATTGTATAGGATGCGGAGCCTGCGCCATAGTATGCCCAACAGGGTCAAAAAGGGTTCGCACCAATAATTATTCAACCATAAGGCCGTTAACTGGCCCCAAAAAAGATGAGCAAATAGGCGTTTACAGCGACATCATATCTGCAAAGAGCTCCATTAAAGGACAAGACGGGGGCGTAGTCACCGCCTTGCTGGTTTCCGGGCTGGAAAAGGGGTTTTTCAACAAAGCTATTGTGGTTAAACGTAAAAGCGGCTACAAGGCTGAAGCCGTAGCAGCTGAAAAGATTGAAGATTTGATTGACGCGAGGGGAACCAAATACCTCAGAGTAAAGATTGTTCCAAAACTTAAAGAGTTGATAAAGAATGGTGAAAGAAAAATCGCTGTTGTTGGCACACCATGCCAAGCTCGGGCGGCTAGAAAAATTCAACAAACTCTTCAGCAAGAATATCCCGATTTGGACGTTACAATAATTGGTTTATTCTGTTATGAATCGTTTGATTATGATAAACTTAAGGAGGAGACAAAGCGCCTTTTGAATGTGGATTTAGATTCCTCCGAAAAGACTCAGATACGTAGAGGAAAATTCTCTGTGACAGTGAATGGGCAAGAATACTCCTGCAAAGTTAAAGAGTTGGATAACGCCATAGAAAAAGGATGCCTTTACTGTAACGACTTTCCAGCACTGTTCGCAGATATTTCGGTCGGCGCTGTGGGAAGCGATGAAGGTTTCTCAACAGTAATTATACGAACAGAAAAAGGCAAGAAACTATTTGAAAACACCAATTTGACTTTTGGTCAAGTCAAAGTTGAAGAAGTTTCAAAATTAGCTGCTCTGAAAAAGAACCGCGCAAAGGAGAATTTTGCGCCGCTCCTCGAAGAAGTCCGGGCAATACGTTCATCCGGAAAGGAGGTTGCTTGAAGTGATGCCTGAAGAAAAAACCGAAAACAAAATAGATCAAATCATAGACAAGTATGAAGGCAGAAAAGGCGTCCTAATACAGCTGTTGCTTGAAATCCAGCGGGAACTTAACTGGATACCCCGCGAAGCCGTGAAGAAAATCAGCGAGAGACTGAAAATTCCAGAAAGCGACATATATAGGGTGGCAAGCTTTTACACGGCAATGAGCCTTGAGCCGAGAGGCAAATACTTGGTTAGGGTATGTGAAGGAACCGCTTGTTATGTGCGTGGTGCGCAGCGCATTCGAACAGCTGCCGAACGCGCAATCGGCGTCAAAGCCGGAGAAACAACAAGCGATTTAATGTTCACCTTGCAAACTGTAAACTGTCTAGGCTGCTGCGCCTTAGGACCAGTTGTGGAGATAAACGGAAAGTATTACGGGCTGCTCACGCCTAAAACCCTTGAAAATATTATATCCCATTTAAGGAGTGAACCCTCATGAGGAAGCTTAACTCGGTTTCTGACCTGGAAAATCTGAGGAAAGAAATACTGGCAAAGAGGGATCCTAAAAAGCCTGTTGTAGCAGTATGTATAAGCACGGGTTGCCAAGCCCTAGGGGCTCAAGAAGTTTTGACAGCCCTCAAAGAAGAGATTAAAAAGCAGGGCTTGGAGGGAAAAGTTGACATCCGGTGCACTGGTTGTCTCGGGTTCTGTGAAGGCGGCCCCCGTGTTGTTGTTTATCCCCAAGAGGTTTTCTATTTCAAGGTTCAGCCTCATGATGCTCCGCTAATAATCAACAAAACATTGTTGAAAAATGAAATATTGCCCCATTTGCTTTATAAAGACATAGCGACTGGCAAAACCGCCCTCAACCTTTCTGAAATGCCTTTCTATAGTTACCAAACCAGACTTCTGTTGGAAACAAACGCCAAAATAGATCCTACAAGCATAGAAGACTACATTGCTTTAGGAGGCTATTCCGCCCTAGCCAAGGTTTTATCCAGCATGACCCCGCAGCAGGTTATCGATGAAATTAAAAAATCAAATCTTCGCGGTCGCGGTGGAGGAGGTTTCCCCACAGGGCGTAAATGGGAAACTTCTCGCAACGCTCATGGAGAACCCAAATATGTGATAGTGAACTGCGACGAGGGTGACCCCGGAGTCTTTGCGAACCGCGCTCTAATGGAGGGTAACCCCCACTCCATCCTTGAAGGCTTAATTATAGGTGCTTATGCTGTCGGCGCGAGTGAGGGTTTCGTTTACGTTAGAGAGGAATACCCCTTAGCAGTAAAGCATATGCAGATAGCTATAGAGCAGGCTGAAAAATATGGCCTACTAGGCGAAAACATTCTGGGTTCAGGATTTTCGTTTAGGGTCAAGATTCACCGTGGCGCGGGCGCCTTTGTTTCCGGCGAATCCACCGCCCTCATGAATGCGATAGAAGGCAAAGTGGGTGAACCGCGGCCAAAATACGTGCATACTGCAGAGAAGGGGTTATGGGAGAAACCGAGCGTGCTGAACAATGTGGAAACATGGGCAAACGTGCCTCTAATAATAAACAATGGTGCAGAATGGTTCCGCTCCATAGGCACTGAAGGAAGCAAAGGCACAAAAATTTTCACCTTGGCAGGTAAAGTTAACAATACAGGACTCATTGAAGTCCCCATGGGCATAACACTAAGGGAAATAATCTACAAAATAGGCGGAGGTGTTAGAGGCAACAAACGGTTTAAAGGGGTGCAGGTCGGAGGCCCGTCTGGCGGAGTCATTCCTGAACAGTACCTTGACACGCCCTTAGACTTCGATGAGCTTGTCAAGTTGGGCGCCATGATGGGTTCCGGCGGAATTATCGTGATGGATTCTGACACTTGCATGGTGGACGTGGCCAGATTTTTCATAAACTTCCTCTGCAATGAATCTTGCGGTAAATGTGTACCATGTCGTGAAGGATTGAAGCAGGCTCGCAGAATACTGGATGAGATAGTTGCTGGGCGTGGAAAGCCGGAACACATAAAAACCTTGTTTGAACTGGCCGAAACCATGAAGGACGCCGCATTATGTGCCCTAGGCCAGACTGCTGCGAATCCCTTGTTAACTACGTTGAAGTACTTTGAAGAAGAATATTTGGCGCATGTGCTGGATAAACGATGCCCAGCGCTGGTATGTAGAGAACTGTTAACCTTCTACATAGACCCTGAAAGGTGTTCAGGCTGTCATCAATGCTACCGAATATGCCCCGACCAGGCGATAGAAGGCGAGCAGGATCAAATTCACGTTGTAATACAGAGTAAATGCACAAAGTGCGGGCAATGTCTTGATATATGCCCGCCAGAATACAAGGCCGTGCAGAAAATATCTGGAGAGGCGCCTCCTCCCACAATTCCCCAGGAATACAGGTGGATCAAGCAGCCATGGCAAACCGCCGAGGTTACTTCCACCCGACGGGCTTGGATTATCGCTAATGCCAACGTGGCTGTAAACCTCATTCAGAAGTCTCTACGTCCCGTGCTTGTTGTCGGTAATGCAGTTGCTGAAGTTGAATTTGAAGGCAAGAAACTGATTGACTATGTGATCGAACTTGCCAGAGAAACAAATGTTCCTGTTATTGCAACATCCCATGTGGTGGGGGAGTTTCTAAAAAGAAATTATAAGCCAGCCGCTGTCATGTCCTTGATGGAGGTAGGAAACCGGTTAGTGGACCGGGAATGGAATGGCGTTGGCGGAGACGGCCCTTATGACATGGTTCTGTTTATTGGGCTTCCCTACTACATGAGCTACGAGATTTTGTCTGCTCTGAAAAACTTTGCCACAAAACTTGTAACCGTAAATTTGGATAACGCATATAATCCTCAAGCAAGCTGGTCGCTTCCCAACGTAAGCGTTAAAGAGTGGGTTAACTTTATCACGGGCATAACTTCAAAACTTAAGGAAGTGAAACAAGGTGTCCATGTTCCAAGACACACCTCTTAATACGGACGCGGTTCATAAAGGCGAAAGAATTCGAAGGAAAGACGTGAAGATGAGGGGTCACCATGCAGACAAGTCTTTCCAAAACCTTTCCCGCGAAAAGTGGATAAAAAATCTTAAAGTCATAGTTGAAAAGTTCGATGGAGGCGAAAACAGATGAGCATGTTTCAGGACATTCCCGTCGACGTGGGCGTAATTTACGAGGGCGAAAGAATCCGGAGAAAAGACATGCAGGTGGAGCTAGGCGGACCAGACGTTAAAGAGAAATTTGAACTGGTAAGGGTTAAGAATATGGAGGAGGTTGAAGACGGCAAAATCACAATCATAGGCCCAGACATAAAGGACATGGAGGAAGGTAAAAGCTACCCCCTCGGCATTTTCATTGAGGTTGCTGGCGCAAAGCTTGACCCCGAGCTTGAAGGCGTAATTGAAAGGCGCATCCACCAATACTGCAACTATGTTGAGGGCTTTATGCACCTAAACCAGCGTTATGATATTTGGCTCCGCCTAAGCAAGAAATCCTACCAGAAGGGCTTCAACTCTTTCCAGCTTCTTGGAAAAGTTTTGCATAGACTTTTCAAAAGCGAGCTGCCCATAGTGGAGAAGATGCAGATAACCTTCATAACTGATCCGGAGAAAATAAAGCCAATTTACAATGAAGCTTTGCAGATTTATGAGGCGAGGGACGCGAGGGCTAGAGGCCTCAAGGACGAGGAGGTTGACAAGTTTTACGGGTGCATCCTATGCCAGTCCTTCGCGCCGACCCACTGCTGTGTGATAACGCCTCAGCGCTATTCTAACTGTGGGGCCATAAGCTGGTTTGATGGAAGAGCCTCAGCAAGCATAGACCCGAAAGGGCCAGTGTTTGAAATCGACCGGGGCGAGCTCCTAGACCCCGTTAAGGGCGAGTTTTCAGGAGTCAACGAGGCTGTTAAGAAGAGAACCTTGGGTGAAATCACGAAAGTTTGGCTTTACACGGCTTTCGGTTATCCCCACACTTCATGCGGCTGCTTTGAAGCTGTGGCCTTCTACATTCCAGAAGTGGACGGCTTCGGCATAGTGCACAGGGGCTTCCCAGGGGTGGCGGTGAACGGGCTTCCCTTCTCTACGCTTGCAGACTCAACTGCTGGAGGCCGCCAGATAGACGGCTTCCATGGAATATCCATCGAGTACATGCGTTCCCAAAAGTTTCTGCAGGCTGACGACGGATACAGACGCGTTGTTTGGATGCCCAAAGAGGTTAAGGAGCGCGTCAAAAACTTTATTCCCGCCGACCTTGTTGACAAAATAGCCACGGAAGACGACGCCAAAACAATCGACGAACTGAAGGCTTTCCTGAAAGCGCGCAACCATCCAGTTGTTGAACGTTGGAAGGAGGAGGTTGCAGCGGTTCCTGAGGCTGTTCCCGCAGAGGCTGAAGTGAAGGAGGAGGCTCCGCCAGCGATGGCGCCAACCGTCACGGTTTCAACATTGCCCATAACTGCAGGAGGCTTCAAGATAATCCTAAAAGACGCCAAAATATACGCAAAGAAGGTTATAATTCGCTCAGTGAAAAGCGAGAAAGCTGAGAAAAGGTGAAAAGGTCTTGTCTGAGAAAAAGAAAGGGGAAGAAAACGTTTTAGGCCTTAAGCTCAGCCCCCGCCTGCTGGAGCTTTTAGCGAAGCTTCAGGAAATAGAGCTTGAAGACTTCGAAATGGAGGTAGGCGACTTAGAGGTTTGGCTTCAGCCAGGCGCGGTTGCAGCCCCTGCGGCTGCGGCTCCAGCGGTTGTTCCGCCTAGGGGGCCGCCTGCTAAGGCTAAACCCTCCCAAATTGTCGAGGTTGATTTTGTCCCGCCCATTGAGACTTATCCCGGCAGGATTGTTGAGGTTAAGCTTGGAGCCACCAAGGGCGAAGGCGGCACCCGCGGAAAATCCATAATTATAGGTGGGGAGACAGCTCCAGCCTTTTACACTTTTGAGCGGCCTACACCCCACCCGCCCGTCATAACCCTAGACGTTTTCGACATGGAAGTTCCCCTGGCGAAGGCTGTGAAGATGCATGTGAAGGATGTTGTGGGAGATCCGGCTGCCTGGGCTAAGCTTGCAGTTGAAAAGTTTGGGGCAGACCTCATAACCATACACTTGGTCAGCACAGACCCCCTTGTTAAGGACGCCTCTCCCAAAGAGGCTGTTAAAACCGTGGAGGCTGTCGCCCAAGCCGTAGACGTGCCCCTAATAATCGGCGGATGCGGCGACCCAGTTAAGGATGCAGACGTCTTCCAGGAGGTTGCGGAAACCTTCGCCGGGGAAAGGCTTCTGATAAGCTCTATAACTGGCGACATGGACGTTGAAAGATGCGCAAAATTCATCAAAAAGGGTGGACATGTAGCTTTGGCTTTCACCCCCATGGATTTGAACATGGCCAGAGAGTTAAACCGGAAGCTCTACGATTTTCTGCCAAAAGAAAGCATCGTTATGGACTTGACCACGGCGGCGCTGGGCTACGGGCTGGATTATGCCTTCACAAACATGGAACGGGCTAGGCTTGCAGCCTTAATGGGCGACCCGGAGCTGGCGCATCCCATGTCCTCTGGAACCACAAACGCTTGGGCTGCCAGAGAAGCTTGGATGAAGATGGCTCCGGAGTGGGAGCCCCGCGAACTTAGAGGACCCCTATGGGAGGTGGTCACGGCTTTGACGCTGCTGCTTGCAGGCGTGGATCTTTTCATGATGATGCATCCGGCTTCGGTGAAAACCGTTAAGGATGTGATTGGACAGTTGACTGGCGGAGGCTCTGGAAACGCGGAGCGGCTTGTGGAATGGGTTTCCCTAAAGCCTTAGGCTTGGAGGCTGACGTGCTATGAGCGGAAAAGAAGGTAAGGCCAAAGCTGGCGTGAAAGAGTTAAGCCCCATAGACGTTTACAAGCTTTTGCCCCGGACTAACTGTAAGGAGTGCGGCTTGGAAAACTGCATGGCTTTCGCCGCGAAGGTTGTTAACCGCGAGGTTTCCATTGAAAAGTGCACGCCGCTTAAGAAGAAGGAGTATGAAAAAGCCTACAGGCAGTTGAAGGAGCTGCTGAAGCCAGCCGTAAAAGAGGTGGTTATAGGCGAGGGTGAAAGGGCGGTTAAGGTCGGCGGAAAACTTGTAATGTACCGCCACGAGCTCACATACTTTAACCCCACAGCCATAGCCATAGACGTTGCAGACGTAATGTCTGAAGAGGAAATCCTGAACAGGGTTAAAAGGGCTGAAAGCTTCAAGTTCGAGTATATCGGGCAGACTTTAAAGCTTGACATGATAGCCGTGCGCTCCACATCAAACGATCCTGACAAGTTTAAGGCAACGGTCAAAAAAGTTGCTGAAAACACGCGGCTGCCCCTAATCCTATGCTCCTTAAACCCCAATGTTTTAGAGGCCGGCTTGATGGCGGCTCCCAAGGCGAAGCCTCTGCTTTACGCAGCAACAAAGGACAATTGGCGGGACATGGCTGAACTAGCCCTAATGTATAACTGCCCCCTAACAGTCTTCGCGCCCGGCAACCTTAAAATGTTAAAGTCGCTTGTGAAGACGCTTATTGAGTATGGCGTCGAAGACCTCGTTTTGGATCCCGGATCCATGTATGGCGATGGCTTAGCCACCACGCTTAACAACTTCACAATGATCAGGAGGGCTGCATGCAAGGGCGGAGACGAACTTTTAGGGTTTCCGCTTCTAGGCGTACCCATGACTGTTTGGATGGACAGCGCTGGAACCGCGCCTGAAATCCTCACATGGCGGGAAGCCTGTTTGGCAGCCATGCTTATTGTGCGCTTTGCAGACATCCTAATAATGCACAGCCTCGACGGTTGGGCCCTCCTTCCAAACGTGGTGCTGCGGCAAAACATTTACACAGACCCGCGGAAGCCCGTAGCCGTAGAACCGGGCCTAAAGGTGTTTGGGGCTCCGGACGAGAATTCACCCGTAATGTTCACAACAAACTTTGCGTTAACCTACTACACTGTGGCGTCGGACATAGAATCCGCAAAGGTAAACGCGTATCTGCTCGTGGTGGACTCTGAAGGCTTAGCCGTAGACCCAGCCGTAGCTGGAAGAAAACTGACAGCCGAAAAAGTGGCTGAAGCCCTAAAGGCGTCGGGCATAGAAAACAAGGTTAAACATAGAAAACTCATAATCCCTGGAAAGGCTGCACGCCTAAGCGGGGAACTCGAAGAACTAAGCGGATGGCAAATCCTAGTGGGTCCAAGAGACTCTTCGGAAATACCGAAATATCTACAAGAAAAATGGCAAACAAGCTAGAATTTTAACCCCAAACTCCCTGAATTTTTGGTTCTTGATGGTATAAGCACCTATCAGTCTCAGCCACTGCTTCAATCAATATGTCGGCTGATACGCGTATAGGCGGGAGGGGTAGGGAAAATAAAACGCGGACCCCTCCCATTTTCCAACACAAAAATCTAGAGGGGGTATCCAATTTAGCCCTTCCCAGCCCCATAAAATTGACACAGCCAACGAAAAACTATGGAGGGTGTAGCCTATTTTCTAAGCCCAAGACAGCCACAAACATGACGTTGCAGGCTAGGCGTTAAGGAGCCATTGAAGGCTTATACCTTTTCAAGTATTCTTTTGTTGTGGGGAACAAGCCTTTAACCCTTTCATGGCGCTTCTTCGCGTTAATTTTGTTCTGCAGCATTATTACGCCTCTTGGGGTGCTGAAGCGTTCAACTTCGCCGTTCGCCCTTTTACGCGTTACCCTTATACAGTTGTCCACCATACAGCATAAGACGCATGCCCCACAGTATATGCAAAGCTCCTCTGTTATGCCCACCTCGCCGCTGCTCTTCCAGAAAAGGGCGTTTGTGGGGCAAGCCTCTATGCAGAGTTTGCATTCAACGCCCTTGCATGTGCGCTTGTCAATGGTTATGCTTCCGTCAACAAAAAACTCCTTAACGCCCAGCTGGGCGAGAAGCTCCTCTCTGCGCTTTTTCCGCTCCTTTTCAGCAGTCTCCACTAACAACTGAAAAATGTCCGAAGACTTAACCGAACCGTCTTCCTTCACCATCAAACGTCATCTAAGCCAAGCTTGAACCAAAAGTATGCGTCTCGCGGATTATAATGTTTATTTTCCAGTTAAGGCTTTTGCTTCAACGAAAGGAATTTATGACCAACCCTCCAGTAGGAGGCTCAGTGGTTTAAATGTGCGAATTCAAAGTGTTCCTAAACGGCAAAGAAGTTTTTAAAGACGTTGTTTACGCAAAGGCTGAAAACGGGAAGGTTTTAGTCCGCGATGTCATAGGCGAATCCAGAGAATTCAAGAACTGCAAAATAGTTGAAATAGACGTGAACAAAACAAGGCTGGTCTTAGCCCAAGCCTAGCCTAAACCAGCAAAGGCGAGAAAACCTAACCCCAAACCAAAAAACACCGGAAAGGGCAAGCCTGGAAAAACTCCCTTCCTCTCCAACATTTTAAAAGCCAGAAAACACCCCGCCAAAACGCCGACGACGGAGGCTAAGCAAGGCATCAGCCCAAAATTGAAGAGCATATGCCCCACAAGCATGGAGTAAAAAGTTAAGTCGCCAAGCCCCATTTGAATGTCCCTAAAAGAGAAGCCCAACCCCCGAAAATGTTCAAGCCCAAAGCTGGCTATTTTCCCCACTGGCCCGCGAAAAACCGAGGCAACATCGTAAACCGCCAAAAAACACAATATCAAAACAGCGCTTAAAGTTTGAACCGAAACGCCTAAAAAAGCTCCAAAAGCGCCCCCAAGAAGAAGAACCATAAAATCGCATAGCCTGCTCCGAGTTCCAAAAATAACGTAAACCGCCAGAACCGTCAAAAAAGCCGACACCGAAACCAAAACCTCAATCTGCACTGGGCTAAAAAGCGAAGACAAGGCGGAAAGATATATTAGCGAAAGCACAAAAACCGCTGTTGAAAGCGCAAACCCAGTAAAAACAACAATAAACCTGCGACTTTTACGCTTAATAAGGAAAAGCAGCAAAACGGCTCCAGCGGCAACCAAAACCACAAAGTAAAGCGCGTTCCCAACAGAGCCAACAGCGCCTTCAGGAAAAGGCGTAACACTGTAAATTGGGGCTGAAGAAGCCCGGAGAACATAGGCGCAAAAAACCCCAAAAAGCAAACTGGCCAGGACAGGCGCTAAGTGAACCACGCTTACCCTAAAACTTTCCCCCAAGCTTTTTCAGTCCCCTCGGCTAAACTTCGGAAGCTCCACTTGACACATGTTACAGAATAAACTTTTCTTACGGTCAGTGTCAAAAATGGAGTTGGAAAAATACATTACACAGAAGGGGTTTACGCAGTGCCCCAAGCCGAAAGTATGCCCCAACTCATGCACAGCCTCCTTAGTGGCCCTCTCCACAAAAAGCTCAAAGTTTTGGGGCTTACCATAAAACTCCGGCCTAAGCCTCCATAAAGAAATTATGGCGGCTCTCCCCGGGCAATCCGCTTCTCCGAAAACAAAGTTCAAACCTGGAACAAAAATGTCAACATCAACAACGCCTAAAACCTTTGTTAAACCCCTCGTTTTTTCGGCATAACTGCGAACCAAACCTAAAATCATGTCTGAACGGTACTGCCCCCTCGCAGCGTCGAAAGCCTCCCGCGGTAACGCCACTATTTCAGGCAGTGTCATACATTTTGCCCCCGAAAAAACCATGCTGAGGTTTTCCCGAACCCTCTCTAAGACAAGCTTTTCCAGCCGCCCAACATGTAAAATCCCTATCTTCATCCCTGCCTAAACCTCAAAAGTGTCTCCGGGTCTGGGAGCCACAGCCTCAAACCCCGCCTCCTCTCTTATCCATTTCGCAAGAAGCTCACAGTTCCCCTCAGCCCCGTGGATTACATAAAACTTCGCTTTTCCATCAACCCTTTTCACAGCCTCCCTGAGCTCCCGAGCGCCACAATGAGACGAAAAGTCAAAATGCTCAACCGCAGCCTTAACCTTCCTCATCTTCCCATCAATAACGCATACGCGCTTCTCAAGAAGCTCCCTGCCGGGAGTACCTGGAATCTGATAACTCACGAGAAAAACAGCGTTCTGAGACCTCTTGCCAATCTTTGATATGTAAAACGCCGCAGGGCCGCCCTTAAGCATCCCAGCTGGCGAAATTATCACAGCCGGCATTTTTATGGCTTTTCTGCGGTCTCTCCAACCCTCAACCCAATTAACAGAGTGGATGGCGTCCATAAACATTTTAGGATCCCTCAGGAAACGCGCGTAATTCATCATCACCCTGCTTGCTTCACGAGCCATCCCATCAAGGTAAACGGGATGCTCAAAATGGTATGCGGCAAGTATACATGCGATTTCCTGAGCTCTCCCAATGCTGAAGGCAGGCACCAAAACCGTTCCGCCCCTCTCAACAACGTCGGTAACCTCCTCCACAAAACGCTTCTCCAATTCCAAACGCTCCGGATGATCCTCGTTGGCATACGTGCTCTCCATTATTACGGCGTCTAAGTCGCCGTAATCCATCCTCGCCCCTTCCAACAGCCTCGTGTCTGTAATGTTGAAGTCTCCAGTGTAAAGGAGCCTCCTCCCCTCAGCTTCAATAAGCACTTGAGCGCTTCCAGGTATGTGCCCGGCATTATAAAGCTGTATGGATATGTCCCCGATAACCTCTTTTTGGTTGAAATCTAAGGGTTTAATGCTCCGCAGCATGGTTCTCAGCTCAAGATACTCATAGGGCAAATAATAGCTTGAAAGGTGGATAAAATCCGAGATAAGCAGCTGGCTTAGCTCCGCCGTCAACTTATTTGTGTATGTAGGTTTTCTCTCATGGATGTAAAACACTGGAACCGCCCCAGAATGGTCAAGGTGGCTGTGACCCAAAACTATCGCGTCGACCTCCCTTGGGGGCACATGCATGGGGAAGCCTGGCTCGTGATTAAGCATCACGCCATAGTCCAGCAAAACTCGCGTCTTTTCAGTTTTAACCAGTATGGCGTTTCTGCCAACCTCTTGGGTTCCGCCTAGAAACTTTACTTGTAACGGGCTCATTTCCTTTCATCCATTAACTCATTAATCATGCCGGCTGCTATTTTAAAAACATATTGAATTTTCCGCCAAAACAACTTTTAACAAGTCCCCTTTTTATAGCCTTCAAAATTTCATCCAAATCCAAGCCTGCCTGAATTTCAGTGTAGGCCCTCCACAACTCATCCACTCGGTGGGCGTCGCTGCCAGCCACACCAGGCAAACCCATGGTTCTGGCTAAATCTTCAGCCAGCGCGTTAGAATAGGGTGGGCTGCTCGCGTTCAAAACCTCGATGGCGTCAACCTTGTACTTTCTCGTTAAGTCTCCCAAACCGAACTCCCTATACGGGTGGGCTGCAACGACCAAGCAGCCTAAATCCCGCGCAAAATCAATAACTCTCTCAACAGTCCAAGGCTCAGGCGGCACTTCAGCAGCGCCCAAAATCAGCAAGTCACCGTCAACAGTGCTCACTTCAATTCCCGGAATTATCAGAATATCTTCATAGGCGGAAGCCAGCTCCCGCGCCTTGTAACAACCCTTAACAGTGTTGTGGTCGGTTACGGCAGCCACCTTAATGTAGGGGTGGGCTAAGAGCCCCTGCACTAAAATTTTCGGGTGAATTGAGGAATCATTCGAAAACAGCGTGTGAATGTGTAGGTCAGCTCGAATCAAGACTGGTCGACCGTTTTTCCCGCAAAGCGTTCTTTAAGAACTTTGACATGGCATTAATCCAGTTTCCCTTAAAATCCAAATATTTAAACTTAACGCCCCTGGCTGAACATATTCTCCTAGACACTTTAGGCAATTCATCGCCCCAGTTTTCCCGGTCATATAAAAGTAGCACAGCCCTATAATCCCACTTTGCTATGTAATCTGCCACATGAGAAGCCACATACCCCACTGTTTCTTTGTCTGGCGGAAGGGCGCTTTCATTCTGGGAAAGGGGATAAACCTCATCAAGTTCTATTGGGACCACTCCAAATGGGGCCTCGTAAAAGCAGAAATGAACAATGTCTAAACGCTCGCCTAGCGCCTCTCTGAGAATCTTAACCGTTTCCCTAAATTCCCTTGACTTGTGGAATGGCTTGGTTCGGGTTTGAGGCATCAAGAGGAGGATTTCCGCGTTCCCGGGTTTCGAATACCTTTCAGCCAGCCTAATTCTGTAGCGGACAACCTCTGGACGGGCAAGACCAAGAGAGCTGAAAAAGAAAAGGCCGCTTCTCTTAACTGTTGGACTGTGCCTTTCAATAAACCTCTCATATTTCCTCAGCCTTTTTAGGGCTTGAAGCAAAGCTGGGTGTCCATGCGCCGCAGCCTCTAAATGCTCCCAAAGCCTACCTTCCCTTATGGCCTGCTTTACGCGTTTAATCTCCGAAAGACACGCGTAAAGGTTATGTTCGGCAAGAAATCTCTGTCTTTCTTCATTGGGCATTTCTGCAACCTCTTTAGGCTTTTTGCTCAAACATTTGGGGCAACTGCATGGAAAATACTCCAGCTCCTCAAGCCTAGCGGTGCCTGTTCCAGTTAAGTAGCGGTTATCCCTAGCGTATATGGCGTATGCTGCAGAGTCAAAAAGGTCGCATCCAAGAGCCACAACCAAAGAAAACATGAGGGGGTGGCCGGCTCCAAAAAGGTGAAACGGCTTATCCACGGGGAGACTCATCTTCGCAGCCATAATCATGTCCACTAAAATGTCAAACCTGTAACGCTCCATAACCTCCGTTGGGCTGCCCAAAGCATAAATCTGGAAGGGAAGCCTTCCCATTTCAAAGGCAGATTTCGCAACGAGGTCTAAATGACGTCCTCCCTGAACAGGGCCAACCCAGAGAACATCTTCCCTAGTTTTAACCTTAAAGAGCGTTCTCGCCCTGTTCAGAGTTTCATTCACAGTCTGTTCCGCATGCTTCCTTGACACGTTCCATCCGGTAGGCCAATCCAAAATTGTTGCTATATCCGTGTTTATCCTCTCTTGATATTCCACAATTTCCTCTGGAGTTACCTCCACGCCTCCATAAACAAGGATTTGGTAAGCCCCAGAATCTGTCATAACCACCCCGTCAAAACCTAAAAAGCCGTGCACGCCCTTCTCCACTGGTTGGTTTTGAAAATTCTTTTTTAAAATGTAAGCGTTTGTTATTAAGGCTTCAAACCCGAAGTTTTCACGAATCTCTCTGGGCGAAATTAGCTGAATGTTCGGGTTTATAACCGGAAAAAGCAGAGGAGTCTCTACGGTTCCACTTTTAGTGTGCAGCCTTCCAATCCTAGCCAGTAAATCCCTATCCTTAACTTCAAAGGCCATTTTGAAATCTAAACAAAATGGGCTAAACTGGTTTATAAAATGTGCACAAGGCCGCTAGCAAGCTTATATTGCATTTCCCCATTATGTTCTTCAAGGTGATATCAAAAATGGCTTGCACGGTTCAGATTGAAGAAAAACCAGCTTTGGACAACCCTGTACTGATTGAGGGTTTGCCCGGAATAGGCTTTGTAGCCAACATTGTTGCTTTGCATTTAATAAATGAGTTGAAGGCGAAGCGCTTCGCAAGGATTTTCTCTTCCGCTTTTCAAGATTTGGCCGTAATAAACGAGGAGGGTGAACCCCGCTCCCCAATAAACGAGCTCTACTATTATAAGAGTGAGGGCAAAAGCCGAGACTTAATCATCTGGTATGGTAACACTCAAGCCCTAACAACCTTTGGACAGTATGAGCTTTGCGGGCGCGTCCTAGACATCGCTGAACAGCTCGGCTGCCGTTTTCTCATAACGTTAGGAGGATACAAACTGGAGGAGGCCAAAGCAGTTCCAGAAGTTTACTGTGCAGCCTCAGACCCTGAAACCTTAAAGGAGGCTTTAAACCTTGGCACAAAAATCATGGTTGGAAACATTTTCGGCGTCGCCGGCCTTTTAATAGGCCTTGGAAGCCTTAGGGGATTTAGGGGTTTTTCGCTGCTTGTGGAAACTTTGGGAACTTATCCAGATGCCAACGCTGCACGCTACGCGTTGTCCGCCCTAAACAAGTTCCTAAACCTAAATGTTGACGCTTCAAGATTAGACGCGGCTGCTGAAAAAACAACAAAAATACTTGAATCCTTCGGTTGGATTAAAACAGTAAAAGAACAAAAGAAAAAGGAAGAGTTCCGCTGGTTTGTTTAGCCCTTTACTTCGCTAATGAATTGTTCGTAAACTTTTTGCACTCGCTCGGCAGCCGGGCCTGAACCTTCGACAACACCCTTCTCGGTAACTTTAATCTTGTCCATAACCCATATGAAGCCCTTGTCTTCGTAAAGCCTAACCATTGTTGGAAAAACCCTTTCAAGACGGTCTGCCAAGGCCTTCAAGTCGAAAGGCTTCTCACTGCTCAAAATCTGAGCCACAACATTCCCGTTCAAAAAAACCCTGTGAAACTTTTTACCCTCCTCGTCCGTTGCCTCCGCCAGACATAAGCTCAAATTGTCCGGATTTATCCCTATCAAAGTTCCAGTGTACGTTTTGCCACCAGTGGTTAAAACATTAACGGTTTTATCTACGAGAGCCGAAACTTCTGTAAAGAACCTTCTCTGAGCTGCTGACAAACTTCAGCCTCCCATTAAATGTTGTGCAAACGCATATTTTAGGATTTAAACTACACAAGTCTTATTAGGCATATCTCTAATGCTAAAACTTACTTGTGGCTGAAAATGGCCCAAATTGATAAGGAAAGAGATGCCCTTTACTCTAGGCTTCATTCAATAGAGTCTGACCTTTCAAGCGCTTCTAGCGCGATAAGCGATGTTGAAAGAAAACTAGCCTACATTGACGGGGCTATGGCTTCGCTGCCTAGTAGGCTTACAGCGGTTCGTGGACGCGGCTATGCAGCTATGGGCCATCTTGAGAAGAGCATAGACCTTCTAACTAAAAAGTGGATAGAGGCTTCTCCAACAATAAAACAGGGATTCTACAACAATGTTCAACCATTGACCGCTCAAATTAGGATGCTTGAGTCTGACGCACGGCGGCTTAGAGCTGAAATAAGCGGCGGAAACTTCGCCTACGCTTGGGCTTCGGCCAGCCGCCTTTCAGTGGAAGCTTCAACCCTAAGGGCAAGGGTTTCTGCGGAAACGGCCAAAGTAACCGTCTCCCTAAACGAGTTTTTGGGAAGTATAAACGCCATAGACAGAGACCTAAAAGTGGCTGAAAAAACCATGGAGCTTTTCTCCTACGCATCCTTTCCCATGAAAGAAGACGAAAGCCCAGTTTTGGCCATTGAAGGAAAAATAATGACTGGCCAAAAATGTGAAGGAACCCTTTACTTCACAAATCACAGGTTTATTTTCGAAGGAAAAAGGGAAGTTGTCCTCGAGAAGAAGCTTTTCATAGCGACAAAAAAGAAGACTGAAAGAACCATGCTGATAGAACAGCCCATAGGCGCTCTACAAGAAATTTCCAAGGGAAGGGTTGGGTTAATCGCTTGGACTGGAATCTATGTCAAATTTAAACCCGAACGCAGGCTGGAAGAAACACCCT
The DNA here is from genome assembly GCA_025057795.1 of Candidatus Bathyarchaeota archaeon. The sequence goes on along the minus strand of JANXEP010000051.1, from coordinate 14,371 downwards.
TCGATGTCAAAGACTGGGAGGCAGACGTGATAACAAGATTCTTCAAATATATAATAGGCGGAGAAGCAGACAGGGACATAGCTGCAATAAAGGGCATAACGGTGAAAGAGGCGCCCTCCATCCAAGTTGTACGCTGTCCCAACTGCGGAGCACCATACACCAAAGAAATCTATAAAGGACAAACGTCAGTGCAATGCGAATACTGCGGGGCATCAATAATGGTTAAATGAAAGCTCGAACTATGTGCCCCGCTTTAAAGCTTTCTCTTTTCAACCTCCTGCTTTAAGAACACAGCGGTGTTGGCTGGCAAGTCACGATAAACAACCACATTTGGCCCAATCCAACAGTTATTTCCAACCTTTACCCCTGGCATAAGAAGGGCGTTTATTCCTGTTTTCACGTTATCCCCTAAAACCGCCCCAAGCTTTGTTCTGCCACTGTCCACAAGAGTGTCCTTAACCATCATTTTTATGGTTCCAGCATCAAACCGGTAATTGGCTGTTGTTGTTCCAGCGCCAAGGTTGCAATTTTCTCCAATTATGCTGTCGCCCACGTAAGACAAATGTCCAATGTGCACCCCGTCCATGATTATGCTGTTTTTTATTTCGCAAGCGTTTCCTACACGTGCCCTTTTGCCTATGCTTGTGAATGGGCGTATGTAACAGTTAGGCCCTATGTCGCTTCCCTCATCTATGAAGGCTGGCCCCTCAACATAGGCTCCGGAGCGTATGCGGGCTGTTTCCGCAACAGTTACAGGTCCGATTAAATGTGCACCCGTTTCCACGGTTCCAAGTAGATTGTGCTCCATGCGCACTAAAACCCAACGGTTAGCCTCAAGCAAATCCCAAGGTCTGCCAACGTCGAACCATTCATCCTTCGAAATTTCAGCTGCGAAAACTTCTCCCCCCTCCTTAAGCATAAGGGCTATGGCGTCGGTGATTTCCCATTCCCCCCTTATAGAAGCCGATGTCTTCTTCGCTTTTTCGAAAATTTCGGTTGAAAAAACATAGAGCCCGGCGTTAGCCAAGTTTGTTGGCGCCTCCTCCCGCCTTGGCTTCTCAATTATGCGTTTCATTAGCCCTTCGGCTTCAAGCTCCACTATACCATAATCCTCTGGTTTATCAACCGGAACAACAGCTAAAGTGGCTGAAGGCTTTTTCCTTTTGTGCATTTCTAAAACCTTTTTTAGGGCTTCTGTCGTGAACAGCAAATCGCCATAAACAAGCAGAAAATCATCATCGACATAAGGCTCCGCAGCGCTTAAGGCGTTTCCAGTTCCAACCACAGACTTTTGGAGGGCGTATTCAATTTTCAACCCAAGCCTTTTCCCAGGGCCAAAATATCCGCGGATAACGTCAGCCAAGTAATTGACAACGATTATCACCTCATCTATTCCACAAGCCTTAATGGCGTTTAAACAGTGCTCAAGGATGGGTTTTCCGCCAACGTTTATCATAGGCTTTGGCCTAGTTAGGGTGAGGGGACGCAGTCTTGTGCCTTCTCCAGCAGCCAAAACGACAGCTTTCACTTTCCAAACTCCCCTACAATTTCATTAACAACGGCGGCAGCTTTCTCCATTATGCCTTCAGCAGTCTTTAAGGATTCGCCTTCCACGGTTAGGCGTACAAGGGGTTCTGTGCCTGAGGCCCTAACCAAAACCCACCCGTCTTCAAGCGTCAAACGAACGCCGTCAACCGTTGAAATGTGCTTATGATTTGGAAAGTGGATTTTTAAAAGCTTCTCCGCCTTTTCGACAACAGCGTATTTCACTTCGTTTCTGCATGGAACATTCTTCCTAAGAACCGGATAGGCTGGGGTTTCAGCAACAAATTCTGACAGGCTTTTACCTTCGTTTTCTAACGCTTTCAGCAAGAGTGCTGATGAGAGGATTCCGTCTGGGCAGAGGTGGAATTGGGGATGAATCCATGCTCCGCAAGGCTCGCCTCCGAAGACGGCGTTAAACTCTTTTACGGCTTCTGCAACATAGATGTCCCCAACCCTTGTTCTAACAACTTTTCCGCCGTAAGGCTCCACCATTTTCTCAACACACATGGAAGCCTCAACGTTCGTAACAACAACCTTGCCCTTCTCCTTTCTCAAAACGTGGGAGGCGTATGCCGCCAGAGCCCTGTCAAAATCCACAAAATCGCCGTTCTCGTCCAAAAAAGCCGCCCTATCCCCATCCCCATCGTAGGCCACCCCAACATCCGCCCCCAACGCTCTCACAATATTAGACAAAGGTTTCAAAGATTCGGCATTTGGTTCAGGGCTCCTCCCTGGAAAGAAGCCGTCAGGTTGGGCGTTCACAGCTGTAACCCTGCATTTCAGGGTTCTGAAAATTGCGGGTGCAATTTGGCTTGACGCTCCGCATCCAGGGTCAACCACGACACGCCATTCTTCGTTTAACTGTACCTTTTCCTCCAACATCTTTGTGTAAATTCTGCTTTCGTCCCTATACATAGTTTCGCCGAGGCCTCGCCAATCCGTCAGCCTGAAATCTCCCTTTTCGATGATTTCTTCAATTTTCTTCTGACATTTTTCGCTGTACGCCATGCTGTCGCCGTGGAAAATTTTTATGCCGTTGTATTGGGGTGGGTTGTGCGAAGCCGTAATCATCAAACCAGCATCTGCGCCAAACTTCATTGTCAAGTAAGCCAAAACAGGGGTTGGCAAAACGCCAAGGCAATAAACTTTGGCTCCACACGCCAGCAAACCAGAAACCAACGCGTTTTCAAACATTGAACCCGAAAGCCTCGTGTCCCTCGCCACAAAAACCTTCCCAGCCTTTGTGAAAGTTCCCACAGCCAAGCCGACTTTGACGGCCATGGCTGGGGTTAATTCCACGTTAACTAAGCCCCTAAGCCCGGAACTGCCGAACAAGCCTGTCTGCATTCTTAAACATCCCGTCAGCAGCCATTTCTATGGTTAGTTGGCAGCGGTTTAAATAATTTAATCTCAATAATGTAAACTGCTGCGTCCCCTTATGTAGGCAAAGAAACAGAGTTGAAAGCTTAAACTAAACCCATTATTAAAAAAGCCCATTAACAATTAAAGATAAAAAGAAGTGGAGGCGAAACCTAGGCTTTTCCCAACGCTTTTAATACTCTGTCTGGCGTGATAGGGTCTTCGTTTATCCATTTTCCTATGGCGTTGTAGACAGCTGCTCTAAGAACACCGCGTACAAGGCAGTTTGGGTTTTCGCCTAAACCCATGTTATCGTAGGCGCCGTACCCCAGTCGGGTTTCCACGGCTATGCAGTGGTTTGGATATATGTCGCCCATGGCTAGTACACCGTATTGGGCAAGGTCATCGTTAAGTTTAACCCCGGTCAATGGGTCGTAAACTATTTCCTCGGTCATGGCCCTGCCCATGCCCATGAAACCTCCGCCATATTGTTGGCCGGAAACGCTGTGGGGGTTTATAACTCTTCCAACGTCATTCGCAATAACAAGGTTTTTGATGTCGATTTTTCCGGTTTCGGGATCCACCTCTACCTCTAAGAAGGCTGCTTGTCTTCCCCAGAAGTAAACTTTCCTTGGAGAGGGGGGATTCTCTATACCTTTTATGAAGGCGTAGCCGTCAGCCCATATTCCACCCTGGAACTCGCGGCCATACCTCCACACTAGCTCCCTAACTGAAATCTTGTTTTGAGGGTTGGCCTTCTCGAAGATAACGCTATTTTCTATGTGAAGCTCTTGGGGCGTCTTGCCAAAATGTTTCGCTGCGACCTCCAAAAGCCTTTGCCTTGTTTTTACTCCAAGCTCTTTCATAATATAAGAGTTCCATGCGAGACCACCACTGCCTCCTGGAGTCATAAGCGTGGCCTCTAAGAATTGATTATCAAAATCTACATCTTCATAGCGTAACCCAGACTCCTCTGCAAATATTTGACAATAAGTGGTTGGCTCTGAGACCCCTACAACACTCCGCTGACCTTTAATTATCACTGTTCCGTCCTGCTTAAAGAAGACGCCTGCACTGAATCTGGCGGGAACTTCTGGACCAGCTCGCCACTCCTTTGTCCACGCAAAGCCTATTCCATGATATTTTCCGTTTGGCAGTTTTTTGGCGCCTGGCGGATGCCACTTCTCATCCCAGCCTATCGCCCTCTTCCCCGCCTCAATACACTCTTTAAGGCTGTCTCTAACCGGAAAGCCCTGTTCACGTTTAACCTCATCCATATCCGGATGCATAGGATGCCCATCACAGCCATCATTTTTCAACGCGACTTCCGTTGGATCCATATTCAGCTCGGCGGCCACGCGGTTGAAAATCTCTATGAAAGGTATGGTTTCTTGAGTGCCGTGCTTATAGCATACGGTTGGCGCCTTGTTCACGTAGGGGTAAATCGACTCGCAATAAATGTTCTTTATTGCGGTTGCCTTTGGAAGTTTTTTGCTTCCGGGAATTGTTAAACCAGCATAGCCATACGTTCCATTAGACAATATTTGAACCGCTGTCACGGTTCCATCGTTTTTAAACCCGACCTTTATTGTGTAGCGTCCCTCTTCCTCACACGTTATGCCTGAAAAATTGGTCCAGTCGGCCAAAACCTTCACGGGCTTTCCGGTTCTCTTAGAGAAAATGGCGGCCAATACAGAAGATATGGCAGCGTTCCCTGTGAATGTTACGCCTCCGAAGGTGGCTCCCTTGCAAACTTGATGAACCCTAAGCCTGTTAAGGGGTACTCCCACAACTCCCGCCGCTTGCATGGCGAAAAACATTCCCTGTGGAAGTTGCAAATTAACCCAAAGGTCTAAATAACCTTCATGGAGCCAAGCAACGCTGGAAAAAGGTTCAACACCTGCGGGGACATTCACACCACATTTTATCTCAAACTCGATTATTCTGTCCGCTTCTTTGAAGCCTTCTTCTATGTTTCCTTGGATAAATTTGGTCTCCCCCCTCGTCATAGGTAGTTCTCTTACCACGTTGTCTTTTTGTTGTCTAAAGTGCTGAGTTATAGGGGCGTCTGGCTTCAAGGCTTCGTCCCTATCAAGGACGAATGGCAACTCTTCCCATTCAACCTTCACAAGTTTTAAGGCTTCATCGCATGTTTCCAATGTGTCCGCACACACCGCAACAGCCACCGGATGGCCCTCATAAACCGCCTCAAAGGGCAAAACGAAAGCCCAGTCCGGAACCTTAACGTTCCAGCCCACACCTAAACCATCAGGATGTGTTGGCGAAGCCAAGTCTGGGTCGCCGCAGATAAGTATGTCGACAACGCCGGGAAGCGCTTTTGCTTTGCTTACGTCAACATGCTTAACCTTTGCATGTGCATAAGGCGAAGTGAGCCATTTAGCGTAAAGCATTCCTGGCAGCTTTACGTCCCTGGTGTAAACGGCTTTCCCGGTAACTTTCTCCGCTTCTTTCGGCGGCACTGGTTTCCCGATGATTCTAAACTCCTCGTCTTCCGGGAAACCCCACATTGTAAACGTGAAGTACGGATTTTCTTTTACTGGTTTTCTGATCTTGCGTCCCTCAACCATGCTTTTCGCCTCCTTTTAGTTTCTCGGCTGCCTCAAGAACTGCGTTGATGACGGCGGGGTATACGCCGCATCTGCATATGTTGCCGCTTAAAGCTTCAACTATATCTTCCGTCGTTGGGTTCCTTTCTCTGTCGAGAAGCGCCTTAGCCGTTAAAACAAAACCGGGAGTGCAGTAGCCACACTGGAAAGAATGGTTTCTTAGAAACGCCTCAATTAATGGATGTTTCTTCTCTGCAACGCCTTCCACAGTTTCTATTTCTTTCCCATCACATTCTATAGCCAACGTCAGACAGGAAAGCACGGGTCTTCCATCAACTATGACCGTGCAGCTGCCGCATGCTCCATGTCCCAAGCACATGTCTTTCACCGAGGTGAAGCCCAACTCATCCCTTAAAACCTGCTGCAGCGTCCAATTGGGCTCTGCATAAACTCTATACAGCTTTCCATTCACCTTAAGGTTAACCGGACGCAAACCAAAGTTTCTACTGCAATCGGCAATTACACGCTCTTGAACAACGTCTTGTCTCGCCATCGCCTTTTCACTCTCTGTTTCAGACATAAAGAACCTCCTTTTTGGCGATATTGAGACTCCTAAAATATCTTAGTACAACTATTTAAGAATATTCAGTCAACCACGTTGAACACACTTTTTATTTAATACATTAAAAGTTCCCGATATCAGCGGGTTTACCATCCTGCTGTTAGGTTGTTGCTCAGTCACCTTAACCATAAACCTATGGAGATTACAATGTCCTTTCCAAGGTCGAAGCATCATTTATATTGGAGTATGTCCTTTTATATTAGGCTTGCAGAAAAACCTGCATCTGAAAAGATAGCGAGGCGTAATGGAAGACGTGAGCAACCATATAGCCGTTTTGTGCTGTCTTCCACCCCCGAGCAATCTCGGTGGTGGGGATCGTGTCATATAGTGAGCATAGGGCAGGGTGCTTCTGAAAAGGGCCATTTAAAGGTTTAGGGTGGTATCGAGGCGGCGAACATATGGATGACGCATTTAAGACGGCGGGAGATTCCGCAATCGAGAGGATTCCCGTTGTGTCTGCTGACGGCACCCCATTAATGCCATGTAAGCCATCAAAGGCCCGTAGGCTTTTGGATTCCGGCAAGGCTTTCTGGGAGCGGAACGCCAGCGGGCAATATCATCTGAGGCTCAGGTTTAATCCAAAATCGCCCGTTGTACGCCCACCAAGCGACGCTAAAAGCGGGATAGACTTGAACGCGGCGTATCTTCTGGGACTTAGGGAAGCCGCTAGAAGCCGGCGAGTGCTGGATAAGGCTTTAAGTCGGGAGGAAAGGGCAGCTCTGGATTTGGCTGTAAAATGCGTGAGTAAGCCTCGAAGCCCGAAGATGATAGATCTGCTGGCCAAAATAGTTGTGAGGATTAAGGTGGCTGTTATGAGCCCCTTGAAAAGGCTTATGGGGCAGGTGGGAAAGCCCCTCGCCATGAAGATAAGCCGGATAGCAACGGGCTGGGGATACAAGGCGGCTGAAAAGTGGGCTGAGGATGAGGGATTCATAAGGTTCCTAACAGTCACCAGCCCAGCTTTTCAAACCTATGCCTCCAAGCGAATGTTCAGCTGGGGCTTCTAGCTAAAAGAAGTTATTGTTGAAGTCCAATGGAGCCTCTGGTACACTTCATGGTTCCCTTCGTAGTGCTGATTGTCCTAGGGTTAAGTCCAAAAAGGGCTCTGCCTTTGGCGCTTCTAGCTTTGATCCCAGACTTCGACGCCTTGTTTCTCGTGCATAGGTCGCTTTCCCACTCTATATTTGTGTTGGCTGCAGTGTTCATTCCCCTTTCCATCACAGCCTATGCCCTAAAGAGGGGAATGCGCACATGCGCCTCAGCCTTCTTCACACTGGCTTCACATGTGGTGCTTGATGCCTTTTCAGGGGCTACGCCAGTATTCTGGCCCTTGTATGGAAATGCCATATGGGTTAAGGCGAACCTCACGGTTCATGTTGGCGGGTCCGTGAACTTAAGCCCAAACATGGCTTTGCTCGCCGAGCCCATAACCTTCCACGCCTTTAGAAGCTTGGATGCTCCATTGTTCACTGGGGAGGGGTTGATAGTTTCCCTCATGCTGCTTGCGGCAGTATCCATAAGCTTTATCAAGGGCTGGAGGGGCGCCGTGTTTACGCTGCAGGCTAATGTCGCCGCGGGGTTCAATGGAGCCGCCGACCCTGAAGGTGCTATTCAGGAATCAGCTGTTATGGATGATGGGAGTATACTGCCTGGGCATGTGACGGTTGTTATTCCAACCTTGAATGAGGCTAAGGCCATCGGGCTTGTACTTGACGAGTTGAGGCGTGAGGGCTACGGCCACGTTCTGGTTGTGGATGGCTACTCTAGGGATGGAACTGACAAGATTGCACAGTCTAAGGGAGCTAAAGTCATCTATCAGCATGGTGTGGGTAAGACGGGAGCCCTTAAAACCGCCATTGAACATGTTGCCACGCCATATATTCTTGTTATGGATGGAGACCACACCTATGACCCGAAGGATATCGGTCGGCTGCTAGGCCATGGAAGGTTTTACTCGCTGGTTATTGGAGCCCGGGATAGGCGTAACATAAGCCGCCTCCACAGGCTTGGAAACTGGATAATAACCCAAACCTTCAACATTCTCTTCGGCACCAGCCTGTCCGATGTGTGTTCAGGCATGTACCTGCTTAAGACGGAGTTCGCAAAGCGCATCGACCTCGCCTCAAGAGGATTTTCTACAGAGGTGGAGGTTGCAGCTCAAGCTGCTGTAGAGCAGAGCATAACCGAGGTTCCCATAGGATACAGGGCTAGGATAGGCCGGAGAAAGCTTGCCACGTGGCGCCACGGTTTTGCCATACTTTCCTCCGTTGTTGGGCTGGCGAGAAGGCATAACCCCATTTTGTTCCTTTCAGCCATAGCAGCCTCAACCATAATCCCCGCCATAGCCATACTTTTATGGGTTATTTACCGCTTAGCCTTCCTTGGAATTTGGCATAGCGGCTGGGCGCTTATGGGGGTGATGCTGCTGCTCTTCGCCTCCCAATCCATAGCCTTGGGCGCCATAGCCTTCCTACTTAGGCGAATAGAACGCAGAATAATCCAGAGGATCAGAGAGGAGAAGGGTGAAGGCTGAGCTTAAGGCTTTCACGGTTTTCACAGGCTTAATCGCTGCAGCCGAGGTAACAACATATTTCGTGAACCCTGCATATGGGCTGTTTGCATATTCGTTTCTGCTGGTTGCACTTTTGGCTCTTTCGGTTTTCTGGCACGAATCCAACCCTGCCTCCAGCCTTTTCCTGGCTTTGTCTTTGGCGCCCATAACTAGGATAGCCAGCCTATCCCTGCCCCTGGCGCATCTCCCAAGCTATTTCTGGTATCCTGCCTCTGGCACGCTTATGCTTGCGGCAGCCATAGCCGTCATAAGGGTTCAGGGACTAAGCTCCGGAGAGGTGGGACTCACCTTTAAAAAGCCTCTGGCTCAGCTGGGGCTAGGCTTGACGGGGATGCCGCTTGGCGCACTGGAATACTTGATTTTAAGACCTGAGCCTTTAGCTTCGGGGCTTTCCCCGGCGGGCTATGCGCTTTTAGCCCTAGCCATAGCCTTCTACACGGGTTTTGTTGAGGAATTGGTTTTCAGGGGTATAATGCAAGGCACAGCCGTTAAGGCGCTGGGATGGAAGGCTGGGCTTCTGGGCGTGAGCATAATCTTCGCTTTACTTCATATTGGGTGGTTTTCAGCCCTAGACTTGATTTTCGTTTTCGCGGTAGGCCTTATTTTTGGGTATGCTGTGCTTAAAACTGGAAGCCTTGTTGGAGCAAGCCTCTCCCACGGACTTACCAACGTTGGCCTATTCATAGTTTTTCCGTTTTTATGGAAAGGCTTATAAGGGGTGACGGCACATAATAGGATTCAGCTTTGGAGAAAGGGGAAGGCAAGTGATATCATCAGTTACCACCACCGTTGTGGCTGTGGCTTTTGGCGCCACATTGGGAGTTGCGGCAACAATGCTGCTCATATCGCTTTTGGCATCAAAGGAGATGCTGTCGGCGGATTCCAGACGCAGGCTTCTTGAGCTTGGAAAACGCTTGGATGTGGCCATTTGGCCGCTTCTCATGGCTTTCATGCTCATAGTGGCCGTGAAGGTTCTTGAGATTCTGGCCTAAACCAGACTGTTCCACAGTTTAACCTTCCTTTTTAGTGGTTTATGTGGAAACCCCTGTCCTTGTAACGGGCGGAGCCGGGTTCATAGGCAGCCACATAGTTGATAGGCTTGTACTTGAAGGCTGTAATGTAAGGGTGCTGGATAACTTTAGTAGCGGAAGGCTTGAAAACATCCGCCACCACGGCTGGAATGTTGAGGTTTTGGACGTGGATCTGAAGGATCCTCAAGCTGCCGTTAAAGCCGCAGCTGGCGTGGAAGCCGTCTTCCATTTCTCAGCCAACCCCGAGGTTCGGGTGAGCACCACCAACCCAGACATCCACTTCAGCGAGAATGTTGTGGCAACCTTCAACCTTTTAGAGGCCATGAGAAAGGCGGACGTTAAGCAACTTGTCTTCGCCTCCTCAAGCAGCGTTTACGGCGAGCCCGAAGCCATACCGGTGGATGAGTCGGCGCCTATAAGGCCTGTTTCAGTCTATGGCGCCAGCAAGGCAGCCTGCGAAAGCCTAATCCATGCTTACAGCCGCCTATATGGGATAGGCGCGGTTGCGCTTCGCTATGCGAATGTGGTTGGACCTAGGCTAAGGCATGGAGTTGTTTACGATTTTATTGTGAAGCTTACGGAGCAGCCGGATGTGCTGGAGATCCTCGGCGACGGAACACAGACAAGAAGCTACATATACATAAGCGATGCTGTAGATGCCACTATGGCTGCTTGGGAAAGCCTAGGCGACGGTTTTGAAGCCTACAACGTGGGCAGCGAGGACTGGGTTGACGTTAATGAGATTGCCAGCATAGTGGCCTCAGTTATGGGCTTAAGGGGCGTAAGGTACAAGTATAAACCTGTGCTTCACGGTGTCGGCTGGCCTGGCGACGTAAAGAAGATAGCCCTAACCATTGATAGGCTTAAGGGTTTAGGATGGAAGCCTAAAATGGATAGTAGGCGTGCGCTTAGAGAGGCTGCACGAAGCATACTCGAAGAGCTTAAGGGCAAGCTTTAATGAGCTGGGTTTTCGACGAGGAAGTTTTAGCGGTTATAGCCGCCATACTTATAGTTTCAGCTGTGTTCGCCGCTGTTCAAGTGCTGAACGCCGGCCGCGTAGTGGAACCCTTCTCCGAGCTTGGACTGCTTGGGCCTGGGGGGAAGATAGCTGACTACCCACGGGTTGTCGGGGCAGGCCAGCCTTTTAGGCTTAATGTTTATGTTGGGAACCATGAGGGGCGCGTGATGTACTATCGGGTGCTGGTTAAAGTCGGCGACAAAAACTCTACCGTTAATGAAACCACGCCCATGGCGGCTGAGCCCATGATGGAGCTTAGAACCATATTGGCACATAACACTTCAGAGGTTCTCCCCATTGATGTGGTGTTGAAAAGCCCAGCTGAGAATGTGCGGCTGGTTTTCGAAATGTGGGTTTACAACGAGACAGCAGGCGCCTTCACATATCATGGCAGGTGGAACCAGCTTTGGCTGAACGTGACGGGCGACATGCCACAGCCCACACAGCCTCAAACCGGTAATGCTGGCATAAGCCCCACGCTTGAGGAGTCCATCATAGCTGGCTATTTGGCTGTGAGGAGGGCTGAAACCAATGGTGGAGACGTCTCAGAAATGGTGGGATTCCTCAGAAGGGCTTTGTCCCGCGCCATGGCCGGTGATGCTGAAGAAACGCGGAGCCTAGCCATGCAGGCGTTTTCAATGGAGCCTGAGGTTTCTAGGGCTGGCATTGAGGCTGGGAGGCTTAGGCTATTCATGGGCGTGGGCGGGCTGGCTGCAGTGGCCGCTGTGGGAATTGGGGGCTACACCTATTTAAGGGAAAAGTTTTGGGTTTACCTAGCCCGCCTCTATAGGGGATGGCGTCTCGTCTTGAGGCAAAGTGAAAACGGCAGCCTCAATGATGTGGAAAAGGCCGTTAAACGGCTTATAAAGTCTAATAGCCAAATAAACCTTGAAAACCTAGTTTTCTCCAGCGCCATGGGTTATAAGCCCAGCCTCCTAGCCAAAACCGTCTTCAGCCTGGTTCGCAAGGGCTCCCTGGAGCTTGTGAATCCGAATCCGCCTAAAAGCTTCAGCACCTACCTGCGTTCAATGCATGGTTTAGGTTTCATGGCGTCGGCTGGACTGGTTTGCCTATGCATCATAACAGTATACCTGTCAAGTGTTCTCCCCGCACTTTCGGTTTTGAGGATGGCCCTCGGCTCGCTTTTCGTCCTCTTCCTACCGGGTTATTCGCTGGTTGAAGCGCTTTACCCACGTCGGGAGGAGCTTAGCCCCCTGGAGAGGCTGGCGCTTTCCATAGGCCTAAGCTTGGCGCTGGTTCCGCTCATAGGCCTAGTCCTAAACTACACGCCTTGGGGTATAAGGCTTGACCCAATTATGGTTTCGCTTTCACTTTTAACCTTGGGTTTGCTTTTAGCTTCCGCCTACAGGAAATACCGCATAGAAAGGGGCTCCGCCACTGCGTAAAATTAAGCTGAAACAGTACAGATGGGAATCCGGTAAGGATGCCTGAAAGTTTATATACAATTTTTGATATACATTTATACAGTGTTGTATATGAAGTCTAAGGGCGTTTACTTCAGGATCGAGGAGGATCTGCTGGAAGAATTCGCAAGAACCGCGGAGTCCATGGGTTTATCCAGAAGTGAAGCCCTCAGGCTGGCTATAAAGGAGTTTATCCGGAGGAGGTCCAAGGAGTACATGACCGATCAGATGCTGGGCATTCTTAAGTCCTGCGGTTTAACGCTTAGGGAGCTTGATGACGCCTATCACGCCCTCAAGTATGGAGATGAAGCCCCCTGAGGGTTTTCATAGACTCCTCAATATTCCTGAAGCTTATGCTCGGCGAGCCTGGAGCTGACAAAGCCAGGGAGGTTCTTGAGCTTGTTGAGGGTAACAGGCTTATCGGATACGTCACCCCATTGGTTCTTGAGGAGGTTACCTTCAAAGTTATGATCGCCCAGGCAAGCAGCATTCTAGGCGAGAAAAGCCTATGGAAAATCAGGGAGGCGCTGAAGTACGAAAGGCATGTGAGGGAGCAGTGTTCAGCCTTTGTCAATAAAGTGCAACAATATATTAGGCACCTATGTGAAAGGGGGCTTAGAGTAGCGAGCATAGAATATGAGGACTGGGAGAATTCGCTTCGCCATGTTGACAAGTACGGTCTGCTACCAGCTGACGCCATAAACCTATCCGTGGCCTTGAGGATGAAAATTGGCAATGTGGCAACCTTCGACGAGGACTTCAGAACTGTGAAGGAGATCAACGTGCTCCCATGAAGGGTGGAGCGTTTTGCTTATACGTTCAAGCGGCGCTTAGGCAGAGTGTAGTTGCATTCAGCCTGGAGCAGTATTGCCAACTCATGTTGAAATATAAGTTGCTTGTCAAGTTCGGCTCCTATCCAAGAACCCATATGCTTAGGAGGCTTATTAGGGGGCTTGCATGGGCAGCTCCCAGCCTTAAGGTTCTCGTGGAGGACAAGGAAAACCTGCATTATGTGCGCCTCGAGGAGGCATATGTCACCTCAAGATATCTGCCCTACAGCTACGAGGAGAAGGAGGCTCGGAGCCTCCACAGGTTTGTTGTTGAGAGGTTTGAACCCCTCGTGGATGGGGTTTCATGAACATAGGTAATTGTGTGGAGCTGGCTAGGCGGGTTAAGGCCATCGTGCGGGAAATAGATCCGAACGTGAGGGTTTACCTTTTTGGCTCAGCTGTCAGGGGTGAGGCTGTGGGTGCAAGCGACATAGACATACTTGTGGTTACGGATTTGATAGAGCGCAGGTATGACATGATGGTTAAGGTGTACAAGGCTGTTGAGGAGCCTGTGGAGCTTAATGTGGCGACGCCGGACATGCTGAACAGGTGGTACCGCCGCTTCATCAGGGAAGAGGAGCTTATAGAGGCGTAGTGGAAACGAATAATAGGGCGGCTCGTAAGAGTGTTTTGTTGGTGAGACTGTGTCTGGCCAAGTGACGCTTGAAATGATTTATGAGGAGGTTAAACGGCTTGGTGAACGTCTCAGGCTTATTGAGGACGTTATAGCCATGGTTCTTGAGAGGAGTCTGCCTGAGGCTGAGTTGAGCCGAGAGGAAATTGAGGATATCCAGCGCTCCGTCGAGGAGATGAAGCGGGGAAACTATGTGACCTTAGAGGAGCTTTCCCGTGCCTAAATTCAGGGTGATTGCCCACCGCAGAGTTCACAAGTTTTTAACAGAACTTGAGAATGAGAAAATCAAAAGCAGAATTAAGCATATAATAAACAGTCTGGGAGATTATCCTCTAGCCTTAAAGGAGATGGATGTTGAAAAGGTTAAGGGCTTAACGGGGGCCTTCAGGATTAGGGTTGGAACGTATCGTATAATCTTTGTCGCTGACAAAGACGAAAAGACAATATATGTTACTCATGTGGAAAGCAGAAAAAGAGCCTATAAAAGCTAGGAGTATTCGCTTGATGTCTGTTATGGTTGTTGCAGGCACGCGGCCCGAAGTCGTTAAGCTGGCTCCCGTGCTGCGGGAGCTGGAGGGGAAAGGCGTGGAAAGCGTGTTTGTGTGGAGTGGGCAGCATTATGATTACATGCTTAGCCGCGTGTTCTTTGAGGAGTTCAGCCTTAAAGGGGCTGATGTGGATTTAGGCGTAGGCAGCGGCAGCCATGCCCAGCAGACTGCTCAGATAATGGTGGGGCTTGAAAAGCTTATCAGCGATTATAGGCCGGCTG
>JANXEP010000030.1 GCA_025057795.1 Candidatus Bathyarchaeota archaeon | reverse complement strand
CCATGACCGTTTTTACAGCCGCAAACGCGCTTGCCCCTGATGCTTTAACCATGGGCTTCCTACGCTTTTTAGCTGGAGTGGGGCTTGGAGGATCCCTCCCGCAGCCTGGAGTCTACGTGTCGGAATATATACCTGCAAAATATAGGGGACGCTTCTTAGGCATAATTGAGGCTTCATGGGTTTATGGCGCCCTTTTATCCTTGTTATTTCCATATATCTTATTTCCAATGTTTGGTTGGCGTCTAACCTTTTTGGCGGCCATAACTCCTATAGTTCTAGTTCCATTGATAGCGTTTCTGATGCCTGAATCTCTACGTTATCTGCATCTTAAAGGAAAAACCAAGGAAGCCTTAAAATTTTTAAGTAAACAAGGGCTTATACCAGAAAATGTTGATGAAAGAAATTTAGCTGTAAAGCCTCATGAAAAATATAAGGTTACGGTGGCTCTAAAGGAGTTATGGTCGGCAACATATAGAAAAAGGACGATTCTTCTATGGGTTTTATGGGCTGTGCTGGTTTACACTTACCACGGCATTTTCATTTGGCTTCCAACGATCTATGTGAAAGAACTTGGATTCACGGTTGTCAAGTCCATAGAATGGACAATAGTGGTTACGCTTGCACAAGTTCCAGGATACTACACTGCAGCATTTCTATTAGATCGTATAGGCAGAAAACCTGTAGCCATAGCCTATCTTGCCATGGCTGGTGTCGGAAGTATCCTCCTAAGCCAAGCCTTCGCGCCGGAGCCCATCCTTCTGTGGAGCATAGTAATCTCTTTCTTTAACTTAGGCGCATGGTCTGCCCTTTACGCATACACGCCAGAGTTATATCCTACACGCATAAGAGGAACAGGGTCTGGTGCAGCGGCGAGCATAGGCCGTATAGCTGGTACGATAGCGCCCACATTAACCCCGCTTTTATATACATATGGAGGCCTCGCTGCCCCCTTCACAGTATTCGCCATAACCCACCTCCTAGGAGCCCTTGCCACCGCAGCGTTAGGCATTGAAACAAAAGAAAAAGTATTAGAAGAAATAACGAAGTAACACTAGCGACAAAACCTTATGAGGGAATAGGACGCCTTTTAATCTTAATTAAATGTTAATTTGGAATTCGTAGCCCATTCATCGTCTGAATAAATCATGCACTACCCTTTGCTTTATCGGTTGTCTAAGAAGAGCTTCTGAGCTTAGAATTCACCATTTTTAAATCATAGAAACTCTAAATAAGGTTGAATGAAAAATGGGGTTAAATCCGCTTCAGACTAAAAGCTTTGGATGAAGCTTATGCTAACTTTTTAAATTCGCGTCAACTCAGAAAAACTATCACACCACCAGGAAACATCCAACGATAACTGCTACCCAAAACCAACCTCAACAGCAACCAGATGCTCTTTTAGTTGCAGATAATAGAATGTCAAGCGGTGTAAGTGTGATTTCTTAATGTTTTTTAATCAAGATTTTGCGTGAGGGTAGTACGCTTACAAATTGCCATCCTTCCGCCAAGTATTTTTCAAGCTCTTTCTCATGTATTACTCTTTGCGGGTTGTGTTTTCCTTCCCTCAGCTTTTTAAGCTCTTTCTCGTAAAGCTCAAGTTCCTCATCCTTGCTTAGTTCTCTTCCGATAAGCCTTTCCTTTGCAACCTTAACGTCGAGAAGGTCTATTCCTAGGAGGCTTTTGGCCATACTTTTTAGTGCTTCTATTTTTGCTTCTTTGATTATGCTTGATTGTTCTAGGGGTTGGGTTGCCGTGCTTAGAAATGGTTCACATTCTTTGTAGCATTTGCGCATGTCCTCAATCATGTCTGGTGGCAGTACGCCCTTGTTTGTGCTGTATCTCGCCTCGATATCGCCCTTATGCCCCATAATAAACTGCAAATACGGATGGCTTATCTTCCCCTTAGACTCGGCTATTATCATGTTTGTGTCGCAGTAAGCCCTTAAAACATAAGGCCTCCAGCGAAAGCCAGCCCTTAAAATGGCCTCCCTAATATCCCTAGTCACCAAAGTTGTCCTCAGAAACCTGTTCTTTTTAACGCCTCTGGGATCAAAACCCATCAGCGGAGAATCTTTGCTTAGCCCTTCGCCCTGCTTGACTCTTTCTTCTAAATACTCTTCAATGTAGGTTATTGTTTGTTGGGGAACGAAGGTGAAGTACTGATGTCTAGCCTTGCTTAATCCTCTTCGGACCACCAGCATGGCTGGTATTTTGGTGAATGTTATGCCCTCTTCATTCGCTTCGGCTTCCACAAAGTCTCCAAGCCTTATGCCATCAGTTCCTATGTAATTGCCTAGGCTTTGAGGCCTAAGTCCGCTGAAGGCCATGAGGGCTATTGAAACTCTGGCTCTTGGAGTTGCCAGTCTAAGGATTCGGTCAAGCTCTTCTTTGCTTGGAACTCTCTCATTGGCTATGGTTGGTGTTTCATGCTCACCCCTAACATTAACTTTAAGCTTCACATCCAAGCCATTATAGCTGAACCACGAATGCAGAGTCTTCTTAAACCTGGCAATGTAGGAGCCTGCCTTGCCCTCACTTTCTAGCCTTCGGACAAAATCGGTGAAACCATCCCGGAAAGCCTTAGTCTTCGCAACCTTAAGCAAAGTCTTAGGGTCCGTCTTATTAACCTCACAATAAAACCCAAGATTCCTAAGATAAACAGTGGCCGTTAAATAAGACTTAGCCGCAAGATTATCAAACCAACGCTGGACATCCCCATCCCCAAGCAGATACGCGTACTTAGCCCTCATAACCATCAAAACTTCCGAGCGAATGCTCTAATATATTAAAGATTCACTTAAAAAATTAAGTGGACCGGGCGGGATTTGAACCCGCGACCTCAGCGATGCCAACGCTGCGATCATACCAGGCTGATCTACCGGCCCCCGAAATTTAAACGTTACAAGACTTCTATTAAGGGTTTTGCTGGAAGGTTTTAATACTTGCTGGC
>JANXEP010000061.1 GCA_025057795.1 Candidatus Bathyarchaeota archaeon | reverse complement strand
CCCCTATAACCGGAAAACTCTGCATTGCTCATCTTAATTTCTCCGAACTTTAATTGAAAAAGGGCAACCTCAGTCTTTAACTTTACCCATATTTTGATTGAAAAGGAAAATAAGGGTACTTGAGGATAAAATTAAGCGAATAAAGTCTGTGAAAATTTCGGTAATAGATGAGTTGAAGGCAATGATAAGCATTATGGCCGACGGGTTGACAAAGAGATTCGGCTCTCTCACAGCGGTGGACCACCTAAAATTTGAGGTTAAAGAAGGTGAGATCTTTGGACTTTTAGGGCCAAACGGTGCTGGTAAAACCACCACTATTCGGATGCTTGCATGTCTCATTTCACCCTCTGAAGGCTACGCCAGAGTAGGCGGGTACGACATTCGCAGAGAACCACTTAAAGTGAGGGAAATTGTTGGTGTTTTAACAGAAAACCCAAGCCTTTACGAAAGGCTTACCGCATATGAAAACATGGATTTCTTCGCCGAGGCATACGGTCTCTCAGATAAGCGGGAAAAGTACACTAGAATCCGAGAGTTGCTAGAGTTCTTCGATTTATGGGATCGCAGAAACGACAAAGTGGCGAAGTTCTCTAAAGGCATGAAGCAGAAGCTTGCAATTGCGCGAGCCCTTGTTCATAAACCTCCAATATTGTTTTTGGACGAGCCAACAGCAGGCCTTGACCCTGAATCTTCGAAGGAGATAAGGGAGCTTATGGGGAGGCTTAGCCGACGCGAGAAACACACCATTCTGCTCTGCACACACCGCCTTGAAGATGCTGAAAAGTTATGTAACAAAGTGATGATCATTAACAGAGGCAAAAGCGTTATCATAGGGACACCAGACGAACTTCGTGACAGGATAGCAGGCGCTCCCACGCTTTGTGTAAAGTTGAAAAAAGTGCACCATGAAATTGTGGAAGCCGTAAAAAGGGTTGAAAAAGTAAAAGAGGTTAAAGTGGATGAGTTGGAAAGTCAGATGATCATATCCTTAGACAACTTTGAATCAGCTACGCCTGAGGTTGTCAATGCGATTGTACATGTAGGCGGGTTAGTTCTTCGTGTTGAACTTCTTCGTCCATCCCTCGAAGAAGCCTATTTAAAGCTGGTTAGGGGGGAGCAGAATTAAGATTTCAAAAAGCCATGCTGGTTTTCAGGAAGGACTGGTGGGAGATTAGGAGGAATTGGCAGGTTATACTGCCTATGGTGGCTGTACCTTTAATGATTTCGGTGCTCCTTCCGGCAATTCTAGCTATAATCCCCAACTTAACGCCGGAAACATCCCCCAACGATTTTGAAGCGATGATTAAAAATTTGCCAGAATCCATTCAGGAAAAATTGAAAGGAATGACTCAACAGCAAGCGGCGGTTTACATTATGGCAATTTACCTTTTCGCCCCGCTGTTCTTAATAATCCCTATTATGGCGTCAAGCGTTATAGCCTCCGACAGCTTTGCTGGAGAAAAAGAGAGAAAAACAATTGAGGCTCTTCTGGCCACACCTATATCCGACAGTGAACTGTTTTTGGGGAAAATACTTGTCTCATTTATACCGTCAATGGCGGTCACAATAGCCTCATTCATTGTATACTCGATCATGCTTAATGTCCTATTTTCCAGCACCTTTAATGGGGAATTATTGTTTCCAAACTGGGATTGGATCCTCCTAGTTTTCTGTCTAGCCCCAACCATGGCGCTTTCAAGCATAGGCTTAACGGTGATGGTGTCGGTGAAGGTTAAGGGGTTTAGAGAAGCTCAACAAATCAGTGCAGTCCTGTTAATACCAATTCTCGCTTTAATATTTGGACAAATCACGGGCGCGTTAATGCTGGGAACCCCCGTGATTACGGCTTTAATAGGCGCCTTTGCCATTATCGACCTGCTAATATTCAAGATTGGAGTGAAAATATTTGAAAGAGAGGAAATTCTGTCAAAGCTGGCCTAATTGGATAAATGAGTAAGTATGCGTATCAAAACTTTTGATTAAAGCAGTTTTGACATGTATGGTCCGTCGTACGTGTATCCAAACCGCCCATAGTATTGTTTTGTGCCCAAGGCGCTTATGACAAGGATTTTTTTGAAACCGTATTCTTGGCGGGTTATGCGTTCCGCCTCCGCCAGCAACACGCTTCCGTAGCCCTTATGCTGCCAAGCTTTTGGCATGCGTCTGCCCACTGGCACGACTGGCCCGTAAACATGGAGTTCGCGGATTATGCTGCAGGGTTGAGCCTTTATTTCTGGCCTGTGCGCCTTTTCCGATGGGATGCGTAGGCGTAAATAGCCCATTAACACGTCGTTTTCCGTGTCTTCGGCTGAGATGAAGATTTCTTCGCCCTCAGACGCTTCATAACGCGTTTTCAATATTTCCACTTTTTCCGGGTTTGGTTTTACGCCGTCAGCTAAAAGCCTATGTCCAACCTCGCGGCACCTTATGCATCGACACCTTAAACCCTGCTCCTTCAGCCTTTGTTGGACGAGCTGGCGGAGGTTGCTTCTGTTCACGCCTGCCACGATTAAGGGTGCGGGGATGTCCCTTTGAACGCGCATTATGCGCACCCACGGCGGAACCTGCTTCTTAACTTCAACAATCAGGCGGGCTGCCTCTTCGGTTGTGTAGGGCTTATACTCGCCCCGCACATACCACTCGTAGGCTTTTGTACCTTTCAAAACGAGGCACGGGTAAATCTTAATCATGTCGGGCTTATAGGCTGGATTAGCGAAAATTTCCCGGAAAACAGCCAAATCCTTCTCCATGCTTGAGCCGGGCAGTCCGGGCATCATATGGTAAACAATTTTTAACCCGGCATCCTTCAGTACCCGCGTAGCCTCAACCACGTCCTCAACCGTGTGTCTCCTACCAACGAGGCGGTAAATCTCGTCGTCTGGGTTTTGGACTCCCAGCTCCACGCGGGTAACCCCCATATCCAACATTTTGTCCACATGTTTCTCCTTGGCCCAGTCTGGACGCGTCTCCACGGTAATCCCAACATTCCTTATGCGGCTTGTCTCAGCCAGCCGCTTAGCCTCTTCTAAGCTTTGGGAATCCACGCCGGAAATGGCGTCCAAACAGCGCTTAACAAACCACGCTTGGTATGCTTCAGGCGTGGCTGGAAAAGTCCCTCCCATAATTATAAGCTCAACCTTATCAACAACATGCCCAATAACCCTCAACTGTTCAATTCGGCTCCTAACCTGCCTATAAGGGTCGAAGGCGTGCTGTAAACCCCGCATGGCTGCAGGCTCAAAACCCGTGTAGCTTTGGGGCACACCGAAAGGCGGGCCTCCTGGGCAGTAGGCGCAGGGCTCAGGCTGCGGACATGGGTAAGGCTGAGCCATCACGGCTACAACTGTGACGCCTGAAATCGTCCGCGTGGCTTTCCGGCGTAGAACAGGTAGAAGTCTACCGCGTTCTTCGGGTTTTAGGGCAGCTATTATTTCGGGATTAGACGGTATCCTCTCAAGCTTGTACTTGGCTGCAACCCGCATTTTAACACGGCTTACTGCCTCTTGACTAAGGATAGGAATCTGCATCAAACCTTCAATTATCTCTCTGACAGCCTCTTCCATAGTCAAGCCTGGCAACAATTAAAAATAGCATCAAACAAGCAAATAGCAAAACCTCTAAACCCAGTTTTGCCCAGGCTTCCGCTGCAAAACAACCCTCTTATCATAGTTACGCCTGTTCCTAAACCTAGGCGGAGGGCTTTTCTTAGGAGTGGGCTGAATTTTAGGAGTCTGAGAACGAACCTTCCCAGCCTTCGAAAGCGAACCATGCGTCGGCAACCAAACCACCAGGAAAAGGCAATAGTGCACAGTAACTCTTAAACCTTTCCAAGCGGAAATGGAGAAATGGCAGGGGTTGCCGAGCCTGGTCAAAGGCGCAGGCTTCAGGAGCCTGTCGCGTAGGCGTTCGTGGGTTCAAATCCCACCCCCTGCACCAACACAGAACCTATGGGCTAATTAATTTGGAATGTGGCTGTTAGGTGTGAAGGTAATCGTGAATTCACAGTTAACGAGAACTGAAAGATTTTAGACATTTTTGAAAGCCCTCTTCCCAAAATGATGGTTCAAGTGTTAGCTAAGAACTGGGGTGACAAATCGAAAGATTGTGGAAACTCAGCGGTTTGCTGGGTACTGCAACATCCAGAATGCTTTGAAGCATGTGCATATTGTCAAAAGCTGAATTAGAGGAAACGAGTTTGACGGGGTCTATGCTGAATCCAAAGAAGAGCCAACCAGACACCTTTCAGAATGCTGCATGTTGGTGGCAAAAACGGAATGGGGCTATTTGCCTAACAAAACCCAAGAATTTAGCTGAGGGGAAAAGGCCTAAAATCGCCCCCTCCCCCCTATTTTTGTGACTGCGCGCTTCAAAGGAAAATTATAATGCTTGCAGAGTGCGAACATCTCCAAGACTAGAACGCTCAGATTCCAATTTCTCTATTTATCATATTCTATCTATCTTCTTCCAGACTATGCGGGGGCACTTCAGCTTTTCCCGAGTTTAGCCTATGACTTGCTGTACGTCGACGTTTTTCAAGACTCCTCAGGGTTATTGTCCTTCATGGGGGTCAATGTTTATCTAAATAAAACAAAATAATCTTAGTAGGCGTCAATAAAATATTTGGGGGGAATACTTTGTCTTTGAGAATTGGAACACTTTTAGGCGTACCCGTTAAGCTTCACTTCACGCTAGTTCTTGGCTTGTTGCTTATTGCTTGGACCCTTGCAGTGGGCTATTTACCTTCTGAACATCCTGGGTTGTCTTTAGAAGCCTACTGGCTGATTGGCATAGTGGGCGCCGTCACGCTTTTTGCCTCTGTTTTGCTTCATGAACTGGCACATTCATATGTGGCTAAGAAAAATGGCTTGCCAGTAAGACGCATAGTTCTCTTCATCTTTGGCGGTGTGGCTGAGATTGAAGAGGAGCCTAAGCAGGCGGATCTTGAATTCAAGTTGGCCTTGGCTGGACCCTTAACAAGTTTCGTGACAGCCCTAGCCTTATGGCTTTTGCAGTATCCGGCAAGCGTCTTTGGGGTTCTAGCCGTAGCGCCATTAGAGTATGGCGCCTACATCAACGTGTTATTAGGCGGGTTCAACTTGCTTCCCGCCTTCCCTCTGGACGGTGGACGAATCCTAAGGGCGGGGATTTGGCGTCGAAAAAAGAACTTTTTACAAGCCACCAGGATCGCCACGAAGGTTGGAGTTTTCTTTTCCTATGCCCTTGTTTTCTGGGGCTTATTTTCCATAATTGGAGGCGTCTTTATTGGAGGGTTATGGTTTATTCTAATTGGATGGTTCCTTAAAAGTGGGGCAGAGTCAAGCTACAGACACGCCATCGTAAGCGAGGCTTTGGCAGACGTTTTAGTCCGCGATATAATGACCAGAGAGGTTCATACAGTTAACTCAGACTTGCCGATTAGGGATGTCGTGGAAACCCACTTTACGCGGTATAAACATGGAGGTTTCCCCGTGGTGAAGGATTCCGAACTGCTCGGGCTCATCACCCTTGAAGATGTGAAGAAGGTTCCGAAAGAAAAGTGGCATGAAACCAAAGTGGCCGACATCATGACGCCTTGCGAGAAACTTAAGTGCGCTAGCCCAGACGAAACCGCCGTGGACGCCCTTCTGGAAATGTCGAAATACAACGTGGGCCGTCTTCCCGTTCAAGAGAACGGAAAACTTGTTGGAATAATCACCCGAAGCGACATCATCCACGCAATTCGAATTAAAACAGAGTTGGAAGGTAAGAAGTAGACCCAGTTTATACTGGGGCTTCCCCACATTTTCTGAAAACATCACATGGAGAATATTTTGTCAGAAGCTAGGTCATGTACTTTAGTGTACATTAAAGTTTAAATATATGCTTACATGTACTAGTTAGCCTTGAGGCGGCAAACATGGGGGATGACGTTTGGCTCCTCGAAGCCTTCAAAGCATCCAACACTTGTGAAGCTCAACGAGAAGCTTTCACCCGTCGACACATTCACTAAAATTTTAGAGCATCATGATTATGTCTATATTCTGGAGTCTGTTGAAGGCCCCAGAAAACTCGCGGAATACTCCTTTATCGGCTTTAACCCAAGCCTAATTTTGAAAGTGAAGGATGGAAAGGCTGAAGTTCACGACAAAATTCGCGGAGGAAAAACAGTTTTTGAAGTTGAAGACCCCTTGCCTACCGTTAGGAGGATTGTGGGAAAGTTAGCCGCTGCCCCTGCCAGTTTTCGTTTTCTCGGCGGCGCCGTCGGCTACATCTCATATGATGCTGTTCGTTATTGGGAGAGACTCCCAAACTTGGCTTCCGATGATTTGGGGTTTCCAGACATTGAAATGGCGATATTCACGGACGGCGTAATTTTCGACCATAAAATGGGGAAAGCCTTCTACTACTACATAGAAGAAAACCATTCAGCGGAATTGTTAAACGTGGTTGACGACGAATGCGAGGTTGAACCTTTACAATGCTCTGAACCTAACGTCAGCATGGCTAAGGAAGATTTCGAAAAAATTGTGGTTAGGGCTAAAGGGTACATAGCGGCTGGCGACATTTTCCAAGTTGTCCTCTCTAAACGTTATGGGTTCAAGTTCCATGGAAGCCTAATCCCGTTCTATAGGGTTTTGCGGAAAATCAATCCATCCCCATACATGTACTTCCTAAAGATGGGAAAACGTCAAATCGTCGGCTCCAGCCCAGAAATGCTTGTAAGGGTGGAAAAAGGCTGGGTTGAAACCTTCCCCATTGCTGGCACACGTCCACATGTTAAAGACGCGGCTGTAAACAGAACTTTGAGAAGGGAGCTTCTCATGGACCCGAAGGAACGCGCGGAACACGTGATGCTTGTGGATTTAGCCAGAAACGATGTGGGTAAAGTTTCAGAATTTGGCACGGTTTCGGTTCCCGAATTTATGAAAGTCTACCAGTATAGTCATGTTCAGCATATTGTTTCAAGGGTTACGGGAAAGCTTAGAAGCGAATGCGACTGCTATGACGCTTTAAGGGCTGTTTTCCCAGCGGGGACAGTTTCAGGAGCACCAAAGGTTAGAGCAATGGAAATCATCGAGGAATGTGAACCCGTGAGGAGAGGTCCCTATGCCGGAGCGGTGGGCTATTTCTCCTTTAACGGGAACGCCGATTTCGCCATAACCATAAGAACATTAGTCGCCTACGAGGACTACGCCTACATACAAGCTGGAGCAGGGATAGTTGCGGATTCGGACCCTGAAAAAGAGTGGTTCGAAACAGAGCATAAAGCTGAAGCCCTGCTTAAAGCCCTCAAACTCGCCGAGGAGGATGAAACCCCGTGAAAGTTTTGGTCATCGACAATTACGACTCCTTCGTTTACAACCTTGTCCAATACTTGGGAGAGCTTGGAGCGAAACCCATAGTGTTTAGAAATAACCAGCTAACCCTCAAAAAAGCCTTGGAAATTAACCCTGACAAAATAATTATTTCTCCGGGACCGGGCACACCTGAGGAAGGCCGCTATTTCGGAGTCTGCAGCGACATTTTGCGGGTTATGAGCCCAGAAATTCCAACCTTAGGCGTATGTCTGGGGCATCAAGGGATAGCCTCCGTTTTCGGCGGCAGGATTGTTAGGGCCAAGAGGGTTATGCATGGGAAAACAAGCCTTGTGAGACATGACGGGGAAAGCATCTTCAAAAATGTTGAAAACCCCATTGAGGCCATGCGTTACCATTCATTGGTTGTGGAGAAAAGCTCGCTTCCTAAATGTCTCAAAGTGACTGCGGAGGCTTTAGACGACGGAGAAATAATGGGAATACGCCATTTAACCTACCCCATCGAAGGAGTCCAGTTCCACCCGGAGTCCATTCTAACGAAATGCGGCAAAAAAATTTTGAAAAACTTTGTTTACGGCTGGTGAAAAAATGATTCAGAAGGCCATCCAAAAACTCGTGGAAAAAAGAGACCTCACTTATGGCGAAGCCTACGAAGCCATGAGGGCAATCATGACTGGGGAGGCCTCCCAGCCCCAAACAGCCTCTTTCCTAACGGCTTTGAGGATGAAAGGGGAAACTGTGGAGGAAATAAACGCCTTCACTTCTGCAATGATGGAGTTTTGCCACAAGATTAGGCCGAAGGTGAACGGCCGCCTCGTGGATACTTGTGGAACAGGCGGAGATGCGCTTAAAACCTTTAACATAAGCACCGCGGCCGCTTTTGTAGCTGCCGGAGCCGGTGTAACCGTAGCCAAACATGGGAACCGTTCAGTTACAAGCAAATGTGGAAGCGCCGACGTCCTTGAAAAGTTGGGGCTAAACCTAAACGTGAAACCTGAAACCGTTAAAGGGGCTATTGAAAATGTTGGTTTAGGTTTTATTTTCGCTCCGGCATTCCACCCCGCCATGAAGAATGTTGCAGGTGTTCGAAGAGAGCTGGGTATAAGGACGGTTTTTAATATTCTCGGGCCGTTGGCAAACCCTGCATGCGCAAACGCCCGAATAATAGGCGTTTATGAGGCAAGCCTCGTGGAAAAGGTTGTCATGGTGCTTAGACGCCTCAACATTGAAGAAGCAATGGTTTACCACGGGTTAGACGGACTTGACGAAATATCCACAATAGGAAAAACACTGGTTGCATGGCTGAAAAACGGAGAAATTGAAACTTTGGAAGTCGCCCCTGAAAATTTTGGTGTAAGAAAAGCCAAGCCTGAAGAAATCGCTGGAACCAGCCCTGAGGAAAGCGCTGAACTTACCTTCAAAATCCTCTACGGAGTTTTGGGAAAGGGGAACCCCAAAAGGGACATAGTAGATGTGAATGCCGCCGCGGCAATAATTGTAGGTGGAAAAGCAGAAGAATACGACTATGCCATGGAGCTTGCACAAGAATCCATCGAAAGCGGAGCCGCATACAGAAAACTGAAGGATTTGCTGCATCACTATGAGGGAAGCGACCCCTCAAAACTTGAGGAGCTGGAAGCTAAATATGGCTGATTTCCTCGACGCTCTAGCACAAGACGCCATTAGAACCGTAAAGTCGGGATACTATATGGTTAGGGCAAACGAGGATGCCCCAAAACGCCGTTTAAGCTTAAAAACCTCTATAAAAACGTGTAAGCATGCGCCTATAATCGCCGAAGTTAAGCCTCGTTCTCCTTCCAGCGGCGTTTTAAGGGAAATCAGCAGCCTAGCGGATGTCATTAAAGCCATGGAACGTGGAGGCGCCGTGGGCATATCCGTGTTGACTGAACCTAAACATTTCGGGGGATCCCTTAAAGCCCTTGAAGAGGCGCGGAACCAAACGAATCTCCCAATATTAATGAAAGATATTATTGTTGATCCTGCCCAAATAGAGGCAGCTTCAAAACTTAGAATAGACGCCGTCCTACTAATATACACGATTTTCAAAAGGGGCTACGCCTCATGTTCCCTCGAAAAAGCAATACGGCTCGCCCATCAACTCGGCCTCGAAGTAGTTTTGGAAACCCACACTCGAGACGAATTTATGGCAGCCCTCAAAACAGACGCGGACATACTAGGCGTGAACAACAGGGACTTGAAAACCTTAAAAGTCGATTTGAAAGTCACTGAACAGGTTTTAGCGGACATGAAAAACTGCGGGAAGATCGTTTTAAGCGAGAGCGGGATCCAAAACGCTGGGGATATAAGGTTTCTAAGGGCTTGCGGCGCCGACGCCTTTCTCGTCGGCTCAGCATTCATGCTGGCTAAAGATGTTGAGGCGAAGGTTAGGGAGCTTGTGCACGCCTTATGAGAACGGTTAAGGTTAAAATTTGCGGGATCACAAACGAAAAAGACTTGGAAATGGTTTGTGATTTGGGCGCTGACGCTGTGGGCTTCGTTGTGGAAGTCCCCAGCTCGCCGCGAAACTTGCCCTTGAAAAAGGCTAGGCAACTTTTTAGGCGGGTTCCAATTTTTGTGAAAAGCGTTTTGGTGGTTGTTCCTCAAAGCCTGGAAGCCGTTTTAAGGCTTTATGGGGAGTTAAAGCCCGACATAATTCAGATTCACGGAGAATCCTTCTATGAAACAGCGGAGCTGAAGAAAAGACTTCCAGACACTATTTTAGTTAGAAGCGTAAGCGTCAAATCTGAAGAAGCCGTTCAGGAGGCGGTTAATGCCGCGAAGTTTTTCGACGCTGTTCACGTGGACTCTTGGACGGCCGGGAGATACGGAGGGACAGGTTTAACCCACAACTGGAATGTGAGCAGGCGCATTAGAGAGGCCATCCATCCAAAACCTTTGATACTGGCTGGGGGATTAAACGCTGAAAACGTTAAAGAGGCCATAGAAGCCGTCAAGCCTTACGCCGTGGACGTTTCCACAGGGGTTGAGGCAAAACTTGGCGTGAAAGACCCTGCGAAGGTTGAGGCTTTCATAAAAAACGCGAAACAAGCGCTTTTAACATATGCCTAAAGGGAGGTCTTAAAGTGTCTAAGGGAAGATTTGGCGAATACGGCGGGCAATATGTAAGCGAAATCTTGATGCAGGCTTTGATAGAGCTTGAGGAAGCCTTTGAAAAAATCTATCCAACCCAAGAGTTTCAACGGGAGTTTACAGGGCTTTTGAGGGATTACGGTGGAAGACCAACCCCGCTTTACTATGCCAAAAACTTCAGTAAAGCTGTCGGTTTTAAGGTTTACCTTAAACGTGAAGACTTGCTCTGCGGGGGTTCCCACAAGCTTAACAATACCTTGGGACAGGCGCTTCTGGCGAAGAAAATGGGTAAAAAGCGTTTGATAACAGAAACTGCCGCTGGCCAGCATGGCTTAGCAACGGTTATGGCTGGCAACATCTGTGGTTTAGAAACAGAAATTTTCATGGGAGTGAAGGACATTCAACGACAAGCCTCCAACGTTAAAAAGATGAAGCTTCTGGGGGCAAAAATAAGGCCTATAAAAACGGGAGCAGGCGTTTTGAAAGACGCAGTTTCAGAAACCCTCAGGGAGTGGGCTTCATGCTCCAGAACAACCCATTACCTCATGGGATCCACAGTTGGGCCTCACCCATTTCCAACAATTGTAGCCGCATTCCAAAGCGTAATAGGCCAGGAGATTAAACAGCAAATTCTTGAAAAGGAAGGTTGCCTCCCAGACGCCATAGTTGCCTGCGGAAGCGGAGGAAGCAACGCCCTAGGAGCCTTCAAACCCTTCATTGACAATACGGAGGTTAGACTTTATTTTGTTGAAGGCGGCGGAGAAGACCTTAACGCGGAAAACAGCGCCGCAGCCTTTCAGCTCGGCAGACCCGGGGTTCTGCACGGAAGCCTTATGCAGGTGTTGCAGGACAAGCACGGCCAGATTAGGCCCTCCAAAACAAGGGCTGCGGGGCTTAACTATCCTGGGAGGGGACCTGAAATATCCCATTTATGCGAAATTGGAAGGGTTAAGCCCTGCTACGCCTTCGACAAAGAGGTGTTCGAGGCTGTTAAAGTCATGTGTAGGACAGAAGGCCTCATACCAGCTCTTGAAACGGCCCACGCCATAGCCTACGTCCTAAACCATCCCGAGGAATTTAGCTCCGACAAAACAGTGGTTATAAACTTCTCTGGAAGGGGAGATAAGGACATAGAAACCATTCTGAGGCATTTTTATGGAGCTTGAAGATAAAATCCAAATATTAAGGGAGCGTAGGGAAGGCGCCCACATGGCCCACGTTTACTATGGCGATCCAAACGAGATTTTCTCCATCAGCTTAATAAAAACTTTGGCTGAAAACGGTGCTGACATAATAGAGTTTGGCATCCCCTTCTCAGACCCCATAGCTGATGGGGCAACATTTCAAGCTGCTTGTGAAAGAGCCTTAAACGCTGGCGTAACCCCAGAAAAATGCATCAAAGGTATTGAAAGGCTCAGATCTGAAGGGCTGAAGACGCCCATAGTTGTGACGACCTACTTTAACATCCCCTACACCATGGGCATTGAAAAGTTTCTAGACAAAATAGCTGTCGCTGGGGCCCACGCAATTTTGGTTCCAGACCTTCCGTTGGAGGAAGCAAAACCTTTCATGGATATGGCTGAAAAGCGAAAAATACACGTAATACTCCAAGTCGCGCCGACAACGTCTCCGGAAAGACGTAGAAAAATCTTAGCTGAAACCTCATGCTTCACATATCTTATAGGCCTTGAAGGAGTTACAGGCTCAAGAATAAAAGGCCTAAAGGCCGCACTGAAGCTTATAAGGAACGTCAAAGAAACCACCGACAAACCCTTACTGGTTGGCTTTGGAGTCTCAAAAAGGGAACACGCCGAAACCCTAGTTTACGGCGGGGCCGACGGTGTTGTGGTCGGAAGCGCATACGCAAAAATCTACGCGGAAAACTTGGAAAACCCATTCCAAAGACTGCCTGAGATAGCCAAACTTGCAAAGGAAATAAAAAACGGCTGTATAAGTGGATATAGAAAAAGAAGTACTGAAAAATTATTCTCCGGTTAAGCGGCGATTAAAAGAAACGTGATGGTTTTTGTTACCATTTGTCAGTGTTATGGGAAACTGCTTTGTAACTTTGCACCATCCTTGTCTTTGTTGCCACAACTGGAGCAAGCCCTATTCCCCTTACAATGGACACAGGGTTTACAAAAAGGGACTTCAAAATTGGGATTATGGCGCCGGCCGGGCGCCGCCGTTTAGGGTGCAAATCCCTTCTTTTTCTTTTTCGGATTCTAGTTTGGCGTTCATGCTTCATCACATTTTTACGTTGCAGTTTAACCATTAAACGTTTTGCTTTTGTAAGGTTTGCAGTTCCGAATTTGCTTGAAAGGTGTGAAGCCGCGGTTACGGATAAACTCCACTTTTAAGTTGCATTAGTTTTTGGCGTGGTGGCCCATGTTTTGCTTTAGGCTCTTGTTTAACGCTTCAGCCAGCCGGTGGAACGGGTATTCCATAGCAATTTTCATTTTTTCTCCTCTACCCCTTTTTAGGATGTAGCCTTCTACTTTTAGGTCTTCGATGTAGTCTGTTATTGTGTTTTCGTCTTCTGGTTCAACGTTGTAGCTTTGGCATGTTTCAATGTAGTTTATGTAGACGTCTTGAAATGTTATGTAGGGTTGTCCCGTAGCGTCCAGCGTCTCCGTGATGGTTTTTAGGAGTAGCTGTTTGTGGATGCTTAGTTCGTCTGGGTAGAAGGCTCCGTTTGAACCTTTTGGTATGGCCGCGTTGGCCATTCTAACCTCCTCAGCCCTTACATGGTCGTATCCCTGCCTCTCAGCTATCATGCCTGCTCCAAGCAGAAGTTCTAGGGCGTAGCGTACCCCACCGTAATCCATGGATATGTGGGCTATAAAGTCTATGACATCTGCGTCTATGGCTCCAGGCTTGAACGCCTCTTCAGCCCTATATTCCGTTATGTCCCTAACTTGACGATAGCCGTAATTTTCAAGTTTCACAGCTAATGTTCTGCCAAGGGTGTCTAGGGTTGCTGCGTCAAGCCTGTCAAGCCAGTCGAAGCTTCTTGAAACGTATATTAGGCTTATCCGACCCGAGGCTTCCTCATTCAACTCGTAGGCGCGTGGAAGCAGATAGAATATCCTAGCATCCCTCCCCTCATCCATGTATGTGTCAACCTCATCCAAAACAACCAGAAGTTTGGAGTCTTCATTGACGATTGTTTCAACAACGTTTGAAAGCATCTGTTCAGGGCTTAAACCAGTAGCTGGAGCTCCTGCAACCTGCTTATGCAGGTCGGCCATGGCGTAATAAGGTTTGGGAGCGTAAGCCAAGTTTACATAGGCACATTTAAGCCTAACCTCAGCCGCTGCAGCTTCGCTTTCGAGCGCCCTCAAAAGCCTCCTGCAAAGGACAGTTTTACCCGTTCCAATTTCCCCGTTAACATGAACTTTGATGCCGAGCTTCTCCCGTAATATTGGCTTGAAGTAGCCTAAAAGCTCCCCAAACTCCCTCTCCCTATGGGGAAGCTTTAAAGGCACATAGTCATGGAATAACGCTTCCCTATTCCTGAAAACACCCATCACCCAACGGACTCCGATGTAAAAATGCATAAAGGCTAAAATTAAGCTTTACACGTTCGCTTTACTTCAAGTTTGGGCTCTCAGAAAGCCCTCTGCTTTAGTGGGGATGAATGGTTATTGAAATAAGCGAGCATGGCACATCAAGCACCTGTCCGAGATGCTGCTCAAAAAGCACAGCCACTGACGAAAAGCTCTTCAAATGCCTAAACTGCGGGCTGAAGCCCACAGGGACGCCTTCTAACATCTCTAATCTTCCTGTCGAGGAACTCTGCCTTCATCACGCCTCTATGCCACAACACCGTTGCGGCGTAGAAGTGTTCACCCAAATCCACGGCGAGGAAGGAGGATGGATCACGCATTGGGGTGGAAACTCGAAGGTTAGCATGGCAATATATCTTTCGCCTTTTCTAACGATTTTGCTCTCGTAAAGCTTTGCGTTTTCTGGAAATTCTCTGTGGGGCTTAACTGGAACTTTAATTCCGCCTCTAACGCCGTACATTGGAATCTTCAAGAACCAGAACGCCTCAGCCCTCTTAAGGTTGATTAGGTCGTTTCTTAAGCTAAGCCGATACTTCTTC
>JANXEP010000029.1 GCA_025057795.1 Candidatus Bathyarchaeota archaeon | reverse complement strand
GGCATATAGTTGCCGCCTGGAACATAGCGGATAAACTTCCCATGTGCCGTCCTCTACCGTTGGCGGCGAAAGCCACCCATGAAGCCTTAAAGGCTGAAGTGGAACGGATAGTCATAAAAAGTTAACTATCCGACAACGGTTTAATGAGGTTGAGACATACACGAAATAGTTTTGCCTAAAACGGTTAAGGCAACCATCCTGTTTTAACCGTGAAATCTCAACCCTATCAGAATGAGCTGAAAATCTAGAGGGGGTATCAATTTTAACTGCGAGGAACAGCGTAAATTGACTTTTGCTTGTATGCTGCCAAAAACTGGAGGGTCTTATCCAACGGCGTTTTCCGCAACCAACGAATGTTTGGTTTAAGGTGTTGGAATTCTCTTTCCGTCAAAGTCGCGTTTCCAAAATCCAAACTCGCCTTTAACCTTTCTAAGCTGTTCTCCAGCGAAAACAGGTCCGTCTCTGCACACGCGGAAGCCGCCTATACCACAGCTTCCGCAAACGCCTATGGCGCAACGCATTAAACGTTCCAGACTTGCTTCTAGGCATACGCCATATCTTTCAGCCAACTCGAAAACTTCCCGCATCATCCTCTCAGGTCCACAAGTGTAAACCATGTCAAACTTTTCCTTTGCCAAAAGCCCTTCTGCCGGTTGGGTGGCTAAGCCCTTAACGCCGAAGCTTCCATCCTCCGTTGCAGCCAAAACCTTTTCCTTGCCGCACAACGCATACAACCTTTCTAAAAATAATAGTTCCTCCACTGTTTTGGCTCCAACCACAAAGGTAACGTCACCCCCTTGAGCCCTCAGCTTCTTCACCAGAAAAGTCAGCGGAACCATGCCCGTCCCACCCCCAACCATTAAGACTCTGCCCGCTTTCAAAGTAAAGCTGTTCCCAAAAGGCCCCCGCACTCCAACCATGTCGCCCGGCTTCATGCTGTGAAGGGCTCCGGTTGCCTCGCCAACCTTTTTAACAGCAACAGCCACCGTGCCGTCCTCCGCAGCGTCGAAAATGCTTAATGGGATTTCATCCACGCCTGGAACCCACAACATCAAAAACTGTCCAGGCTTAGCCCCTGCACACTCACGGTCTTTAAATGTGAAGGTTTTAACCGTCAGGTTTTCCGTTTTAACGCTTAAGATGCGCGTAGTCCTCAGCCTGTTAGCTGCGGTGAGCCAAGCCGACAATTTCATCCACCCTCTTAAACCCTTTCCTTCTCAGGTAGGCGCCTATCCCCCTCGTTATGGATTTGAAAACCTGCGGTCCTTTAAGGGCTATGACTGTTCCAATTTGAACCGCGGCGGCGCCTGCAAGCATAAACTCGACGGCATCCCTCCAGTTTGTTATGCCGCCGCACCCAATTATAGGCGCCTTAACCCTTTCATAAACCTCGTACACGCATCTTATGGCTATGGGTTTTATCGCAGGCCCGGACAGCCCGCCAACCCTATTGCTTAAGACGGGTTTAGCCGTTTCAACGTCTATTGCCATCGCCCTAACAGTGTTTATGACGGTAAGCGCGTCCGCCCCAGCCTTGACAGCGGCTTCGGCTATTTCCGCCATGTCGGTCACGTTTGGGGAAAGCTTAACGAAGACAGGTTTTTTCACAGCCGCCTTAACCCTTCCAACAACCTCAGCTAATACTTTCGGGTTCTGCCCGATCTCCGCGCCTGTTTCCTTAACATGGGGGCATGAAACATTAAGCTCCACAGCGTCTGCCCCGGCGTCAACAGCCTTTTCAGCAGCCACGGCATATTCATTTGCTGTAAATCCATAAATGCTCACAATGAGGGGCGCATCCAAAACAGCCTTAGCTGCTCGTATCTCCTTCGCAAACTCTTCAATTCCCGGGTTTGGAAGCCCCATGGCGTTTATTAAGCCACAGTCAACCTGAACAACTGTTGGGTTTGCATACCCCCTTCGGGGCTTAAGTCCCACGGACTTTGTGACCACCGCGCCAGCGCCGCCCTCGACCACGCTTTCAAGGGTTTCAGCCGAAAAACCTAAAATCCCCGAAGCCAGCATGGTCGGATTTTTAAGGCTTAAGCCTGCCAGATTAACTTTTAAGCTTACACCCCTCACCAACATCCACCACTAAGCCTTTGTAATGGTTGTTGCTTGAAAAGATAAAGTTTAGTTTTCCAAATACAGGGGCAGATAAATGGCGTTTATAGGTGAAAAGCCAAAAGGGGGGGCGGATGCATTTTCAGAATCCTTTATCTATGCAAGCTTAGTAGATAGTATCTGAAACCTTGAGGAGTGATGATGAAGGCAACCTTAGTTCAATCTCCCTTTGGAGTTTTAGCCTTCAACGAGGGGAACATGCTCATAGCACATGCTCTTTTTCCAAAAAAGCCTGAAGAGGCAGCCAAAGCCATCGTTGAAATAGAGGCTGGAAAAACCATTAAAGAGGTTTCAAGCCTAGTCAGCTACCTTAAAAACAGCGGCTATGACACCCTTGTTTTTGAAAACCCCACACTTGCGGCTGGAGTTCAGGAAAAGTTTGGAGTGAAAGCGGAGGTTTCTAAGGCTTCGGCTGCCGGAGAGCTTCTACGATCTAATATGGAAAGGTTTGCGGTAGAAACGGGTTTTGCCAAGGATTATGAAGATTTCCGCCTCTGGATGCACAAGGTAACCGTTGAAATAACTAAGCTTAAGGTTAAAAGGGCTGTTGAGAAAAAGGACTTAATCGTCGCTCAAGCTATACAGACGCTGGACGACCTGGACAAGACCATAAACCTCTTTATGAGCCGCGTTAGAGAATGGTACGGCATCCACTTCCCAGAGCTTGACAGGCTTTTGGACAAACATGAAACCTACGCGAGGCTAATAGTAAACTTAGGCAGCAGGGAAAACTTCACCCTTGAAAGGCTTGAGGGGGAAGGCTTACCGAAGGCTAAGGCTGAACAAATAGTGAAAGCCGCGCAGGCGTCCATGGGCGCCGACTTGGCGGAGGCAGACTTAAGCCAGATACAGGCCTTGTGCAGAAACGTTTTAAGCCTATACGAGTTAAGGCAGAACTTGGAAGGCTATATAGACGCTGCTATGGACGAGGCTGCGCCGAACACCAAGGCGTTGACAGGCGGGCTTTTAGGAGCACGCCTCATCGCCCTAGCCGGGGGGCTAGCAAATTTGGCTAAAATGCCCGCGAGCACACTGCAGGTTCTTGGAGCTGAAAAGGCTTTGTTTCGCTCATTAAAAACTGGAGCGAGGCCGCCGAAGCATGGGATAATCTTTCAACACGCGCTTTTGCATGAGGCTAAAAAGTGGCAGAGGGGGAAGATTGCCCGTGCCCTAGCGGGTAAACTTGCCATAGCCGTGAGAACAGACGTTTTTGGAGGCAGATACATAGGCGAAGAACTGAAAGCCGACCTGGAAAAACGCGTTGAAGAAATCCGCCAAAAATATGCTGAACCTCCAAAAATGCCTGAAAAAAAGCCTAAAAAGGAAAAGAAGCGAAAAGGGAAAAAGCATGCACGTTAAACCCCACCCCCAGTTCCCCCAAATATATCAAGTAACCCTTGAAGATGGAAGCCTAAGGCTTGCAACAAGAAACCTCACTCCCGGAAGAAATGTTTACGGCGAGAGGCTCATACGTTTTGAGGGGGCTGAGTATCGCCTCTGGGATCCCTTCCGAAGCAAGCTGGCCGCAGCCATACTGAAGGACATTAAAGTGGTTCCCATAAAGCCAAACTTTCAAGTGCTTTACTTAGGCGCGGCTTCCGGTACAACAGCAAGCCATGTTTCAGACATTGTCGGCGATAAAGGGTACGTTTACTGCGTTGAGTTTGCTCCAAGAGCCATAAGGGAGCTTGTGAACAACGTTTGCGCTTATAGGCTTAACATGCTGCCAATCCTCGAGGACGCTCGTTTTCCAGACAGATATGCCCCCTACATCCGCGGCAGAGTCGACGCCATATACTGCGACATAGCCCAGCCAGAACAAGCAAAAATCCTCGCAGACAATGCTGACCAACATCTCAGAAAGGGCGGGGGAATAATGCTTGCAGTGAAAGCCCAAAGCATAGACGTTACAAAAGAGCCCTCAGAAATCTACAAACGGGAAGTTAAGGTTTTAGAAAATAGAGGCTTCACAATAGAGGACGTGGTGCATTTAGAACCCTACGATAAGGCTCACGCTATGATCGTGGCCAAAACGTGAAGACAAGACGCATGTATAACCTTATATTTAACCTTTCGTTGGATTTTTTGGGAGTTCAATGGCTCGTAGGGAGATGGGAAAGGTAAAAGCCGCAGTTTCTGTGCTTAAAGAGGCTGGCTTCACCGTCTCCCAAATATGCTGGTCTAGGCCAAGTTGCTTCGACATAGCGGCTAGAAAAGACCAGAGACTTATTTTCTTAAAAGTTCAACCAGACATTGGAAACGTGTCTCCATACGACTCTATGGAGCTGAGGATGATTTCAGAAAACTTCTCAGCCGCGTCGCTTATTATAAGTGAAGAAACCCATGAAAAACCCTTAGAAGAAGACGCCGTCTATTCAAGATTTAACGTGTTTGCTGTCACCCTCAAAACCTTTGAAAGCATCATTCTGCGGAATACTCCCCCGCTAATTCAAGCTGGCCCTGGAGGCTATTATGTTGAAATCGACGGGGAAGCTATAAAACGGCGAAGACAGGAGTTAGGCTTGTCCGCTGGCGATGTTGCAGAAAAGGTCGGTGTTTCAAGAAGAACCCTCTACGGCTATGAAAGGGGGATGACCAAGGCGTCGGTGGCGGCGGCCTACAAACTCCTATGCACTTTGGGGGTGCCCGTTGCCAAGCCAGTAAATGTTTTCGAAGCATGGAAAAGGGGGAAACCCCCAAAGGCGAAGCCTATGCGAAGGGTAACTGGAAATAAGCTTATGCGGAAAATCTTAAAGAAACTCGCAGAATACAACATAGTCACCGTTAGGAAAGCACCTTTCGACTTTGTCATCACTGTTCCAGAAGGGGACACGCGAATAATAGGCGGAGTTGAAGAAAATGAGGAAAAGGTGTTAGACAGAAGGGTTGATGAAATTTTAAGCCTAAGCAAAGTTGTCAATGCGCACCCAGTTCTAGTGACGGAAAATTCGAAATCCATTAACAAGGATATTTTATGCGTTCCAAGTGAGGAAATCTCAAAAATAAAGCGTCCCGAAGACCTCTGCAAAATTTAAATTAGCTTCCGCTGCTGAAAATTATTTTCCCCTTTAACCTTTTTAGCGGGCTTCCAAGATTTTCTCACAAACTCAGGGTATTCCCCGAACTTTTCCAAACAATACCTTAGAAACTTTATGGTGGCGAAATCTGTTGGGTACCCGCATCCGAAATCGCCGTATTTTGCCTTCAACTCTGCAATTTCTCTGTCCCTTTCAACTTTGGCTATTATGGAGGCGGCTGAAACCACGGGGTATTTCCTATCCGCCTTGTGCTCCGAAACCACCTCCACGTTGAAGGGCAGATTTTCGAGGATTTGTTGTTTAAAACGCTCCTCTAAAACATCTGAGGCATCCACGTAGGCTATGTCCGGCTTAAGCTGCTCTATAACCTTTGCCATAGCCTGCGCCTCCAGCCTATTAAGCCTGTGCAGTCTTCTTCCTCTCTCAACAACCCTGTCGATTTCAGCTGGAGAAAGTTTTACAACCGCATGTTTTAGGGCTACACGTTTGATTTCAACTGCAAGGTTTTCCCTTCTGTTTGGAGACAGAAGTTTCGAGTCTTTGACGCCTAATTGGACAAGCTTAGGCAAATCCTTATCTTCCACCAAAACGCCGGCAATGACCAGAGGTCCTATGACGGAGCCGCGGCCTGCGTCGTCAACACCAGCAATCAGCATACAGAAACTTCCGCATTCCGAATATTTAACGTTGCCTAGTCCCTTGGGCTTTGAGAGGCAAACTCGATGGCTTGAAGTAAACCCCTTGCCACGTCAAGAATGTCTGCTAAAACAATTAGGGCTATCAGGGGCATGAACTCGACTGTTATGGTGAAGCCTTCAAAGCTGAGGGAAAGCAAACCGAAGTTTGTGGCGTAAACCATGTAAACCATTACAAAGAAAGCCCGTATAATGATGAATACGTACTTGTAAATGGTTCCTTCGCTTAACGTTGTGACGAATACAAAGAAAAGCATAGCCCAAGCAAAAGTTTCAAAGAGTTCTGAATACTGCGGGAAGCCTGCCGAAAAAAACGATGTTAAAAGCCATAGGATTAACCACACAACCCCTGTGGCGGCCGTTATCAAAACCGCCCTAGCAATTCTAGAGAAAAGCTTCAAACGGGTTTCCATGGCAGTTTCAGGTTTGCTCATGGAAGCCACTCCACCTCCAAAATTTGCACACCCAGGTAATACAATCGGATAAAAACTCCACGCGCAAGCTTTGAAGGATCATCTATTCTCATCATGAAAGAGCCCTTAAAAGTTCCGCCGGGCGGAACATTTACGTCTATAAAAGTTGAATCCAAAGGTTCCCCTTCGAAACTGTAAAGTTTCACCATGAGGGTTTCGTTGACTTGGAAGAACGCATGATTATTAAAGTTTAGGGAGGCTGAAAAAATGCGGCTCGCATGGTCATAGCTGACGTCGCGTATGGCTAGTTCATGGAACGGCGCCCCCCACGGCATTGTTGTGTTTGTAGATATGCTTAGAGCTATGGCGGAGGCCACCCGAAAACGTAAAGATACACATACATTAAACCCAGCATCCACCGTTAAGATCTCCTTATGCTTAGAAACTAGCTCCGCAAGGCTTATGGAAAGGTTACAGCTGGAAGCCGCCGTTCCACCCGCCGGAATATTTGGCATTTCAGCTGACACTGTGAGAATTGTTTCATTCTCTAGGTAAACATGCAGCTTAAGCCCAACATCTGTAAGGTCGTAAAATCCAGAGTTGTCAACATAGAAGGGTATAGACCACAAGAGGGTTCCTTTTGACATGAAACCCTTCGGCTCTTGAACTCCTATATTTCCTGCTTCAACAACCTTCATGAGCGAGAACGCTACGGTGGCTGGCAATACTAGCACTAGCATCCATAGAATGGCAATTACCCATCCGATGGCCTTGATGGTGTGGCGCAAACAACTTCCCCAACGGCTTAATGGTTTAAACCTTTTGGCTTCAGGATTTTATCTCTTCCACTTTGGCCTGCTGAATCTGCGGTTGCGTGGTGGGCTTTGCCTCCCTGTATAGTTGTATTCCCCTCATTGTTGCGATGGAGCCAGTCCAACCCATTATTCCAAGGAACATAATTTTTATCACTGCTTCAGCTATGGGTCCAAGTATCATCCCAATGGCCTCTGCAAGGTCCTTAGATGTTGTTATGCTGACAACGGATATGAGCATTGAGTATGCGATGACGAACGTTAGGATAAGCAGAGCTAAACCTACCGCTATTATTATGTAAGCCACAGCCTCAGACTTTTCAATTTTCATTTTCCCACCGCTATGCTTAGGTTCAATTCTTTTCTTTTGAACCTTGCATAAAAACATGCGCCTTCGCCTAAAAAGTCTTAGTGCTTAGTTGAAGGAGACATTGAACAAAAAGCTCCATTATGGAATGGTAACCTTTATCGGTTTTCTTCTTGTTTTAAGCAAAAATTTTAAAATCTCTTTTTGGCTAGTTTTCATTGTCACGTTCAACTTACACTTTGAAGGGGATGTTGATGCGCCTTCAAGGGTTCCTTTTTGCCCTTACAATGGGGTTCATTTTAACATACGCCTCGTTTCCGGTTGAAGCTCTAAACTCGCGTGGGGCAATAAGGATATTTGGCAATGGAGATTTTACACCAGCAAACGGTATTGTAGGCGGTTCTGGAACGCAAAACGACCCATACATAATTGAGGGTTGGATTATTGAGGGAGCGCACGAGCTGCCTGGAATTTGGCTTGGAAACACAGATGCCTATGTGGTAATAAGGAACTGTGTTGTCAAGTTTTCGTATGATGCGGGTATAAAGCTTGAGAATGTTAAAAACGTTTTAATCGAAAATGTCACGTTAAGTGCGAATCACTATAACGTGCATGTCTATGGTTCGAGAAACGTCAAAATATCCCACTGTATGTTGGTTAACACGCGCGAGGATGTCGTCTACATATGGGGATCGTCGGATATAACCTTAGCTGACAGCCGAATTGAAAACGGCAGATACCACAGCCTATACATGAAAGACGTGGAAAACGCTCTCATCGCAAAATGCGTAATATCCAACAGCCTATACGGAGTCTACGCCGAATCCTCAACAAACATAACAATAAGCTCCTGCACCATACGTGACAACCTTGGGGACGGCGTGAATTTTTACAGCGTGCTGAACAGCACAATTTCAAAATGTAAAATCTATTCCAACGAAGATCATGGAGTATACCTAGACGTTTCCAGCCGTATAAGGGTTGAAGGATGCGAGATAATTAACAGCTCATTAGG
This sequence comes from Candidatus Bathyarchaeota archaeon, assembly GCA_025057795.1. The sequence goes on along the minus strand of JANXEP010000029.1, from coordinate 11,984 downwards.
AATATGGCTGAACCCCGCCTTTGAATGCAAAATAATTCAAAACGTTTTCTCAAACATTAATCTTAATGCGCAGGACGACGGGGAGCGAAACCTTTGGGAGATGAACCAATGGAGCGATTACAAAGGGGTGGATTTGAACGGGGATGGATATGGAGACATGCCCTACAGAATACTTGGAAGGGCGAACGCAACTGACAACAAGCCAGTTTTTAGTGAAACCCCGCAGCCAACACCTACGCCGCAAACTTCCCCGTCGCCGCGTCCACCTCACTCTCCAACTCCGCCCCAAACGCCACAGCCTACCCCGTCGCCTTCGTATTCGCCGACACCATCGCCTTATACGCCTGAAGCTCAAGGCAGTTTTCCCATCCAGCTTATAGTAGCCGTTATAGCCATCGCATTAATCCTTTTAGCTACAGCACTCCTTCGCTATAAACGCAGAGTTAAAACTTAGGTGAGGACTGCGCATGAATGCGCCGAGAAAAGTAGCTTCTATTTTTCTAATATTCATCTTGCTACATTTATCCGTTTGCATTGTTAACTTGAGCCAAGGCTTAACAGATAAGACAAGTTCTTGGCATGTCCACTATGAAGGAGTGGACGAGTCAGCATACCGTTTTAACCTTGAAAAGCGGGTTTCCGGCTTGGAAATGTGGCTTTACGTGGCTGACGAGCGCGTTGGCTGGGATAAAGACTGGATTAAGATTGTGCTTGCCGGGTACCCCATCACGGTTCACACGCCTAAAGGAGCGATTACCGTTAAGCCGATTCTCGGTGTGATGAAAATAGGCTATAAAAATGATATTCAGAGAAACGCTGGCGGCCTCCACGTAGCCTACTACATTCTCCCAACAGAAAGCGAAATTTACTATGTGAATGTTACGATACATGTTCCTAGAGGAAACCCGCGGTTGGACGTCTCCCGCTCCCTCATAAAAGAGTGGACACCTGAAGCCGTCCTCCAAGTTCAAGGTTACCAATCTGGAGGCTGGGGCAAATATGATGTTATTAACGGCAGGGGACGTGCTGCCCTAGCATCCTTTGGCGTTTCGCTAGGTGATAGGCCGATGCATTCTCTGTTGGATTTTGCCTTTGGCAAGGCGTTTAGGCCTCCAGCCAATTTCGCGTGGAAACCCGACGTGTATGTGGAGTTTGCATGTGTTGGCGGGATAAACATCGCTCCAGAGAGCTTCGTCGGCGTTGGAAACTACAGCTGTAACATAAACGTCGGAATTGGAAGGGGGACTTCTCTAACAGGGGCTGTTAGCTCTGGTTTAAGTCAAACAATTTATAAGGTTAGAGCGGGGAAAGGCAGCCCCCCACCGTATGTTGAAGAGGCAGCGTCAGGTTCAATTGACATATTTCTAGACTTGATGGATGAAGTAGGCGAAGCTTTACTTGAGCCCGGAGCAAGCCTTGCGCTGGGCACGGTTTTAAAAGCTGTAAGCTATGCGCTTTGGGTTTACGAATTAGCCCAGATAGGGGCGAGTTTAGGCTTTAACGAGATAGTTTCAACAAACCGCGTTTTAGTCTTCAAAAATTTCGAAGTTAAAGATGGATTTTGTGTGTGGTTCAGATTCTTTGCAGAGGTTGCATCAGCCGGGTTTGCCGGCGGAATAGTAAACTTCTGGGGAGAATTCCCATTTGGCTCATCGATTTTCGACGATTACGGCTACAGTATCACTGAACTTAAAGATGAGAAAGGCAGCACGATAGAGGGGGGAATGTGGATAGGCGGAATCCTCATAGACTATTATAACCCAGCCTTTAGGGGAGACGGCCCCATTACGATAAGGCCTGATGGAACCGTTGAACCGTTCACGGTCCCGCTTGCAACAGTTGACTACATAAACTATGAGCTTCACGGCGACATAAGCTTTGGAATTGAAATAAGAAGGGAGAATGTCGTTCTGGACGGCTGCAACCACACAATCAACCTAATTAGCCCAAGGATAGGCGGTCACGCGGTGGGGATTGCGGGCGTAAGTAATGTTGTCGTGAAAAACTTAAACATAAAGAACTGCGCCGTAGGAATAATTCTTGACACTGCCTCGAACTGCACGATCACCTCAAACATAATCACCGATGTTTACGAAGGCATATATGTTGCATGGTCTAAGGGGAACGTCATTTTAAACAATCATATAACGCATGCCGATGTTGTGGGAGTGGAATTAGAGGATTCCGAACAAAACATTATCGTAAAAAATGAGTTGGTAAACTGTAAAACGGCAATATTATTGGAAAGGCTTTCACACTACAACAGTATTTTGAAAAACAATCTTACAAGCTGCGGCATCGGCGTTGACATTTCCTCCCCCTCATCATTCAACCATGTGATGGAAAACAATATTCTCAAATGCGGCGAATGCGGGATTAGTTTGGGCGGAGGGGGAAACAAGATTACTGGAAACAAAATAACTGGTGGAGGTTTCCTCTCGAAAGGCGTATATCTTAGGTGGTACTCCTCAAGTAATAATATCTCAGAAAACTGTGTCTCAGAATTTAGCGATGCAATACACCTCGAAGAAACATCCAAAAACATGATTTCATTTAATAACATCGTGTTCAACATTAATGGCTTCTACTTTACAATGCATAGGTGGCCTTCCGAAAACAATACGATATTTGGAAATAACATGATGAATAATACGTACAACTTTTACTTTTCTCCAAACTCAGCTCAGAACACTCTTGTTTACAACAACAACTTCCTCGACGGGGGCGCTGAAAAAATATACGGTGCAAGTTCAGCGTCGGTAACGTGGGATAACGGTTATCCTTGCGGGGGCAACCATTGGAGAGACTATAAAGGGAAAGATGGAAAACGCGGCCCAAGCCAGGACATTGAAGGAAGCGACGGCATAGGCGACACGCCGTACACTATTGATGAACAGAATATTGACAATTATCCATTAATGGAGCCCTTCGGCGAGCTTCTGCCATTAACCTACAATTACCAGCCAGAAAATGTTTCAATCAAGTTGATATCAAACTCCGTTGTGTCTAACTTTGTCTGCGACTTAACGGGCCAAAAAATTTCTTTTGAGGTTTATTGGCGGAGTGGAACTAAGGGATCCGTCCTGGTTGATGTGCCTAAAAACGTTTTCAAGGGCAAGCCGGAAGTGTTTTTCGACGGAAAACCAGTACCCTTTAACCATAGCGATGTTGACGGTTTAACACGCATATCCTTCTCCTATGAACATTCGAGGCATTATGTGGAAATACGCTTCAGTGTATGGGGGGGCACGCCTCCTCCACCATCACCATCCACGCAACCTCCTGAAGGAGACGTGCAAAACCTTGTAATAGTCATCATTATAATTACAATAGCATCTCTGGTAACTTTGCTTTTCGCGTTTTTCTTGAGAAAGCAAAATTTTCTAAAGTCAAAATGTTGACTTCTGTAACATGGGAATTATTTTTAAGTTAATGTGAACATTAACTATTCCTAAAGGGCGTGGAAAAGGCTGTGTGGAGACGTGAAAAGTTGAAGAGTGCCAGAAGCGTTTTAATGTTAACGCTCATTCTGGAAAGCGTCATGCTTTCCACCATCCTTTTAGAGGAAACCTCAGCCGATGATGTGATGATCCTTCCGAACCATTATGGTCGCAAAAATTACATGGGGTTGGGGTATTACGCTGTTTTCGGCGAGATTGAAAATAGAGGTAGCTCCGCAGTGGCGCATGTAATGATCACGGCAACCTTTTATGATGAAAACGGTAATAAAATCGGCGAGGAAATAGGCCACCCATATTTGGAGGTTCTTTCCCCGGGAAGAAAATCTCCCTTCGAGGTATTATTAAAGACTGCAGCTGCTGACAAAGTCCACAATTATGAGTTGAAAGTTAAATATATGGCCGCAGACCCCAAGCCTGAGAAGCTTAAAATCTTATCGAGCGAAACGTGGGTCGGTATAGAGAAGCAACTATGCATAAGAGGTGAAATTGAGAATACTGGCGACGGTAAAGCCGTCACTGTGAAAATAGCGGTATCCTGCTATGATGAGGCTGACCGTATAATAGCCGCAACAGTGTCGTACATAGCTGAAATCGGGGCGCATAAGAAAATCAATTACACTGTGGTGGTTCCTGAATGGTGGATTACTAAATACATTCGATCCTATTCCTTGTACGCGGAATCTATGGAGTACGCCATGATACCATCAAACTTTGATCACATACCAGTAGGCGGAGCACCAACACCTTCGCCCACACTTTTGCCAACACCCTCGCCAACATTTTCGCCCGCTATTTCACCGACACCCCAGTCAACTGTCACTCCCGGACCGCAGGCAGGTTTTGAGTCAACACAATTTGCTTTGATCGCTTTAGTTCTCGTTGCAATTTTCGGCGCGGCAGCATTCCTCTACAGAAGGATGAAATAAAACATACCTTATTTCACACATTTTAGTGAGGAACATATCCGCCTTCCTTTTTCTAAGTTTTTTGTTTAACCATTCCAGTTTCAAGCTGATTCAAGTTTTAAACAAGACCGCAAATTTAGGCTTGTTTATTCAGATATTTAGCAAGCCTAAATCCTCAAGGATATTATGCATTCACTTTATGGTAGCCCGGGGGAGATTCGAACTCCCGTCAGGGGCTCCAGAGGCCCCCATGCTTGGCCGCTACACCACCGGGCTACACCTTCAAGGGCATTAAACGCGTTTTCCCAATAATAACTTTAACGTTTACATTTAAGTATGAATACGCCTGTTGTGGCTTGGCATCCCGAGCATATGAAGAACAGCGTTTCAAAGCCTATCTTTGTAGCTATGACCGTGGATAGTAGCGCGGCCGCCGCCTCCGTGAGGTCGTAGACGGATTCGAATATGCCTAGAACTGTGCTTTTTCCGTTTTTTCCGCCCAGCTCAACTATCATGGCTAGGATTGCTGGTCGCTGCAGCGCGTAGGATGCCCCGAAGAGAAACTCGATTATGTATAGTTGGATTATGTCTTGCACGTATATGTAGCCCAAATAGCACATGGCGCCCATCATAACACTTGCAAATAGGATTCGCTCCTTGCCATATTTGTCGGCGAGTTTTCCAGCAATTATTTTGAATAGGGCGGCTGTTAGGCAGAAAATTGCGTATAAAAGGCCTAAATCCATTAACGTGGCTGAGAAGCGGTTAACAACAAATATGGGGTAGATGGGACCGAGCAAGCCGACTCCTAAAGAGTATAGAGTACTCAAAGCTAGCGTAAGCGTGAGTGAACGTGACGACTTCAGCAATTGGGTTACCCCCCTCTGAAGTCATCACATGTACGCCATCCATCTTAGGCACGGACACGAACATCTCTAAGTCGGCTTGCCTCCAGACAGGTGAGAGATTTTCGATTAGGGAGGATAAAATAAACTTTTTGGCATGACCTTTAAGGCTTATGTTTAGAGAACTATCGAACCGAAGGTGTAGAGAAAGGAAAGGCTATTTTGTGATTAGAACCGGGCATGGAGCGTTTCTTATCACTCCGTCGCTTACGCTTCCAAGGATGATCTCCTTTATTCTGCTTATGCCCCTGGCGCCCATGATGATTAGGTTAAACTTGCCTTCTCCAGCAGCCCTAACTATTTCATGAACCGTGTGGCCTTCCCTAAGCAGGGTTTCAACCTCAACCCCCTCAGCCTTAGCTTTTTTTTCGCCTTCAGCCAGAATTCTGGAGCCAGCATCCCTTGCAGCCTCAACAACCTTCGAGTATTCGCCAGGCGATATTATTGGGATGCCAGGGGTCAGGGTTATCGGCTCCGGCATCACCATGGGCCTAACGCTTACCTGATATACGTGAATTAGGGTGATTTTGCCGCCGAATTTTTTAGCTATTTGAACTGCAATTTCTAAGGCTTTGAACGAATGTTCTGAACCGTCCAGGGGAACGAGGATTTTTTCGAACAGGGTCTCACCCAAAACTTCTATTATCATTCCATTAAATATAACGTTTAAGCATTTAAAAGGATAAAACATGGTTTGGGGCTTTAGTAGCGGTTCGCGTTCTCCAGCATGTCGGGAACAATTAACTCTAGAAGCAGGAGTTTCAGCAAATCTCAAGGGTGTATGTCGGAGGCTTAGGTAGGCGGTTTTATAAAAGCGAGAAGTCTGCGAACTTTATTTTTCCCTTTTTATCTATGACTAATTCAAACTTTTCCGCCCAAGGGTGGCCTTCTAAGTCTATGGGGCATGTGCCCCTAACCACCCAAAAGCCGTTCCTATGCTCGACAGAGGCTATTTCAACCTTTTTAGCGTTCTTTCTTCTCTTGACAAATTCAACGGCGATTGCCTGTACAGTCTCTTCCATCACTTTCACTATAACAACCCGCCTTCCTTTTCATATTCCCATAGGAAAGCATTAAAAGGGTTGTGAACGAAAAATCCTTAGCACAGTTAAACACATAGTTATTTCCGCGCGCACCTTAATGGAAATGTGCTAGATTCAAATTTGCAGAATATGGTCTAGAGAAGCCTCTGGAGAAGAATGGTTCATGGGCGAGAAAAAACGCATAATCCTCCACGTGGACATGGACCACTTTTTCACGGCCATAGAGGAGAGGGAGCACCCTGAACTTAGGGGAAAACCAGTCATTGTTGGCGCTGACCCTAAAGAGGGGAAGGGCAGGGGCGTAGTAAGCACATGCAACTATGAAGCTCGAAAGTTCGGCGTCAGATCGGGTATGCCCATATCAAAAGCTTGGAAGCTATGCCCCCAAGCCGTTTATCTTCCCGTAAACTTTGAACTTTACGAGAGGGTTTCTGAAAGGATAATGGCTATTTTACGGAAATACGCCGACAAGTTTGAGAGTTGGGGTATAGACGAAGCCTTCTTGGATGTAACCTCAAGGGCCAAGGATTATACGGAAGCGGAACTTCTAGCCCGCCAGATAAAGAGGGAAATTTTCGAAAAAGAGGGGCTAACGTGTTCCATAGGCATAGGCCCCAACAAGCTTGTCTCAAAAATTGCAAGCGACCACCAAAAACCAGACGGTTTGACCACGGTTAAACCCGAAGAAGTGGAAAGGTTTCTCGCGCCCTTGCCAGTTCGAAAACTTCTATGGGTTGGGAGAAAAACGGAGCAGAAGCTGAGGGCTATGGGCATAAAAACCATAGGGGATTTAGCCCGCCGCGATCCAACAGTGCTGGCTGAAACCTTTGGGGTTATGGGGAGACAGCTTTATCTGATGGCCCATGGAGTCGACAGAAGCGATGTGGCGGAGCGAAGCGAAATAAAATCCGTAAGCCGCGAAAAAACCTTCGAGAAAGATACCGCCGACTCTGCTTTGGTCTTTGAAACCTTAGATAAGCTTGCCGAAGAGGTGCATGGCGACCTTTTAAGGCAAAACTTCTACTTTAAAACCGTAACTGTTAAGGTGCGCTATGAAAATTTTGAAACGCACACTCATAGCAGAACGCTGCCCTTCATAACTAATAGGCTGGAGGATTTAAAGAAAACAGCAAAGGAGCTTTTGCAAGAATATCTTGGGCTTAATAGAAAGATACGCCTTATAGGCGTTAGGGTTTCAAGCCTCGTATCAGCGAGAAGACAGAAAACGTTGGCTTAAGTTTGGATATTTCTCCTTTATTTTTGCAATTGCTATTTTTGCGATCATGGCGTTGGAAATAAGCACGTATTTTACTCCAACAAGCTCTGCTAGTTCGGCTTGTTTTTGATCTTGGGTGACAAGAAGCAAATTGTTGTTTTTGGCATACTCCACTATATCCTTGTCCCTAGCTCCTTTCAAGTTGACTTCCTGAACCGTCAAGGCTTCATACCCCAAAATTTCAAAGTATTCCTTCAATCCAGAATACATTTCGTCGAGGAGAATTCTCATGCTGACACCCGTCCCGCGCTTAAAAGCTGGGCTAAACTCGCCTATCTAGTTTCTCCTAAAAGCCCTTAAATTAAAAATGGATTTTGTGCAAACTTTTATAAGCAACGTTAGAGAGTAAAACGGGTCGTGCAAAAGGATTTTGCACAAATATACCCGTAGAAGGAGTTGAATAGCGTATATGGCTGATAGAGAAATGCACAAGACAGTCTGTTCTGATTGTGGTCAGGAATGCGAGGTTCCCTTCGTTCCAGACCCAAGCAGACCAGTTTACTGCCGAGAGTGCTGGATGAAACGGAGAAGCCAGAGAAGAAGGCGCTACTAGTTAAGGCTGTTCGTAAAAGCCCACATTATTTTATTTCTTCCCATTCTTTTTAGCGGAAGCTGTCGCTTTAAAAGTTTATAAGGAAACATCTTTAAGCCCAACAATTGCAAATAGGGTTGGATGCGGGCGGTGCCCTTTGAACCGGTTGATTGAGACAGTTATTCTTGGCGTTATTCAAGGGTTAACGGAGTGGCTTCCCGTATCCAGCACGGGACACTTGAAAATCGCGGAAAAAATCTTTGGCTTAAACGTGCCCATGCTTTTTGACGTTGCCCTGCATCTTGGAACTTTAGCCGTCATTCTGTCATTTTTCAGAAGCGACGTCAAAAAGGTTTTTTCAGCCCTTAGGCGCCTGGATTTTAAAACGGATTATGGCAGGCTTATACCGCTAATAGTTGTTGGCTCTGTCCCCACAGCCTTGATTGGGCTGGCTTTCGGCATGTTTCTTGAAAACGTCCTTCAAGAGGTTTTAACGGTTGCCGTTTCGCTCATCGCCTGCGGGTTTGTGCTTTATTCTGTTAAAGCCAGGGAATGGGCTGACGGCAACTTAAACCTTAAAACTGCCTTTTTAATTGGCGCGGCTCAGGGGATAGCGGTAATTCCAGGACTTTCGAGGAGCGGGTTAACCATTGCCGCCGCGCTTCTGCTGGGGGTTAAAAGGGATAAAGCCTTCAAGTTTTCCTTTTTGCTCTCTGTTCCGGCGATCATAGGTGCTTTTGGGCTAACCCTTCACACCCATTTTGACGAATTGGCCGCTTCCAACGTAGGGTTATTTGAGACTTTTGCCGGGATGGTTGCCGCCATGGTTGTTGGTTATTTAGCCCTAAAACTATTATGGAGAACCCTTGAAAAAGGAAGGTTTCACGTTTTCGCCTTTTACTGCTGGATTCTCGGCGCGTTTTTGATTATGGCTTATTGTCTAAACGTTTTCTAGCCATTTAGGCTTTCCAGAAAGGAAATCCGTTAAAAATTTTGCAAAATCACCGTTTTTCTCATAAACTTCGCTTATTTCCTCGTTCACGTAAATTTTGAATCCGCCTTTAAGCGTCTGCGCGATTTCCTTGCCTATTCCAGCGTTTCTCCCGCCGTTCACAAGTCTTTCTTTCAGCAAAGCCACGGCGTCCACATGTTTCCTTTTAAGAAGCACCATCCACCTGTCGCCTTCAATGTAGGGGCCTGCAACTACGCCTTGACTATTTACGTGTTTTGCGAGGAAGTTTCTGCAGTCTCTTTCCTTTTCCAGAGGAGGCCCCAAATGCTTCTTTACTGGCGGGAGGAAGCGGCTTTCAAGTTCAAACACGAACATGTTTAAGTCTTTTTCATTGCTCAACGCAGCAGCTCTTAACGGATTAAAGTCGTTTAGCTGAAGAAGCCTTGAAAGGGAACGTTGAGACTTGTAAAGTTGCCCCCACAAAACGTCTGGAACTGCGTTGACTTCTCCGAAAACCACAAAGACAAGGGTTGAGCCCCGATTATGAAGGTTCTCTTTTAACGCTTCTGCTGTTAACGGTTTTGTCTCTGGGGGATAAAAGAAGTTTAGGCTTGGCTTTTCTAAGAAGGCTCTTGCCGCCGCCACCAACGTGTAAAGTTTTCGAGGCTGCACTGCTGAGGCTGCGTTTCTCCCTCTGTCCACTGGGTCAACTATTATTAGGGGTTCCTTGAATAGCAGTTGCAGCTCGTCTCCTCTGCCTTTGTAATGGTTTTCTATATCTATAATCATTGGTTGTTTTGGCTGTGCAAAAGCCCTCAACGCGTTCAGAAAAGACCCATGGTGGAGTATTAGGAGTTCGCATAGGTAGCCGCTGAAGCCGCCAACCTTTATTTCTGCGCCGTAAACGTCTATCCCTTTCATAAACTTCTTTAGTAGACGGACTTCCCCATGCATATGCGGGTCTAAACGTTTTTTCACGTAGTCTGTGTGGTATGGCGTCCTATCTGTGGCGCTTAACCATTCCCCGGGTTTTGCGTCATAGCATGGCACGATGTTTACTCGGACGCCGTTGACAAACGCCTCTAAATAAGGGTGTTCGGCGAACCTTTCCACGTAACGTGCGCCTTCAGTGGCTTTTCGGGCTATTTTTAGGGCAACTTCTCCGAGGGATTTGCGGGGTATGCTTGGGGGTAGGCGCATGAAAATGTCTATGTCTGGTTCTCCGCTCAGCCACGTGTTTTTTGCAACAGATCCTTCTAAACGCACAGAGGCTTTGACGCTGGATTCCTCTGCGGCTTGGGCTACTTTTTTCTCTAAATCTTTTGCCAAAGCCTCTATTTTCACGCGTTCCTCTTGTGGGGGTGTAACTTTTTCCAGAACGGTTTTGCAAACTTCTTCTATTTTTCTCTGCATAATCAGCACTTTTCACGGTTGTGGACAAAATTCTCTAAGCGTTGAATAGGTGGGGCCTTTAGGTTTTAAGTCACTTTTCTTAAGCCTCAAACAGTCAGCCCTAACCACCCCAAACTCGAAGTTCAAGTTTTCCTCTAAACGCTTGGCAAGTTCCGCCTTGTTCCTTCCAGACCTTACACGGGCAATGGTCAAGTGAGGGCTGAAGCCCTTAGGGTCTGGGGTGAAACCAAGCCTGCGAAGGTTTGGCTCCAGCTGGCTGAAGATGGATCGCAGTTGGTCGGCGCCTTGGGTTATTCCCGCCCACAAAACCCTTGGATAGCGTATGTTTGGGAATGCTCCAACCCCTTGAATTTTAACGTTAAAGGCTGTGAATTTAACTTTCCTCATCTCCTCGTAGATTTTGTCCACCATGGTTTGGGAGATGTTTCCGAGAAAACGCAGAGTTATGTGGATATTTTCTGGTTCTACAAGCTTCAAGTCAGCCCCTGTTCCAGCTAGAATTTTCTGAATATGCATTATCTTTTCCAGAACTTGGGCGTTTTCTATGTCGAAGGCTATGAAGCTTCTTATTGTTTCTGGCATGGGGCATTCCTTTTGCATATTTTGGCGTTTCCTTCATAAATTCTTTTAACGCTTGTTTTCACTAATCATGTTGGACGGGTGTTTTTAGGCGCTCAGCAATTCTCTGCCTAATCATAGAGGATTTCGCCTTCAAAAAGAACGGAGAAGTCTTCCAATGCCAGAACTACGTCGATTTGCGGTTCAATAATAACCTCGACTTCTCCAACAGTGGTTTTTACAACAGCGTGCCCCACATCCTCAAAGGTTATAAAGTATGAATAATCGCGTATCTCCGTGCCTTCCGGGTTTTCTTTAACAACTTTGATGGAGCCTAAAGCCTCTTTATACCGTTTCATGCTCTCCCCAGATAACGAATAGAAAGTTAAGTCGCAGTATCCTCTCGCCTGCGCCCTACTAATGAAGTCTCTTACGAACTCGGCGCATGTATAGCCAGCAGAGGGTTCACGTTCGTTTAAGTCGTCATCCCTGAGAAAGGCTTCTAATTCGGCTAGAGAATTAAACCGCTTTCCCCTATCCGGCATTAACTTGCACACTAAAAAGCCGTAGTTAGAGATGATTAGCCATACAAACCCAGCTATGATGAGAAGTGAACATATCAGAACTATTTTGGGACGACGCATCAATAATACTGTTATTTTAAACTTGTAAGTAAATCTTGCGTTTATTCTTCTTTTGTTGAATCATTAAAGGGTAACACTTCTTTTTTGATGGAAGAGAGGTTGCTGAGATTTAAGGAGGTATGTGAAAGGTTAGGTGTTCGTCCAAATACGCTTAGGAAGTGGGATAGGCAAGGTAAGATCAAGGTTGTTAGAACAGTTGGTGGTTGAAGGAAAAGAGATAGGCGTTGTTATCATCGGATTCAAAGATAGGCTTACAAGGTTCGGCTTCAAGTATTTAGAGCGTTACTTCACATCC
>JANXEP010000062.1 GCA_025057795.1 Candidatus Bathyarchaeota archaeon | reverse complement strand
CAAGGGAAGCATGCGTCTAAACATCGGGAGATACGGCACGCTGGAAGTTGCAAAAGAGGCGCTGGCAGGCGAAGTGAACACTGAAAATAATCTTTCCTCGAAAGTTTATGAACAACAGAGGCGCCCCTTCAGAGGAAGAGGCGGAAGGAGCTTCGGGGGAAGAGACAGAAGAGGCGGATATAGGGAGAGACGATACTAGCCAGAGTGACCTACTCACTAACAAGTTTTAGTATGGCGCTTTTTCTTCCCTCAACAAAATTTTTAGCCCCTTCCAAGTAGTCTGCGAAAGTGTAATCCTTCTTTTCCACATATTCTAATCCAAGTTTTCTGTATAAAGCCTTCAAAATCGAAATTTCAATAACCGTAGCTCCCAAGCCGAAAATCTTTCTTAAGCATGTCGTAAAAATTTCAATGTTGTCTGGAATATTCTCTTTTCTGAGACCGAAAAAATGTTGAAGGTTATAATAAATTACGTCTCTCCCGCTTTCGCCAAGTATACGCAAGCCCTCATCCACAGCCTCGATTAAAGCCTTTTTGAACTCGTCTACTTTTAGGCTCATACCTTTTACCTCGGGGCTCTTTTGGTGTGGATGTGGAAAGAAGTGAACTGGTATGCGGGCAAGAGGGAAAATCCAGAATACGCCCGCGTGTAAAACGCCGCAAAGATAACTATGCTTAGGAGGCTTATTTTGTGGATTATCCGCAAACTAAGCCCACCGGCGCTGTGTAGACAATTTACTGTATTTTCTTGCCCGTGTTTCTTCTACTCGCTAAGCTGGTTTAATATGGCTTATGAAGGGCAGATATGGATTACAAAATTCGCACATTCCGACTTCGAACCTAAAAGGTTGAAGCATTTTTCAAAACTCACTTTTTAATCTCTTCTTTATACATTTCAGAGACAAACTTGCCAATAGCTGGGGCTGCAGTTAAGCCCGGCGACTCTATGCCTATCAAGTTTATGAAGCTAAACAAGCCCCTGTCCGCTTCATGCCTTATGACGAAATCCCTAAAGCCCTCTCCTGGACCTTGAAGCTTAGGTCTAACCCCGGCAAAATCAGGCGTTAGTTGGCTGTTGCGGATGCATGGTAGAAATTTCGCCACGCCTTCTCTAAACTCCCTTTCAGGTGAGGTTACCTCATAGCTGATGCGGTCCACGTAGTAGGCGTTAGGTCCAAGTCTTATAGTTCCTGCAACATCGGGAGTTAAATGAATTCCCAACACTCCCCCTTCCGGAACAGGGTAAACCAGCATCTTGACGGGAAGGGCGCCGGCAACCCTAAAATAGTCCCCCTTACAATAGTGCAGCCTGTAACCAAGTTTATTCACATCCAGTTCAACCATGCATGCAATCTTGTCCGAGTGTAAGCCTGCACAGTTTATCACGCTGTTTGCTTTGAGTGTGAATTTTTCTCCAAAACTTATTCCGGAAACCTCGTAGCCGTCTTCCGTTTTCTTCAAGCCTGTCACCTCCGTTTTTGTAACTAAAACAGCCCCGTTTTTCGAGGCTTTAGCGTAAAAATAGCTCATTAAATCGTCAGGTTCAACTATGCCCGTTGAAGGGGTGTAAATGGCCCTTTCAGCCTCGACATGCGGCTCCATTTTCTTAACATCCTCTCTATCTAACATTTTCAGTCCTTCTACTCCGTTTGCCTCCCCCCAGCGAATAAGCCTTTCAAGTTCAGCTATTTCCCTCTCTTCGACGGCTACTGTTAGTTTTCCCAGCTTTTTGCATGGAATTTTATATTTTTCGCAAATTTTGTATATCATGGAATTGCCTTCAACACATAGCCTAGCCTTAAGAGAGCCGGGTGGATAATGAATTCCAGAGTGGATTACTCCACTGTTATGGCTGCTGGTTTCCTGCCCAAACCTTGAGTTTCTCTCTAAAACATAGACGCCTTCATTTTCTTCGGAAAGGTTTGCGGCTACGGCCAAACCAACTATTCCGGCGCCTATTATGACTATGTTCGCCCTTTCCATGGGGGAACCCTTACGCGTGTACCTCAAACTTGGGCTAAAGGATGCTGTTTATAGCCTTTTTTATTTCTTCTGCGCCGAGATAGAAGGCTTTTTTCTCGTTCTCGCTTAGGTTCCACTCTAAAATTTCTTTAACGCCCCCTCTGCCCAAAATCGTTGGAACGCCTATGCTTAGGTCTTTTAAGCCGTACTCCCCATCCAGAATAGCTGAGCATATGCAGAGTTCCCCTTTGTTCTTAACTATTGATTCAATCATGTTTACTGTGTTGTTTGCCGGAGCGTATATTGTTGCACCCTTCTTTGAAATGACCTTCAAAGCTGACATTCTCAAACCCTCAATAATTTCAGCCTTCTCTTTTTCTGTGAACGTCACTTTTCTGCCCCTAATCTCTGCCATGCTGAAAACTGGAACTTGGTTGTCCCCGTGTTCCCCAATAACGTAGGCTTCCACATCCAAAACTGGCACAGCGTACTTTTTGCTGAGGACATGTCTAAACCTTGCCGAATCAAGCATACCCGCGCTTCCAATAACCCTCTCACACGAGAAGCCAGAACACTTCCATAAAATATAGTTCATGACGTCAACAGGGTTCGTTAATGTTATAATCACCGGCTCGCTTTCCACTGCCTTCAAATTTTGAGCTACATCAACTATTATCTTCTTGTTCACCTGTAAAAGTTCAAGCCTAGACTTCATTTCGGGAGTTCTGGGCTTACCCGCCGCCACAACAACTACATCCGCATCCTTCAAGTCGCTGTAGTCTCCTGCGAAGACTTCGGCGTTGCTTTTGAAGGCGATGGCTTGGGCTATGTCCGCAGCGTTTCCTTCGGCTAAATCCCTGATGACGTCTATGAGGATTAATTGTTTTGCTAGGCCTCTGTTGGCTATTTCGTAGGCTATGCATGAGCCTAAATTGCCAACTCCGACAACCGCAATCTTGCACATGGAAGTTACTTGCAACCTCCAACCTTAAAATCTTTTATCGTTCCGCCTTAGAGCGTACATTTTGGTAATATTTTGGAAAATGTAGAAAATTATTTAAGGTGTATCATTAAAATAAGATGGCTAGGAGAAGGCTATATGCGTTCAGATTATATACTTTATGGGGTGGCCATACTCTTTTTCATAGTGACGGGTATGGCGCTTGCATACCAAGCGGAACCCAAAGAGGTATGGATAGTCTCAACGGTTGTCTTAGGCCTTTTCTTCCTTGGGCTAGGATATTATCAGAGGCCGAAACCTAAAAAGTTGGAAGCTGTAACAACCTTGGCCCCTCCAACCCCAACAACGGTTGAGGTTACCCCACCCCCGCCACCTACGCCGCCCGTCCAAGAGACTGTTGAAATTCCTGCATCGCCTCCAGCGCCCGCCATCCAAGAGACTGTTGAGAAGCCTGCGCCGATAGTGAGGGATTTAACTGAAGTGAGGGGTATAGGTGAGAAACGGGCAGCTCAGCTTAAAAGCGTAGGCATAAACACTGTTGAAGAG
>JANXEP010000060.1 GCA_025057795.1 Candidatus Bathyarchaeota archaeon | reverse complement strand
CAAGGGAAGCATGCGTCTAAACATCGGGAGATACGGCACGCTGGAAGTTGCAAAAGAGGCGCTGGCAGGCGAAGTGAACACTGAAAATAATCTTTCCTCGAAAGTTTATGAACAACAGAGGCGCCCCTTCAGAGGAAGAGGTGGAAGTAGCTTCGGGGGAAGAGACAGAAGAGGCGGATATAGGGAGAGACGATACTAACCAGAGTGACCTACTCACTAACAAGTTTTAGTATGGCGCTTTTTCTTCCCTCAACAAAATTTTTAGCCTCTTCTAGATAGTCTGCGAAAGTGTAATCCTTCTTTTCCACATATTCTAATCCGAGTCTTCTGTATAAAGCCTTCAAAATCGAAATTTCAATAACCGTAACTCCCAAGCCGAAAATCTTTCTTAAGCATGTCATAAAAATTTCAAGGTTGTCTGAAATATTCTCTTTTCTGAGACCGAAAAAATGTTGAAGGTTATAATAAATTACGTCTCTCCCGCTTTCACCAAGTATAAGCAAGCCCTCATCTACAGCCTCGATTAAAGCCCTTTTGAACTCGTCTACTCTTAGGTTCATACCTTTTACCCCCGGGTCTCTTTTATTGTGGATTTGGAAAGAAATGAACTGGTATGCGGGCAAGAGGGGAAAATCCAGAATACGCCCCCCTGTAAAACGCCGTCAAGATGACTATGCTTAAGAGGCTTATTTTGTGGATTACCCGCAAACTAAGCCCACCGACGCTGTGTAGACCATTTACTGTATTTTTCTTGCCCGTGTTTGCTTGTTTGCTTTACTCGCTAATCTGATTTAATATGGCTTATGAAAGGTAGATATGAATTACAAAATTCGCACGTTCCGACCTCGAATCTAAAAGGTTAAGCATTCTTCAAAACTCACTTTTTAATCTCTTCTTTATACATTTCAGAGACAAACTTGCCAATAGCTGGGGCTGCAGTTAAGCCCGGCGACTCTATGCCTACCAGGTTTATGAAGTTAAACAAGCCCCTGTCCGCTTCATGTCTTATAACGAAATCCCTAAACCCCTCTCCTGGACCTTGGAGCTTAGGTCTAACCCCTGCAAAATCAGGCGTTAGTTGGCATTTGCGGATACATGGTAGAAATTTCGCCACACCTTCTCTAAACTCCCTTTCAGGTGAGGTTACCTTATAACTGATGCGGTCCACGTAGTAGGCGTTAGGTCCAAGTCTTATAGTTCCTGCAACATCGGGAGTTAAATGAATTCCCAACACTCCCCCTTCCGGAACAGGGTAAACCAGCATTTTGACGGGAAGGGCGCCGACAACCCTAAAATAGTCCCCCTTACAATAGTGCAGCCTGTAACCAAGTTTATCCACATCCAGTCCAATCATGCCTGCAATCTTGTCCGAGTGTAAGCCTGCACAGTTTATCACGCTGTTTGCTTTGAGTGTGAATTTTTCTCCAAAACTTATTCCAGAAACCTCGTAGCCGTCTATCGTTTTCTTTAAGCTTGTTACCTCCGTTTTTGTAACTAAAACGGCACCGTTTTTCGAGGCTTTAGCGTAAAAATAGCTCATTAACTCGTCAGGTTCAACTATGCCCGTTGAAGGGGTGTAAATGGCCCTTTCAGCCTCAACATGAGGCTCTATTTTCTTAACATCCTCTCTATCTAACATTTTTAGTCCTTCTACCCCGTTTGCCTCCCCCCAGCGAATAAGCCTTTCCAGTTCAGCTATTTCCTCCTCTTTAACGGCTACTGTTAACTTCCCCAACTTTTTGCATGGAATTTTATATTTTTCGCAAATTTCGTATATCATGGAATTGCCTTCAACACATAGTCTAGCCTTGAGAGAGCCGGGTGGATAATGGATTCCAGAATGGATTACTCCACTGTTATGGCTGCTGGTTTCCTGTCCAAACCTCGAGTTTCTCTCTAAAACATAGACGCCTTCATTTTCTTCGGAAAGGTTTGCGGCTACGGCCAAACCGACTATTCCAGCGCCTATTATGACTATGTTCGCCCTTTCCATGGAGAAACCCTCACGCGTGTACCTAAAACTTGGGCTAAAGAATGCTGTTTATCGCCTTCTTTATTTCTTCTGCTCCGCGATAGAAGACTTTTTTCTCGTTCTCGCTTAGATTCCACTCTAAAATTTCTTTAACGCCCTCTTTGCCCAAAATCGCTGGAACGCCTATACTTAGGTCTTTTAAGCCATATTCCCCATCCAGAATAGCCGAGCATACGCAGAGCTCCCCCTTGCCCTTGACAATGGATTCAACCATGTTTACTGTGTTGTTTGTCGGAGCGTATATTGTTGCGCCCTTCTTTGAAATGACATTTAAAGCTGACATTTTTAAATCCCCTATAATTTCAGCCTTCTCCTTTTCTGTGAACGTCACTTTTCTGCCCCTAAACTTTGCCATACTGAAAACTGGAACTTGGTTGTCTCCGTGTTCCCCAATAACATAGGCTTCCACATCCAAAACTGGCACAGCGTGCTTTTTGCTGAGGACATGTCTAAACCTTGCCGAGTCAAGCATGCCCGCGCTTCCAATAACCCTCTCACGCGAGAAGCCGGAACACTTCCATAAGATATAGTTCATGACGTCGACAGGGTTTGTTAATGTTATAATTACCGGCTCGCTTTCCACTGCCTTCAAATTTTGAGCTACATCAACTATTATCTTCCTGTT
Source organism: Candidatus Bathyarchaeota archaeon (assembly GCA_025057795.1). The sequence goes on along the minus strand of JANXEP010000060.1, from coordinate 825 downwards.
CACCTGTAAAAGCTCAAGCCTAGACTTCATTTCGGGAGTTCTGGGCTTACCCGCCGCCACAACAATTACATCCGCATCCTTCAAGTCGCTGTAGTCTCCGGCGGAAACTTCGGCGTTGCTTTTGAAGGCGATGGCTTGGGCTATGTCCGCAGCGTTTCCTTCGGCTAAATCCCTGATGACATCTATGAGGATTAATTGTTTGGCTAGGCCTCTATTGGCTATTTCGTAGGCTATGCATGAGCCTAAATTGCCAACTCCGATAACCGCAATCTTGCACATGGAAGTTACTTGCAACCTCCAACCTTAAAATCTTTTATCGTTCCGCCTTAGAGCGTACAAATTTTGGTAATATTGTGGAAAATGTAGAAAATTATTTAAGGTGTTCTCGTTAAAATAAGATGGCTAGGAGAAGGCTGTATGCGTTCAGACTACATACTTTATGGGGTGGCCATAATCTTTTTCATAGTGACGGGCATGGCGCTTGCATACCAAGCGGAACCAAAAGAGGTATGGGTAGTCTCAACGGTTGTCTTAGGCCTTTTCTTCCTTGGGCTAGGATACTATCAGAGGCCGAAACCTAAAAAGTTGGAAGCTGTAACAACCTTGGCCCATCCAACCCCAACAACGGTTGAGGTTACCCCACCCCCGCCACCTACGCCGCCCGTCCAAGAGACTGTTGAAATGCCTGCATCGCCTCCAGCGCCCGCCATCCAAGAGACTGTTGAGAAGCCTGCGCCGATAGTGAGGGATTTAACTGAAGTGAGGGGTATAGGTGAGAAACGGGCAGCTCAGCTTAAAAGCGTAGGCATAAACACTGTTGAAGAG
>JANXEP010000064.1 GCA_025057795.1 Candidatus Bathyarchaeota archaeon | reverse complement strand
TCCACCACAATTACTGGTGTTGGGATAGCCCGAAGGTACTGAAGTTGCTGCTTACTTTTGGCTATCGCAACCTTAAAGCCTGTAACGTCTATAAGAAACGCTACAGCCCCAGCCACATTACCATAATCATCAAAAACCGGTGAAGAGACATATTGCAGATAAACCTCCATGCCACGTAAATTTGCAAGGGTTTCGGAGGAAGTTGAAGTTCCAGTTTTCATGGCTACGGCGCATGCGCACTTGGCTGATAGACAATCGGTTGTTTTAAGCAGATCATAGCACTTACGTCCTATCGCCCGGTTAGAGGTTAAACCAAGCAGCTTAGCCCCGAATTCGTTAATGTACACTATGTTAAAGTCTTGATCCACAGCCATTATTGACATCTGAACTCTTGAAAGGCATCTGGCGAATCGATTTTCAAAATTCTTGCCAGAAGCATCAAAATTTGATAAAGCATCTTGTCCTCTGCGGTTGGGGCTCTACAGCAAGCTTCCACCACACATGTGTAAACGGAGAGGTGCCTAAGCCCAGCGTTTTTCAGCTCCTTTAGTCCCATTTGCGTTTACAGATTAGGTTAATCATGCAACTTTGTGTGGATAACCGCTTAGTAAGGCGTAATTTTGGTATAATTCTGAAAAATTCTTTAATATTCTCTATGATACCGCTCAAAGCTTAGAGCCTATTGAATGGTGAGTATTTGGGAACCTTTACAAGAGCTATCAGGGATGTTTCGAGGAGGAAAATGAGGACGTTTTTTGTGATAGTCGCGTTAAGTTTCTCTATAGCTATCATGGTGTCCATCCCAGCAGGTGTTATTGCAAATCAGAAAGCCACAGAGAATCTAAGTGAAGATTATAACAAGGATAATAAGCGATATTGAAAAGCAAATTAACAAGACAGCAACATTGATTGAGGTCAGGGCTTCATCCGGCAGACCTACTTCGCCATCAGGCATGCTGCCGCATGGATCTGGACAGCGAGGAGCGACTTTCATTAATGAAACTGTTATCGACGAAATTCACTCCATCAATGGCGTTAAGGATGTTGTTCCATTCATTGAAGTGCCATCGGAGGATACAACCAACGAAACTATAAGTACTCCACGCGGAAGCTTTACGGTTTCCAGGCCCCTTTATACCATTATAGGTGTTCCTTTAAACGCTTCTTTAATAGACAGTTACAGTATACTGCCAACAAACATAATAGCGGGAAGAAATCTTTACGCTGGCGATAGCGGAGTTCTCATCATAAGCACCAATCTTTCCGATTATCTCGGGGTAGCTGTTGGAGACAGAATTGAGATTTATGGAGAATATTTTTCAGTTGTAGGGATCTATAAACCGGCGGGCCAACCAACGGTTGAAGTAAGGCAAGATTACATGAACATTTTAGCCGCCCAGATGAGAAATGTATACATGAATATTTCAGACGCCCAAAGGATATCTGGCAATTTGGGAAAGGCTAGTAGGCTTAACGTGCACGCAGGAGACGCTTCCTATGTTGACGGTATTGCTGAAGTGATAAGGACTGCATATTCCGAGCTTTACGTCACCACCTACAAAGACCGGCTACAGAATCTTGAACGCACAAAAGAGATATATCAAACCACGTTGGAAAATGCTGAATCTACCCTTAGTCAGATACAAACACTTGCTTTTCAGGAAATTTTGATAGTAATCGTTGCCACGAGCTTGATTGTTTTGTTTACTATGCTTTATACGGTGCGTGAACGGACAAGAGAGATAGGCATCCTTAAGGCTATAGGATTCAGCAACTGGAACGTTATGAGCCAGTTTATGCTTGAGGGCATACTGATAAGTCTAATGGCTGGGGCGGTTGGCGTTGTCATAGGAATCATCGGAGCACCCATAATGACGTCTCTTCTGCTTCCCGCAATTAACCCGTTCCCTGCAACACAGCAGGCGTTTCCCAGACAAACTGTAAACTTTGGAACAACTTTATATCAGCCTGTTACAGTCATGCCAGACTTATCGACTATTCTGTTAGTATTCGGCTTAGCAGTGGTGCTTGGTGCAGTGGGAAGTTTATACCCTGCGTGGCAGGCGGCAAGAACCAGCCCTATGGAGGCGCTAAGATATGAGTGACTTGGTTCTGGAAACTGACCAAGGTTTACAAGCTGGGCGGAAGGCAGATTCAAGCTCTTTCAGATGTAAACCTCAAAGTGAAAAAAGGCGAATTCGTTTCAATAATGGGGCCGTCAGGTTCAGGTAAAACTACATTGTTAAACATATTAGGCTGCCTTGATAGGCCAACCTCTGGAAAAGTTGTCCTAGACGGAGTAGATGTCACAAAAGTGCCTGAGGGAGAACTATACAAGATAAGGAGGCATAAAGTAGGGTTCGTCTTCCAGAATTTCAACCTGCTCCCGTACTTAAGCGCAATTGAAAATGTTGAACTTCCCATGGAAGGCACTGGAAAGTCGAAAGAAGAAAAAAGGAGAAAAGCCCGTGAATTACTAAAGCTTGTTGGGCTGTCGGAAAGAGAAAAACATAGGCCCATCCGGCTAAGTTCAGGGGAGCAGCAGAGGGTTTCTATCGCACGTGCATTAGCCAACAATCCCGCAATAATTCTTGCCGATGAGCCTACCGGCAACCTAGATTCAAAAACGGGTTATGAAATTGTCAAGCTACTAAGTAAATTGAGCATTGAACAGGGAACAACAATTGTTATGGTGACTCATGACACCAGCAAAGCCTCACTTGCAGGAAGAATCCTTTTCCTCAGTGATGGAAAGCTTCTTGAAAAGGAGAAGCAGGGGACACACCAAAAGGCGCTGACATACCCCAGCTGCAGCAGAGAAGTTCAGTGAGGTGACGTTTTCTACCCAAGCTGCTGCAAGAAACAAGACAATTAACGGTTTAGAAGACAAATAGTTGCTTTTATCTTAACTGTAACCGACAGAGCAAACTTATGCTGCCTCATTTTCGTCGGACAAAATGCATGCTTTTCATTTTGGCGAGAAAATTTTTCTAGCAATTGACTTCATAGATTGGGGACGCTAACCAAAAAAGAATTAACCAGCAATAACACGTATGAAAAGAAAAGCTACGAAGGCAAATGCTACAAATGTAAGCGAATTGAATGGGTTATTCAAGGAAAAAATTGCTGTTTCAACGTTAATTTCCCGTTTCACTTATCGTGTCACCATGGAACAGCTTATGATTATTATAAAAACCTTGC
>JANXEP010000006.1 GCA_025057795.1 Candidatus Bathyarchaeota archaeon | reverse complement strand
CTTTATTTTCAGGCTTCGATAACTTTTTCGCATAGCGAATAAACAATGAAAACCACGCTTCAGTGGAAGTTCTGTTTAGGAGATGCTGTTGACTGCATCAAAACCAAGAATGGGCGCAGGGGCTATATCGGGAATTCGTGCAGGCATCTTGGGCATTTGGCATATCCGCAGTGTACTGTTGAGGGGCAGCCTGAACAGGCGAACACTCTACCATAGGATACATCGAATGTGAAGCCGCATTTAGAGCAACGTAAAATCTTTTTTGAACCTTGGCTCAACAATAAACACCATCCACAGAAAGTTCCAAGGCGAGATTAAGCTTTTTCGTCTTAATACATATATTCATGTTTATATGAACTCATTAATGGATTTACAGCCTCATTTAAGGATGTTGACATTGTCTATAGGTTATATCCGGTATGTAAGAAGCCCTTGATGTTAGCCAGCCCTGAGGAATTCTTGAATAGGCTTTACAAGGCGGACATACTAAACAGGAAAGCGTACTATTAATCCATAAATAATGCCAATCCAAAACCGTGGTTAAAATTGTTAGGCTCAGATTCTAGGCAGCTTATTACGGCTTCCACCGGCTCAGCATGCATTGTGCACATTCCAAGGTGACCTTTAACAATGGCTTGAAATAGCGTTTAGGCTTCGCCTCCAACCTCGCCAACTACGATATAGTCGGGATGCTGCCTAACGACTGCCTTAAGTAAATCGAAGAGGGTTATGCTTCCTGCGCCAGACTCTTCACGGTCAAAGCTGAGACATACCACGGACGGTATTCGGTTTTCATGGGGAAGATCTAGTTCTGGAGTATCTTCAACACATTTTCATTTTAGGCTTTATGAACATGGATAGACAGTTAAGTACGGTGGTTTTTCCGCAAGCTATACCGCCAGCCACAAGCACTGAGGCACGATTCTCTATTAGGTACCATAGATAGGCCGCCATTTCGGATGAAAGCGTGTTAAAGGCTATAAGGTCCGAGATGGTGAGAGGATCCAACCGGAAACGACGAATAGTGAAAGTTGACCCTCTTCGGGTCACCTCATTGCCGTATGTTAATTGTACACGGCTGCCATCAGGTAGAGAAGCATCCAATATTGGAGAGGCTATTGATATGTTTTTGCCCGCCATGTAGGCCAAACGTATTATGAAAGAGTTCAGTTCCTCTTCGCTTTCAAACAATATGTTTGTTGGAAGGGATTCGTAAACTCTGTGCCACACGTATATTGGAATGTTCACGCCGTCTGCTGATATATCCTCGATGTAGTGGTCCTTCATAAGCGGGTCGATTTTTCCATAACCTACAAAGTCCCTTGAGACATAGTAGAGCAGCTTGTCAATGGATTCCTGTGGGATTTTGATATGATACTTCTTCAAAATTTCCAAGGTCTTCTTTCTCAGATAGTTTTCGGCTTTTTCTTTGCTTTCAATATCCTTTAGGCTTATGTCAACTTCTTCCATGAGGAGAGCCTTTATCTCATTCAGCCTATCCAGCTCATCCTTTTGCAGGGTTGGTTCTATAACCTCGTAGAGTATTTTCTGAGTTTCAGGATCTTTCACTATAGCCGCGTACACGTAGGGCTCATTTATGGGGTATACTTCCCTGAATATAGCTGTCCTTTTTGGCGGCTTACTGTTGATTATAGCGCCTGCATTGACTTCTTCTGTGCTTTTCTGGTTTTTAGCCATCTTTTTCACTTTTAGGGTCTTGGCTATTTGTGTTCAAAAGAAGATAATATCGCGAGTATTAATAAACTATATGAAATAGGGATAATTACCCCAAAAGCATAAGTTCAGAACTTACGGGTGGAATCACTTGTAACGTGCCTTCCGCCTCTCCCGCTTCTTCTTCTGGCGCCTCATCCTTTTCTTTTTCCATTTAGCCCGGATTTTCAACACTCTCCAGCATGTAAAGTTATTCTATTGTTGCATGTCTTCGCCTTAAATCTTCCTCGGTGCTTCCCAGCCTATGCATAAGCTCCACTATAAGGCTG
>JANXEP010000005.1 GCA_025057795.1 Candidatus Bathyarchaeota archaeon | reverse complement strand
CTTTATTTTCAGGCTTCGATAACTTTTTCGCATAGCGAATAAACAATGAAAACCACGCTTCAGTGGAAGTTCTGTTTAGGAGATGCTGTTGACTGCATCAAAACCAAGAATGGGCGCAGGGGCTATATCGGGAATTCGTGCCGGCATCTTGGGCATTTGGCATATCCGCAGTGCACTGTTGAGGGACAGCCCGAGCAGGCGAACACTCTACCATAGGATACATCAAATGTGAAGCCGCATTTAGAGCAACGTAAAATCTTTTTTGAACCTTGGCTCAACAGTAAACACCATCCACAGAAAGTTCCAAGGCGAGATTAAGCTTTTCCGTCTTAATATATATTCATGTTTATATAAACTTATTAATAGGTTTATAGCCTCATTAAGATGTTGACATTGTCTATATGTGATGCTGGCACGGGAAAAGAATGCAGCGGAAACCAGACAAGTCAGAGAGAGCAGAGCTCTACAGGGATAGAAGGAACCTTGTTTTTCTAAGTAAGTTTATAAGCGGGGAAATAGGAGAACTCCAACCCATTTTCGAGCCTAAAACGGGATACAGGTATCCGGTTGTGGAAGAGGTCCTTGGAGGGGCAGCCAGCCTTGAGGAATTCTTGAATAGTCTTTACAAGGCAGGCATACTAAACAGGAGACTTTATGACAGGATTATATATTGTCCACGCTGCAGATCCCACAACGTTTCTACGCATTACTGCTGTCCATACTGCAGATCATTCAACATAAGGAAGGACTCATTAATAGAGCATATGAAGTGCGGATATATAGGTGTAGAGGAAAACTTCAGAGCTGCAAACAAGTTGGTTTGCCCAAAGTGCCGAACGGAGCTAAAAAATCTCGACGTGGACTACAGGCGTGCAGGCATATGGTGCACATGTAAGGAATGCGGCAAAAGCTTCGACATACCTGTTCCAAGGCACTTCTGTAGAGACTGCCAATCAAAATTCACTTTTGAGGACAGTGAAGCTCAGGATGTTTACGCCTACAGCTTGAACGAGGAAATTAGAGGCGAAATAGAAGCAGGATGGATATTTGTAGCTCCCATAAGGGAATTTCTGAAGGAAGTCGGGTTTGAAGTTGAAGCACCAGCCTTCTTGAGAGGCAGATCGGGCGCCAACCACATGTTCGACCTTGTAGCCACCATGGGCGGTGCCGAGAAGAAGTGCCTGATAGTTATGGATGTGGCAACATCTCCAGAAGGGTTAGTGCCAGAGCAACCTATAATCGCCTTGTTCGCTAAGGTTTTCGACGTCTCTCCTGACATTGCCTATTTAGTGGCTATTCCTAAATTGAACGAAAATGGAAAAAAAATGGCGGAACTCTACAAAATCAACATAATAGAAGCGAAAGATGCAAGGGAAATCACAATGATTTTAAAAGAAAAATTAGCCGTGCCCTAAAGCAAAAGTATCATTCGTTAATAAATACGGCCATGTTTCCTTTTTCAGTAACAATCTTGACAACATAGTCGCCATCAGGCAAATTAATTCTCTTATCAGGATAAGTGAAAGTTTCCCCAGAGTTTACGAAAAGACTAATTTCATAACGATTATGATGTGTCGCATTGTTTACCCACACGGCCACTATGTAAACTGTTGAGGCAGAGTTGTTTTGGACGGTAAATATGGCGCCATGTTTAAGAATTACTTTGACCGCGAACAAGTCTATGTCAATTATGGTGGGAGTTATTTCTGGGAATTCGTCAGAAAAAAGGAGCTTTATAGTGCCATTAGCAGGGTTAATATAGTTTTGCCAGTTATTTCCCAAATTTAGAACGTAGTACCTGAAAGATAATGCTGGAGAAAGACTACCTATATTAGCGTAGTTCTGATTTATCCAGTCATAGGTTTTCAAGAGCCAATATTCGCCTCCGTCACTTGTTCTGAATCTAAGATGAACCTCGATTGAGGATATTTCGCTGGGGGGATACGCAGTCAAGTTCAGCGGAAAATTCCCAATTAAGGATAGACCATAGGTTTCACCGGTTCCCCGCAATTCAGTCCTTAATTCAATATAATCTACCCAAAATTCAAAATGTTTCGCAGCTGAAGCTGATACACTCATTTTTAGGCTCCATTCACCCGTCTCGGCATCAACGAAATACGCGGGATTAATAGTAACGCTTAGACTTACATTCTCGTCCTTTGCCCCCACGATATGTTCGCCATAGCCCTGTCCAGATGTGGAGTATGCGCCCACTCGGTAGTTATATAGCTGAAATTTTGCAGTTACTCCTGTAGTAATATTTGATTTGCTACACACAGTCCACTTTAGGCTTGACAGATCTCCCGAATTGTCGCATGTACCATTAAACACGACTTCTACAAGCTGAACTAAAGCTGAAACTCTTTTAGGCACTAATGCGAAAGCGCTAACCCCCCAAGCAGGAGGTTTTTGAGTACCTGTGTAAAGATACCCACCACTTATCGTCCCAATATTTTCTAAGGCGGCGCTTTGCAATTGCAAACAACCTCTGTCATTTCCAGATTTAAAACGGTATTCTCCGGTTTGTTCAGTCCAATTTCCTCCCGTTTCACCAGTAAAATCACCTACAGCAACATCATCTTTTATGGAGACGAACGCAACAGCTAAACGTTTAGGCCCTAATGTAGTTACTGATGGCGCATCAACTCGTGTACTTTGCCCACTCTTGAAATTTTTACCCTCGCATAATATATCAACGTTACGAAAAGCATACATTCTAGCCATTTTTAGAGCGTTGCCTCCGACATTTATAGTGACGGTTCCACTCTCGGAGCCCGTTGCATTTTTATAAAAGATCAATTGTTGCCAGGAAATCGTCTCATTTTTATCTGTGTATAAATGCGTAAAACCACTTGGCGCGGAAATGCTGATTGAACTATCCCAGATGACAATCTGAAGGAGAATTAAATCACCTGCCAGTAAATTTGGCGGATATGATGGAGTTAATTGTACCTGGGTAGTGCCGCTTCCAGCTCCGCTGGAAACAAAAGTTATTTGTGAATAAGTATAATCGTAAGATTCATAACTTCGAAATCGCATATAATTTCCGTCGCCAATAGCGTACAAGTCCCCTATTGAACCTGAAATATACCGGGTACCGCCATGAGTTGAGTTACTGCTTGGATAATAGTACCTGACACTTGCCCCTTCTCCTTTCAATTTTCTTTCCATGAAAGACATGTATGAATCATCAATTTCCCATGTATCATTTATTGTTCCGCTTATTTGACTGCCATTCAAGACAAGTATACCACAAGCTCCTATCACTGAATTGTTACGTTCTACATTAAGCACTCTAAAGTTTTCTTGCGTTTTCCCCCAGTCCAACTGGTTCATCTGATAGCTCCATATAACCACATTTGCAACTATGACGGTGATTAGGATTAGGCTCAGAAGCACCACTATGGCGTTGCTTAAGCCCCGCCTATCATCTATAAAGTTTTTACGGCGACTTATAATAGTCTCCAACTTTCGTCCCCCTCCTAGTCACCGTTTCAATCTTATAAACTCGCCCTGGTTCCCATGGATAGGTTACGTTCAGCCACCCGTGTTCTCCATCATCCAGCTCGAGCGCTCGAGGTGAAAGGTTTACGCGGGCGCTGTTTATGTAGACGTCTGAGATTTGTATTGTGGATTTTCCAGTATTGCGTATGTATATGCATATTACGGGATTGCCGGCCTCATTTTTGAACCATACATCTTCTATGATTAGGCGTTCACCCATGGTTTCCCGCAGGTTCATGGTTATCATGTATGTGGCTGCCGCGGCGATTGACATTGCGGCTACGGCAACAACCATAAGCAACAGATTGCTTAGCACAGGGGTTATGGCGCGCCTGTCACGGTAAACCCTTAAAGTGTGCTTCACATGGATGCCCTCCATTTATAGGAAGAACTTTATGGCTAGGTAGCCGCAAAACATTAGTACCAGGCTATGCTTCAGCCCGGCGCTTATGATGCCCTCACCCATTTTTCCAGCCACAAGCCCGCTGAAGAATGCCTGTATCGCGGTCATATGGAACGTCAGACGCTTCATCTCTTCAGGCGTCATAACCGCGGCTCCGAGAATTGAAACTCCTTCGATATCTACAAAAAAGGATTTGAAGAGCATGACTATGGTGAATATGAAGACAAAGAAAGCCACGTAGATTATGGCTATGTATGGCCTTGTTCTGTTGCGACGCTCCTTCTGAAGCATAAGCGTTGACTGAATAAACTTGCCGAGAGGCTCGAAAACCCTCTCCACGTAGCCTCCGGAACGGTTGGCTTCAACTATTAGGGGGACAACCCTACGCACGAGAAGTGTATCTACACGCCTTGCGAAAGCTAGCAGCGCTTCCTCAAGCGTCATTCCCCAAGATATTTGAACGTTAATCTTTCGCAGCTCAGCCGTTAATGGGCCATAATCTCTCTTTGCAGCCTCTTCGAAAGCTCTTGGGAGGGTCATTCCCGTCTCCTGAGCCTGAACAATGCTACGGAACATGTCTGGAAGATGCTCGTCTATTGATCTTCTCCAGCGGTGATCCAGATAATTTGTGATTGTGGGTGGAGTGAAAGCAACAGTGATTGCGAAGAAGACATACTCATCGAACGCTGAAGTCCCCCATGCTAAATAGGCTCCTGTGGCTATTATGGCGGCAGCTAACAAAACTGCCAAAGCGAATGCAAACCGTTTCACCCGTTTTTCTATCTTCGGCATTTACCTTTTTCCTACCATTTGGGTGAAATAGCGTCCAATATTAGGAGGAATATTATTGAACCTACTGGAATTCCAATATAGGTTAATATGCTGAGCAGCAATTCTGGGCTTAGCATCCATATTGTGCCGCCGCTCATCATGGCCATTACGGCAAGCATTACGATCAGCAGGAGCGGGGCGCTTACAAGAACAGCCACATAGAATTCGGAAAGAATGGAAAGCGTATCTGAGAACTTGCGCAGAGACATCTTTTTAAGTTTCATGTATTCCCTTGACTTTTCCCTTAAGTAAGCTGAAAGACTACTTCCAGAGTGTATTGTGGCGATAAGGCCCTCAAGCATCTCGCGGAACCTTTCTGAAGGTGATCTTTTAGATGAAAGTTCTAGCGCAGAGATTATGTCTAGTCCGAAAAGGCTTATGTCCCTTATGATGTTTCTGGCTTCGGCAGATACTTTTAGCGGTATTGGAAGGTTTGAGAGGGAGTAGAAAATTTTCTCCGGTGGAACACCAGCGCTTGCAAGTATGGACATGTATCCAGTTGTGAAGGCAAGCTCGTCCTCAATATCTCTCTTAAGTTTGTCAGCCCGATAAACGGGATAGAAATAGAAACCGAAAATTGTGAAGGCTGTTGCGAAAAGTCCTCCGCCGAATCCGAACAGCAACGAGGGAACAAATGGAAAATTAAACATGAAAAGTAACAACAATGGAGTAACTACGAAAGTTGAGGCTGCAACCAAAACCGTGGTTAAAATTGTTAGGCTAACGTAAACCTTAAAGCCTATTTTAAGCCCTGCCTTCTGCAGGTTCACGTCTACATCGCGGAAAAGCGGTAGAAGCCTGCTGATTCTCCGCCCAATTAGGCTGTAGGCTATATTCTGCGGACCGGCCTTTGTAGGCTCCGTATCCTTTTTATCGAATTTCGATTTTGCCAGTTTTTTCTCCTTCAATACAGCTCCATCCTCGCCCTCTGGAAAACTCTATCGGGATTGGCATAATACTCACGGATGACGCTGGCCACATCCAAGTATCTGCGAATGCCCTTTTTAACCATCCACTCGAGAACTATTTTTCTACGCTGAAGCTCATTTCTCACCTCATCCTCCTTGAGCCCCGTCTTCTTCATATGCTTCTCTAATAGGTAGCTTTGCCCAACATGTTCGAACTGATCTTCCCTAGCTTTCCATCGGAAAACATCATTGGTGATAATGTTTTTTGAGACAGGATCAAGTCCAACGATCTCGGTTGTTGTTGCAGCCCTCCTAGCGGGTTTCCCAGCAACCTCAGTTCTTGCCATTATCATTATAACGTTGGTCATGGCTATGAGGGGTCTAGGAATATTCATCGGCTCAGATTCTAGGCGGCTTATTACGGCTTCCACTGACTCAGCGTGTATTGTGCACATTCCAAGGTGACCTGTAGCCATTGCTTGAAATAGCGTGTAGGCTTCTTCGCCTCTAACCTCGCCAACTATGATATAGTCGGGACGCTGCCTAACTGCTGCCTTAAGTAAATCGAAGAGGGTTATGCTTCCTGCGCCAGACTCTTCACGGCCGAAGCTGAGACGTACCACGGACGGTATCCAGTTTTCATGGGGAAGATTTAGTTCTGGAGTATCTTCAACACTTACGATTTTCATTTCAGGCTTTATGAACATGGATAGACCGTTAAGTACGGTGGTTTTTTCCGCAAGCTATATCGCCAGCCACAAGCACTGAGCATGATTCTCAATTAGTTACCATAGCCGCCATTTTTAGAAAGAAAGCATGTTAAAGGCTATTAGACCCGGGATGGCGAGAGGATCCAATTAGAAACGACGAATAGTGAAAGTTGTCTTCCTCGGGTCATCTCATCGCCTTATTTTAATTGTACATGGCTGCCATCAGTTAGAGAAGCATCCAAATATTGGAGAGGCTATTGATATGTTTTGCCTGTCATATAGGCCAAACGTATTATGAAATAGTTCCTCTTCGCTTTCGAACACTATATATTTGTTGGAAGGGATCCGTAGACTTTGCGTCGCAGTATATTGGAATGTTCACACCGTCTGCTTATATATCCTCGATGCAGGTAAAATTTCTAAGATCTTTTTTAGTTTTCAGCTTTTTCTTTGCTTTAAATGTCCTTTAGGCTTATGTCAACTTCTTCAATGATGAGAGCTTTTATCTCATTCAGCCTCTCCAGCTCATCCTTTGCAGGATTGATTCTGTAATCTCGCGAGTATTGATAAACTATATAAAATAGGGATAAACACCCCAAAAGCATAAGTTCAGAACTTACGGGCGAATCACTTGTAACGTGCCTTCCGCTTCTCCCGCTTCTTCTTCAGGCGCCTCATCCTTTTCTTTTTCCATTTAGCCCGGATTTTCAACACTCTCCAGCATGTAAAGTTATTCTATTGTTGCATGTCTTCGCCTTAAATCTTCCTCGGTGCTTCCCAGCCTATGCATAAGCTCCACTATAAGGCTG